>CAZQJC010000226.1:0-42717 GCA_964593795.1 uncultured Myxococcales bacterium | reverse complement strand
ATCCATGCGCCTTGGCAGATGTGTAGAATCATGAGAGCCCCGCCTACTCCGGGGCGCGGCGGGAGAAGAGCTTGCGCGCGCCGGCGATCATGAACCCTGCGCGCGAGCGGGCGTAGATGACCGCGACCTGCAGGCGCGTGCTGGCGGGGCCGCGCAGGAGGTCCTTGAGGTAGAGCTCGCGGCACAGCGAGCGCTGCTTCTTGCCGCTCGACGTCTTCGGGATCGTCCGCGGCGGCACGATGACGACCTCGTCGATGCGCACCTCGCACATCTCGAGCACCGTGTCGGCGACGAGCTTGACGAGCTCCTGCTGGCGCGGTTCCTCGGCGATGCGTGACTCGATGACGAGGATGGCGAGCTCGCGCGACGTCTCCTCGTCGTGGAGGCCGAACGCGACGGCGCCGCCCGGGCGCACGCCCTGCACGCGCTCGGCCGCGCGCTCGAGGTCCTCCGCGTAGTAGTTCCGCCCGCGCTGGATGATCATGTCCTTGGCGCGGCCGGTGATGAAGAGCTCGTCCTCCAGGAAGAAGCCGAGGTCGCCCGTCCAGAGCCAGCCGTCCACCAGCACCGCCGCCGAGGCCTTCGGGTCCTCGAAGTAGCCCTTCATGAGCGAGGGGCCGCGCACGACGACGTGACCGACGCGGCCCGGCTCGACCTCGAGCCCGCGCTCGTCCACCGCCGCGACGTCGTGGCCCGGCAGGGGCTTTCCGACCGACACCACGGCGAGCGACGTCTTCCCGGAGGAGACCTTGACCCGCCCGTTCGCGAGCGCGTGGCGATCGAAGAGCTCCGCGTGCGGCGGGCGGCCGAGCTCGGGGAACGTGACGGCCAGGCTCGACTCCGCGAGGCCGTAGACCGGCAGCATCGACGACGGCCGGAACCCGAGCGGCTCGTAGGTCTCGAGGAACTGCCGCACGGTGCGGTAGCTGACGGGCTCGGCGCCGTTGAACGCGACGCGCCAGCTCGACAGGTCGAGGCCCTCGCGATCCGCGGGCTTGATGCGGTTGACGCACAGGCCATAGGCGAAGTTGGGCGCTGGTGAGAGCGTGCCCTTCTTGGCGTGGATCGCGCGGAGCCACCGGATGGGGCGCGCGAGGAACGTCTGCGGCTCCATGAGCACGAGCGGCAGGCGCCAGTAGATCGAGAAGAGCAGCGTCCCGATGAGCCCCATGTCGTGATAGAGGGGCAGCCACGACACGGTGACGTCGGTGTGCTGGACGCGCGCGGCGAGGCCGATCGCGTGGATGTTCGACACCAGCGCTCGGTGGCTGAGCTCGACGCCCTTCGGGTTCCCAGTCGAGCCCGACGTGTACTGGATGAACGCCGAGTCGGCGCTGCGCACCTGGATGAGCTTCGGGTCGAGGTGCGGCAGGTCCGCCAGCTCCTCGCTCACCGCGAGCTCGCGCAGCGTGGGCACGCGGGCGACGAGCTCGCCGAGGAACGGCCGGATCGTGCGGTTCGTGACGCACGCGCGCACGCGGCTGTGGTTGCCGATGTGGCACAGGCGATCCACCGCCATCTCGAGGCGGAGGCCGCTCGGCGGGTAGGCCGGCACGGCGATCGCCCCGACCATCAGCGCGCCGAAGAAGGCCGTCACGAAGTCGAAGCTCGTCGGCAGCACGATGAGCACGCGGTCGCCGCGCTTGACGCCCATGCGGCGCAGGCCCTCGGCGACGCTGCGCGCATCGTGGAACAGGCCACGATAGGGCTGGTGCTGCTCGGCCTCGCGATCCGAGGCGGGCCAGAGCGTGATCCCGACGTCCTCGGAGCGCTTGCCGGCCTCGGCGAACGCGTGCAGCAGCGTCCGGTGCAGCACCTTGAGCGGCGCGTTGCGCTCGGGCACGCCGCTTCGCCAGGCGGAGGTGCGGAACCCGGTGGTCTCGAGGTCGGGGAAGGACGAACGGAAGTGCGGCGCGAGCGGCTTCACGGCTGGGAGATAACAGTACCGTGTTTCGGGCGTGGGTCGGAGGGGGCGCCGTCCCGTCGGCCGGGTGCGCTACCCTGGCGCCGTGACGCGGCCGCGCGAGGCGGAGGGGGACCCCGACGGCCCGGCGGCCACGCCGGCGCCGGCGCGCCCGCGGGCGCTCGGCGAGCGCCTCCGCGACTACCACGCCCACACGCGCGGCGCCTTCTCGGGGCTGCTGATGGGCGTGCCGCTCACGCTCGCGTACGTGCTCGGCGTGATCGCGGGCGCGTCCGAGCCGTCGGAGCGGGACTTCCTCCTGCACGCCCAGGTGGACGCGATCGGCGAGACCGCGTTCGTGGCGGTGCAGGTGTGCCTCGTGCTCGCGTTCCTGCTGGTGGTCCTCGTGCTGCGGCGGCGCGGCCGGTTCCGCCCGGCGTACTTCGCGCCGCTCATCCTCGAGTCGATGGTCTACGCGGCGCTCGTGTCGCTCGCGATGTGGTCCGTCGTCCGCGCGGCGGGCCTGCACCCCGTCCTCGGCAAGCCCGCCGGCGCGGTGCCGCTCGTGGGCGCGCTCGGCGAGGCGGTCAACGAGGAGACGGTGTGTCGGTGGCTCGCCCTCGAGCTCCTCGGCTGGCTGTTCGGTCGCGTGCTCGAGCTGCCACGCGTCCTCGCCGCGGCGATGTCGATCGTCGTGGCGGCGGCGGCCTACGCGCTCGCCGGGAGCCTGCTCCTGGCGCACGGCGGCGACGTGCCGCCGGCGGCGTTCGCGACGCTGCTCGTCAGCGGCCTGCTGCTCGGGGTCCTCTACCACCTGCGGGGCTATCCCGTATGTGCCTACACGCATATGTTCTACGCGACGTTCTGGCAGGGCGTCTTGCCGCACCTGTCGTGACCGTTGACCTCGCCCGGGGGCTCGACTACGCCTGCCTAATGACCGCGCCGCTCGTGGTGACCTTCGAGGACGTCGGGGCCGACGCCGGACCGCTCGTGGGCGGCAAGGCGGCGTCGCTCGGCGAGCTCCTGCGCGCGGGCGCGCGGGTGCCCGAGGGGCTCTGCGTGACCACGGAGGCGAGCGCGCGATTCCTCGCGCTTCCGGCGCTGGCGGAGGCGGTGAGGGACGCGCTCGAGCGCGCGGGGGCGGGCGACCTCGACGACGCCAGGCTCGAGGCGCTGCGCGAGCTCCTCTGCGCGACCCCGCTGCCGGGCGAAGTGCGAGGGGCGCTCCTCGAGGCGCGGCGCAAGCTGTGGCCGGACGGCGTGGCGCTCGCGGTGCGCTCCTCGGGCACCAAGGAGGACCTCGCGGGCGCGAGCTTCGCGGGGCAATACGAGACGGTGCTCGGCGTGGTCGGCGACGACGCGCTCGAGGCCGCGCTCAAGCGCTGCTGGGCGTCGCTGTGGACGCCGCGCGTGCTCGGCTACGCGGCCGAGCGCGGGGGAGGGCTGGGCGGCCTCGCGATGGGCGTCGCGGTGCAGCGCCTCGTCCACGCGGAGGTCGCGGGCGTGATGTTCACGGTGCACCCTCTGACGGGCCGCGAGGGCGAGACGCTGGTCGAGGCCGCGTTCGGGCTCGGCGAGGCGCTGGTCTCGGGGCGCACCAACGCCGACCAGTTCGTGGTGCGGCCGGGCGACGGCCACGTGCTCGAGCGCAAGCTCGGCGACAAGTCCGTGCGCGTCGAGGCGGTGGCCGGCGGCGGCACGCGCGAGGTGCCGCTCGAGGGCGACGCGCGCAAGGCGCCGACGCTCGACGACGCGCAGCTCGCGGCGCTCGCGCGCGCGGGTGCGGACATCCAGGTGCACTACGGCCGGCCGATGGACGTGGAGTTCGCGCTCTCGGCCGGGCAGCTCTGGATCCTGCAGGCGCGGCCGATCACGAAGCTCTCGTTCGCGGCCGACGCGGGCGAGTGGACGACCGCGGACTTCAAGGACGGCGGCGTCTCGAGCGACGTCTGCGCGCCGTTCATGTGGTCGCTCTACCGCATGTGCGTCGAGCACTCGATGCCGCGCTACTTCAAGGACATCAAGCTGCTCGACTCGAAGGACGAGCGTCGGTGGATGGGCTACTTCTTCGCGCGGCCCTACTGGAACTTCGGCGCGGTCAAGGAGGTGCTCGAGCCGATCCCGGGCTACGTCGAGCGGAACTTCGACACCGACCTCGGGATCTCGCCGTCGTACGAGGGGCCGGGCAAGCAGACGCCGGTGACGCTCGGCGGCGTCGTGCGGGCGCTGCCCGTCCTGTTCGCGCTCAAGCGCAGCTACAAGGAGGTGCTCGCGGCGGACAGGCGCCTGTGCGCCGAGTTCGACGCGAAGAAGGCGCCCTACGAGAAGACCGACGCCGAGCTCGCCGGCATGGCGTTCGACGACTTCGTCGGCGCCTACCGGCAGCTGCTCCGCGGGCTCTACTTCGAGACCGAGACGCAGTACTTCACGACCATCTACAACACGTCGAACTCGAAGCTCGACTTCAAGGTGCACTTCGAGCGCGCGAAGAAGGCGGCGGGCGAGCTCGATTACCTCGCGCTCGTGGGCGGCCTGCAGGACCTCTCGCATATGCGGCCGCTGGCCGACCTGCAGGCGCTGTGCGGGCGCATCGCCGCGCGCGGCGGCGGCCCCACCGACGAGGAGGTGCGCGAGTTCGCCAGCCGATGGCGGCACCACGGCCGCAAGGAGCTCGACATCCGCGTGCCGCGCTGGCACGAGGACCTGGCGTTCGTGCGCCAGACGATCGAGGAGGGCGTGGCGAGCTTCGACGGGTCGCACGACCCGACGGCGGCGGCCAGGGCCCAGCACGAGGCGTACGAGCGCGAGCGCGAGAAGGCCGAGCGCGCGCTGCGCTTCCGGCCGATGGCCAGGGGCGGCTTTCGCAAGATGCTGGAGCTCGTCCGCAGCTACGCGTGGTGGCGCGAGGAGATGCGCGACAAGTCGAGCTACGCGTATTACCTGGTGCGCCGGTGGTCGCTCGAGGCGGCGCGGCGCCTGTGCGCCGAGGGCAAGCTCGAGGCGGCCGATGACCTCTGGTACCTGGAGATGGACGACGTGCTCGCCTTCCTCGAGGGCACGCTGACCGTCGGCGAGGCGTGGCGCAGGATCGCGGCCGGGCGGCGCACCGTGCAGGCGTTCCGCAACTTCAAGAACCCGAACGAGATCGGCTCGCAGTACAAGCTCGCCGCGCGGGTGGCGGTCGCGGGCGACGGCGTGCTCGTCGGCACGGGCTGCTCGCCCGGGCGCGTCGAGGGGCGGGCGCGCGTGATCTCGCGGCTCGAGGACGTGCACCGCGTGGAGAAGGGCGACATCCTCGTCACGCCGTTCACGGACCCGGGCTGGACGCCGGTCTTCGCGCGCATCGGCGGCGTCGTGACCGAGACCGGCGGCGTGCTCGCGCACGCGGCGGTGATCTCGCGCGAGTACGGCCTGCCCGCCGTGCTCGCCGTGCCCGGCGCGACCGAGCGCATCCCCGACGGCGCGCGCGTGCGCATCGACGGCGGCGCGGGCACGGTGGAGCTGGTCAAGGGCTGAGCCGTCAGTCCGCGCGGCGGAGCGCGATCGAGAAGCCGTGGGCACGCGCGAGGGCGCGGGCGCGGCGGACGCGGTCGGGCTCGAGCGGGCCGTAGGAGAAGTGCTCGCGGATGCCGCCGAGGCCGAGGAGCAGTGTCTCGGCGAAGCAGCCGTAGACGCGGCCGCCGGAGAGCGCGAGGCCGGGGATCTCGACGGCCTCGCCCGGTGGCAACCGCACCTCGCCGCCGGCGAGCACGAGCGCCTTCGGGCGTGCGGCGGAGACCTCGGGGGCGACGTCGCGCGGCACGGCCACGTCGCAGATCACGGTCGGGTGGTCGCCGATGTGCTCGGGCAAGATGACGGGACGCGCCGCATTCGTGGCCGAGACGACGAGCGTGCAGTCGCGCAGCGCCCCGAGATCCGCGGCGACCTCCACGCGCACGCGCGGTGCCAGGCGCTCGGCGACGGCCTCGAGGCGCCTTCGCGCGGCGGCGCGTCCCACGAGGACGATCGAGTGCACGTCGTCGGCCGCCACGTCGGCGAGCACCGCGCCGATGTTCCCGGCGGCGCCGACGATACCGAGGCGCCGCTCGCGGATGCCGAGCGCGCGGCCGCCCTCGAGGAGCGCGTCGAGCGCGGCCGCCGCGGTGAGCGAGTTGCCGCTCGTGAGCGCCATGCGGTCCTCGACGATGCGCAAGCAGCCGTCGGTCACGATCGAGGTGTAGCCGCCGAAGCCGAGCACGGTCGCGCCGGTCGCGCGCGCGAGGTCGACCGCCTTCTCGACGAGCGACAGCGCCCAGCCCGCGGTGTCCTCGCGCATCGCGCGCATCACCGGGCCGGGCAGGAAGGGCACGCCGAAGACCGTGACGTCGACCGCGGGGCCCATCACCGAGCGCACCCGTCCGCGGCCGACCTCGAAGGGATCCATGACCACGCGCGCCCGCTCGAGGAAGCGCTCCGCCGCCGCGTCGGAGAAGTCGCGCAGCCGCGGCTCCCACGCCGACAGGTCCGCCGGCTCCAGAAAATGCGCCAGAAACGCGACGTGGGGAACCGTGGCCGTGGCCGTGGCCGTGGCCGTGGCCGTGGCCGTGCCCGAGCCCGAGCCCGAGCCCGAGCCCGAGCCCGAATCCGTGACCGACTCCGGGACCGTGGACGTGGACGTGGACGTGGACGTGGACGATCCGGTCCCCTCCGTCCCGACCCCCTCCCCCAGCATGAACGCGCACAGCCGCGCCATGTCCTCCGCCTCGAGCAGCGCGAGGGCGTCGTCGAGGGCGTCCACGAGCCGATCGAGGTCCGCGCGCGCGACGAAGGCGGAGGGCTCGATGCGCAGCGTGGCGGACGCGGAGAGCGTGGGCGCGACGCGCACGCGGTGCGTGGCGAGGAGGTAGCCCGAGACCACGAAGCCGAGGAGCGCCTGATCCGACAGGACCCGCAGGAGCGGCGAGCGGGCCCTCGGGTGCGCCGCGAGCTCGACGCCGACGAGGAGGCCCCGACCGCGCACCGCGGCGAGCGCCCGGGGCCGCCGCGCCCGCAGCGCCTCGAGCCGGCCGAGCAGGTGGTCGCCGGCGCGGGTGCAGCGCGCGGGCACCTGCTCTCGCTCGAGGAGATCGAGCGCCGAGAGCGCGACCGCGCTCGAGTAGTCGTCGTCCGCGAAGGTCGACGTATGCACATAGCCGAATTCGTGGACGTAGCGCGTCCGGTCCACGAGCAGCGCCGAGATCTTCGCGAGGCCCCCGCCGAGGGCCTTCGACAGGAGGTAGTAGTCGCCGCGGACGCCGCTCCGCTGCGAGGCGAGGAGCTCGCCGGTGCGGCCCATACCGCTCTGGATCTCGTCGAGGACGAGCGGGAAGCCCTCCGCGTCTGCGACGCGACGGAGCGCCGAGAGGAAGGCCGGGTCGAGCTCGTGGATGCCGCCCTCGCCCTGGATGGGCTCCGCGAACGCCGCGACGATGCCGCTCATCACCCGCTCGGTCATCGTGACCCGGCCGTCCACGACCTCGATCCACTGCACGCGGCGGCGCGCGCCCGCCGCGAGGGCCTCGAGGGCGCCGACGTCGCCCGGCGGCACGAAGCGCACCTCGATCCCGAGCCGCCGGAGGGGCGTCCGGTAGACCTCGTTGTGCGTGAGCTTGACCGCGCCGGTGGTCTTGCCGTGGAAGGATCGCTCGACGGCGACGAGCACCGGCGGCGCCTCGAGCACGCTGCGGAGCTGCAGCTCGCACAGGTCGTCGAAGCCGCCCACGCCGAGCACGACCTCCTCCGCCGCGGTCGCCTGGATCGTGCCGGCGCGGAGGCCCACGCGGATCTGCCGCAGCGTCCTGCGCTGCTCGATGACCAGGCGATCGATGGCGTCCATCGCGGCGAGCTCCGCGTGCTTGGCGGCGGCCTCGACGGCCTCGGTGCCCGAGCTCGCGAGCGTGACGACGTAGTCGCGGCCGGTCACGCCTCCGATCAGCTTCGAGAGGCGCTCGGCGAGCAGGGCGGCAAGCGGGCGTACGCTCGCCTGGGCCAGCATCGGGCGCTGCGCGTCGAGGACGCTCCTGGCCGTCGCGACGAGCGCGGGGTGGTTGTGCCCGAAGAGGCCCGCGCCGAAGCCGCCGAGCATGTCGAGGACGCACACCTCCTGGCCGGCGGCGTCGCGGAACCACAGCCGATCCCCTTCGGCGCGGTGATAGGCGACGTCGAGGCCGATCGCGCCGAGCAGCTCGGCCAGCCGTGGCCGCAGGTGACGGGCGAACGCGCGCTGCTCGGGCGTCACAGGTTCTTCCGCACCTTGCCGAGATAGAGCGCGGCGTTGAGGAAGAGGTGCAGGCCGGTCAGGCAACCGACGCCGACCCACACGAGGCGCCACGGCAGCGGGTAGACGAGCGCGCCGAGCACGAGCGCAGCGATCACGCTGTCGGCCTGGTCGAGCAGGAAGAAGAAGCCGCCGACCAGGCCCGCGCCCGTGCGTCCCGCGGTGATCTCGAGGCGCCGCTTGAGAAACGAGTTCGGCAGCTCGCCGAGCACGTAGCCGACGCCGAAGATCGCGTTGACGGCCGCGTAGCCGAGGACGACGCTGCCGCCCGCCGCCGCCGAGAAGTCCATCGCGGCGACGCCCGAGCGCGCGGCCCAGTCGCCCCCGAGCGCGCCCTGCAGCCCGCCGAGCAGCGCCGAGCCGAGGATCATCACGACGACGCCGCGCCAGGTCTTGTTGGGGCCGAAGACGGGGAGGCCCCCGAGCGTGGCGCCGCCGTCGATGGGACGCGCCAGCAGCGCCAGGAGGCGCGCCTTGACGACGACCATGTGCAGGATGCCGCACACGGCCACCGGGATCGCGAGCCAGAAGGCGCGGCCGACCTCGCTCATCGCGCGGCCTGGAGCTTCTCCACGTAGTCGGCGAGGTCCCCCACGGTCTTGAGGCCCGCGAGGTCCTCGTTGCGCACGGTCACGTCGAAGCCGTCCTCGATCGCCACCACGAGGTCGACCACGCGCACCGAGTCGAGGTCGTAGCTGCGGAGCAGGCCCGCCTCCGTCACCTTGCCGGGCGGCAGGTCCGAGATCTCGGTGATGAACCCGGAGAGCGTCGCGACGATGTCCGATCTGGCCATGGTGTCTCCTAGCACGCGGCGAGCGCGGCGAGCGTGGCGAGGCGTCCGGCGAGGCGCGCGGACAGGATGGGCAGCGCGAGCGCCGCGGCCGCGGGGATCTCGGCGTCGAGCGCCGGGAGGCCGAGGGCCCTGCGGCCCAGCGGGGTCGCGAGCTCGGCCACGGCGACGGCGGCCTCGAGCTCCGCCGCGGCGCGCGCGAGCGCGTCCAGGCGCGCCGTGTCCTCGCGCGAGGTGGCCCGGTGCAGCGTCCCGAGCTGCCGCGCGTGGCCCGCGAGGGCGGGCTGGTCGAGGGCGTCGGCGCGCGAGGCGAGCGGCTGCACGAACGGGCGTGCGCGCTTGCGACCGCACTCGACGAGGGGCGGGCAGGCGGCGCCGGCGGCGAGGGCCGCGGCGAGCGGGGCGAGGTCGAACCCACCGTCGCCGAGCGCCTGGCCGAGGCGGGCGTGCACCTGCGCGGCCATCACGTGCGAGGTGCCGTCGAAGATTCCGTAGAGGAGGACGTCGCGGACGAGGCGCTCCGCGGGGCCGGCCACGAGCGCGCGACCCGACAGCACCATCCGCGCCTCGGTGACGGCGTCCTCGCCCAGCGCGGTGCCGGCGAGCTTGGCGCACGCGGTGTAATAGGCGGCGCCCTGACCGAGCGCGCCGACGAGGAGCGCCTGCTTGACGGAGAGGGCGGCGGCGGCGAGGTCGAGCGCGCGGGCGCGGGCGCAGTGGGCGGCCACGGGCCCGAGCCGCGCGATCGGGGCCCCGTAAAGCATGCGTGCATCCGCATGGATGGTGGCGAGCTCGACGGCTCGCGTCGCCGAGCCCGACGCGAGCGCCGAGACGCCGCCGCGCGAGATCGCGAGGGTCTGCTGGATGACCGCGAACCCGTCGCCCTCGGCGCCGACTCGCTCGTCGGCGCTCGCGAACGCGCCCGCGAAGCGCACGCCGGAGATGTCGGCCGCGTGGGCCGGCAGCGTGGCGTAGCGCGGCAGGGGCGTCACGCCCGCGCGGCGGTCGAGCACGAAGACCGAGAAGTCCCCCGCGGCCTCGAGCGCGGTGGCTCCGGGCACGCCGTCGCGCGTGCGGGCGAGGACGACGAGCAGGTCGTGCTCGTGGCCCCCGTTGATGACGTGCTTCTCGCCGTCGAGGCGATAGCCGTGCTCGGTGGGCGTGGCGCGCAGTCGATTGGCGAGGAGGTCGCTGCCGTGGTCCCACTCGGTCAGGAGGAGCGAGGCGCGCGCGCCGGCGTGGACGCGGCCGAGGACCCGTGCGCGCTGGTCGGCGCTGCCGGCGAGCCACACGGGCAGGAGCGCGAGGGCGTTGACGAGGACGGTGATGGCGAGCGAGCCGTCGTGCCGCGCGAGGAGCGCGCCGAGGGCGCCGAGGTGGGGCGCGCTGGCCTCCGCCCCGAGCAGCTCGCGCACGCCCAGGCCCCAGAGCGCGTCCAGGATCTCTCGCGGGTAGCGGCCCTGCCGCTCGCCGTCGGCCAGGAGCTCCGCGATCGCGGGCTGGCCAAGGTGCGCTTCCACCGCCAGCAGGGCAGGGTGGGTTCGTGTAGGCCCCGGACACAGGCCGAGCCACGTCGGCGGGAGCCGCGGCGCGAGCATCGCCTGCATCGTTCCCCGGCACCTCGGCGCGCGTCAACCGCGCCGGGATCTCGCGCGCGGCTCGTGCGTCGGAAGGCGGCGAGAGGAGACACGTCGATGTCCGAAACCCGCGCCGTCCGCTCGCTCCGCCTCCGCGTCGCCAGCCCTTGCACCGAGGACTGGGAGGGCATGACCGGCAACCACCTCGTGCGCTACTGCGGCAAGTGCGAGAAGAACGTCTACAACCTGTCCGAGCTGACCGCGAACGAGGCGACGCGCCTCGTCGAGCAGATGGAGGGCCGCATGTGCGCGACCTTCTACACGCGCACCGACGGCAGCGTGCTCACGGCGGACTGCCCCGTCGGCGCCAAGAAGGTGCGGCGCAAGCGGCAGGTCATCGCAGCGGCCTTCGGGGCGCTCGCCGGCCTCTTCGGCTGGATCGCGCGGCCGGCGCCCGCGCACGTGATGGGCGACATCGCGGAGCCGCGCGTGGCGGGCGGGATCGAGCCGATGCCTGCGCCGCCGCCCCCTGCGCCGCCGCCCGAGATCGGACCGCCCACCACGGGCAGCGTGGCGCCCATCCGGGAGATGGGCGAGGTGGCGCCGCCGCGGCCGCCAAAGCTCATGGGCAAGATCTCGACGCCGCGCGTGACGGGCGGCGTCGCCCCGAAGCGCCTCACCGGTGACATCGCCTCGGAATGAGGCCCGCGTGCCGCATCGCACGCATTGCCGACCGGCAATGACCTTGACAAGCCCATTGCGAATGAATTAGTATTTCCAAGTCTTCGACAGAAATCCATTCGACAGGAATCCAAGAGTGACCAAGAACCTCACCCTCGCGCATCGCAGCCAGCCCTGGTCCGAAGGACCAGGCCGCCTGCCTGCTCTCCCGGCAGGCGCCGGGATGGTGCGCGGTCGCGTCGCGACGCCGGTGGGCGGTCGCAGCGATTGTGGCCGTCAGGCCGCGAGGCTCTCCGACTTCGTCCTGGGGGCTCCCGACTCGTAACCGCTCGTCACAGAGCGCGTTTTCGCGGGAGCCACCCCAGGGAGACCTCGGGTGGCTCTTCTGCGTTCGGGGTCCATTGCAGGGCCGCAGCAACGATTGACTGACAGGACGAGCTCGCCGCGGGCGAGCTCGAGCGGATCTCCGCGCGCTCCGCCGCCGGTCGAGGGTGGGCGCGCGAGCTCGACTGCAGCGTGCGCGACGTGCGTGCCGGGTCCAAGGACCGCGGCCAGGGCGAGCGGCGCAGGCGGCCGGGTGGCTCGTTGACAACCGAAGAGTCATCGACGCAATGGGCGCTCATGTAGAGCGCCCGGGGGAGCGCAGAGCGCGCTCCTCTTTTGCGGATGAAGTGTTGATGGTGACACACCGGCGCGCCATGCCGGGATCGCGGGTTCGACTCCCGTCTTCCGCTCCAGACATCGACGATCTCGAGACACGCACGGGAGGGCCAGCGGGCTGGCGCACTGCCTTGCAAGCAGAGCCGTGAGGGTTCGACTCCCTCTCCTTCCACCGAAACAGACCGGGTGTAGCGTAATGGCTCACGCACCTGCCTCGGGCGCAGGACCACGGAAGTTCGATTCTTCCCACCCGGACCGCTGCAAGGGGCGCCGAGAGGCGTACCCGGAGAGCTCTTCCCGCGTGATGCGACTGGGGTCGCAGCCCGACTGTCCATCGGGTGAGACGGATTCGATCTCCGTACGCGGGGCCGCAGGGTGCGCGAGCACCAGCATCACGCCGTCGACGTGCGGAACACGACCCGGTGCTACGAACGCCGAGGGAGAAGGTTCGAATCCTTCCGACGGTACCAGCGCAATTTCCACGATGAGGAGCGAGTCATGACGAGGCGACGGGAGAACGGAGGTGAAGCAAGGAGAGGCTGAACGGAAAGGAAGCTGATTGTCGACCAAGAACCTCGCCCGCACCGTGATCGAGGGCGGGCGGTACTATCGGAATTGCTGGGAGAGGCGGCAGTCGCACGCGGACGAGCGGGCGGCGCTGCGGGTGTGGATGGAGCAGGCTCGCGCCGACGCCGAGGTGGCGGAAGCGCGGCCGGCTCCGAGGCGGAAGCACGTCCACAGGATGTTCCACGACAAGCTGCCACCGGCCGAGCGCTGGCTGGCGGCCCAGGTCGGGCGCCCGTGGGACGACGTCTACGCGGAGCTCAAGGAGCGCTTCGACCCGCGCACCACGGCGGGCCGTCACATCGTCTACGACCACATGCTCGGCTGGGTGCTGGGCGTGGGCACGCATGCCCACGAGCGCTATTCACGCGCTCCGTTCACGCTCGACGAGCGCGGGCGGCTCATGGCGAGCCCGGGCTACACGCGGCGCCGAAAGCGTCCGCGGGACGCAGGCGTCACGTGGCGGAGCCAAGGGTGGCTCGAGGCATTTTCGGCGGGCAGGCGGGTGATCCCGCGCGGGGAGGTCCTGTTCTGGGGCATCTGCACGCTGGCCGATCCGGCCGCCCCGGAGGCCGGTCGCTTTCGTCAGGGGGCGCGCCTCTCCGCCGAGGAGGAGGCGCTCATCCGCACGCTGCCCGCGGCCGACCGCGAGCGGCTGCTGTACGCCCGGCAATGAAGCATCGAATGACCTGAGCGGAGCCCCCGGGTGGCCGGATGCCAGGCGGTTGCGGCGCTGAATCCCTCGACGCGCCCACGCCACGCCGGCCACCCGGGTGGATCCCCGCAATCACCAATGCACCGCCGCGCGTGGCGCGCGGGCCGGCCCTCCTAAGGCTGGATACGGCAGTTCGATTCTGCCCGGCGGTACCGAGATCGCCTCGGAGGCGAGGCAGAGAGGAGAGACGACCGATGGCACAAGAGACACGCACCCTGGTGCTGAGCCAGGCCTACGAGCCGATCAAGGTCGTCTCGTGGCAGCGGGCCCTCCGCCTGCTCACGCTGGGCAAGGTCGAGGTGCTCGAGACCTACGACGACTGGCACGTCCGCACGACCACGGTGATCATCAAGATGCCCGCCGTGGTTCGCTTGCTGCGCGCGTTCCGCCGCGTGAAGAAGCCCGTGAAGTTCTCGCGGGCCAACATCTACGCGCGTGACGGGTATGCGTGCCAGTACTGCGGCGGCAAGAGGCCGCTGTCGGAGCTGACGTACGACCACGTCGTGCCGCGCCGCCTCGGTGGCCGCACCGAGTGGACCAACATCGTGACGGCCTGCCAGCCGTGCAACCTCCGCAAGGGTGGCCGCACGCCGGAGCAGGCCCGGATGCACCTGCGCCGTCGCCCCGAGCAGCCGACGTGGGTGCCGGCCATCACCATCGCGATCAGCACGAGGAGCGTGCCAGACGCCTGGCGCGACTACCTCTACTGGACCGCCGAGCTGCAGACGTAGCGCTGCACTCGCGCTGGAGCTCGGTGCTCCGGCGCCTTGCCCCGCCATGCGAATGGCGGGCGGCCCCTCTCCCTCCGCACGCGAGCGCGGAGGGTTTGGGAGGGGCCAGTTTGGATCCGTGGCCGAGGAGCGAGGCCCGCGCCTGCAAAGCGCGTCACCCCGGTGCAATTCCGGGCGGATCCTCCGAGCACGAGCACGAGCACGAGCACGAGCACGGGCACGGGCACGGGTATTCGGGATCAGGTCACCTGGGGGTGATGCCTCTCTTACAAAGAGGTCGCGGTGGGTTCGATCCCCACGGTCCCGACCGCGCCGATCCTCGAGGGATCCTCGAGCCGGCTCCGAAGCAAGTCGAGGGCGGCGGCGCAGTAGAGGCCGTCCTCGATGCGCTCGTCGAAGCTCCACTTGAGCACGACCTGCTTGCGCACGACGGGGCCGTCGGCGCCCGGGACCACGACGTCCTCGAAGCGTCCGATCGTCACGAAGAGCGGGATCGTCCCGTACTCGTAGAGGTGGTGATAGGCGGCGTCGATCTTGAGGCTGCCGAGGTTCGCGACGAACACGCTCGCGAAGAACGGGTCGTTCCTGAGCATCGCCTTCGGCACGAGGCCGTGCCGGTCGAGCCAGAACGCGAAGCGCACGAACAGCGAGAGGAGGAGGTGCGGCAGGCGCAGGAGCAACGCGACCTCCTTGTCGGTCGGGCTCGGCCGGTCGGAGCGCGCCTCGTCGAGCTCCCCGGACAGCGCCGCCACCATCTGCTCGAGCGGCTGCGCCGGGTCGAGCCGGCGCTTGACCACCACGATGGGCGCGTCGTCGCGGAAGGCCTTCTTGGCCGAGAAGCTCACCCAGATCCCGCGCCGCTGCCAGATGCGCCCGCCCGCGACGAAGCGATTGAGGCGCGGGCGCTCGGCGAAGACCTGGCCGAGGGCGTGGAGCACGAGGTGCAAGAAGGTGATCTTCTTGCCGCTCTCGCGCTCGGCCTGGAGCCGCTCGAGCGCCGCCGTCGCATCGATGCGCTGCTCGAAGTACACCGCGGACTCGTTCCGCGTCCGCATGAGGAGCGGCATCATCCGCCGGTAAGGCGGCGCGTCCCGCACCAGGTCCGCGTCGGGTCGTCGTCCGAACACGCCGGCAGCGTAGCCGATCCCGCGTGTTCGCGGCTTCAGGGCCTGGGCGTGGCCCAGGCGGCGGTCTGGGCGGCCGCGGCCTCGATCGCGGCGGACACGTCGAAGGCGCCAGGCTCGAACATGGCCTGGCCCACGATCCCGAGGACCCCGCCGACGAGCAGCGCCGCCGCGACCGCGGGGTCGAGGTCGCCGCGAGCCTCGCCGCTCGCGACCGCCTGCGAGAAGAGGCGCTTCGACTCCGCGCGGTAACGGCGGAAGAGGGCCGCGTTGGCCCCGGTCGCGCGCGAATCCCCGAGCTGCCCCCAGAACGACACGAGGATCCGCGTCGCCTCCGGCTGCGCGAGGAAGCCCTGCACCTTGGTGCGCAGGACCGCGCGAACGCGCCCCTCGAGATCGGCCGAGCGCTGCAGGTCCGCCGCGGTGGCGGCGTCGATGTCGGCCACCGCGCTCGCGAGCACCGCCTCCACGATCTCGGCCTTGTCGCGGAAGTGGTGCGTGATGACGCCGCGCGAAAACGGCAGCCGCGCCTCGAGCGTGGAGATGGTCAGGGCGGAGACGCCCTCCTCGGCGACGATGCGGCGCGCCTCGGCGACGATCTGCGCGCGCCGCAGATCGCGCAGCGTCCCGGGGTCCTCCGTGGCGCGGGCGGCGACCGCTCTACGCGCTGGCAATCGCCTCGTCCTCCGGCTCGTCCTTGGCACCGGAGGCAGGCGTCACCGCCTCGGCCGGCATCGTACGCAGGACCTGGCCGCGCGCCGAGAGGAGCTCCTCGCGCCGGCAGCGCAGGACGGCCTTGGCGACCGCGAGGCCCGAGATCGTCGCGCCCGCGACGCCGTGCCCGAGCGTGCTCGCCCCGCACATCCACAGGCCGGGCAGCTCGGTCTTGATGGAGAAGCCGAGCGGCGGCAGGTTGCGCAGCGTCTTCTCGGTGCCATACAGATTGCCGCGCGTCGCCTCGCAGTAGTGCACGTTCGTCAGCGGCGTGCCGAGGGCCTTGAAGACCACGCGCTCGCGCAGGCCCGGGACGAACTCGTCGATCGAGTCCAGCATGCGCTCGGTGAGCGCGTCCTTCATGCGCGCATAGTCCTCCGGCCGGCTGCCGTATTCCGTCTGCGCCCAGCGCGCGAACGGCTCGTACGACACGAAGGCGAACGACTCCATCGTGTGCAGGCGCCCCTTCTGCTTGGTCGGGTCCTTGAGCGTGGTCGTCGTCAGGAACACGCCGGGGAGCTGCAGGTCCCCCGACAGCGTGCGCCGCTCGGCGAGCTCGTAGATGGCCTCGAGGTCGGGTGTGCGCGCGTACCAGAGGTTGCCCGAGTCGAGCCCGGCGGCCTTCGGATCGATCTCCGCCGCCATGAACAGCGACAGCGCGGACACCGAGTACTTCACGCGATCCAGCTTCTTCTGCGTCGCGGGCGAGAGCTGCTCGCGGCCGACCAGGCGTCCGAGCGTGACGTGCGGATCCGCGTTCGAGATCACGACGGGCGCGCGGACCTCGGTGCCGTCGCCGAGGCGCACGCCGACGGTGCGCAGCGACGCGCCGGAGCCCTCGGTCAGGATGCGCGCGACGGGCGTGGACAGGTGGAGCTCGCCGCCGTGCGCGCGGAGCTGGCGGATGAACGCGCGCGGCAGGCTCTTGGCGCCGCCCCGCGGGTACCAGCCGCCATCGAAGTAGTGGGCGAGGATCGTGGCGTGCATGGCCGTGGGCACGCGCGACGGCGGCAGGCCGTGATCGCCCGCCTGCATGCCGAGGATCGCCTTGAGCATCGGGTCGGAGACGAGGCCGCCCATGAACCGCTCGAGCGACATCCAGCCGTAGCGGAGGGTGTTGCGCAGCCTAAACGGCAGCGTGGCCTTCTCCTTCCAGCCGCGCGCGGAGACGCCGCTCATGAGCTCCTTGGCGATGCGCTCGGAGATGTCGAGGAAGGCGTGGATCCCGGCGCGCTCGCGCGGGAAGCGCTCCGAGAGGCGCTCGGCGAAGCGCGCCTTGCCCTTCGGGATGTCGAAGCGCTCCTTTCCGATGCGGATGTGGTCGAAGCCGTCGGGGTTGAGCTCGTGGAACAGGAGGTCGTTCGCGACGCCGAGGCCCTCGTAGATGGCGCGCATGTAGCCGCCTGGACCGAGCTCGCCGATGTAGTGCACGCCCGGGCTGAACTGGTGGCCCTCGAGCGAGAACGAGTGGCACCAGCCGCCGGGCAGGTAGTGCTGCTCGAACACCACCACGCGCTTGCCCGCGCGTGCGAGCGCGAGCGCCGCGGTGAGCCCGCCCGCGCCCGAGCCGATGACGATTGCGTCCGCGTCCTGCCTCATGAGCCTGCCTCCTGAGACATGAATATAACGATCGTTATAGAAATGCAACGACCGTTCTGTGGGAGGGGGGATAGACTGCCGGCCATGTCCGA
Organism: uncultured Myxococcales bacterium; assembly: GCA_964593795.1. GTDB lineage: Bacteria > Myxococcota_A > Polyangia > JAHFDS01 > JAHFDS01 > JAHFDS01. The sequence goes on along the minus strand of CAZQJC010000226.1, from coordinate 25,272 downwards.
CCCCCTCGATCCCAAGGCCGTCGCAAGCGAGCTCAAGCAGCGGCTCTCCGCCGCCGTGGACGAGTTCGTCCCCTGGTACCTGTCGCAGATGTCGCCCGCGTACTTCGAGCACATCGACGCGCCGACGCGGTCCGCCCACATGGCGCTCATGCTCGCGCTGCGGGCGGCGGGGCAGGAGCCGTGGCTGCGCATGCGCAGCCGCGACGGCAACCGCATGACGTACGTCCTGCCCGAGGACCACCCGGGGATGCTGACCACGCTCATGCGCGACTTCGGCGAGGCGACCGTGCGCGCCGCGCGCATCTACCAGTCGCGCGACGGCTCCATGTCGGTGGACGAGTTCGACCTCGGCGGCAGCCCGCTGGCGGATCCGTCGTCGCCGGAGGTGCGCGCGAAGATCGCGGCGACGATGGCGCTGGCGGCCGAGAAGCGCCGCCCGCTGGATCAGGCGACGCTCGAGCGGCACTTCCGGCGGCTCGACGTGGACTATGTGCGCACGTGCACACCGCACCGTGTGCTCGTGCACCTCGACCTCTACGAGGAGGTCGCGGGCTCGGCCGGCGCCGCGGCGAGGCTGGAGTCGGATCCGGCGCCGAACCGCACGCGGGTCATCCTCGCGGTCGCCAACATCGAGCCGAGGCGCCTGCTCGCGCGCACCGCGGACCTCTTCGGGATGCGCGGCCTCAACATCATCCGCGCCTACGTGGACGCCATCCACGACGAGGGCGAACGCACCGCCGCCATCGTGTCTGCGGTCGTCGAGCCCGCGAGCGGCTCGCTCGAGGAGGGCTCGCCCGCCTGGCAGGCGCTGCGCACGGACCTCCTGCGGCTGCCGTACCTCGACGCCGACACGATCACGCTCGGCTACAAGGAGGCGGCGCTCGGCCTCGGCGGCGCGGACGTGCTGCACACGTACGCGGATCTCGCGCACCAGCTGCTCGTGAAGGTCGACCGGTACGCCTACGGCCGCTCGCACGTCCGTGAGATCCTCGAGCAGCACCTGCCGCTCGCGGTCGAGCTCGTACGCCTCTTCGAGCAGACGTTCGACCCGACGCTGCGCCTGCCCGCCGACGTCGTGGCGCGCCGCACCGAGGAGGCTCGGGTGCGCGTGGAGAGCGCGGGCCTCGAGGACGTCGAGCGCACCGTGTTCCAGACCGTGCACGCCGCCATCGTTGCGACCCGGCGCACCAACCACTACGTCGTCGGCCGCTCGGCGCTGTCCCTGCGCCTGGATCCGGCGCTCTTCGCCAAGCGCACACCCCGGGCGGACCTACCGTACGGGGTCTACTTCGTGCGCGGTCGCAGCTTCGCCGCGTTCCACGCGCGCTTCCGCGACATCGCCCGAGGCGGCGTGCGCGTCGTCATCCCGGCGTCGCCGGAGCAGCACACGCGCGAGCGAGAGCGTCACTTCGACGAGGTCTACGAGCTCGCGTTCGCGCAGCAGCTCAAGAACAAGGACATCCCCGAGGGCGGCGCCAAGGCCGTGATCCTGGTCGAGCCCGGCCGCGTGGTGACGCGCTGCGTGCGCGCGTTCGTGGACGCGATGCTCGACCTCATCGTCGACGGTACGTCGCAGGCCGTGGTGGATCGCCTCGGCTCGCGCGAGCTCCTCTACTTCGGTCCCGACGAGAACATCACGCCGGACCACATCGTGTGGATCGCGGCGCGTGCGAAGACGCGCGGGTATGCGTACCCGGACGCCATCATGAGCTCGAAGCCCGGCGCGGGCATCAACCACAAGGAGTACGGCGTCACGTCCGAGGGCGTGGCGGTGTTCCTGGGCGTGGGCCTCCGCGCGGTGGGCATCGATCCGACCAAGACGCCGTTCTCGGTCAAGATCACGGGCGGGCCCGACGGCGACGTGGGCGGCAACATGCTCAAGATCCTGTTCCGCGAGTACGGCGATCGCGTGCACGTCGTCGGCATCGCGGACGGCTCGGGCTCGGCGGAGGACCCGAGCGGCCTCGACCGCGCGGAGCTCATGCGCCTCGTCGGGCTGTCCGCGCCCATCGCGCAGTTCGACCGGGCGCGCCTGTCGCCGGCGGGGCGCGTGGTGCCGATCGACGCCCCCGACGGGGCGCTCCTGCGCAACGAGCTGCACAACCGCGTGGTCGCCGACGCGTTCCTGCCGTGCGGAGGCCGGCCGAGCACGATGAACGGCAGCAACTGGCAGCGCTTCCTCAGGGCGGACGGCACGCCGACGAGCCGGCTGATCGTCGAGGGCGCCAACCTGTTCCTGACCCCCGAGGCGCGCTCGGGCCTGGCGACCAAGGGCGTGTACGTCGTCAAGGACTCGAGCGCGAACAAGTGCGGCGTCATCTGCTCGAGCTTCGAGGTGCTGGCCAACTTGTTGGTCGACACCGACACGCTGCTCGAGATCAAGCCGCAGTTCGTGCGCGAGGTGGTGGACCGGCTGCGCGAGCTGGCGCGGCTCGAGGCGGAGCTGCTGTTCGACGCGCACCGCCGCGATCCGAGCATCGCGCTGCCGGAGCACTCGGTGCGCCTGTCGCGCGAGGTCAACCGGGTCAAGGACGCCCTCACGCGCGGCTGCACGCGGCTGCGCGAGGGAGCGCCGAGCATGGTGGAGAAGCTGGCCGAGCGGCACCTGCCGCCGACGCTGGCGGCGCGCGCGGGGGCCCGCGTCAAGCAGCTCCCGGACGTGTACCTCGCGCACCTCGTCGGCGCGGTGGTGACGGCGCAGATGCTGTACCGCGAGGGCCTGGAGCTCGTCGCGGGGGTGCCCGAGGATGCGCTCGTCGACCTCGCGATCGCGTGGCTCTCGCGCGAGGAGCGGACCGAGGCCCTCGTGGCGGAGGTCGAGCGGTCGGGGCTCGCGGACAAGGCGGAGATCGCGCGCCTGCTGCACCTCGGGGGCACGCGGGCGGCGCTCCGGCTGGCGGCGGGGTAGGGGCCGGACGAGCACGAGCACGATTCATTGCGTCGGTGACCTCTTCGCGGGCACGCACATCCAGGAGGAAATCCGATGCTGGCGCAACTGAAGGGTAAGACGGTACCGATCAAGCTGTGGGCGCGACTCGAGGAGGTCGAGTCGGGCGCGCTCGATCAGCTCCGCAACATCGCGTCCTTGCCGTGGGTCGCGCACCACGTGGCGTGCATGCCCGACGTGCACTTCGGCAAGGGCGCGACGGTGGGCTCGGTGGTCGCGATGCGCGGCGCGGTCGCGCCGGCCGCGGTCGGCGTCGACATCGGCTGCGGCATGGCCGCGGTGCAGACGTCGCTCGTCGCGGAGCGGCTGCCGGACTCGCTGCGCGAGCTGCGCCTCGAGATCGAGGAGGCCATCCCGGTGGGCTTCTCGCAGCACGATCGGCCGGTCTACAGCCAGGCTCCCGCTGCGCTGCGGCACGAGGTGCGCGCGCTCATGGACCGCTTCGGCGAGCTCACGCCCAAGGTGCAGGACCTCGGCCTCAAGGCCGGCAAGCAGCTCGGCACGCTCGGCGGCGGCAACCACTTCGTCGAGCTCTGCCTCGACGAGGCGGGCCGCGTGTGGCTCATGCTGCACTCGGGCAGCCGGAACATCGGCAAGTCGCTGGCCGAGATCCACATCGCGCGGGCGCGGCACCTCGCGCACAACCAGGCGCTGCCGGACCGGGATCTGGCCGTGTTCCTCGCGGGCACGCCCGAGATGGCGGAGTACCGGCGCGACCTCTACTGGGCCCAGGAATACGCGCGGCTCAACCGCTCGATCATGCTCTGGCGCTACGAGGAGGTGCTGCGCCGGTTCTTCCCGGACGTCACGTTCGGCGAGCGCGTGCTGTGCCACCACAACTACGTCGCGGAGGAGACGCACTTCGGCGAGGAGCTGGTCGTCACCAGGAAGGGCGCGATCCGCGCCGGCCGCGGCGAGCTCGGCATCATCCCGGGCTCGATGGGCACGCGGAGCTACATCGTCCGCGGCCGCGGAAGCGCCGAGTCCTTCGAGAGCGCGTCGCACGGCGCGGGCCGCAGGATGAGCCGCGCCAAGGCCAAGAGGACGTTCTCGCTCGAGGATCTCCGCGCGCAGACGGCGGGCGTCGAGTGCAGGAAGGACGGCGGCGTGCTCGACGAGATCCCGGGCGCCTACAAGGACATCGACGAGGTCATGAGGAACCAGAGCGACCTCGTCGAGATCGTCGCGACGCTCAAGCAGATCCTCTGCGTCAAGGGCTGACGGCTGCTATCCGGCCCCGGCGCGGGTCGCCCGGCGCAGCTCGGCGATGAGCTCCTCGCCGCGGAACATGCCCTTGACGAAGAGGTGACGCGCGTGCGCCGAGAGCGCCTGCCGCTCCTCGGACGAGAGGTCCTTGGCCGTCACCACCACCACCGGCACGGCGCTCCAGGCGGGGTTGGCCTGGAGCGCCTGCATCACCTGGAACCCATCCATCTCCGGCATCATCAGGTCGAGCAGGATCAGGCTCGGCAGCGAGGTCGCGAGCACCTCGAGCGCCTCCTTGCCGTGCCGCGCCTCGACCACCGTGATGCCCTCGCGCTCGAGCAGCCGCCGCGTGAGCAGGCGCGTCTGCGCGTCGTCGTCCACCACCAGCACGGGCCCGCGCCCGGCGCCGCCGACCAGGCGCTCGATCACGACCGTCAGGCGGTCGCGATCGATGGGCTTTGTGAGGAAGTCGGAGACCCCGCGCGAGAGGCCGAGCTCGCGCTCCTCGAGCATCGAGACCATCACGACCGGGATGTCGCAGAGGACCGGCGTCGACTTGAGCTCGGAGAGCACGGCCCAGCCGTCGGTGGACGGCATGATGACGTCGAGCGTGATCGCGGCGGGCAGGATCTCCGCGGCCAGGCGCAGCCCCTCCGCGCCGCCGGCCGCGGTGACGACGCGGAAGCCCTCCTTGTTGAGCGTGCGGGCGAGGAGCTCGCGCGTGTCCGCGTCGTCGTCGATGACGAGCACCATCGGCGCGTCCGGGCGCGTCGGGAGCTGGATGCGGCTCTTGCGCAGCTCCTGCGCGGCGGCCTTCGGATCGACCACCTCGGCGGGCACCATCAGCGTGAACGTGGTGCCCTTGCCGGGCGTGCTCTCGACGGTGACGTCGCCGCCCATCATGCGCGCGAACGTGCGCGTGATGACGAGGCCGAGGCCCGTGCCGCCGTACTTGCGCGTCGTGGAGGCGTCCGCCTGCGAGAACGGCTGGAACAGGCGCGCGAGCTGCTCGGGCGACATGCCGATGCCGGTGTCGGTGATGCGGAACGTGACGACGGGGCCGGCGCGGGTGACCTCGAGCGTCACCTGCCCGCGCTCGGTGAACTTGCAGGCGTTCCCGAGGAGGTTGAACAGGCCCTGGCGCAGCTTGGTCAGGTCGGCGCGCATCGTGCCGAGCTCGTCCTGCGCCTCGAGGACCAGCCTGTTGCCTCCCTTGTCGGCCAGCGGCTGGATGGTGGTCAGCACCTCGCCGAGCATCTTGCGGAGGTCGAACACCTCGAGGTGCAGCTCCATCTTGCCGGCCTCGATCTTCGACAGGTCGAGCACGTCGTTGATGAGCGACAGGAGGTGCTTGCCGGCGGCGCGGATCTTCTCCAGGTCCGCGATCGAGTCGTCGTTGCCGCCGTCCTGCGCGTCCTCGATGAGCATCTCGCTGTAGCCGATGATCGCGTTCATCGGCGTGCGGAGCTCGTGGCTCATGTTGGCGAGGAAGGCGCTCTTGGTGCGGTTCGCGCTCTCGGCGGCGTCGCGCGCGCGGCTCGCCTCCTCCTCGGCGCGCTTGCGCTCGGTGATGTCCGAGAGCACGAGCACCATGTGGTCCACCTCGCCGCCCTCGAGCGACGACGGGCGGCCGTCCATCGCGACCCACGACGGCGTGCCGTCCTTCGGGTAGACGAGGAGCTCCTCCCTGAAGCCCTTGAGCGCGTCGACCGAGGCCATCACGGTCGCGAGCGTCGAGGAGTCGGTGTGCTCACCGGTCATCAGCGGACCGGGCCTGCGGCCGACGATGCCGGAGGCGGGCCGGCCGAGCATGCGCGCGAAGGCCTCGTTGACCCACTCGATCTCGCCGCCCTTCGAGAGGATCGCGACGCCGTTCTGTGTGCGCGAGGCGACCATCGCGAGCATGCGCGAGTCGGCCTCACGCTGGCGCAGCTCCCGCTCCGCGGCCTCGCGCGCCATGCGCGCGCGCACCACGAAGCCCGCGGCCAGCGCCATGAAGAGGCAGCCGGCGGCGCCGAGCGTGCGCGTCACCCACTCGACGCCCGCCAGGCGCGCCTGCAGCTCCGGCGCCGGCGTGAACTGCAGGAGCGTCCAGTGACGGCCGAGGTGCGCGTGGCCGGGCCTCGGCCCGTCGAGCGGGTTCGTGTGCATCCACACGAAGAGGCCCGCGGCGGTCCGCAGCGAGCCCGTGTCCGCGGCCTCCGCGGCCGCTGCGACCTCGGGCCACCGCCACGAGAGCGTGCGCCCCTGCCGGTCCGGGATCTGGAACCCCCACTCGTCGTCGGAGCGATCCGACATCATGAAGTGGCCTGCGTCGTTCATGAGCAGGAACTGGCCGGGCGTGCGCTGCGCGTTCGCCGCCAGGCCGCGCAGGAGGTGGCTGCCGAGGTAGGACAGGCCCATGAGCCCGCGCACGCCCCGCTCCGGATCCGCGACGGGCGTCAAGACGCGCAGGAGCGGCTTGTACGGGAGCTCGATGCCCGCGTCGTTCACCGCCAGATCGAACCTCGACGGGTAGACCTCGCCGAGGCTCACGCTGAGCGCGTCCTTGACGTAGTAGCGCTGCCCCTTGTTGAGGAGCTGCTCCCTCGAGACGGGGCGCGGCACGCCGCCGATCTTGTCGATGCGCACGCGCTCCTGGCCCTCGAGGTCGATGTAGCGGAGCTCGTGGTAGGCGCGCTTGCGCCACGCGATCGACATCAGGATCTCGGTCAGCTCCGCGAGGGCGCTGGCGTCGTGCGGTCCGCCGATGGCCTTGGCGTCGCGGAGGTCCGACATGACGAGCACGTCCTCGGCCACGTCCGAGAACGCGCTGCGGATGGCCCCGTGCTGTCGCAAGAGGAGTCGCTCCGCGTTGGCGGCGAGGTCCTCGATCGCCCGCTCCTCGCGGTTGTGCTCGAAGTAGGCGGCGACGGCGACCACCACCGCCATCGCCGGCACCACGGTGCGCAGGTAGCGCGTCGAAAAGCTCACGCGCGTCTGCCCTGGAGCCAGCAGGCCTCGATCGGGCCGAGGCCGCGCACGTTGACCACGCCGCGCCGTTCGACGACGAAGCGCGGGCCGAGGCGCTCCGCGCACTGGCGCGTGAGCTGGATCTGCCCGGGTGCACCGTGCGACTCCATGCGGCTCGCGACGTTGACCGTGTCGCCCCAGAGGTCGTAGGCGAACTTGTGCCGGCCGATGACGCCGGCGACGACCGGCCCGGTGTGCACGCCGATGCGGAGCTGCAGCGACTCGCCGACCGCCAGCGACGCGAGCGCGTCGCGCATGTCGAGCGCCATCGCGGCCACGGCGTCGGCGTGATCGTGGCGTGGCTCGGGCAGGCCGCCGACGACCATGTAGGCGTCGCCGATCGTCTTGATCTTCTCGAGCCCGTGGCGCGTGGCCAGCCGGTCGAACGCGGTGAACACCTGGTTGAGCAGGCCGACGAGCGCGGCGGGCGCCATGCGCGCGGACATCGTCGAGAAGCCCACGAGGTCCGAGAAGAGCACGGTGACGTCGGGGTGGTGCTCGGCGATGGACTCCTCGCCGCCCTTGAGGCGGGCGGCGATCGGCTGCGGCAGGATGTTCAGGAGCAGCTTCTCCGAGCGCTCCTGCTCCGCCTCGATGCGCGCGAGGTTGGCCTCCTCCTGGTCGCGCAGCCACTTGCGCTCGAGGCTCGCGCTGATGCGCGCGCGCAGGACGATCGGCGCGAACGGCTGCGCGAGGTAGTCCTCGGCGCCCATCTCGATGCCGCGCACGACGCTCTCGGGGTCGTCGTTGGCGGACAGCAGGATGACCGGGATGCGCCGGTGCTGGCCGTACCGCAGCCGCTCGAGCACCTCGAAGCCGCCGAGCTTGGGCATGTGCACGTCGAGGAGCACGACGTCGAAGGCCTCGGCCGCCAGGCGCTCGAGGGCCTCCTCGCCGTCCGCGACGGTGACCACCTCGTAGCCCTGCTGCGCGAGGCGGCGCTCGAGCAGGTGGCGATTGGCCTCGGTGTCGTCGGCGACCAGGATGCGCCCGCCCTCCGGGGCGCGGGTGCGGCGAGGCGGCCGCGACGTGGCGAGCCGGCCGAGCGTCGTCGGCTCGTCGGCGGCCTGCTCGGCGAGCTGGGGCAGCCGCTCGATGAGCGCGAGCAGCTCGCGCCCGGCGCGCTCGATGCGGCGGAGGTCGTCCACGTAGGCGTCGTGGCCCACCTCCTCGGACTCCTCGAGCAGGAGCTCGCAGTAGCCGAGCACGTCGGTGAGCGGCGTCCGGAGCGCGTGGCGCACGCGGGCGCCAAAGCCGCCGAGGTCCGCGATCTGCGCGTCGAGGACGTGGCGCTGCGGGCGGATGAGCTCGTTGACGGTCGACAGGAGCGCGCGGCCCGAGCGGTGTACGCGCTCGAGGTCCGCGAGCGCCTCGGCGCGGCCCTCGTCCCTGGCGACCTCGATCAGCATCTCGCTGTAGCCGATGATGGCGTTGAGCGGCGTGCGCAGCTCGTGGCGTACGTGCGCGAGCACCGCCGCGCGCCGATCGGGCGACAGCACGCTCGGTCAGCCCCCCGCGCGAGCCAGGAGGGCGCTCATCTTCTCGAGCAGGCGCGTGAGCTCGATGGGCTTGGTGTCGTAGTCGTCGCAGCCGGCGGCCAGGGCCTTTTCGCGGTCTCCGCTCATCGCGTGCGCCGTGAGCGCGATGACGGGGACCTTGTGCGTGGTGGGGTTGGCCTTGATCTGCCGCGTCGCCTCCCAGCCGTCGAGCTCGGGCAGGGACATGTCCATCAGGATGAGGTCGGGCTTCTCGGCGAGCGCCATCTCGACGCCCTTCTTGCCGTCGAAGGCCATCACGACCTCGAAGCCCTTCTTCTGGAGGCGCCGCGACAGCATGTCGCGGTTCATCTCGTTGTCCTCGACCAGAAGGATCTTCGGCATCGGGGCATCTTATCATCGGTCCCGCCCGGTCCTTGCCGTGCGGCGGCGTTCCGCGCCAAGATACCCGCCGCATGCGCTTTGCCGAGACGCTCGAGGTCGGGCTCGACCTGACGATCGGCTCGGAGGCCATCAAGATCCCGGGCGGCAACGTCCGCTCGCTCGAGCTCGAGCTCCACCCCTGGGGCCTCGAGGGGTGCGTGAGGTTCTGGGTCTCGCAGACGGGGCCCACCGACCCCGACACGCTCATCGCGAAGTTCATCAAGCCCGACCTCATGGACGTGCGCATCTCCCTCAAGCGCGAGGGCAGCGAGACGCCCACGCTCGTCTGCAAGGGCCTCGTCACCGACCGCGAGCTCGAGGAGTCGTCGTTCGCGGACGTCAAGCGGCAGAAGGTGCTGCTCCGCGAGTACACGCTGTGGTTCCAGGACACCGCAGGCGTGCTCTGGCGACAGCACCGGCCGACCACGCTCGAGGCCGACACCGACGTCGCGAGCGTGATCAAGAAGCACGCGGTCGGCGGGCTCACGGTCACCGTGGACCTGTCCGACGCCAAGCGCGACCGGGGCCTCGTGTGCCTCGCGCTCGGGCAGGGCGAGGCGACGTTCTACGACTTCGTGCACTGGTACGCGGAGTCGGCGGGCGGAGGCGTCTGGTACGACCACATCGCCGGGAGCTACTTCGTCACGGGCAAGAAGCCGAAGGCCCCGGCGCCGCCGCTGCTCTTCGACGTCCACGAGATAAAGCCGGGGCGCCTGCGCATGCCGGCGCTCGTCCGCCGCAGCGCGCGCATCCACAACGCGCACACGGCCGCGTCGGGCACGACGAGCGTCGGGCAGGACCAGGCGGTCTCGGGCATCTACGCCGACCACCTGCTGCGCTCGCCGGTCTCGGCGGCGGTGTCGGATCGCAAGGCGCCGGAGGCCGCGCGCCTGCGCCAGCCCGGCTTCGAGATCCAGGTGGAGCACCTGCAGTGGCCCGAGGGTCCGGTGCAGCCGGGCGCGCTCGTGGGCCTGCAGAAGGAGTACTTCGGCGATCTGCTGGCGCGCGCGCTGCAGTTCCGCGTGCAGCGCCTGCGCCTCGTGATCGAGGCGGACCCGGGCGGGCCCGACCACGCGCACGACGCCCCCGCGCGCCGCTTCGGCTGCGACCTCGGCGCGACGTGGGAGATGGCGGAGGACGGCGCCTTCCGCCGGCCCGGCTTCGCGTGGCCGCTCTGGCCGATCCAGGTCGAGGGCAAGATCATCTCCGACGGCGGGAAGGCGGGCGACCGCATCTTCATGGAGTACGAGGACCAGGACGGCGGCGACCCCTACTACAAGATCCAGGTGCCGCTCTGGAACGAGAAGATCCGCGCCACGTTCTCGCCGCAAGGCACGGCGGGGCACATCTACGCGCCGGCGTTCAAGGACGAGCGGTGCCTCGTGCAGCTCTGGTTCGATCGCGCGGAGATCGTGCAGTTCCTCGACTGGGGCACGGACGTCAAGCTGCCGGCCGACGCGCAGGGCAACCACCTCCTGTTCGGCAAGAACAAGGACAGCCAGACGTCGATGAAGCACATCTACGTCGACTCGAAGCCGGTGTTCTCGATCGAGCGCGTCGCCAAGGGCGATCAGGGCACGCTCAAGATCGAGGACGGCATCATGCTGTTCCAGGTCAAGGAGGACGCCGCGGCGGCGATGGCGGTCGAGACCTTCGACCTGCTCGCGCAGGTGGCGGCGGCCCAGGAGCAGCTCGAGGCGGGGACGCGCGCCGCGCTCGGCACGCTCACGGGTGCGTTCCAGGGCGCGCTCGGCGGGGCGAGCGGCGAGCTCGAGGCGGCGACCACGAAGACGGGCGCCGCGCTCGAGGCGATGGAGGCGGCGCTCTCCGGCCAGGCCGAGGAGGCCAAGGCCGTGATCGAGGGCGCGGTGAACCAGATCGCCGACAAGGTGGGCGAGCTCAAGGGCAAGACGCAGGCGGCCGTGAACGAGCTGCAGCAGCTGGTGAAGCTGTGACGGAGGTGTCCTGAGATGGGCCTGAGAGACAGCCTCGACGAGCTCGCGATCGAGATCGACACGGCGGTGGCCAAGGTCATGGCCGAGGTCGAGAAGGTCGAGATGGACGTGCGCTCCGCGGGGCCGAGCGTGCTCGGGAAGCTGACCGGCGTCGGCGCGGAGATCGCGGCCGTCAAGAGCGACCTCCGCGGCAAGCTGCAGGCCATCGAGGACGAGATCCAGAGGATCTTGCGGTGAGCATCTCGGACACCGTGACCCAGATGCAGGCGGACGTCGGGGCGGCGAGGCTCGCGGTCGAGCAGCGCGCGCGCACGCTCACGGGCCTCTTCGACAAGGCCTCGAACCGGCTGGTCGACAAGGGCAACGTGCTCAAGACCGAGCTCGACACGCGCGCGCGGCCCATGGTGAGCGAGCTCGATGCGTTCGTGGCGGAGGTGGACGGGCGGCTGCAGAAGACGCTCGCGACCCTCGACACCAAGCAGGCGGGGCAGGCGGCGGCGCAGGTGCAGCAGATCCAGCAGGTCCGCCAGCAGGTGACGCGCACGCGCACCGAGGTGCTCGCCGGGATCAAGACCGGCAGCGCCGAGGTGAGAAAGGGCATCGATCAGGTCGAGGGCACGATCGAGGCCGGCCAGAACGTGGCGCGGAGCGGGATCAAGCAGGCGCGGGAGCAGGTCGATCAGGCCATCAACCAGGGGCTCGCGGGCTTCGACCAGGCGCGCGCCAAGATCGACGCGTGGGTCGGCGAGTTCAAGAAGGCGATGCAGCAGTCGGCGGACGTGCTGCGCCAGCAAGGCCAGAACGTGCGCCAGGCGCTGGACTCCGCGGTCGATCCGGTGACGACGCAGATCACGACCTTCGAGAACACCGCCAAGCAGACGGTGGACCAGGTGTCGAACGAGGTCGGCGGAAAGATCGCGACGCTGCGCTCGCAGGTCACCGCCGGCGCGAACACGATGACCTCGGGCGTGCGCACGATGCGCGACACGGTGGCGCAGGTCGAGCAGCAGCTCCAGGCGCTCGTGGCCAGCGCGGCGCAGGCCCTCGACACGCTGCTCAACACCGCGACGAGCACGGTCGATCAGCTCAAGGCGCAGATCCAGAGCGCGATCGACACCGCCAAGTCGACCATCGACGCGCTGCTCGCGCAGATCACGGCGTTCCGCGAGACGGTGATGGGGACGCTCGACGCGCTCATCGCCGAGCTGGCCAAGCTCGAGGACAAGTTCAACACGCTGGTCTCCGGCATCAAGAGCGCGCTCGAGACGGGCGTGGGCCTGCTGCAGGCGATCCCCGCGGAGGCGCTGCCGCAGCCGCTCGTGCAGCCGACCCAGACGGCGATCCAGCAGGTGGTCGGCCAGGTCGTGCCGCAGTTCGTGAACCTCGCCACGGCCGCCGCGTCGCAGCTCGAGCAGGTCAAGACCCAGATCGTCACGCAGATCCAGACCGTCGCGACGCAGGCGGGGGCGAAGATCGAGACGTTCCAGCAGACGCTGACGACGCAGCTCGAGACCGCGATGAAGACGGTTCAGGCGACGATCGATCAGGTCGTCACGCAGGTGGACACGGTGATCTCCGGCGTGATCACGCAGATCGACGCCGCGAAGAACACCGTGCTCACGCAGATGAACACGATCAAGACGCAGATCGAGACGCAGGTCGCGACGCTGCTCGAGCAGGTCAAGACGCAGATCCAGACGGTGACCGACCAGGCCACCACGGCGATCGCCGGCGTGCGCACGCAGATCGAGGCGATGATCAAGCAGGTCGAGACGCAGGCCGAGACCGTGCGCGCGCAGGTCTCGACGGCGATCCAGCAGGGCAAGCAGGCCGCAGACAAGGGGCTCGAGGCGGTGCGCGCGGGCATCGTGACCTTGCGGACGCAGCTCGAGCAGAAGCTCGAGCAGGCGCGGCAGACGTTCGCGACCCAGCTCCAGACGATGGTCGCCGCGCTCGACAAGGTGCTGGCCGGCCTCGAGGCGCAGGCGAGCGCGGTGGACGCCCAGATCGACGCGCAGATCGCCAAGGTCAAGCAGCAGATCAACGCCGGCGCCGACGTCGCCACGACCAAGGTCGCAGACGTCAAGGCCAAGGCCCTGGCCGCGCTCGACAAGGTCGACGCGCAGGTCGCCGCGCTCCCCGCGTAGCCCGAACCCCCATCGACGATCCCCTCGAAACTTGAGCCTGGCCCCGGGCCGGCCTCGCGGTGCATGGTACGCGCCATGCGCCCGGCAGGATTTCGCCGATGAAGCGGCTCGGTGAGCTGCCGCAGGCGATCCGGTTCGGCCTGGTGGGCGTGGTCAACACGCTGCTCGACTGGGCGGTGTTCTGGGTGGGCACGCGCGCGCTTCCGGCGGTGCCGGCCTGGCGCATCAAGGCGGTGTCCTTCGCGTGCGGCGTCGCGTGCAGCTTCGTCCTCAACTCGCGGTTCACGTTCCAGCTCGAGGCGCAGCGCATGGTCGCCGCGGGCGGCCGCACGCACCACGCGGCGGTGCGCTTCCTCGTCGTCTCGCTCGGGTGCCTGGCGACGAACGCCGCGGTGTTCCAGGTCGTCACCGCGCACGCGGGCGCGCCGCACTGGGCCGGCATCCTCGCCGCCACGGGCGCGACGTTCGTGCTCGGCCTCGTCCTCAACCGCCAGTGGACGTTCCGCGCGCCGTCCCCGAAGGCGCCATGACGCCGCGGGAGATGCGCCTCACCTCGCTCCTCCTGTTAGCCCTGGGGGCGTGGCCGCTGCTCCTGCCGGTGGTGCCGCCGCTGCAGGACCTGCCGAACCACCTCGCGACGCTGCACATCCTCCTGCACCCGGACCGCTTCTCCGAGTTCGTCGCGAGCGGCTTCTTCAAGACCAACACCGCGCTCTTCGCGTGGTCCTACGCGCTCGCGCCGCACGTCGGCCTCGTCGTGGCGGTCAAGGCGTTCATCGCGCTGTCGGCGGCCGCGTGGGCGCTCGTCCTGCCGCGCTTCGTCGCCGCGCTCGCCGGCCCCGAGCGCGCGCGCAGCGCTTCGCTCTTCGCCTGGCCGCTCGTGCACAGCTGGTTCGTGTCGATGGGCATGCTGAACTACGCGCTCGCCCTGCCGCTCGTGCTGCTGCTGCTCGTGGTGCTCGACCGGCTGCGGCGGCGCCCGTCCCTCGCGACCGGCACGCTCGCGACGGCGCTCGCCCTGGTCACGTGGTTCGTGCACGTGTTTCCCATCATCGTCGCGGGCTGCCTGTGCCTGGCCGAGGCGCTGCGAGAGCAGGGAACCCGGCGGAGAATCCGTGCGGCCCTGCTGCTTTGCGGACCGCTCGCGCCCGCGGGCCTGCTCACGGTCGGCTCCGCGCTCGCGCACGTGGTCAAGGTCGAGGGCTCGCCGAGCGCGGGCGACGTCGTCGCGTTCACGTCGCTCCATCGCCTGATCCTCAACGTCTGGGAGAACTGCCTGCCCGGCCCGACGTGGCTCTCGGCCGCGCCGACGCTCCTGCCGGCCCTGGCCCTGCCGATCCTCGCGTGGCGGAATCGCCGAGAGGCGCCGCCGTTCTTCTCGCCGCTCGCGAGCGTGCTCGTGCTTGCGGCCTACATGCTCCTGCCCGGCGGGGCGAGCAACTGGTGGTACCTCAACACCCGGCTCATCCCGTTCCTGTGGTTCGCGCTCCTTCTGCGCGCGCCGGTGACGCTCCCGCGCTGGCTCGAGCGGGCGCTCCTCGGGGCGGCCGCCGTCTACTCGATCGCGCTGGGCGTCGACTACCTGCGCCTCGACCGCGATCGCGCGGCGTACACCGCGGGCATGGACGTCGTGCCCGAGGGCGCGAGCTTGCTACCGCTGTCGTTCGAGTCGCGCGTGACGAGCGAGTTCACCGCGAGCGCGCACCACCTGTGGGGCTTCTACACGCTCGGCAAGGACGCGCACCCGCCGCTCGTGTTCGCGGTGGAGCGCAGCTACCCGATCCTCTGGCGGCAGTTCCCGCCCGCGCAGCTCGTGCCGCCGGCGCTCGACAACTTCGCGCGCGGCTCCCGGAGCCCCGAGGTCGTGTGCGCGCAATTCCGTGCCGCCGGCGTCGCGCCCGTCGACTGCGAGGCCGCCTGGCTCGAGCGCTGGCGCGTCTTCTTCGCGGAGGCTGCCCCGCGCTTCGACCACGTGCTCACGTGGGTGGCGCCTGCCGGCCTCGAGCGCGTGCTGTCCCCGCGCTACGAGCGCGTGCTGTCGCGCCCGCCCCTCGAAATCTGGAAGCGACGGTAGTCGCCCTCAGGGCGCGCGGCCGCGCTTCGCGCGCGCCAGGGCCTTTTCGTCGATGAGCTTTGTGTCCGCGGCCCACTTCGCGGCCTCGTCGCCCTCGGGCTTCCACAGCGAGAAGTGGCACGTCGGCGCGCCGGACGGGATGGTCGTGTCGAAGCGGACCTCGAAGCCGAAGCCGCCGCCCACCTCGCGCGCCGCGTCGATCATCCCCTGCACGAAGTAGCGCTGCACGCGGCAATCGAACGCGCCGTAATGGTCCTGGTGCGGGCACCAGACGATGTCGAAGCTCACGCGATCGTCGGCGTCGATCTTCGGGTCCTCCAGCGAGGCGTACGCGATGCGATTGATGACCGTCGCGTAGAACGACACGAACTCCGCCTCCGTGAGATCCGCGGGCCACGTGGCGCCGTCGAGGATCTGCCGGCCGATGTCGTGGCCGACCTTGTGCAATGCGCCGTAGACGAGCTTCTGTCCCGCCTCGCCGTACTCGGCCTCGCAGCGGCCGAGCACCTCGATGAGCGCCATCGCCTGCATGGTGCCCCATTGCCAGAGCGTGGCCGGGTCGAAGTCCGTCTTGCCGAGGACGTCCTCGCGCAGCCGCTTCAGGCCCTTGGCGTACGGCTGATTGAACTTGAAGGACTTCCAGCGGGGCTCGTCGCGGTGCTCCCAGTGCGCCATGCGCGGAGCGTAGCCGAGATCGAGCGTCAGCCGTGCGCGAGGCGCGGCGTGATCGCGGACTCGAGTCGGTGGTCCTCCGGGGAGTCCACGTCGAAGGCGACGCCTGGGCTGCAGTAGACGGCGGCGCGCAGGCCCGCGCGCTGGGCGGCGCGCAGGTGCCGGCGGAAGCTGTCCTCGTGGCCGAAGCACGAGCGCAGAGCGGCGGGCGGCGAGAGCGCGAGCGCGCCGGTGCCCGCGCCGTGGCGGTCGGGCGCGACCGCGACGTCGTAACGATCGACGAGATCGAGGAGCTCGAGCACGTCGCGCGGCTGCAGACGGGGCAGATCGCTCATGAGCACCACCGCGGAGGTCGCGCCGCGCACGCCGACGGCCGACAGCCCCGCGTCGACCAGCGCGCCGAGCGGCGCCGGCCCCGGATCGAGCATCGTGGTCGCGCCGTGCCGCCGCGCGAGCGCCGCCACCTCGGGCCCGTCGGCCAGGACGAGCACGCCGTCGAGCGGGCAGCGGGCGAGCACGCCGAGCACGTGGCCGAGGAGGGCCCGCGAGAGATCCGCGCGCGAGCCCGGCGGCAGGATCGGCGCGAGGCGCGACTTCCCGCGGGAAAAAGCCTTGGCGGGCACGACGGCCCACGCGCGCCGGAGCGTCACGCCCGTCCCTCGGCGAGGCGAGCCGCGAACGCCAGGACCTCGCGCCCGAGGCGCACGCGATCGTCGCGATCGCGCATCACGGTCTCCGACGCGAGCACGGGCCCCGCGATGCCCCCCTCGTCGCCGCGCTCCACCACCATTCCCGCGAGCAGGCCGCCGCCTTGGCCCCGCCCCGGAACGGCAGCATAGTGCGCCGCGATCGCGCCCGCGGAGGCCTCGCGCCCGCCGAGCACCGGGATCATCTCCGCGAGCGGCCCCTTGACGGCGCGGCCCCCCACGATCGGCGAGAGCGCGACGACCGTCTTTCGCGCCAGCGCCTCGCGCACGCCGGCGATGGACAGGATGGGGTCCACCGAGACGTACGGATTGGACGGCCCGACGAGCACGAAGTCCGCCTCGGCGATCGCGGCGAGCACGCCGGGCGCGGGCGGCGGCGAGCCCTCGAAGCGCACGCGCACGACGGCCGGGGCGCGCTCGCGGACGAGCCAGTCCTGGAACGCCAGCGTGCCGTGGGCCTGCGTGTCGATCATCGTGCGGCAGGCGCCGTCGGTCATGGGCAGGACGCGCGCGGAGATGCCGACCGCGGCGCACAGGCGCGCGGTGATCGCCGAGAGCGGCTCGCCGGCGCGCAGCGCGGCGGTGCGCACGAGGTGGGTGCCGAGATCGCGGTCGCCGAGGTTGAACCAGGTCGGTCCACCGAACGCGCGCACCGCCTCCATCGCGTGCCACGTCTCGCCGCGCAGGCCCCAGCCGCGCTCGGCGTCGCCGAGGTCGGCGAGCGTGTACATGACGGTGTCGAGATCGGGGCAGACGAAGAGGCCGAGGTGCTCGAGATCGTCCCCCGTGTTGACGATCGTGGTCACGGCGCCTGGATCGAGCGCGCGCACGACGCCGTCGAGGAAGCGCGCCCCGCCGACGCCGCCCGAGAGCACCGTCACGCGCGTCATGCGTAGAGGTCCCCCGCCGCGGGCCGGCAGAGCTCGCTCGCGCGCGAGTCCACCGGCGTGAAGGTGAGGCCGCGCACGAGCACCACGCCGCGCCCCTCGGCCGCCTGGCCTGCGACGAGGTCTGCTGCCGCGGCGACCTGATCCGCCAGGCCCGTCACGGTCCGCTCGAGCGCGCGCCCGTCGAGGTCACGCGTTCCGCGCAGGTCGCACAGCGCGGGCAGCCCCGAGACGCCGATCGCGGTGCCCACCGTGCCGAGGCGGAACGGCCGACCGAACGAGTCCGTCACGACGACGCCGAGGGCCGCGCCGCTCGCCTCGGCGAGGTGACTTCGCAGCGCGCTCGCCGCGCCGTCGGGATCACGCGGCAGCAAGAGGACCCACGGCCCCGAGCCCGCGGGTGCGCCCGGTGGGGCCGCGTTCGACGCGTCGATGCCCGCGTTCGCGACCACGAAGCCGAGGCGGTGGCGCACCACGAGGACGCCCGGCGCCTTGCGCGAGATCGCGCTCGATTCGCCGAGGATCAGCGTCAGAAACCGCGGATCGTGGCCCGTCTCGCGCGAGAGCGCGCGCGCCTCGTCGCTCGGCGCGACGGCCGCGAGATCGACGAAGCGCCCCTCGGCCCGCGACAGCAGCTTCGAGGTCACGACCACCACGTCGCCGTCCGCGAGGCGCAGCTCCGTGCGGTCGAGCGCCGCGAGCACCAGCGCCGCGAGGTCGTCGCCCGGCGCCACCCTCGGCACGCCCGGCAGCGCGAAGAGCTCGAGGCGTCCGCCCGTCGTCACGCGCCGTCCCTGACCGCGCCGAGGAACGCGGGCTTCTCGCCGCCTCCGTGCACCACGAGGTTCGCGCCGGTCACGTACCGCGCGCGCGCCGACGCCAGGAAGATGCACGCCTCGGCCACGTCGGCCGGCTCGCCGAGGCGCCCGAGCGGCACCGTCGCCGCGACGCGCGCCACCGCCGCGTCGTCGCCGTAGTGCGGCCGGGAATCCTCCGTGAGGATCATGCCGGCGCTGACGGCGTTGACGCGCACGCGCGGCGCCCACTCGATCGCGAGCGACTGCGTCAGGTGGATGAGCCCGGCCTTGGCGGCGCCGTAAGCGGCCGTCCCCGGCGAGGGGCGCAGGCCGCTCACGCTCGCGATGTTGACGATCGCGCCGCCCTCGGGCTGCGCCTGCATGACCTGGTTTGCGCGCTGCGCGAAGTGCAGCGGCGCGAGGAGGTTGAGCGCGACGATCGAGCTCGAGAAGCGCGGCGAGGCGGTGGCGGCGTCCGCGGGCGGGCTGCCGCCGGCGTTGTTCACGAGCACGTCGAGCCGTCCGAGCGCGCTCGCGGCGGCGATCACTCGCTCGATCTGCTCCGGCTCACGCACGTCTGCCGCCACGAAGCGCGCGGTGCGGCCACCCGCAGCAGGTGGCGCCTCGCAGGGCTTGCGCGCGCACACGACGACCTCCGCGCCCTCGGCGAGGAAGCGCTCGGCGATCACGCGGCCGATGCCGCGCGTGCCGCCCGTGACCACGACGACCCGTCCCTCGAGCCTGTCCATCATCCGCCTGCTGGACGTCCAAAGTGAAACATGTTCTATTCTGCCCACGCGCGCGGCCGAGTTGAAGCGTTTTTCTTCGCGGCGCCGGCGCGAGCCCCGTTTTCGAGGAGAGTCATGGGCATCAGCAAGCGAGTGGAGGAGCACGTCGCGGAGGTCGTCATCGACTGCCCGCCGGTCAACGCGCTCGACGTCAAGGGCTGGCACGAGCTGGCCGACGCCGTGCGCACCCTCGGCGAGGACCCCGGCGTGCGGGCGCTCGTCCTGCGCGCCGAGGGCCGCGGCTTCTGCGCCGGCGTCGACATCAAGGAGATGCAGGCGCAGAAGGGACACGACGCGCTCGTGGGGGCGAACCGCGGCTGCTACGCCGCGTTCGCCGCCGTCTACGAGTGCGCGGTGCCGGTCATCGCGGCCGTCCACGGCTTCTGCCTCGGCGGCGGCGTGGGCCTGGTCGGCAACGCCGACGTCATCGTCGCCTCGGACGACGCGAGCTTCGGCCTGCCCGAGGTCGACCGCGGCGCGCTCGGGGCGGCCACGCACCTCGCGCGGCTCGTGCCCCAGCACCGCATGCGCCACATGGTCTACACGGGCGAGCGCGCGAGCGCCGCGGAGCTCGAGCGCCACGGCAGCGTCCTTCGCGTCGTCCCACGCGCGGAGCTGCGCGACGCGGCCCTCGCGGTCGCGCGGAAGATCTGCGAGAAGAGCCCCGCGGCCATCCGTGCCGCCAAGCAGTCGCTCAACGGCATCGACCCGGTCGACGTCAAGAAGAGCTACCGCTTCGAGCAGGGCTTCACGTTCGAGCTGAACCTCCTCGGCGTGGGCGACGAGGCGCGCGCGGCGTTCGTCGAGGGCCGCGAGGCGAAGTTCTCCCGATGACGCGCCTTTGCGAGGGAAGGGTCGCGATCGTGACCGGCGCGGGGCGGGGCCTCGGGCGGGCGCACGCGCTCGAGCTGGCGCGGCACGGCGCGCGCGTCGTCGTGAGCGACCTCGGCGTCACGCGCGACGGCAAGACGGCCGAGGACGATCCCGCCGCCAGCGTGGTGCGCGAGATCGAGGCCGCCGGCGGCCAGGCGGTCGCGTGTCGCGAGGACGTCGCCGACTGGGCCGGCGCGGGCCGCATGATCGCGCTCGCGCTCGAGCGCTTCGGCCGGCTCGACGTGCTCGTGTGCAACGCCGGCTTCGTGCGCGACCGCATGTTCGTCTCGTCCACGGTCGACGAGTGGGACGCGGTCCTGCGCGTGCACCTGCGCGGCCACTACTGCCCCGCGCGGCACGCCGCCGCTTACTGGCGTGACCGCAGCAAGGCGGGCGAGCCGTGCGACGCGCGTCTCGTCAACACGACGAGCGGCGCGGGCCTGCAGGGCAGCGTCGGCCAGGCCGCGTACTCGGCGGCGAAGGCCGGCATCGCGGCGCTCACGCTCGTGCAGGCGGCGGAGCTCGGCCGCTACGGCGTCACGGCCAACGCCATCGCCCCCGCCGCGCGCACGCGCATGACGGAGGAGGTCTTCGCCGACATGATGAAGCGGCCCGACGCGGGCTTCGACGCGATGACGCCGGAGAACGTCGCGCCGCTCGTCGCCTGGCTCGCGAGCGCAGAGTCGAGCGACGTCACCGGCCGCGTCTTCGAGGCGCAAGGCGGCGTCGTCCGCGTGGCCGACGGCTGGCAGCCCGGCCCCGAGGTCGATCGCGGCGCGCGCTGGGAGGCCGCCGAGCTCGGTGCGGTGGTGCGGCGGCTGCTCGCCGAGGCGCCCGCGCCCGCGAAGGTCTACGGGACCTGACCGTCGCCGTCTCCGGTTCCTGGCCCATACTGATCCCGTGACCCCGAAGGAGCTCCTCGAGCGGACCACCACGATCGCGGTGGTGGGCGCCTCGCGCGATCCCGACAAGTCCGCGGGCGCGATCCCGATGGGCCTTGCCGCCCACGGCTGGGACGTGATCCCGGTGAACCCCAAGGTCCCGGAGCTCTTCGGCCGGCGCGCCTATCCCTCGCTCGCCGACGTGCCCGGCACGATCGACCTCGTCCTCGTGTTCCGGCCGAGCGAGGACGCGCCGGAGGTGGCCCGGCAGGCGGTCGCGCGCGGCGCGCGGGCGCTGTGGCTGCAGTCGGGCATCCGGTCGGACGAGGCGAGGCGCATCGCCGAGGCGGGCGGGCTCGATTACGTCGAGGACCGCTGCATCTCGGTCGAGCGCTCGATCCACCGGATCACGCCGAAAAAACGCTGATCCCAATGGCCGCCATTGACAATGACCGCGAAATCCTCATAATCAGTGACCTCGGGCTCGCGCCCGGAAAGGAGGCCACCATGCGACGTACTGCAATCACCCCGATTCGTTTCGTGTCGAGCCTCCTCCGCAGCCCTGTCTGACAGACAGGGACGCGCGAGCGGCTCTCCTCTCTGGATCGAGCCGGGAGCGGGATCGCCCGCTCCCCTGGAGTGAACGCATGGGCTCTCGACGAGGGCGGCGCGGATCTGCGCCGCCGTTTGCGGGTCAGACGATCGACGCCGAGGCGCTGTTCCGCCCGGCGGACGCCAAGGTAGAACGGAAGACGCGGCAGCTCTGCCGCGAGGTCGAGCGCACGCTGTCGTGCGCGCTCGGCGACTGCAATGACGCGCTCGTGCGCGAGCTGGTGATCGTGGGCGTGGAGCCCGCACCGGACGCGTCGAGGCTGGCGGTGCGCGTGGCCATGCCCCCGGGCGGGGCCGACGCGCGCCTCGTGATCGAGCACCTCGAGCGGATGCGCGGCCATCTGCGCGAGGAGATCGCGCGCGCGGTGGCGCGAAAGCGCGCGCCCGAGCTGACGTTCGAGCTCGCCGTACCGGAGGCCTGGTGACGGCCGGCGCTGAGATCGCATCGTGGCTGGTCGAGCCGCTTCCCCGCGAGGTCGCGCTCGCGGTGGAGCGCCTCGCGCAGAGCGAGGACGTGGTGCGGGTGGCGCTCATGCCCGACGTTCACCTCGCGAGCGAGGTGTGCGTGGGGACGGTGGTCGCGACGCGCCGCCTCGTGTACCCGAGCGCGGTCGGCGGCGACATCGGCTGCGGCATGTGCGCGATGCGCTTCGAGTGCGCGGCGGAGGCGCTCGCCGACGAGCGGGTGGCGGCGCGCCTGCTCTCGGGCCTGTACGCCGCGATCCCGGCGGTGCGCTTCTCGCGGCCGCCTGCGCCCGCGCTTCCGCCCGACCTCGTGGAGCAGCCGCTCGCGCCGGGTCTCGAGCACGCGCGGCGCGAGGCGCTCCTGCAGCTCGGGACGCTCGGGCGCGGCAACCACTTCGTCGAGCTGCAGTCCGACGAGGAGGGCTGGCTGTGGGTCATGCTGCACTCGGGCTCGCGCGCCGTCGGGCCCCTCGTCCGCGATCACCACCTCGAGGGCGCGGCGCGGACGCGGAGCGGCCTCGGCGCGCTCGACGCCGAGTCCGACGCGGGGCGCGCGTACCTGGCCGACCTCGACTGGGCGCTGCGCTACGCCGACCACAGCCGGCGGGCGATGCTGGCCGCGGTGGAGGCGCTCGTCGGGGACGTGCTCGGCGCGGCCGCCGAGCCCGCGTCGCTCATCGCGTGCCACCACAACGCCGTGCGCGCCGAGGAGCACCTCGGCGAGCGGCTCCTCGTGCATCGCAAGGGCGCGATCGCGGCGGCCGAGGGCGAGGCCGGCATCATCCCCGGCTCGATGGGCACGCCGAGCTATCACGTCGTCGGTCGCGGTGTTCCCGAGGCGCTCGGCTCGAGCTCGCACGGCGCGGGTCGGAGGTGGAGCCGCGGCGAGGCGGCGCGCCGCATCTCCGTCCGCGCGATGGAGAAGCAGCTCGAGGGCGTGTGGTTCGATCACCGGCTCGCGCCCCGGCTGCGCGACGAGGCCCCGGGCGCCTACAAGGACATCGACGCCGTGATGCGCGCGCAGCGAGACCTCACGCGCGTGGTGCGCCGCCTGACCCCGCTGCTCTCGTACAAGGGCGCCTGAACGCGTGTGTCCTCCTGGGCAGATGTGACCGCTACACCGCTTCGCCGCTCTTGCCCGTGCTCCCCACGGGCAACTCGATGACCATGCAGCAGCCGTGGCCCGCCGGTCCCGGCTCCACGCGGATCGTCCCCCGGTGCGCGCTCGCGATGCGCGCGGCGATCGTGAGGCCGAGGCCCACGCCCCGCGAGGCGCCGACCTCCGGGGTGCGGGCGCGCTCGGCGCGATAGAACGCCTCGAGCACTCGCTCGCGCTCCTCGGGTGGGATGCCGGGGCCCGCGTCGACGACCGCGAGGCGCACCCGCTCGCCCACGACGTCGGCGCGCAGCACGAGCGGCGGCGCGCCGTACTTCGCGGCGTTGTCGACGAGGTTCCACAGCGCGCGTCGCAGGAGCGCCCCGTCGGCGACGAGGCGCAGGCCCGCCGGCGCCTCGACGTGCACCTCCGCGCCGGCAAGGCGCGCATCGGCGCGCGCGCGCTCCGCGAGCTGCTCGAGGAGCTCCGCCACGTCGAGCTCCGCGAGCGCGATCGGCAGGCCGCCCGCCTCGAGCCGCGAGGCCATCAGCACGTCGTCGATCAGGCGGTCGAGGTCCCCGATGTCGGCCTCCACGCCCTCGAGGCGCGCCGCCGACTCGTCGGTGCGGGGCACGAGCGCGAGCGCCACGCGTACCCGCGCCAGCGGCGAGCGCAGCTCGTGCGAGACGTTCGCGAGCAGGTCCTTGTGCCCGCGCACCAGCGTCTCCACGCGCTCGGCCATCTGGTTCCACGTCAGCGCGAGCCGCGTCACCTCGTCCTCGGCGCGCGCCGTCTCCGCGATCGGCACGCGGTACGAGAGGTCGCCGTCGCCGAGCCGCCGGCTCGCCGCCGTGAGCGCCTCGATGGGCCGCGAGATGCGCCGCGCGAGCGGCAGCGTGGCGAGCCCCGCGATGCCGAGCACCACGAGCACCGCCAGGATCGGCACGCGCAGGTCGTGCAGCGAGCGCCGCGCCGACAGCGCGATCACCCCGAGCGGAGGCCCGAAGGGCTCCCTGCGGATGGGCGCCGCGGCGAACGTCGCGCGGTGCAGGTGTACCGGCTGCACGAGCGCCTCGGCCAGGCGCTCCGGCGGCAGGTTCGCCGGGGACTCTCCGTACACCGCGAGCGGCTTGCCCGCGGGATCGAAGACGGTCACGTCGATGGCGAGCTCGGACGCGAGCCGGCCGAGCAGCCGGTCGAGCCGCGGCCGATCGTCGAGGTTGCCCGCCACGAGCGACGCCACGTGGCGACACAGGTGCGTGATGGCGTTTCGGCGCCACTCCACCTGGGCGCTCGTGGCGAAGACGAGCGCGGTGGCGATCGCGACCACGACCAGTACGCCCAGGAAGTGGAGGTAGATCCGCGTGTAGAGGCGCCTCGTCAGCACGTCAGGCGCTCCTCGCGAGCACGTAGCCCACGCCCCGGACGGTCTTGATGTAGCGCGGGT
The DNA here is from genome assembly GCA_964593795.1 of uncultured Myxococcales bacterium. GTDB lineage: Bacteria > Myxococcota_A > Polyangia > JAHFDS01 > JAHFDS01 > JAHFDS01. Next base: position 787 of record CAZQJC010000226.1, on the reverse strand, counting down.
CCTTCGGGTTCTCCTCGAGCTTGGCGCGGAGCTTGGCGATGTGGACGTCGATCGAGCGGTCGAACGACTCGAACTCCTCGCCCTTGAGCGCGTCGAGCAGGTGCTCGCGCGAGAGGACCCGGCCGGCGGCGCGCGCCAGCGTCGCGAGCAGCTCGAACTCGTAGCTCGTCAGCGTCGGGCGCTGCCCGCGCACCGTGACCTCTCGCGCGTCGAAGTCGATCGTGAGCTCGCCGGTGCGGAAGGCGCTCCGGGCGCCGCGCGCGCCCGTGCGCCGCAAGATGGCGTGGATGCGCGCGAGCAGCTCGCGCGGGTTGAAGGGCTTGGCGAGGTAATCGTCGGCGCCGAGCTCGAGGCCGACGATCTTGTCGACGTCGTCGCCCCTGGCCGTGAGCATGACGATCGGCGTGTCGGGCCGCTCCGCGTGCTGGCGGATGCGGCGGCAGACCTCGAAGCCGTCGATGCCGGGCAGCATGAGGTCGAGCAGGACGACGTCGAAGGGCCGCGCGCCGTGCAGCGCGAGGCCGCGCTCCCCGTCGGACGCGACGGTCACCTCGACGTCGCTCTTGCCGAGGTACTCGCGGACGAGCTCCGCCAGGCGGGCGTCGTCCTCGACGAGGAGCGCGGTCGCGCGGGCCGGCAACGTGGGTCCTAGAGCACCGAACGGGTTGAACTGCGTTGGAGAATGCGGGCTTGCGCAGGCCCGCTGATCCGTGGACGAGCGCCGTCGCTGAAGGCTTCGGGCTTCAGGCCTCGGGCTTCAGGCTCCGGATCCGGGTCAGAGACCCGA
>CAZQJC010000225.1:0-8658 GCA_964593795.1 uncultured Myxococcales bacterium | reverse complement strand
TCTTCCGGGCGCGCGAGCACCTGCTCGTTGGTGACCCGCAGCACCGCGATGCCACGCGCCCCCAGCCACGCGTCTCTCCGACGGTCTCGCTCCCCGCGGGTCGCGTGAATGGGGCCGTCGACCTCGACCGCCAGCATCGTCGCCCAGCAGCAGAAGTCGAGCACGTAGGGCCCGACGGGGTGCTGGCGCCTGAACTTCGCGCCCATGCCTCGGCCGCGGAGCCGTGCCCACAACGCCGACTCGGCAGGCGTCGAGCGGCCACGCAGCGCACGCGCACGCTCCGTTCCCGACCATCGCCTCGTCATGCCCGAGTTCTCGGCAAGGCGCTCCGACTGTTGCGGGGCCCCTCTCCCGACGGGCCCGTCGGGAGAGGGGCGGTTGCGCGACCCGAACGCTCTGCGGGGGTGAGGCCGGGCGTGGTGTAAAGGGCCAGAAGTTCTGGGGTGCTGGACTCCCAGAGCGACATTCCATCTGCCTAGGCGGATGTGACGAATCATGAGAGCGCCGCCTACGGCAGCGCGCGGATGGAGGTCACGTCGAAGCCGCCGCGGGGCAGCGGCTTGCCCTCGGGCGTGATGGGCATCTGCATGCGCTCGTCCACCGGCGCCTCGCGGGACGGGACGAGGCGCACCTCGACGCGCTGGCCCTTGAGGCGGAGCAAGACGTCGCGCGGCACCGCGAGCGTGGGGCGAAGCCCCGTGCGCACGCCGCCGTCGCGCACGAGCCACAGCTCGATGCCGACATGCGCCTCGACGCTCTTGCGTCCGGAGTCGACGGGCCGGTGCTCGAGGCGACCCACCACCAGCTCGCCCACGCTCACGCGCTCCCAGGTGGGCGCCTTCGCGAGCAGGGGCTCGAGCGCCGCGAGCTCGGAGCCGCCCACGCACTCGACGCGCACGTCGCGGCCGGGCTTCTGCTCCTTCGCCAGGCGCGCGATGAAGCTCGGCGTGCGGATGAGCTCGCGGCACGGCCGGCGCGCGATGCCGCGCTCGCCGAGGAAGTCGTCGAGGTCGGCCACCGTGAAGCTCGTCAGGCGCCCGCCGGAGAACGTCGCCAGGACGAGGAAGATGATCTCCATGCCGGAGAGGATCGCGCCTCGCCGCCGGGCTCACAAGCGCCGCGAGCTCACAGGCGCTCGAACATCACGCCGTCGGCGACCACGTAGCCGGTCGAGGTCTTGTTCCACAGCTCGACGTAGCCGCTGCTCGTCGTGCCGTCGAAGTCGAACTCGCCGAGGCGATTCCACTGCCCGCCGCCCGTGCGCTGGTTCACGCGGACCACCGTCTGCCCGCCGCGGTGGAAGACCGTGTACGGCGTGTCGGTCGCGTGGTTGGCAAAGGCGCTCCACCACGCGGAGACGCGGTAGCGCCCCGCCGGCAGCGGCGACTTGAGCTTCCACTGCGCGCGCCGCGAGCCGCTCGCGCCGCCGCCCTCGTGATAGACGTTCCAGTACGCGAGGCACCCCGCGGGCTGGTCCTTCTCCCACGGCCCGGTGACGTTGAACTCGCGGTCCTGGTCGTCGATGACCACGGGGATGAACGCGCCGGTGCGCGAGTACGCGCCCTGCGCCGAGATCCACTTGACGAGGTACGCGAGCGCCGCGTGCGCCGCGACCCACTCCTCCTTCTCGGGGTAGCTGTCCTCGCTCGACGACAGGTACGTGCGCCGGTCCGCCGAGCGGAGCTGCATGTCGAGGGCGGCCTGGGCGTGGCGCGCCTCCCAGACGCCGGCCTTCTTCTGCGCGTCCGCGACGAGGCCATCGAGCGCGAAGTGGCGCGCGACCACGTCGAAGAGCGCGAAGTTCATGCGACGCCCCGTGCCCCAGTCGGTGCCGTGCGGGAAGTAGATGCTGGACTGGTTGTCCGGGTAGATCGTGCCGCCCGGCGAGGCCACGCGGCACGGCAGGAGGAAGCCCCCCTCGGGGCAGCTCGTGCCCGGGGTGCGCGTGCCCGGCGTCCACGGCAGCTCGACGAGCGCCTCGTAGACGTCGGCGACGCGCACGAACATCGTGTCCGGGGTGGGCCTTCTGCGGAGGCCGTACCAGATGGGCGCGGTGGCCGCGTACGCCGCCGTCGCCATGTAGTCGGGGTGCACGATGCCGTGGTTGATGACGCTGCTGTCCGCGTTGACGTTCGAGCCGCGCAGCCAGCTCCGGACCGGGCGACCGCCCACGACCTGGGTGTTCGACGTGACGTCGCTCGGCCTCGCGTGCGCGCTGACGGCGAGCTCGGCCGCCTTGTACTCCCAGGCCTTCCGCAGCGGGTGCGACGGCATCATGTTGACCGCGAGGTAGAGGAACTGCGCGTTCCACGCGTTCTCCTCGGCCTTGCTGTCGCCGCTCGAGAGCAGGGCGCCGGAGTCGCTCCGGTAGTAGGGCACGGGGTAGCCGACGAGCCGGCGCCCCTCGTCCTCGACCATCTTGCGCACGTACTCGGCGTCGGTGGCGCCGAGCTCGTCCCAGAGCAGCCAGCCTGCCGTGCCCGCGTAGAGCGCCCAGAGCGGCGTCTGCCAGTCGTGGCCCCAGCCGCCGGCGCTGTTGATGCGGTGGCGGTAGGCGACGGACGAGATGAGCTTCTTCGCCACGGCGAGCGCGGTCGCGCGCGGGACGCCCGGCACGTCGTAGATGCCGAGCCGCAGCGACACCGCGAGCGCGAGGCCCACGCTCGCGGGCGCGCGGATGCGGAACTCGCCGGTGGCGTCGGAGCCGACGCCGAGCACGCCGCCGCGATCGAAGTCGAGGTACTGGCCGGTCTGCGTGTCGAAGCCGCGCGCGTGGTAGTAGCGCGTGAGCGAGTACCGGTTGGTGTTGAGGAGGATGTCGCGGAGGCGCAGCGAGTCGGCGTCGCTCGGGTTCGGGGCGGTGAAGCTGGCCCATGCGATCGCCGGGCCGGTGGCGCCACCCGGCGGGGCGAGCGTGTCGCCTCCGGGGACGACCGACGCGAAGCCGTCTCCCTTGCCCTCGTCCGCCGCGCCTTCCGCGGCGGCCTCGGCCGGTGCCTCCGCCTGGCCGGCGGCGTCCTCCGGCGCCTCGGCCCCGCACGCGAGCAGGAGGAGCGGCGCGAGGCGGAAGAGGCTCGAGCCGAGGGCAGGGAGGGTCGCGGGGGCGAGCATGCGGACCGGCTTTGCAGGCCCGGTGCCAGCGCGAATCCCCTGGAATCCCGCCGGATCGGCGCCCCTGGCAGAGCAAGCCGTGCGCCCGTCGAGCAAGACCTGCCCGAGCAAGCGCTGCCCGGCCGCGGCCCTCGCTGGCTACTCGCGGCGGACGGACTCGATGACGACCGGGGTCACGGGCACGTCGGGCAGGCCCTTCTTCACGCCGGTCGGCGTCTTCGCGATCTTCTGGACGACGTCCATGCCGGAGACGACCTGGCCGAACACGCAGTAGCCGGGGTTCGCGGCCGACTGGTGGTCGAGCGACGGGTTGTTGCCGACGTTGATGAAGAAGTGGGACGTCGCGCTGTCGGGGTCGTCGCCGCGCGCCATCGCCAGCGTGCCCTTCCTGTTGCGGCGCGCCTTCGCGCCCTCGTTCTTGATGGGCGCGCGCGCGGTGCGCGGCTGCAGATCCGGCGTGTACCCGCCGCCCTGGACGACGAAGCCGGCGATCACGCGGTTGAAGATCGTCCCGTCGTAGAACCGGTCGTCGACGTAGCGGAGGAAGCTCGCGGTCGTCTGCGGCGCCCCGGCCGCGTCGAGCCGCGCCTTGATGACGCCGAGCGAGGTCGTGATGACCACGACCGGCCCGGCGTCCTTCGCCTTGCCTCCACGCGCCCACGCCGGCGCGGAGAGGAGCAAGGTCAGGATCCCGATCACCGCGGTCCGCATGCGCATGGGCCCCTCCATCCTCACGCCACCAGCACGAGCTTGCCCACCACGCGGCCCTCCTTCGACACCGCGTGCGCGCGCTCGGCCTCGTCGAGCGGGATGCGCTCGGCGATCACGACCTCGATCTTGCCCGACGCGAGGTCCGCGACGAGGGGCGAGAGGCGCGCGCGGTTCGGCCGGCCGAGCACCGTGCGCACGCGCCCGGGCAGAGCGATGTGCGCGTAGTCGCGGGGCTTGGGCATCACGAGGACGAGCGTGCCGTCCGCCGCGAGGAGCTTGCAGCAGCGCCCGAGCGGATAGGTGGCCGTGCCGATGCCGTCGACGATCACGTCGAACGGGCCGTGCGCGGCGGCGGCCTCGAGCGCGTCGCCCGCGCCGTAGTCGATGGGCGTGGCGCCGAGGCGCGCGACGAGCGCGGCGTTCTTCGCCGAGCACACGCCCGCCACGCGCGCGCCGTAGGCCCGCGCGAGCTGCACCGCGAAGTGCCCCACGCCGCCCGAGGCGCCGAGGACGAGCACGCGCGGCTCCTTGCGCTCGAGCAGGTGGCCGAGCTCGAAGAGCGCCATGCGCGCGGTCACGCCCGCGACGGGCAGGCACGCGGCGGCGTCGAAGGCGACCTCGGGCGGCAGGACCGCGACCTGATCCGCGCGCACCTGCACCGTGCGCGCGTAGCTCCCGCGCTGACGGCGCGAGAAGTCGGTGCCGCCCACGACGCGATCGCCGACCGCGACGCCCGTGACGCGCGGGCCGACCTCGCGCACCACGCCCGAGAAGTCGACGCCGCAGACGAACGGCCCGCCGGGCCCGACGACGCGCTGCGCGAGCCCGAGCAGGCTCGCCTCGCGCATCTTCCAGTCGACGGGGTTGACGCCCACCGCGCGCACCTCGACGCGCACGTCGTCGGGACGCATCGGCACATCAGGGAGCTCCGCCCACGCGAGGGGGGCACCGGCGTTCTTCGAGACGAGGGCCTGCACGCGGCCACGATGGGCAAGGACGGCCGGGCTGTCAAACGGGCTACATCCTGGGGTCGAGCGCGAGCCGGCCGTAGAGGCCGCCGGCGCGCAAGGCTCTTTGCGCCCGGTCCGCGTCCGCGAGCGGCCACGACTGCACCTGCACGTCGAAGGGGCGCTCGGCGTGGAGCGCCAGCAAGGCCGCCATGTCGTCGCGGGTCGCGCCGCTGCCGCCGCGGATGGTGAGGCCGAACGTGATGACGTAGCCGAGGTTGAGCGCGACCTTGGCCGGCGTCACGTTGCCGACGACGACGATGCGGCCGCCCACGCGCAGCGTGCGCAGCGCGGCGGGGAAGGTGGGCTCGCCCACGGTGTCGAGCGCGAGGTCGATGCGGCCGGTGCGCGGCTGCTTGTGGATGGCGTCGCCGGCGCACACGAGGACCTCCGCCGCGCCGAGCGCGCGGAGCGCCGGCTCGTGGGCGGGCGCGCGCACCGCGGCGACGACGGTCGCGCCGAGCCGCGCCGCGATCTGCACGGCCGCGAGGCCCACGCCGCCGTTCGCGCCCGTCACGAGCACGCGCTCGCCGCGCTGCATGCCCCCCAGCACCACGAGGTCGCGGTACGCGGTGCCGAAGGTGCAGTGGAGGACCGCGGCGGTCGCGCCGGACAGACCCTCGGGCAGGCGGTAGAGACCCCGCTCGGGCACGAGGAGGTGGCTCGCGTAGCCGCCGTCCGCCAGGATGCCGAGCACGAACGCGGCCGACTCACAGAGCGAGGTCTGTCCGTCCTTGCACGCGGCGCACGCGCCGCACGAGTCGCGGTGCATCGTGCCGACGCGATCGCCCACCTTCCAGTCGATCACGCGCTCGCCTGTCGCGACGACGCGGCCGCACACCTCGTGGCCCGGCGTCACCCCCGGACGAAGGAACGGGAAGCGCCCCTCGCGATCGAGCAGATCGCGGTGGCACACGCCGCACGCCTCGACCTCGACGAGCACCTCGTGGCCCTTCGGCGCCGGCGGCTCGCCCACCTCCTCGAGCGCGAGCGGTTCGTCCCAGCCGGTCTTGCGGAGCGAGATGCGTCGCACGCCGCGCAGGTTATCAGGGCGCTCGAGGCCCGTCGGAAAATCGTGCTCGTGCTCGTGCTCGTGCTCGTGCTCGTGCTCCCAGCCAGGCCACCGCCTCGGGGTCGCCGCTGTGGCGCGTGCTCGGCTGTTGACGTCGCTTACCAGGTAAGCGACGTGCTATCCTTCCGTCATGCCCGCCGCCACGCTCACCGAGAAGGGCCAGGTCGTCATCCCGGCAGAGATCCGAGCCCGCCATGGCCTGACGCCAGGGACCCAGGTGGAGTTCGTCGATGACGATGGCACCATCCGGCTCGTGGTGCGGCGGCGCATCGCGCCGTCCGATCCGGCCGCGGGCTATGGCCTCGTGAAGGTGCAGTCGCGGGGCAAGTCGAGGCGCCTGGCAGACTTCGACGCGGCGGCTGTGACGGCCCAGGACCGGCGTCGCAAGTGATCGCCGTCGACACCAACGTCCTCGCTCGGTTCTATTGCGACGATCCTGACGACCCCGAGTCGCGCCGGCAGCGACCGCGGGCGCGCAGGGTCATCGTGGACTCGGAGGCCGTGTTCGTGCCCCTCTCGGTCGTCCTGGAGCTCGAGTGGGTCATGCGCGGCTTCTACGAGCTCCCGGCCACCGCCTTCTGCGGGGCCATCGAGCACCTGCTCGGCATGTCCCACGTCACCGTCGAACGCTGGGAGGTCGTCAAGGACGCCGTGGACCTCCACCGCCAGGGGCTCGACTTCGCGGACGCCGTGCACTGGGTCAGCAGCGCCGCCTGCTCGGCCTTCGTGACCTTCGATGATCGCCGTTTCGCTCGGCGGGCGAGGCGGTCGAAGCGATCTCCGGCTGTGGTCCTGCCCGGTCCGTGAGTCTGCAGGGCGCAGCGTGATCGCCACCGCCTACGATCACTCGAGCGCGACGCGTGTGGATTGCCCGTGGCGGATCGTGACGCGCCTTCGCGCCTGCCCTTCGGCCAGCACCTCGAGCTCGTAGTCGCCGACCTCGAGCCAGAGGGCGGGCGCGCCCACGCTCGTGCGCGCGTGGATCGCCCCGTCGCCGGCGCGGCGGACGAGCACCGTCGGCCGCGCCATCTCCTCGAGCGCCTCGGCGAGGTCGATCGGGCCGCTCGCGGGCAGGAACCGCCCGCCGCCCGCGCTGGCGACGCAGCGCAGCTCGGTCCGTGCGGCCTCGTCCCGCGCGATGTCGAAGCCCACCGTGTGGATCTGCAGCGTCGGGTGCGATGCGAGCAGCCGCCGGGCGGTGGCGCACGGGTCGCGCTTGCACGTCTCCTGGCCGTCCGACACCAGGATGACGACGCCGCGGCCGGCGAGGTCCTCGGCCGCGCGCTCGAGCGCGAGCGCGATCGGGGTCATGCCCGCGGGGCGCATCGCGCCGACGAGCACGTCGAGCATCTGCCGCGTCTGCTCGGAGAGCGGCTCGACCTTCCAGGCGAGGTGCGTGTCCTCGCAGTCGCGCTGCGCCGTGGGTGCGTGCGCGCCGTACCCGCGGATGCCCACCTCGTGGCCGGCCGGAAGGCGCGCGAGGACGCCGCGCACCGCCGTACGCGCGGCCGCCATCTTCTCGAGCGGCGCGCCGTCCTTGCCGGCGACCTTGCCGCGCATGCTGCCCGACTGGTCGATCATGAAGAGCAGGCGCGGCGGGTAGCGCAGGCGCCGCGAGGTGACCTCGAGCGCCCCCCTGGGCGCCGCGCCGTGCACGAACACGCGATCCTGGGCGAGAAGGCCGCTCGTCGTGCGGGCCTCCGCCACGATCGCGGCGATCGCGCCGTCGGGCAGCGTCCGACCGAGCTCCGCGTCGATCCAGGGATCCCGGCCACGCGCGAGGACTCGCCCCTCGAACACGAGGCGCACCTCCTCGAGCGGCGCGGGGGGCGGCTCGAGGAGCTCCGCGCGGATGCGCAGCGTGGCCTGCGCCAGCGCGCCCTCGGCGGGTGCCTGGATGCGGATGCGCAGCGGGCCGTAGCTCGCGCCGAGGCCGAGGGCCGCCCACATCGAGGCCGCGAAGCGCGACGGCCGCTTCGAGCGCGTCTCGACGCCCGCCGCGCCGTAGCGCCAGCCGCCGTCCTCCTCCTGCCGCGCGAGGAGCCAGGCGACGCCGCGCGCGAAGCCCTCGCCCTCGGGCGCGCCGCGCGCCACCTTGAGCGCGTACAGGGCCTGGCCCGTCGCCATCGGGTTGCCGGCCTGCATCGACGGGTGCTCCTTCCAGGAGCCGTCGGCGAGCTGCTGCGCGAGCAGGTCCGCGACCCACGCGCCCACGGGACGGCCGGCCCAGGCGAGGCCGAGGATGCGGTGCGTGCGGTCCTGCGTCGTCGTCGCCGGCGCGTGCTCGAGAAAGCCCACTGCGCGCGCGAGCGCGTCGCGCGCGGCCGCGTCGCCCTGGCGCTCCACGACCCGCCGCAGGACGAGCACGGCGAGCGCCGTCGACTGCAGCTCGCCCTCCATCACCGGGGCCTCGACGGACACGGGCGGGATCGCGCCGTCGCCTCGCTGCGACGCGACGAGGAGCGCGGCGGCGGGTCCGAGGCTCGGCTGCGGGACGCGCTCGTCGAGGAGAGCCACCGCGAGCGCGCCAAACAAGTGCGCCGGCTTGCCATCGCTGACGAAGCCGCCGTCGGCGCGGCGGTTCGCGAGGATCGGCGCGACGAGGGCCTCGAGCGTGCGCGTGTCGGCGCGGTAGCCGTTGCGCGCGCCCTCGACGAGGCCGAGGATCGCCTGCGCCTGCACGTGGCACCCGGGGCAGCGGTGCGCCGCCTGCCACCGGCCGGCGTCGGCCGCGACCCAGTGTTACCGGCCGCGCTT
>CAZQJC010000224.1:0-42529 GCA_964593795.1 uncultured Myxococcales bacterium | reverse complement strand
CCTGCGCTCCGGATCGTGGACGTGGACGTGGACGTGGACGTGGACGATCCGGAGCGGTGCCCGAAAGGCGTTGACGCCCAACACGGTATCTTGCGGCTCGCTCTCGCTCGCCTCGGCGGAGCGCGCGGGGATCGACGATGGCCATCTCCGCTTCGCGAGGGATGCCCTTGCGGCTCGCTCTCGCCCGCCTCGCCGAAGATCCGACAATCCGGCCGGGGACCGAAGCCTGAAGCCCGAAGCCCGAAGCCTGAAGCCTGAAGCCTGAAGCCTGAAGCCTGAAGAGTCACTCCACGGAGAGGATCGAGAGAACGCGAATTCCCTGCGGGGTCTCGAGCTCGACGTCATCGCCCGCGCGCTTGCCGAGCAGCGCGTCGCCGAGCGGCGCGTCTGGCGTGACGATCCCGACGGCGACGCCGCCGACGACGAGCCGCAGTCCGCCACCCGCGGGCGCGAGGAAGTACCGCTCCTGCTTCTCGTCTTCGTCCTCGGTGGTGACGAGCGCAGAGAGCGCGGCCGGATCACGCGCGCCGAAGCGCTGCAGCGCGAGGTTCGCGAGCAGGCTCCGGGCTTTTTGTAGCTCCCCCACGCGCTTGGCCAGGCCGCGCGCGAGGTAGCTCGCCTCGGTGGCGCGCGTGTCCTTGTCGCTCTCCGGGCGGGCCTCCTCGTGGGTGGCGCCCGCCTGCATGGCCTCCTGCGAGCCCGTCAGCGCGGCGAGATCGCGCTCCACGCGCTCGCGCAACGCCTCGAGCACCGCGCGCTTGTCGAGCCGCGACATCACGTCATCGTACGGTGGGCGCCGAGCGCCCGCTACAGCCGCCGGCCGCATGGGGGGGAGCCACGCCGAGCCGGCGGCCGGGCAGGGCGGAGCTACTTCTTCATCGCGCGGATGTACGCGACGAGCGCGTCGATCTCCTCCGCCTTGAGCTTGTCCTTGAAGGGGTCCATCTCCTGCTTCTTGCCGTCCTTCTCGCGCTTGACGCCCTTCTCGATGCCTTCCTTCATCTTCGCGTCGGTGAGCTCGCTCTGGAAGGCGGCCGTCGTGTAGTCGCGGATCCCCATCTTCTTGCCCTTCTCGGTGTCGCCCTTGCCCTCGTTGCCGTGGCAGGACGCGCACTTGGCCTTCCACGTGCGGACGGTCTTCTTGTCGGGCTCGCCAGCGCTGGCCACGGAGACGCAGAGACCAAGGGTGAGGAGGCCGGCGGCGAGCTTCGATCCGAACGTGCGCATAGGGAATGCTCCTGTGAGTAGTGGGGTTGACTCTCGCGAAGTCTACAAAGCACGCCTCGTGCCTGGAAGGGGGCCCGGCGGATCTCGGCGTCAGATCTGCGGTTTGCGCGTCGCGTCGGGCGCACGGGCCTCCGGATCCCGCGCAAACGGTGCAGCCGTTCCGCTAGGCTCGCACGATGTGCGCGCATCCATTGCGTCCCCGTTCCGCCTTTCACGTAACTCTGCGGCCTCACTCCAGTTCGTGCGTCGGTGCGCCAGTTGCACAAGGCGCGTAGCGTGAGGCTCCTCCTCGCCACCCTGGTTGTCTGCGTCTCCTGCGGGGGAGGCGAGATGAAGGGCGCACCCGATGCGGCGGTGATGACCGCACCGGACTCCGCCGTCGCCATCGATGCCGCGCCCGATGCGTCTGTCGCATCGTGTGACCGCGCCGCCCAGAGCATGCGTTGCGAGGTCGGCTACCTCTGCGCCGCTTCGGCGACGTGCTGGTCGGCCGCGATCGACTGCTCGAGCACCGTCGACTGCGACGGTGACGGCAAGCTCGACCTCGCGTGCCCCTGCGGGCAGCGCGCGAGCTGTGCGACGCGGAGCTGCGGAGCCACCCCCGGCGCTGTACCCCCGCCGTGCGCGCGTCCCGCCGAGGATGCGCGCTGCAGCGAGGATCTTCCCTACCTCTGCGCCAACCAGAACAGCTGCGTCGCCGACCCGAACGTCGATTGCGCGTCCCTGCGCGATTGCGACGTGGACGGCGTCTTCGAGAGCACGTGCGGCTGCGGCCTCGCCGTGGACTGCACGACCCGCTCCTGCCGCGCCATGGCGCGCGGCTATGCACCGACCGAAACCACCGGAGGAAACTCCGAGGAGGACCGACCATGACCCGGGGCATGAAATTTCGCTGTCTCCTGATCGCGGGGGCCCTCCTCGGGGCATCCTGTGACGGGGGCGTGGGCGCCAAGGGCCCACAAGGTCCACAGGGAGATCCGGGTGCGACCGGAGAGCCCGGAACAAACGGGGAGCCCGGCGCACCGGGCGCCACCGGTCCGCAAGGCCCGGCAGGCGATCCAGGCGCGACTGGCCCCGCCGGTCCGCAAGGCCCCACGGGTCCCGCGGGCCCTGACGGGACGACTGGCCCTGCTGGTCCGGCCGGTCCGCAGGGCGATCCGGGCGCTGCAGGCCCGACCGGTCCCGCAGGTCCGACGGGCTCCGCAGGCCCTGTCGGTCCCGCCGGCCCGACGGGCCCCGCAGGCCCGACCGGCGCCACCGGCCCCGCCGGCCCCACCGGCTCCACCGGCTCCGCCGGTCCCGCCGGCCCCGCCGGCCCCGCTGGCCCCACCGGCTCGCAGGGTCCCGAGGGTCCGACCGGCCCCACGGGTCCTGCCGGCCCGACCGGCCCCGCCGGCGGCAACGTCGAGATCGCCTCGCACCACGGCGTCTCCGTGGTCAAGACCAACCTCATCAATGTCGCGAACCCGCTCGCCAACATCACCATCACCAGCGCCACGGCGGACGCCGCCGGCGCGCTGACGATCAACTTCAGCATCACCAACGCGACGACCGGGGCGCCCATCACGGGCCTGCGCGGCATGAGCTACACGATCGCGAAGCTCGCGCCGTCGATCACGTCCGGCACCACGATCATCGAGGCCTCGAACCGCTGGGTGCCGTACCTCTGGCGCGAGCAGGCCGTCACGACGGCCGGTGAGTGGCCCGCCGCCATCGGCACGCGCGCCGACCAGGGCTCCAGCGAGAGCAGCACCACCGGCACGTTGACGGACAACGGGGACGGCACGTATCGCTACGCGTTCCGCGCCGTGCTCGGCGCGACGCGGATGCCGGTCGCCGGCACCACGATCACCTACGAGCGCAACCTCACCCACCGGGTCACGGTCATGTCGAGCACCGGCGCGACGGCCACCGCCCACCTCGACTTCGTGCCCGACGGCTCGCCCATCACGCAGACGCGCGAGCTCACCTCGACCGTCACTTGCAAGAACTGCCACGGCTGGGAGTTCCGCGCGCACGGTGGCAACCGTCGCAGCGTGGAGAACTGCGTCACCTGCCACACGGTCGGCACGTTCGACCCGCACAGCGGCGAGAGCCTCGACATGAAGGTGATGATCCACAGGATCCACGCGGGCGGCGAGCTCGCGACGATCCCGGGCGCCGACGGCCTCGTGTGGGACGACCCCGCGACGGTGGCCAACGAGGCGGCGGACAACGGCCGCTACGCGATCTGGGGCAACAGCAACACGCGCCACGACTGGTGGCGTTCGGACTTCCCGGCGGTCATCGAGAACTGCACCGCCTGCCACGTGCGGCCCACGGGCAACACGACGCTCAACGAGAACGCCTGGAAGAGCACCCCGGGCCGCGACGCCTGCGGCTCCTGCCACAACAACATCAACTGGACGACCGGCGTCGGTCACCCCGCCGGCCCGCAGGCCAACGACAACTTCTGCCTCGGCTGTCACCCGTCCGATCCGCCGGGCGGGCTCAGGCCCATCTCGACGGCGCACGACTGGAACACGAAGGACGCGCGCGCCACGCCCGACATCTCCGTGGCGCTGTCGGTCTCGACGCCGGCCAACGGCCAGTTCTTCACCGGCAACGAGACGCCGGTCGTCACGATGGTGGTGAGCCGTGGTGGCGTGCCGATCGACCACACGCAGTTCCTCAAGGACACGAACGGCGCCGAGGGTTGCTACGCGCCGGCACCGGCCGCGCCGCCGACCCTGCCCCCGACGACCTGCCCGCAGGTCGCCGACAACCGCTACTCGGCGACGAGCTTCATGGTCCACGGCCCGCGCAACAGCCGGAACCCGGTCCTGACCACGCGCGCGCGCGCCAAGATCACGAGCTCGAGCGCGGGTCCGTTCGACATCAGCGCAGCGGGCGCCGCGCTCGGCATCGTCGTCGATGGCGGGCACGACACCTGGACGTTCGACTCGTCGGGCGGCGATCGCGCCCTGCGCGGGACCTTCAGCGTGGCGGTCCCCGCCACGGGCACGTTCGCGAACCGCGCGGCGGCCACGGTCGCCGAGATGGTGACCTGGCTCAACGGCAACGCGGCGTTCACGGGCCGCTGCATCGCCTACGCGGAGCCTGACGGCCGCCTGTCGATCCGCAGCCGCAACCTGGGCTCGTTCTACTCCATCCAGCTCCAGGCGGGCGCGGTCACGACGGCGGTCTTCGCCGGCGACACCGCGGTCAAGGCCATCGGCAGCGCCACCAACGACGTCGGCATCCAGGCCGTTCCGGCCAACAACGACCCGAAGGCGACCTGGAACGTCGGCAACATCACGTACCAGCTCGACCCGGTCACCGACCTCCGCGCCGGCACGTACACGGCCCAGGTGGAGTTCTCGGACCGCGGCCGCATCGACGCCAACAACTACGTGACGCCCGCCGTCGCGCGCGTGACCTTCCAGGTCAAGCAGGCGGCGGTCGAGCTGCCGCCCGCCGGCAACTGCCAGGCCTGCCACCAGAACACGGCGGGCCAGGGCCTCATCGTCGATGCCGCGCGGCACAACAAGATCCTCAACTTCACGGCGATCGATCAGTGCGCCGGCTGCCACGACTACCAGAGCCAGGCGGCGACGGGCGACTGGGCGGGCGGCCTCGCGATCTCGCGCCGCGTCCACGCCATCCACAACGGCGCGAACCTGACGTATCCGCTCATGACCGTCGGCTACTCGAACGGAGACACGGTCAAGGGACGCAACTGGCGCATCACGTTGCCGCAGAACATCCGCAACTGCGACCAGAGCTGCCACCCGAGCGGCACCACGAGCGGGAGCTGGACGCGCATGCCGAACCGCATGGCTTGCATGGGCTGCCACGACAAGGACGAGCAGCGCTTCCACATGAAGGTGATGACGTGGGACCCGACGCCGAACGATCCGTGGAGCGGCGACGAGACCGAGTCCTGCAAGACCTGCCACGCGCCATGAGAACGACGGGTCGAGCCTCCATCGCGTGCGCCGTCCTGCTGCTCGGTTGCGGGCAGCAGGGCGGGGCGCCCGCCTCGAAAGGGGCGGCGCCCACGCCCTCTGGCGTGCTGGTGACCGTCAACGGCGTGCCGCTCACCGAGGACGACCTCCGGGTCGCCTCCCGGGGTGAGGGTCACGGCGAGGCACCGGCCCAGCCGGCGCAGATCGACGGCATCGTCATGCAGGAGCTCGTGTACCAGCGCGCGCTCGCGCTGGGGCTCGACCAGGATCCCGGCTACCAGAAGAGGAGACAGGAGATCGACGCGCAGGCAAACGCGCAGAAGCGTCGCGAGCTGGGCCAGCTGTTCTTCACCAAGGAGATCGTCGGCAAGATCCAGGTGTCCGACGACGAGGCCCGGCGCTTCTTCGACGAGCACAAGGCAGAGATCGCCTCCGAGATCCACGTCATGCAGCTCATGAAGCGTGGGGAAGACCAGGCGAAGGCGGCGCTGGCCGAGCTCGACAAGGGCAAGCCGTTCGAGGAGGTGGCGGCTGCCACGCTCGGTGGACCCGCGCCTGGTGCGCAGAAGCCGTGGGACCTGGGCTTTCTGAAGTGGACCCAGCTTCCCGGCGCATGGAGGGGCATCGTGGACAAGCTCGCCCCGGGCAAGACGAGCCCCCTCATCGCCGGCCCCCGCGGCCGCTACTGGATCATCAAGGTGGTGGCCCGGCGTCCCGATCCCTCGGCCACGTTCGAGGCCATGCGCGCGGGGCTCATCGAGCTCCTCAAGCGTGACCGCGTCGAGGAAGCCCAGAAGAAGACCGAGAAGTCCCTGCGCGACGGCGCGTCGATCGTCCATCCCTCCCCCCGCGGCTGATCCCCTCTCCCTTCTCCCTTCTCCCGAGCCCGAGCCCGAGCCCGAGCCCGAGCCCGAGCCCGAAAACCCATTCGCATACCCAGATGTGTTGAGCCGAGCACATCACCGGCGGGGCCGGCCCGCTACAATCGCCCCGTGCGCCCCCTCGCGGTCAGCGTCCTCCTCGCCCTGTGCGGATGTCAGCTCCTCGCCTCGAGCGAGGGCAAGGCCAGCGGCGCCGCGGGCGGTGACGGCGGCGTGGCGGGCGGTTCGGGGGATACCGGCGGCATCGGGGGCGCGGGCGCGAGCGGTGGAGGGGGCGCGGGCGCGAGCGGTGGAGAGGGCGCGGGCGCGAGCGGTGGTGGTGGCGCGGGCGCGAGCGGCTGGCGCGTGGTCTGGGCGCATGGCTACGGCGCGCGGGAGACCGACGGCTGCAAGGCGATCGTGGACGACTCGCTCGAGAACATCTACTGGGCGGGCGAGTTCTCGAACCAGCTGACGTTCGCCGTCGCCCACACGGCCGACAGCCTCGACGGTGTGCTCGCCATGCACCAGAACCTGGCCGCGCCGCCGAGCCGGGACCTCTCTCTCGGAGGCTTGGGCGTGGACTCCTTCGACAGCCTGGCCGTCTCGGAGACCGGCTCGCGCCGCGTGATCGCGGGCTTCAGCTACGACCAGGCGGTGACGATGCCCGACAACGCCACGCTCTCGCCCATCGGATCGTACGACGCGGCGGTCACGTCCTTCGACGAGCAGCTCCGGTTCCAGTGGGCGACGACCTTCCGCTCGAGCGGGCTCGACGAGGTGCGAGCCGTCGCCGCTGGATCGGGCGGCGAGGTCTATGCCCTCGGTCGATTCGAAGGGAGCCTGCAGGTGTCGGGCGTGGCGAGCATCGACTCGCCGGGGCTCGGCGACTCGGATGGCTTCCTGGCGAAGCTCACGGCGTCGGGGAGCGCCGCGTGGCTCGTGCGCCTCGGCGGAACGAGCTCCGATCTCATGCACGCCGTGGCGGTCGATCCGTCGGGCGCGGTGTGGGTGACCGGGCAGCTCATGGCCTCGAGCGTGACGATCGCGGACGACACGAACGTGACCGAGGCGGGGACGGGGGTCATCGCGAAGATCTCGGCGGGCGGCCAGAAGCTGTGGTCGAAGCGGTTCGGCACACGCAACGGCGCCGGCACGGCTGGTCGGGACATCCGCCTCGGCCAGGACGACGAGGTCCTGGTCGCAGGCGCGTTCGACGACGACATCGAGCTTGGCAGCCAGCGTCTCCCGCACGAGGCGATGGACGGCTTCTACGCCTCCATCCGCCCGAGCGACCAGCAGGTCCGCTGGGTCCGCGCGGTCACGGGCCCAGGCAGGCAGTACCTGACCGGCATCTCCCGGCTCGATGCGAACTTCCTCGTCGTGGCCGGCTGCTTCGATCAGCCGTTCACGTTCGGGGCGACCACGCTCATGCCCGTCGGGGGCATCGACTGCTTCGTCGGCCGCGTGCGGGCGGACAACGGAGATCCGGTCGACGCCTTCCAGATCGGCACGGCGGGCGATGACGACCGATCCGACGGGGGCCTCCACATCAGCGGACATGGCGGGCGCGTCGCAGTGTGCGGCGCCTATGCGGGCGCGCTGCGGCTCGGTGGCGAGGACCTGCGCTGGGACGGAGACGCCACTCCCGGCCGCACCGAGCCGAACATCCTGGTGCTGCTCCTGCAACCGGGCGGGTGAAGACCCGCGCCTACTGGCAGAGCTGGTAGGGGGTGCAGCTGCCGGTCGAGCCGTCCATGCGGACGCACTGCGAGTCCGACGAGCAGGCGCGCATTCGATCGAACGAGCAGCGCCGCCCCATCGCCACGCATTGCTGGCCCTGACAATCGGCCGGGATCGCGCACTCCTTGCCCGTGGGCAGGAGGCACGTCATGGTCGCGGGGTCGCAGACGAGCGCCGGTGGGAACGTGTACTGCGCACAATCGCCTGCCTGGGCGCACGAATCCCGCAGGTTTCGCGGGCCGTCGCAGAGCGCGAGGAGCGGGGGCAGGCCATTGCAGGCCAGGCCAGGCATGCAGTCGGCGGCCGAGCTGCACATCTCGCCGAGCCTGCCGAGCTCGACGCGGCATTGTCGGCTCACGCAATGCGGGGCGCTGGCGGCGCACTCGGCGGACACGTTGCAGGCGCTTCCAGCGAGCCCGGTCGTGCACACGTTGCCCACGCAGTACGGCGCGGCGGGCGCGCAGTCCGCGGGGAACGCGCACGCCGTGCCCACACCGGGACGGATGCACATGCCGAGCACGCATTGCCCGTCGGTGCAGTCGGCCGGGACACGGCACGGAGAGCCGATCGTCCCGGCGGCGCACGTCATGCCGCTCGGCCCAGGCGCGCAGTAGCCGCCGAGGCACTCGGCGTCGCGGCTGCAGGCGCCGCCCGGCCCCTGGACGCAGCGGAGCTCGCGACAGTGTCCGCTCGCGCAGCCGGCGTCGCTGTCGCAGAGGCCCCCGACGTCCCGGCTGGTCTCGCGGCAGCGTGGATCGGTCCCTGTCGTGTCGCACGCGGCCATGCGGCCGTCCGGCGCGGGGGCGCAGCCGACGGCGGCGGTGCAGGCAGTGCCGAATGCGCTCTTGCACTTGCGCGCGGTCGCGTTGCAGGCGCCGCTCGTGCAGTGCCGGTCCTCGCCGCACTCCTGGCCGTCGGTGCGCGAGCGCTCGGGGTAGCACGTCGGCGTCGTGCGCCCGTCGAACGCGGCGCAGAACAGCAGCGCGCCGCAGGCGTCGATGCCGAACGCGGGGCAGCACTCCTGGGTCGGCCCGCGGCTGCGCCCGAGGGCCTCGCAGCCGCTTGCCGCGCCGCCGGAGCCCGCGCCGCCCGTGCCCGCGCCGCCCGTGCCCGCGCCGCCCGTTGCGATCCCCGCGCCGCCCGTGCCGGACCCTGCAGTCGCGCCGGCTCCCGCGGTGCCCGTGCCGGCGGAGCCGCCGCTTCCGGACGAGCCACCGCCGCAACTGGCGAAGACGAGCAGCACGGCGCAGGGGATCAGACGGTGCATGGTGGGGCTCCTCCCGGGAGGATCGTCCACGTCCACGTCCACGTCCACGTCCACGTTTTTCGGAGGTGCCGGGACGGGTTCAGGCGCCCTTGACGCACCGGAAGCCGCCGAGGGCGAAGCGGTAGTGGGGCTCGAAGCTCGTGCGCGAGGTCGTGCGCATCGAGGTCGCGCCGTAGAGCCAGCAGCCGCCGCGCATGACGTGCGCCGGCCGATCGCTGCGACGCGGGGAGACGGGGTTGACCGTCGGGCCGTCGGCGTAGAACGCGGGATCGTCGACGTCCTGGCACCACTCCCAGGTGTTGCCCGCGAGGTCGAGCACGCCGTAGGGCGAGGCGCCGCGCGGGTACTGCTCGACCGGCGTCGTGCCCCGGCCCTTGCCGCCGAAGTTCGCGTGCTCCGCGCCCGGCTCGTGGTTGCCCCACGGATAGCGCCGCCCGTCGGTGCCCCGCGCGGCCTTCTCCCACTCGGCCTCGGTGGGCAGGCGCTTTCCTGCCCAGACCGCGTAGGCTTGCGCGTCGCGCCACGACACGTGCACGACCGGGTGGTGGTCGAGCGCGCTCGGCGTGCGGCCGCGCAGGTGCAGGAGGAAGCGCGGGCTGCCGTCGGACGGCTTGTACCCCGTGGCGTCGACGAAGCGGCGGAACTGCGCGTTCGTGACCGGCGTGCGGTCGATGTAGAAGGCGTCGAGGTCGACCTCGCGCCGCTCGGGCCCCATGCGGAACGGGCCCGCCGGCACGAGCACCATCTCGCCGGTGGCGTCGGCGAGGACGGCGGGCAGCGGCGCGGGCGGCGTCGTGGGGCGCTGCGGGCGCGCCGGCACGATGGCCTCGAGCCGCGCGCGGAAGGCCGCGCAGCTCTGCGGCCGCGCCGCGGGGTCCTTGGCGAGGGCGTCGAGGACGAGGCGATCGAGCTCGGGCGGCAGGTCCGCGCGGAAGCGCGAGGGCGGATCGGGGATCTGCGACGCGTTCGCCATCATGAGCGCGAAGTGGCTGTCGGCCTCGAACGGGCCGCGGCCGGTGCAGAGCTCGTAGAGCACGACGCCGAGCGAGTAGATGTCGGCGCGGTGATCGGCGGCGAGCGCGCGCGCGATCTGCTCGGGCGCCATGTAGCGGCACGTCCCGAGGAGCGCGCCGGTCACGGTGTAGGTCGTCCCCTCGAGCACCTTGGCGATGCCGAAGTCGACGATCTTGGGCTGCAGGCGCCCGCGGGCGCGCGCGAGGAGCACGTTGTCGGGCTTGAGGTCGCGGTGGACGATGCCGCGGGCGTGCGCGTCCTGCATGGTCGCGAGCACGTCGCCGAAGAGATCGGCGACCTCCTCGATCGGCATGCGACCGCGCCAGCGCGCGAGCTGCTGCCCGAGCGTCGGCCCCTCGACGAGCTCCATCACGATCGCGAGGAGGTGCTCGACCTCGACGAAGTCGTGCACCGCCACGACGCCCGGGTGCGAGAACTCGCGCAGGAGGCGCGCCTCTCGCGCGAAGCGCCGGCGGATGTCGGCGTCGCCCGTGAGGTTCGCGTGCAGGCACTTGAGGGCGACGGCGCGAGACAGGGCGCGATCGCGCGCGCGGTACACGACGCCCATCCCGCCCTCGCCGATGATGCCTTCGATCTCGTAGGTGCCGAGCAGCGTGCCGGGCGCGAGGCGCATGGGCGGCAGCGGATCTCCCGGCGCCGTCGCGGCGGTCGCGGTGACGTCGTGGGCCGCAGCGCCGGCCCGCGCGCCGCAGCCCGGGCAGAACACCGCGCGCGGCGGCAGGGTCGTCTCGCAGCGCTGGCACCGCTCGGAGGGGGCCGACGGCTCTGGCTTGCCCGAGCGCACGCCTGATTCTACCGCATGCGTGTCAAAGCCAGCTGTAGCCGTAGTAGAGCGCGACCGTGACGTGGACCAGCATCGCGAGCACCATCACGATCGCGAACGCGCGGTGCAGCGCGCGCCAGATCACGAAGAACGAGCGCAGCCGCTCCGGGGCGCCGGTGGCCTCGTCGCCCGTCTCGCTGCGCGGCAGGAGCGCGTACACGTAGCGACCGACGAGGCCCGTCACCACGAGCACCGAGAGTGACCACGCGGCGGCCTGCGCGACGTGGTTGCGGGCCTGGAACGTCGAGTGGAAGACGATCATCCCCGAGCCCGCGAGGCCCGAGAAGACGTGGACCTCCATCCACGCGCGAAGGCTCCCGCGGCCGCGCAGAAAGCGCGCATGCTTGCGCACGAAGTAGAGCAGGTTCGCCAGGATGAGGAGCGTGCCCGCGATGCCGTAGCCGTGGCCGACGAGGCCGCTCGCGCGCAAGCTCGCGTGGTTCGCGTGGTCGAAGCGCTCCGCGGGATCGAGGCGGTAGTAGTCCCAGCCGTGCCACGCCATCGACGCGAGGATGGCGAGGCCCGCGAAGAGCAGCGCCCACGACAGGGGCCGGATGCGGCGGCGCGCGGAGGGCTCGGTCATGCGTGGCGGGCTCGGACTACCCTGGCGCGGGCAGGCACTTGCCCATCACGCAGAACTCGCCGGGGCACTGCGGGTCCTCGGTGCAGTCCATGCGCTCGACCTTGGTGACCCACTGCGCGATGTGGTTGCCGCTCGTCGGATCCTGGAACGGCAGCCAGAAGGCCGGCGCCGAGGGGTCCACGCCCATCGCCGCCTTGGCGGGGTCGATCGCCGTCATCCAGAGCTGCGGCGTGCCCGACTGGCGCAGGCCATACGCGCGCCGGCTGGAGAACGTGAGCCACATGAGCGAGCCGCCGCGGTAGCGCTGCACGTCGGGCGCCCACTTCGGCCACGAGTCGTCCTCGGCGGTGCTCGCGCCGAGGCGGACCGGCGCGCCGCCCGAGGCCTGCACGATCCACACGGTCTTGTCGGTGGACGTCGTCGTCGGCGTCGTGCTGTTCGAGAACGACTCCATGCTCGAGCGGTTGAACACGACGAGCCGGCCGTCGGGCGAGAACGCCGGGTAGAAGGCGTTCTTCCCGGATTCGTACGGCACGAGGATCGTCGGCGGCCCGAAGCCCGCGCCCGAGCGCGTGACCATCGCGATGCTGCCGTCGGAGACGCTGGGGGCGAGGCCGATCGGCGTCCGCGGCTGCGAGTAGACGATGCGCTCGCCGTCCGCCGACCAGTCCGGCATGGTGCCGGGCGTGATGAGCGGCGTCGGCATCGGCATGCCCGTCATCGCGTCGATGAGGAAGATCGACGCGCCGTCGGCGGCCAGGAGCTGCGTCGAGTCGGGCGAGAACGAGTAGAAGCTCGCCGAGGGCATGCCCGCGAAGCTCGACGTCCGCGTCGCCACGTCGAAGACCTTGAAGAACCCCGGGAAGTCGGTGCCCACGGCCATCTTCTTGCCGTCGCGCGACAGGCCATGACAGCCCACGCACGCGAAGGCCCCGGCCCGCGGCGGATCGAGGAAGGCCTCGGCGTTCTGCGTGCGCAGCCCGAAATCGTAGCGCTGGATGCGCCCGCCGCCGGCGTTCCAGTAGTAGAGGCCGCCCGTGATGGGCTCCTCCGAGAACGCGAGCGCGCGCGGCTCGCTCGTGCCGACGGCGCCCGCCGCGTCCACCCCGGCGATCGTGTAGCGGTACGTGCCGCCTCGCGCCCCGCTCGAGAGCAGCGTCCACGTCGCCTCGTCGGGCGAGTACACGCAGCCGCCGCCCACCGCGTTGCAGTTGAAGTAGATGTCCACCTGCACGGTGTCGTTCTTGAGCTGCAGGCGGAACAGGTCCTGCCGCGCGCTCGGCCGGAAGTGCAGCTCGAGGAGGTTCATGTTCTGCGGGACGATGACGCCGTCGGCCGGGTACACGAGCGTCGGCGCGGGCCCGGGCGTGCCGCCGCCGCCGAAGCGGCCCGGCGCGCCTGCCGTCGCTCCTGGACCGATGATCACCTTCTGCTGCCGCACCGTGAGCGTGGTCATGCCGCTCGCGCCCTGGTAGCCGGCGCGCACGTTGGTCTTGCCGGCGCGCGTCGGCGCGATCGTCAGGCGGCTGCCGGAGAACGTCCCGAGGCTCGTGTCGTCGAGCAGGAACGTCGCCTCCGCGGTGACGTCGGTGGCGGTCTCGACGACGAGCGCCTTGTACTCGAGGACGACCGGCTGGTCGGCGACCGTGACCTCCTGGTCCATCGGATCGATGCGCAGGCGGCTCGTCGCCCCGCCGTCCGCGCCCCCGGGGGCGTGGCTGGAGCCACCGCCGCCGTCGCTCCCGTCCCCCTCCGCGGCCCGCCCCGCCGACTTCGGTCCGCATCCCCAGAGCAGCACGAGCAGCACGCAGACACTTCGCATCCGGGCATTGTATTGCGGCGCGAACAAAGCCGAAAGCTGCAAGCTCAGAACCACTTGACGACTTGCAGGAAGGCGCTCACGTCCTCCTCGTAGGCGCCGCGGTCCCAGTTGCCCTCGAGGTTCGCGCCGAGCCGCTCACCCAGCATCCATTGCACCCCGCCAGAGACGGCGTGCAGCGCGTAGGCCTCGGCCAGCGCGCGCTGGTCGACGACGGTTACGTCGTAGCCGAGCCACAGATCGACCGGCGCCTCGAGCTGATGCGCGAGGCGCGCGCCGGCGCCCCAGCCTCCGAGGGAGACGCCGTCATTGCGCTGGCCCGAAAGGACGAGGCGCGTGCCGGGATCGGGGAAGCGGTCGACAACGAGCCGGCCGCCCGCGCGCCACCGCCCCGAGCTGCCGTCGGACAGGTCGTAGTCGCCGAAGGGCTCGACGCCGACGCGCCCGAGGCGCAAGCGCGCCGATCCGCCGACCACCTGCCGCAGGTCGTTCGTCAGGTAGTCGGCCGGCAGCGCGGCCACGGTCTGCCGATCGCGGAGCGGCCGATCGAGCGCGTAGCGCGCGGACACGTCGAGCCACTCGGAGGGGTGTGCCGACAGGAACGCGTGGCCCCGATCGAGCGAGACCGCGCTGCGCCCGCCCCGCAGATCGTCGGGCAGCATGCCGAGCTCCGCGTAGCCGGCGAGCTCCGCCAGGCCCGCCTTGCGAACGACGAGCCCGGTCGAGAGCGCCGTGCGATCGGCCTTGCCGGAGGTGAGGCCCGCCATCGCCGAGCCGTCGGCGCGCACGTCGAGGCCGCCGAGGCGCCCGGCACCGAAGCCCTCGAGCGCGAAGCGCAGGGTCCTGCCCTCGGGGACGAGGTCGTCGGGGCGCGCCGCGGCGCCGGCCAGGAGCGCGACGCCGCCGTGCTTGCCGAAAAGCCCGACGCGCGCGCCATCGAGCGGACCGACGAGCGCGACCTGCGGCAGGAGCCGCCCGCCGCCGAAGCGGAAGAGGCCCCGCGGATCGGGGCGGTACATCGCGGAGAGCCAGTCCGCGCGCACGATCGGCCGGTTCGTCCCGCGGGTCCGCGCCGAGAGGGTCTCGCCGAATTCGCCGATCACTCCGACCCGGTGGTCGTAGTCGAGCCGGCCGCCGAGGAGGTCTCGCGCCGAGAGGCGGCTGTCGAGCCGCACCTGGTAGTAGTCGAGGCCCCCGCCCGGGCCGAGGTCGCGCATCGCGTACGTGGACAGCGCGAGCGTGCCGGAGACCTTGGGCCCCTCCACCGCGCGCGTCTCGACGCGGGCGCGGCCGCGGTCCATCGCCGCCACGACGAGCGGCGGAGGCTCCGCGACGCGGGCCAGCGCCTCGGCGTGCAGCGCGTCCGGCGGCCCGACCGGCCCCACGCGCGCGTGGGAGGCGACGGCGGCATCGGCGGCCGACGCGGCGATCGCCGCGACGTCGCCCGCTCGGACTCTCGCGGGCGCGCCCTCGAGCGCGATCGACGCGCCGTGCTCGGTGACCGCCTCGACCCGCCCGCGCACCACGGTGCCGCGGCGTCCGGTGATCGCCACCTGCGCGCCCGGGCGCACGCCCTCGGCGCGTCCCGCGGCGAGGTAGATGCGGTCCTCCGCGACCGCCTGCACGCGCGCGCGGAGCGGCGGCGCCTGCCGCGCGAGCGCGGGGCCGGCCGTCGCCAGCACGGCGACGAAGGCGAGGCCCACTCGGCGCGGGAGATCCCGCGTCACTCGCGGCCTTGGGGGTGGCAGCGGTAGCACTCGCGCGAGTCCGCCGCGGCGTTTCCGGTCTGGTGGTGATCACCCCGGTGGCAGCCGTTCAGGCACGAGAACTGCGCGTAGTCCCCGGGCGTGGTGTGGCAGGTGGTGCACGCGACCGCGTGCCGGCCCGACGAGATCGGGAAGAACGACGTGTGATTGAACGTCGAGGGCGCCCAGGCCGTCGTGGTGTGGCACTGCGCGCAGGTCGTCGGGAACATGACCTGCGCGTGGTTCGGGTTCGTCGTCGCGTCGAAGTTCCGCTGGTGGCAGCTCACGCACGTCTGCGCGCCGATGGCCGAGTGGTCGAACATGGTCGGCGTCCAGCCCGCGGTGGTGTGGCAGGTGTTGCACGTGGTCGGGAACATGCTCGCCGCGTGGTTCGGCATCGACGTGCGGTCGTAGTTGCTCTGGTGACAGCCCACGCACGCCTGGCCGGCGACCGCCGAGTGATCGAACATCGTGGGCCGCCAGGCGCTCGTGGTGTGGCAGGTGTTGCACGTGGTCGGGAACATCTCGGCCGCGTGGCTCGGCGCGGTCGTGCGGTCGTAGTTGCTCTGGTGACAGCCCACGCACGCCTGTCCCTGCACGCGCGCGTGGTCGAACCCGGCGGGCGTCCAGCCGGCCGTGGTGTGGCAGGTCTCGCACGTCGTCGGGAACATGCTCGCGGCGTGGTTGGGGTTCGTCGTGCGGTCGAAGTCCGCCTGGTGACACGCGGCGCACGTGCCCGTCGCGCCGCTCGGGCCGTGGCACGCCGTACACGCGACCGTGGCGTGCTTGCCGCCGAGCGGGAACTGCGCCGGGTGCATCGGCAGCGCGACGTCGCTCCACACGGCCTCCGAGCGGTGGCAGTCGCCGCAGGTCATGCCGAAGCGGTTCACCGCGTGCGGCGGCATCGTGGTCCGCGCGAAGTCCTGTGAATGGCACTCGCCGCAGGTCTTGCTCGTGAAGTCGCCGCTGCCGCCCGGGGACACGCCGCCGTCGCCCGCCGACGCGCCGCCGTGGGGATCGATGCCGCCCGCCGCGGCTCCGTTCGGATCGGTGCTCCAGGCCTTGCAGCCTCCGAGGGCGAGCGCGAGCACGAACAGGGGCTCGAGGCGCAATCGGGACATCAGGGGCTCCTCTTCTTCGACATGACCCGCTTCTCGTTGCCCTGCGGGTGGCACTGCAGGCAGCTCCGGTCGTCGAACACGTACCCGGCGACCTCGCGATGCTTCGGCGTGGTCTTGGCGTCCGTGTGACAGGTCGTGCAGCGGAACACCGAAAAGTCGTTCGGCACCGTGTGGCAGTGCTGGCAGGGCGTCCCCGCGTGGGCGCCGCGCGTGATCGGGAAGATCGTGTCGTGCCAGTCGGCGCGGGCCGGCTTCCAGCCCGTCTCGGCGTGGCAGCGCCCGCACTGCTGCGGGAACCCGGACGTCACGTGGTTCGGGCTCGTCGTCCGGCCAAACGCGTCGAGGTGGCAGCCCTCGCACGCGGTGGGCGTTCCGCCGAAACGAGTCGTGTGGCACTGCGTGCACGCGAGCGTGGCGTGCTGGCCGCGGAGCGGGAAGAACTGCGCGTGGATGAAGCGCGCGGGCCGGAAGGCGGTCGTGCGGTGGCACCCCGCGCAGTCGGTGGACAGGCCGCCCGCCGCGTGCGGCGGATCGATGTCCGTGCGCTCGTAGTCCTTGCGGTGGCAGCCGATGCACTGCACCGGCGCGTCGCGGTAGACGCCCTGGTCCGCGCGGCGGTGGCAGCTCGTGCAGTCGGCCGCGAGGTGCGCGCCCGTCAAGAGGAAGCGGCTCTTCGCGTGCAGCTCTCTCGAGCGCGGGAGCTTCCAGGTGAGCGCGGTGTGGCAGCCGGCGCAGTCGCGCCCGAGCGCGCCGCGGTGCACGCGGTCCTCGTGGCAGGCCACGCACGCACCCGGCCACGGCGAGCGGATGTCGAGGCCGCCCTTGTGACAGGCCACGCACGCGGTCGTGGCGTGCCGCCCCACGAGGCGGAAACCCGTCTTCGCGTGGTCGATCGCGGCGCCGACGCGGATCGTCTTCCACGACGACGCCACGTGGCACTGGCCGCAGCTCTTGAACATCCCGTCGTGCTTCTGCGCGCGCGCCGCGCCGGGCACGAGGAGCGCCGCCACCACCACCGCGAGCGCGAGCGCCCTCATCGGACGCCCTCCTTCCAGTCGCCGCCGCGGGCGTGGTGATCGTCGTGGCACTGCTGGCACTCGGTGCGGCCGTGGCGGTAGGCGACCACCTCGCCGCGCGCGGTGCGCCGCTTCTCGTGGCACCGGTCGCACGCGACCTTCGCGTGCTGGCCGTCGAGCGGCAGCCTCGCGTCGCGATCGTGCTTGAACGTCACGTCCTTCCAGCGCTCCGGCCCGTGGCACGCGTCGCAGGCCTTCTTCGGCGCCGTGGCCGCGAACTGTCCGAGGTGCGGATCGCCGTGGCACGCCTCGCACGCGCGCGGCGCGCCCTTGTAGCGCTCGGCGGGTGGCGTCGACGCGGGCCTCGTGTGGCACTGGTTGCACGCGACCGCCGCGTGACGGCCGCGCAGCGAAAAGCCGGTGCGATCGTGATCGATCTTCGCGACGTGCCAGTCGCTCGTCGTGTGGCAGCCCTTGCAGCCCGCGCGCTGCATGTCGCGCGCGAAGCGGTCGCCGTGCGGGTTCTTGTGGCACGCGACGCAGTCCCGCGCCTCGAGGTGCATGCGGAACGCCGCCGCGCGCCGCGCCGCCGAGGCGACGACCGCGTCTCCCGCGCGGTGGCACGCGGTGCAAGCCACCGCGACGTGCGCGCCGTCGACGGGGAAGATCGGCGCGACGTGCCTGCGCACGCCGAACGTCGAGGGCGCGAAGTCACGCTCCGCGTGGCACGCCTCGCACTGATCGGCGGCCGCCACGGTCCGGTACGTCGTCCTGTGCGGGTCGGTGTGGCAGCGCGCGCAGCGGTCGTGCGGCCGCAGGTACCGCTCCTTGAAGGACCCCTTGGCCGGGTGGCACTTGCTGCACGCCGTCTCCGCGTGCCGCCCGAGCAGCGGGTATCCGGCCTTCTCGTGCTGGAACCTGCCCACGAGCACGGTCCAGCCGCGGTCCGTGTGGCACGGTGCGCAGCGCGCGCCGAGGTCGTGCACGTGCGGCCCCTGGTGGCACCCCTCGCACTTCGTGGGCGCCGCGCTCATGGGCTTGCCCTTCGGGTGGCACTTCTCGCACGCGACGGAGACATGCTTGCCGCGCAGCGGGAACACGCCGGGCGCGTGGTTCTCGCGCACCGCGTCGCCCTTGATGAGGTCCCAGCCACGGACGTCATGGCACTTCGCGCACGCGGTCGGCTGGTTGCGCCCCTTGTGCGGGTCCTTGTGGCAGTCGTCGCACTTGGCGAACGCGAGGCCTCGCCACTTCTGCGCCTCGCCCTCGCCCGGGTGGCACTTGCCGCACGGCACCTCGGCGTGCTTGCCCTCGAGCTTGTAGCGCGCGCGCGCGTGCTCGAAGCGCGGCGCGGGCCGGAACTTCTGGTCGTCGTGGCACTTGCCGCAGTCCTTGCCGAGCGACGGCTTGTGGACGTCCTCGTGGCAGCTCGAGCAGGCGGGCGACGCGAAGAAGCGCGAGCTCCCCAGCTTGTGGCACTTCTTGCAGCCCGCCTCGTCCTTGCCGAGCTTCGCGTGCGCGCCGCCGAGCGGAAATCCCGTCTGATCGTGCGAGAAGCCGAGCTTCTGCGCGTTCCAGCGGATGAGCGGGAACCCGCGGCCCTGGTGGTCCGGGTGGCAGCTCGCGCAGTCCTTGCCCGTCTTCTTGATGAGCTGCGCGTGGAAGCCCTTGCCGGCGTCGAGCGCGCTCTTGACGTCCTTGTGGCAGACGAGGCACTTGGCGTCGACGACCTTCTTGCCCGACTCGTGGCACTCGCCGCAGCTCGACTCGCTGTCGATCTTCTGGTGCGACTTCGCGAGCGGGCCTGGGCTGATGAGCTGCGCGAACGCCGCGCGCGGCGCGAGGAGCAAGAAGGCGAGGGCGAGGAGGAGCCGACGGCGAGCCACGTCGTCCATCAGTGTCGCCGCGCCCTGCTCGGGCTTCACGGATCATCGCCACGCGTATTCAGAATCCGTTTTCCGCCGGTAAACGCAGAAGCTGCGTCCTGATCCTCCGGGCATTGACGCGTATTCGCGGACCCTCCAGCATGGAACAGTGGGCGCAGGCACCATCGTCGCGATCGTCGTTGGGGCCTCCGTCGTGATCGCGGTGGTGCTCGAGAGCCGGCGCAGCAGGACCGAGAAGGCGCACAAGGACCTGCTCGTGAAGTCCGAGCTGACGGGCATGAACGAGCCCGCGACGCTGCACCCGGTCATCGACCACGACGTGTGCATCGGCTCGGGCGCGTGCGTGGCCTCCTGCCCCGAAGGGACGGTGCTCGGCATCGTGGGCGGCCGCGCCACGCTGGTCGCCGGCAGCAAGTGCGTCGGCCACGGCCGCTGCACGGTCGAGTGTCCCGTCGACGCGATCCAGCTCGTCCTCGGGACGTCCAAGCGCGGGGTGGACATCCCGCACACGAGCGCACACCACGAGACGAACGTGCCGGGTCTGTATGCCATCGGCGAGCTCGGCGGCATGGGCCTCGTGCGAAACGCCGTGCGCCAGGGCGTCGCAGGCACCAAGAACCTCGCCGGGCAGCTCGGCAGCGGGGCGCGTGGTGCCGCGGTGACGGACGTGGTCATCGTGGGCGGCGGGCCCGCGGGCGTGGCCGCCGCGATCACCGCCAGGCAGCTCGGCCTCTCGTACCGCCTGCTCGAGCGCGAGCAGAAGTTCGGCGGCGCGATCCTCCAGTTCCCGCGCGAGAAGCTCGTCATGACCGAGCCGATGGACCTGCCCGGCTACGGCCCCGTCAAGCAGCGCGAGATCCCGAAGGAGCAGCTCCTCGCGATCCTCGCGCAGGCCGCGCACGCGGGCGGCATCCAGACGGAGTGCGGCCGCGAGGTCAAGCGCGTCCGCCCCGAGCCGGGCGCTGACGGCCAGCGCTTCGTCGTCGAGCTCGGCAGCGGCGAGCAGATCGCGTCGCGCGCGGTGATGCTCGCGATCGGCCGGCGCGGCAGCCCCGCCAAGCTCGGCGTTCCCGGCGAGGACCTGCCGAAGGTCGCCTACAAGCTGCTCGAACCCGAGGTCTACCGGGGCAAGCGCATCCTCGTGGTGGGCGGCGGCAACAGCGCCATCGAGGCGACGCTCGCGCTCGGCTCGGAGCCCGGCACGACGGTGACCCTTTCGTATCGCGGCCAGGGATTCCATCGCGTGGCCGAAAAGAGCAGGAAGCAGCTCGCCGCCGAGGTGGCCGGCGGCCGCATCGAGCTCGTGCTCGAGTCGAACCTGCGCGAGATCCGCCCCGACGCCGTGGTGCTCGGTGTGCAGGACCAGGAGCGCAGCCTGCCCAACGACGCGGTCTTCATCTTCGCCGGCGGCATCCTGCCGCGCGACCTCCTCAAGGAGGCCGGCGTCGTCATCGAGCGAAAGTTCGGCCATGCCTGATCGAACGTCATCCAGCAAGGAGCGCATGTTGAAGAGCGTCCGTCCGCTTACAGGGGGCTTCCTCGTCCTTCTCTCGATCTCCGCCGGGTGCGGCTCCGGGGGCTCCGCGAGCCCCGGGACGCCTGACGGCCCACGCGCGGACGCCGCCCGCCCGGCCGACGCCGCCGCCGATGCACCGCGCACGGACGCGGCGCGCACCGACGGCTCGCGCGCCGACGGCGCGGTGGGTGGCCCTGATGGCCCGCTCGAGCAACCCCCCGGCGCCATGACGGTGGAGCCCGGGTGCACGAGGAACGGCTGCATCCGCGAGCTCACCCGCAAGGACGACTACGACATCGATCTCGTGAGGGGCTTCGCGGCTCCGGGGACCCTCGTCGACAACGGCGTCCGCACGTACTTCGTCCGCTACATGAGCGACGGCGACGAGATCACGGGGACCGTCGCGGTGCCCGACGTCCCGCCGCCAGCGGGCGGCTGGCCGGTCGCGGTGGTCAACCAGTTCACGACCGGCGTCGCGACCGCGTGCTCGCCGTCGGGGGGCGTGCTCGCCGCGGTGGTCGTCGCGCCGGCCGCCACGCACGGCATCCTCGTCCTCGCGCCGGACGCCCCGAGCTACGGCGCCCCGCCGAGCGGCGTGTACCTCGCGGCCCCGCCGGCCGGTCGCGCCGCGCTCGACGGCGTGCGCGCCGCGTTCGCGCTCGCGCAGGGCATCGGCCAGCCGGTGGCTCGCCGCGCGATCATCGTGGGCCTCTCGCAGGGCGGTCACTCCACGATGGCCGCGGCGGCGGAGCAGCCGCTCTACGCGCCACGCCTCGAGGTCCGCGGCTACGTCGCCGTGGCGCCCGCCTCCGGCCTGCGCGCGGGGACGACCGCGATCGGGCGCGCGGGCACGGGCTTCGGCGCCTACGTCGCGATGCGGCTCTACTCCTGGCAGCGGTACTACTCGCTCTCGGGCGGGCAGATCTTCCGCGGCACCTTCGTCACCGACGCGCCGACGTGGCTCGAGGGCGAGTGCACCATCGAGCCGCAGAGCGGCGCTGACGGCGCGCTCTACACGCGCTTCCCCGCCGATCCCGCGATGGTCCTCTCGGACACGTTCCTCGCGTACGCGCGCGACGACGCGTGGCCCGCCGACTGGGCCCGGGTGTTCGAGGCCTCGGAGCCGCTGCCGCGCGCAGGCGGCGCGCCCATCCTCCTCGTCCAGGGCACCGCCGACGTGACGGTTCCGCAGGCCGGCACGGACGCCTACGTCGCCTCGCTGCGAAGCCGCGGCGTGAACCTCGAATACCGCGTCGTGCCCGGAGGAACCCACACCGGCACCGCCCTCGGCGCCCTGACCATCCCCCAGCTCGCCGAGCGCGACACCCTCGACTGGATGCTCGAGCACCTGCGGCCCTGACACAGCCGAATCGCCGACGCTCGGCAGCTTCTGCCAGCGACATCGCAAAGTGCTCATTTTCTAGACACTGGGCACGGCGGATTCTGCACGTAGAAGCAATATCGGTGGCTTAGGAGTGGCCCGGCCATTGCTGTACCCAGGGGCATGCGCCATTCCAGACTGTTCGTCGGCCTCCTCATCGCCCTGTCGTTCAGCCTGGCCGGTCGCGACGCTTCGGCGGTCTACGGCGGCTCCACCTCCGGCAGCTACAAGTACCAGCAGGAGAGCCGCGAGGACGACTACGCGGGTTTCTCGTGCGCCTCGTACAACAACGCCTGCTTCGGTCGCTGCGGCCCCGGCTGCTCCACGACCTTCGGCACGAAGGTCACCACGGCGTGCCAGAATCACGACGCGTGCATCCGCGACTACGTGTGCTCCGGCTACTCGAAGGCGTCGGCCCACTACAACTGCCTGACCGGCTCGCGCGGCCTCAACCACGCCGCGAAGTCGATGGTCCAGTACCACTTCAACAACGCGGTGCAGTACGTGAAGTCGGCGGCGCAGTCGGTCTGGGCCTGGGTCAGCTGACGGGCGCTCGCCCGCGATGACGCGCCGGCGGCTCGCGCTGGCGCTCCTCGGGCTCGCCCTCCTCGCCTGCTTCCTCCTGTTCCTCCGCGCGC
Source organism: uncultured Myxococcales bacterium (assembly GCA_964593795.1). Lineage (GTDB taxonomy): Bacteria > Myxococcota_A > Polyangia > JAHFDS01 > JAHFDS01 > JAHFDS01. The sequence continues at coordinate 19,922 of CAZQJC010000224.1, read as the reverse complement.
GTCGCACCGATCCTGCGCTCCCCGCGACGGACGTCTCCAAGCGCACGGAGCCGGCCGGTGCCGGGCGTCCCGCAGTGGACGCCGACCTGCGCTGGCGCCGCATCGAGGCGCTCCGGCGAGGCCTGCGTCCCGCGCTGCCCGAGCTCGATCTGGCCGGCCGCGTCGTCGACTCCGCGGGCGCACCGGTCGCCGGCGCGGAGGTCGTCCTCGCGCAGCCCCGGCGCGTCGCGCGCAGCGGCGACGACGGCCGATTCCTGTTCCAGCGCCTCCCGCCAGGCGACTACACCGTCGACGCGCGTCACGGTGCGCGCGTGGGCGGCCCGGTGCGCGCCCAGCTCCCGGCGACCTCGCCCCTCGTCGTCCGCCTCTACCGCGGCCTGCGCGTCGAGCTCGAGGTGGTGAGCGCGCGCGATCAGCGCCCCGTGGTCGCCGCCGACGTCGAGCTCGCGATGACCTCGATGTGGAAGGGCGCGGGCGTGCACCGCGGCAAGACCGACGAGCACGGCCGCGTCGCGTTCGACGGCGTGAGCCTCATCGGCCACGAGCTGCGCATCTCGGCCGCAGGCTTCGCCGACTTCTGGCGCGGGCCGGGCTTCGGCGATCGCGCGGGCGACGTCTGGCGCGCGCGCTTCGAGCTCGTGCCCGGCCACGAGGTGACCGGTCGCGTCACCGATGACCGCGGCCAGCCCGTCGAGGGCGCGATCCTCGAGGTGGTGCCCTATCGCCCGGGCGTCTTCGCCGAGGACGAGGAGAAGAAGGCGCGCGAGTACGGTCGCGCCGACGTGCACACCATGAAGCTGCGCGGCATCGGCTCGCACACCGCGGCCGACGGCACCTTCCGTCTCGGGCTCGAGCCAGGCATCTGGGTGCTCGTCGCGCAGCACCCCGCGCTCGAGACGACGGTCACCGAGCCCATCTTCGCCGAGAAGACCGGCGCGACCGGTCCGCTGTCGATCGTCATGCACGGCGGCGCGCGCATCTCCGGCGTCGTGGTGGCCGAGCGCGATCGCCCGGTGCCTGGGGCCCTCGTGGAGGTTCGCTGGCAGGCCGCCGAGTTCGTCGCCAAGATCGTGCAGGCGGACGGCACGGGGCGCTTCGAGGCGACGGGCCTGCCCCCCGCGCCGCTCGAGCTCGTCGCCCGCTCCGAGGACGCGCGCAGCCCACGCCACGCCATCGACCTCTCCACGCCGGCTCCCCAGCACGAGCGGGTCATCCTCACGCTCGCCCACGCGGGCGTCATCACGGGCACCGTCGTGGACGCGCGCGGCAGCCCCGTGCCGGACGTGATCGTGACGTGCGTGGAGCGTGGCGGCACGGCCAGGCCCTCGCGCCACCCGAGCGTCGAGAGCGGCGGTCCCGACGGGCGCTTCCGCGCGACCGGCCTCGCGCCCGGCGAGCTCTACTTCCTCTCGGCGCTGCGCCCCCAGGACGGCGACTTCCTCGTCCGCGAGGCCACCGCCGAGGGGCGCGCCGGCGACACGCTGTCCCTGCGCCTCCCGGACGACGGCTCGATCGTGGGCCGCGTCGAGGTCGAGGGCGGCGGCCGCCCGACCGGCGTCGTGGTGAGCGACCCGATGTCGCTCTCGACCGTCGCCGTCGGACCCGACGGCCGCTTCCGCCTCGAGCACCTGCCGGCGCGCGCGTACCACCTCGTCGCCGGCGGGCCGGGCTTCGCCGAAGCCTTCCTCGACGGGGTGCAGGTCGAGGAGGGGCGCGAGACCGACGCCGGCAAGATCGTGATCTCACCGGGCCGCAAGGTCAGCGGCCTGGTGACGGGCGAGGGCCGCCAGCCGGTGCCCGAGGCCTCCGTGCGCGTCGTGGTCGGCGGGGAGTACGCGCTCGAGGGCAAGACCGGCGAGGACGGGCGCTTCTCGCTCGTCGCCCCGAAGGCGGCCGCGCTCGTCGTCACCGCGACGCAGGAGCGTCAGGGCGACTCCGCGCCGGTCGCCGTCGGCCCCACAGGGGACGCCGCGCAGCTCGTCCTTCCCCTCCTGCCGGGCGGCACCGTCACCGGGCGCGTGATCGACGGGGGGCGCCCCGCCGACGAGCGCCTCGTCCTCGCCTGGCGCGCCACCGCCAGGCGCCCCGCGCGCCCGGCGCGCGGCGCCGTCACCGACGACCAGGGCGGCTTCCGCCTCCTGCACCTTGCCGCCGGCCTCTACCACGTCGAGGTCACGCTGCCCGCGCCGCTCGGCGCCGAGACCCGCGTCTACCGCCAGACCCTCCACGTCGAGGGCGGCAAGACCGCGACCCTCACCTTCGACGTCAGCCGCGGCTTCGAGGGCGGCGAGCCCGCGCCCCGCCCCGAGGAGCCCGACCTCCCCGTCCGCGCCGTCGAGCACGAGTAGCGGCTTCGGACTTGATGTGGGTTCGAACTAGTACCTCGCCACAGGGGTTTTGATCGGTTGGCGGGAGGTGGCGGGGCGAGGTACCAGCTGTTTTTCTCCCGCTCCGCCCTCCGGGCTGCGCGGGTCCCTGTGGCGTGCCTTGGGGCGGCCCGGCGGCCCGCCACGTAGTACCCCGCCACAGCGTTCCTCCAGAGCTCGAACCCATCATCTTCACTGTGGCGAGGTACTAGCGGTGCTTGCGCTTGAGGGCCTCGAGGGCTTCCTCGACGGTGCGCTTGCGCTCGAGGTCGCGCAGGTCCGCCTCGGTCTCCGTGGACACCTCGGCCTCGAGCGTCGCCTCGACCTCCGCCACCGCCTCCACCACGAGCAGGTCGTCGTGAAGGCCCGACAGGCGCGTGGCGAGGCCCGCGTCGATGACGTCGTCGGGTCTCGGGGTCGGCGTCGGCTTGCGCCTTCGCGCGTCGAGCTGCGCCGCGCGCTTCTCGAGCACCATCGCCGCGTCGCCGAGCTCGCTCGCGGTCCCGCTCGCGGCCTCACGCTTCCTGGCGAGCTCCCCGGCGCGCTGCTCGATCTCGCTCACCTCGAGCTGCCCGAGCCGCACCTGCCACGGATCGTCCGAGGCCGCGCGCTCCCGCGCCTTGCGCCGGCCGTCCTCGAGGCGCACGAGCTCCTCGTCGATCCGCCGCACCTCCTCGCGCAGGCGCCCCTCGTCCGCGCGCGCCGAGCGGGCCGCCTGCGCCATCTCGTCGAGCAGGGCGTCGGTCGACCCATCGAGGTCGCGGCCGCGCTGCAGCAGGCGACGGATGCGCTCGAGCACGCTCACCCTCCCACGCTATCACCGTTGGCCGTCGCTGGCCTCGCCGTCATGGACGGTCGAGGCGCCCCTGAACCAATCAGAACCGGCGGACGACCACCCAGATGGGCCGGCCCGGTCCGAAGGCGTCCGGGTCGTCGGGCCACGCGGGGCCGGGCTCCGGCCCGCGCTGCGCGCGCAGCCGCGCCATCGCCTGCTCCGCCGAGCCCATCGACCACAGCATCACTGCGAGGATGACGAAGTACACGCGGCCGAACACGAGGCCGAGGACGCCGAACACCACCGCGAACACGCGTGAGACCTTGACCGCGATCGCCGTCGCCCTCGTGTGGCTCATGCGCATCGCGAGGAGCGCGCGCAGGATACGCCCGCCGTCCATCGGCAGGGCCGGCGTGAGGTTGAAGACGCCGATCGCGACGTTCACCCACGTGAGCGCATGGAAGACCTCGAGGTCCGTGAGCGTGGCGCCGACGAGCGCGAGGCCCGCGAGCGCGAACGAGACCGCGGGGCCCGCGGCCGCGATGGCGACCTCGTCGCCGGGCGTGCGCGGCGCGTCGATCATCTTGGCGACACCGCCGAGGAACCGCAGCTCGATGCCCGCGATGCGGACGCCGAGGTGGCGCGCGACGAGCGCGTGCCCGAGCTCGTGCAGGAGCACCGAGGCGAAGCCGAGGAGCACGAAGTACACGCCCGCAAGGCCGCCGCTGAAGAGCAGCACGAACGCGAGCAACAGCAGGAACGACGGGTTCACCTCGATGGGGAAGCCGAGGAGCCGTCCGATTCGATAGGGCCGGAACATGCCAAGAAGATAAGCACCGGCGTGCCGCACGCAAATCCAAGGAGCATGCGGAGTTGCGACCACTGTGCGGCCACCGCCTCCGCGCGGCGCTACCATCGGAGCGTGGCCGGCCGGGTGGAAGAACGCATCGAGGTCATCGAGGGCGACATCACGCGCCTCGACGTGGACGCCGTGGTGACCGCCGCGAACGCCGCGCTCTCCGGCGGAGGCGGCGTCGACGGGGCCGTACACAGCGCGGCCGGGCCGCAGCTCCTCGCCGAGTGCCGGACGCTCGGCCGCTGCCCGCCGGGGCAGGCGCGCATGACCGGCGGTTACCGCCTGCGCGCGCGCCACGTCATCCACGCGGTGGGGCCGGTCTGGGACGGCGGCACGCACGGCGAGGCGGAGCTGCTCGCGAGCGCGTACCGCGAGAGCCTGGTGCTCGCGCGGGATGCGTGCCTGGCGTCGATCGCATTCCCCGCCATCTCGACCGGCGTCTATGGTTACCCGCTCGAGGACGCGCAGGCCATCGCCGTGAACACGGTCATCGCGTTCCTGTCGCAGAACGCGCGTCCCGCGCGCGTGGTGCTGTGCACGTTCGGCGCGCGCGCCACCCGCGCCACCCGCGCCGCCCTCTCCGCCAGCACGCCTTGAGCCGCGCCCGCCGCTCGTCCCCGAGCGCGACCTCGACGCCTCCGGCCGTGCTCGTGCTCGTGCTCGTGCTCGTCTGTCTCCGCCTCACCCCCCGCTGAGCGTGAAGTGATACGCGTACGGCTGATCCAGCGTCACGAACAGCGCCTTGCCGTGGAGCTGCGCCTTGATCTCGACGCGCGTCTGACGGAGCTCCATCTTGACGCTGACCCCCGTGCCCGGCGTGCCGCCCTCGTCCGCGCGCTCCTTGCCGATGGCCTCGACCTGCTTGCCGACGCGCGCGGGCAGGCTGTTGCCGCTCGCGGCGCTCGTGGTCTGGATCGACACCTCGACCTCGTCCGCCTCGAGCCCCGCCGCCGTCGCCGCCTCGACCACCAGCGGCTTGACGTCCGCCTCCGAGAGCACGCGCCCGTCGCGCCGCGCGCCGATGGCGGAGAGGCGCTCGCCGAACGCAGCGACGCGCCCGGCGAGGTCGAACTTCGCCCACCCCCACGCGCCGCCGCCGCCGAGCGCCCCGAGCAGCACGACCCACATGACCGCCTTCATGCGTCGATCGTAGCTCAGGCATCTCATGGGTCTACATATCCGCATGAGCGGATATGTCTCCGCCGGGCCACGGAAGGAGAACGCCAGGGCCGCGCCAGCCCGGCTGGTGGCTGCCGCTGCGCACGGTCGGCCTCGTTCCCTGCACGGCCGCCGGCTACTCGCCGCGACAGCCAGGCGATGTCCGGCTGGCGAGCCTGGCGGCCCTGGCGTTCTCTTCCTCCGAGATGTGACGAATCCTGAGAGCTCAGGCGTAGCGCGCGAGGTCGAGCAGCTCGCCGAGGCGCGAGACGGCGAGGCCCCGCGCCGCGCGCTCGGGGTGCGGCGCGCGCGCGGGCGCCGGGCCCGCCAGCAAGAGGCGCGGATCGAGCGCGATCGGACACACCGCGGCGCACACGCCGCAGCCGGAGCACGCGTCCTTGCCGAGGCCAAGGTGCGGCGCGAGCGGCGCGCCCTCGAGCGCCCGCGGGCAGAGCTCCGTGCAGATCCCGCAGCGCGAGCACACCGCGGCCGCCCGCCTCCTCGCATCCTCCGCCGACAGGAGCGCGCGTCGCACCACGCCGTGCTCGACCGGGAGCACCACCAGCGCGCGTGCATTCATCTGCTCATCCGCATACGTGAGCCGGCCGCCCGCCGCGCCCCCCGCCATCGCGACCCACGCGGACTCCGTCGCGCCGCCCGCCGCCGCCACCTGATCGGCCACGCTCGCCGCGCGCGCGTACACGCCCGGCCGGGTCACCGCGCCGCGCACCTCGACGAGCGGCTCGCCGATCGCCACGGCCTCGACCGGCACGGCCGCGACCGCCTCGAACGGCTGCGCGTGGCGCCGCTCGATCGCGTCCGCGTCGTCGCAGCCGACCACCGCGGGCACGCGCACCACGGGCACCTCGGCGGGCAGGGCTCGCCGCAGCGCGCGCGCGGCGGCGTCCCAGTCGGCGCGCACGAGCACCGCCGCACGGGCCGCGCCCGCGGCCGCCCTCGCGAGGTCGAGGCCCGCGACGATCCGGTCGGGGTGCGTCTCCGCGAGCCCGCGGCGCGCCTCGAGCAACGGCTCCGAGTCGGCGACCACGACGTAGACGGCGCGGGAGACGGGGGGCATCGATCAGGTCCGGGGCGCGGGCGCGAGGGGCATCAGTCGTCCTGGCCAGCGAACCACACGTCGTCGTAGGGGACCGTGCAGTCGGTGTCGATCGGATCGACGTACTCGAACGTCTGTCCGCGGTAGTTGCGCACGGTGTAGCGGCCGTCCTGCTCGCCGAGCACGTACGACGGCAGGATCGGGAGCTTGCCGCCGCCGCCCGGCGCGTCGATGACGAGGTGCGGGATCGCCATTCCGCTCACCCAGCCGCGGAGCTGCTGCACGATCTCGATGCCCTTGGCGACCGGCGTGCGCAGGTGGTCCGTGCCCGTCACCGGGTCGCCCTGGAAGAGGTAGTACGGCCGCACGCGGACCTTGAGGAGCTCGCGCACGAGCGCGCGGATGACGCGCGCGGACGAGTTGACGCCCCGCAGGAGCACGCACTGGTTGCCGAGCGGGATGCCCGCGTCCGCGAGCATCTCGAGCCCGCGCCTCGCCTCGGGCGTCAGCTCCTTGGGGTGGTTGAAGTGCGTGTTGATGTAGAGCGGGTGGTGCTTTCGCAGCATCGCGCACAGCTCGGCGTCGATGCGCATGGGCAGGCACACCGGCACGCGCGTGCCGAGCCGGATGATGTCGAGGTGCGGGATCCGGCGCAGCTCGCCCAGGATCCGGTCGAGCTTGCCCGTCGACAGGCACAGCGGGTCGCCGCCCGAGATGAGCACGTCCTTGATCTGCCGGTTGCCGCGGATGTAGCCGAGCGCGCCCCGCAGGTCCGCCTCGGTGATCGCCCCCTCGTCACCGCCCACCATGCGCCGGCGGTTGCAGTGCCGGCAATAGACGGCGCACCGGTTGACGACCAGGAACAGCACGCGGTCCGGGTAGCGGTGCACGAGGCCCGGCACGGGCATCGCCGCGTCCTCGCCGAGGGGATCCTCGTACTCGCCCGCGGTCGTGTGCAGCTCCGCCGCGCGCGGGATCATCTGCATGCGCACCGGGCAGGACGGGCGCTCCGGGTCGATGAGCGAGAAGTAGTACGGCGTGATGCCCACGCGGAAGAGCCCCCCCGCGGCGGAGAGCCCCGCCTTCTCCTCGTCCGACAGCCGGATCCGCGCCGCGATCTCCGCCGGCCCGTCGATCATGTTGCGGAGCTGCCAGCGCCAGTCCGACCACTCGCTCGCGGTCGGCGCCGCTCGCACGCCGCTTCCCACGGGCGGAGACTCCGCAAGCAAGGGCAAGGACCGCATCCGCTTACCTATACAGTCGAATCCAAGCCCACGAAAGGCACTGGCGGGCCGCCATCGCCCGTCGCCCGTCGCCTGTCGCCTGTCGCCTGTCGCCTGTTCCGCCTCTGGTCCCAAGGAAATCCCGGGTTTCCCCTCCCCCCTTTTCCTTTGATCCCGCCCCCTTCCCCTGCTAAGAACCCTCGCTCGGCCAAGCCCCTGCGGGCCTTTCGCCGTTTCGGAGGTTTCCAATGCAAGCCCTCACGCTCCTTCTCGCCCAGGCGGCGCCGGCATCGCCGCAGGCTCAGCAGAGCCCGCTCGGCATGTTCCTGCCGCTCATCCTGATGTTCGGTGTCTTCTACTTCATGCTGATCCGGCCGCAGCAGAAGAAGCAGAAGGAGCACAACGCCTGGCTCACGCAGCTCAAGAAGGGCGACGAGGTGCTCACGCAGGGCGGCATCATCGGCAAGATCGTCGCCATCGCCGACGACGTGCTCACGCTCGAGGTCGGCGACAAGGACAACCGGCTCAAGCTGCGCGTGGTGCGCAGCGCCGTCACCGGCAAGCCCCCGGCGCCCAAGGCCGTCGAGGCCGACAAGCCCGCCGCCGCCGAGAAGTCGTAACCGAACGGATCCCGAACATGAACAAGGTCCTTCTCTGGAAGACGCTGTCCGTCGTCGTGGTCACGCTGGTGGCCGCGATTTTCCTGATCCCGAGCCTCATCCCGGTCGAGAGCCAGCCGGCCTGGATGAAGGAGCACCTGCGAAAGCGCATCCAGCCCGGCCTCGACATCCAGGGCGGGCTGCACCTCGTCTACGAGGTCAACGTCGAGAAGGCGGTCTCCGACAAGGCCGACAAGATCTCGACCGACCTCGAAGACCGCATGAGGAAGGAGCTCAAGCTCGAGGGCGCGCAGGCGGTGCGCGAGAACAACTCGGACATCGTGCTCAAGGTCAAGCCCGCGGAGCTGGCCAAGGTCACGAACGACTTCCTCAAGCCGAACCGCGAGCAGCTCAACGAGATCGGCCGCGACGCCGCCGCCGGCACGATTCGCTTCACGGTCGATGACAAGTACATCGCCGACATCCGCGACTCGGCCATGCGCCAGGGCATCGAGACCATCCGGGGCCGCGTCGACAAGCTCGGCGTCTCCGAGCCGACCATCATCTCGAAGGGCACCGACCTCGTCGTCGAGCTGCCCGGCCTCAAGAAGGAAGAGACCGAGCGCGTCAAGGCCCTCATCGGCAAGACGGCGCAGCTCGAGTTCAAGATCGTCGACGAGCAGAGCGACTACTTCCGCCGCATCGCGGACGTCATCCCGAAGGAGTCGGGCATCGCGGTCGACACGACGAGCTGGACCGGCAAGAACACCGGCTCGCAGCACTCGATGAGCTTCGTCAAGGGACCGGCCAAGGACGTGCTCGAGAAGTTCTTCGAGGGCCTGCCGGCCGACAAGCGGCCCCCCGCCGACCTCGAGGTCGGGTTCGAGGAGGTCGCGAACCGCGACGAGGACGCCAAGTCCAAGACGGTCTGGCACGCCTACCTGCTCAAGCGCCGCGCGATGATCACCGGCGAGTACCTCTCGGACGCCAACTGGGGCTGGGACGCCCAGAACGGCCAGCCCGAGGTGCTCTTCTCGTGGGACCGCGAGGGCACCGCGATCTTCGAGAAGGCCACCAGCGAGAACATCGACCGCAAGATGGCGATCATCCTCGACGGGCGCATCAACTCGGCGCCCGTCATCGAGTCGAAGATCGGCCAGCACGGCCGCATCACCCTCGGCGGCTTCGGCGACCCCGTGCAGCGGCAGGCCGAGGCGCGTGACCTCGCCGCCGTGCTCAAGGCCGGCGCGCTCCCGGCGCCGCTCACCAAGACCTTCGAGACGCAGGTCGGCCCGACGCTCGGCAAGGACGCCATCGCGAGCGCCAAGCTCTCGATCGGCATCGGCGGCCTCGTGGTCGTCGCGCTGATGCTCTTCTACTACAAGCTCTCGGGCTTCATCTCGATCATCGCGATGCTGCTCAACATCCTCTACATGAGCGCCATCCTGGCGGGCCTCGAGGCGTCGCTGACGCTGCCCGGCATCGCGGGCCTCGGCCTCACGGTCGGCATGGCCGTGGACTCGAACATCATCATCTACGAGCGCATCCGAGAGGAGCTGCGGCTCGGCAAGTCGGCGCGCTCCGCCGTGGACGCCGGCTTCGATCACGCGTTCTGGACGGTGGTCGACGCCCACGTCACCAACTTCGTGGCGGGCGTCGTCCTCTACTCGTACGGCTCCGGCCCGATCCGGGGCTTCGCGGTGACGCTCATGGTGGGCATCGCCGCCAACCTCTTCACCTCGGTCTGGGTGTCGCGCGCGTTCTTCGAGCTCCTCGTGAACCGCAAGCATCAGATCCAGCGGCTGAGCATCTGAGGCGCGTGATGTCGAAGGACAAGCAGAAGACTGCACCGGCCCCGGCGAGCGCCCAGACGTTCACCGAGGCCTTTCACCCCAGCAACGATCGCTGGGACTTCGTTGGCAAGAACAGGCTCTGGGTCGGCATCTCGATCGTCCTCGTGTCGATCACCTTCCTGATGATCCCGATCAACTGGAAGCTGCGCGGTGCGCCGCTCAACTGGGGCATCGACTTCCGTGGCGGCACCGAGATGCGCGTCGAGCTCGCCCGAGAGGTGGAGCCGGGGCCGCTCCGCGAGGCCGTCGAGTCGAGCGGCTACCACGGCGCCGACGTCGTCGCGTTCGGCGGTGAGGGCAAGAAGGCCTACCTCGTGCGCCTGCCGCAGGTGACGACGCTGTCCCCCGAGCGGGCCAAGAACCTCGAGAAGGCGCTCGGCACCGTCGCGGGCGTGTCGCTCAAGCGGTTCGGCTTCAAGGAGGGCTCGGACAAGGTCGACCTCAAGTTCGAGAAGGACGTGGCGGAGGCCGAGCTCGCCGGCGCCATCAAGGGCGCGGGCGTCGAGACGCTGCTCGTCCGCAAGTTCGGCCGCGCCGAGGACCACGCCTGGGAGATCACGCTCTCGGGTGTCGAGAAGGGCGTCACCGACGCCATCAAGGCCAAGCTCGGCGCCGACATCATCTCGCAGGTGCCGTCGGTCGAGACCGTGGGGGCCAAGGCCGGCAAGCAGCTCCGCGACGACGGCATGCGCTCGCTCCTCTACGCCATCCTCCTCATCATGGTGTACGTGGCGGTGCGGTTCGACTTCCGCTACGGCCCCGGCACGGTGATCGCGCTCCTCCACGACGCGCTCATCACCGTGCTCGCCTACGAGCTCACCTACCGTGAGTTCTCGCTGACGACGCTGGCCGCGATCCTCACGATCATCGGCTACTCCATGAACGACACGATCGTCGTGTTCGACCGCATCCGCGAGAACGCGGCCCGCGCGCGCGACAAGAAGTTCGAGCAGGTGGTCAACGAGTCGATCAACGAGACGATGTCGCGCACCGTGCTGACGTCGGCGACGGTGTTCATCTCGTCGGCGGCCATGTGGCTCTTCGGCAAGGGCGTCATCGCGGACTTCGGCTTCGCGATGACCGTAGGCACCGTGATCGGCGCCTACTCCTCGATCTTCATCGCCTCGCCGGCCCTCATCTGGCTGCACAACAAGATGGCCGCCAGCCAGGCCGCCCGCCGCCCCGGCGGGGGCAAGGCCCCCCCGAAGCGCGCCGCCGCCCAAGTGTAGCGCCAACGAAACCCCTCCGGAACCCGGGGGGAACAAGGAAAACAGAGCAGTAGATCAACAGAGCAACAGGGAACCGGGAATGCCCGAGCCTGGCTCTGCAGCATTCGGTCCTGCCTGTTGCCTGTTGCCTCGTTGCTCTGTTCCTTGTTCACGTCGCTTTCCCTGAAACCAGGGCCACTCTTCCCGCACTACCCTCCGTGACACGGCAAGGGGTGCTCCCTTGGCCGCTCGTGAACGTGACGGCCGGGCCCACCGAACGCCAGCTCGTCGAGCGCGCCATCTCCGGCGACGCACGGGCGTTCCGCGCCCTGTTCGACCGGCACGCGCCGGCGGTCCGGCGGTTCCTGCGGGACCTCTGCCCCGGCATCGCGGCGGCCGACGAGGCGACCCAGGAGACGTTCGTCCGGGCGCACGCTCGGCTCGGGGCCCTGCGAGACGGGGACCGCCTGATCGGCTTCCTGCTCGGGATCGCGCGCCGTGTGGCCCTCGAGGAGGGGCGTCGGCTCCGGCGCGTGGCGCCGCCCGAGCTGGCCGAGACGATGGCGGATGGCCGCCCGGACCCGGAGCGCGCGCTCGCGGGGCGCCAGGCCGACGCGGCGCTCGCGGCGGCGCTCCTCACCCTCTCCGAGGAGCGGCGGGCGGCGCTGCTGCTGCGCGTCGATCACGAGCTTCCCTACGAGGAGATCGCCAGCGTCCTCGACTGGTCGCTGCCGAAGGTGAAGAACGAGATCCATCGGGCCCGGCTGGAGCTGCGGGCGCGCCTCGGCGAGCACCTCGGGACGGGCGCCGCCCATGCGCCCAGGGAGGGACGACGATGACCTGCCCGACCGAGGAGCTCGAGGCGCTCGCGCTCGGCGAGCTCGATGGGGACGCGCTCGCCCGGGCGCGCGCCCACGTGGCGAGCTGCGCGACGTGCCAGGAGGAGCTCGCCCTGCTGCGCGAGGAGCGTGCGCGGTTCCTCCGCCGGCGGCGGCAGGAGCCGAGCGCGGACGCGCTCTGGCGCGGGGTCGAGCGTCGGATCGCGCCGGCGGCGCGCAGGCCGCGGCTCCACGCGCTGGCCCTCGCGGTCACGGCGGCCGCAGCGGCGCTCGTCCTCTCGCTCTCAGTCCGCCCTGGCCCGGTCTCGCTGCGGGCGGATGCGGGCACACGCCCGCTCGAGGCCCGGCGCGTCGAGGAGCGCGCCGATCGGGCGGAAGGCGCGCTGGATCGCGCGGAGACCGACCTCGGCCGCGCGATCGCGATGCTGGAGCTGCAGTACCTCAGGCGCCGGCCCGGGCTCGATCCCGTGCTCGGCCAGACGCTCGACGCGACGCTCGCCAAGGGGCGCGCCGGCCTGCCCTGGCCGCCCGGAGCGCGAGGCGGGTCGATCGAGGAACGCGCCGTCGTGCTCGACGGCTACACCGGCTACCTGCGCTCGCTGCAGAGCGTCGTCATCGAGCTCCCGGAGGATGCCCCATGAATCGCGTGGTCTCTCGTTCGCTGCAGGTGCTGGTGGTCGTGTCGCTGGCAGGGCCGGCGCTGGCCCAGACGCCGTCCGTGCCTCCGGTGCCGCCGGTGGCTGCCACGCCGCCCGTGCCGCCGCACCCGCCGCGGCCGCACATCTCCTTCGCGACCCCGCGCCCGTCGGGCGAAGGGGGGCCCTCGAAGGCGACCGCGTCCGTTCGCGGCGCGATCACGCTCCGATTGCGCACGATGTCGGCCGACATCCGCGTCGTGACCGGCCCGGCGGGGCGCGTCACGGTGGCCTGCTGGGATGGTGAGGGCCCCGTCCGCGTCGAGCAGCACGGCGATCGCGTCGAGGTGGAGCTGCCGAGCGGCGCGCGCCATCACGGCTCCGTCGACGTCGAGGTACCGGGCGGCAGCGGGCTCGAGCTGCAGTCGCTCTCGGGTGACGTGCTCGTGCGTGGCAGCTACGGCGAGGTGATGGTCAAGACCGTCTCGGGCGACGTCTCCGTGGACGCCGCGACGCAGGTGCAGGTCAAGAGCGTCTCGGGCGACGTGCGCATCGACAAGGCCACGGGAGAGACCCGGGTGCGCACCGTGTCGGGATCGGCGCGCGTCGTGGGCACGCGGAGCGACCAGCGCGTCTCGCTCGAGACCACGAGCGGCAAGGTCGAGTGGCGCGGGACCTGCGCGCGCGGCTGCCGCCTCGACGCCGCCGCCGTCTCGGGCGACGTGGAGATCATGCTCGACGGCAAGAGCAGCTTCGAGCTGCGCGCCGTGAGCCAGAGCGGCGACCTCGTGGATCGCCTCGGCCTCGACAAGCCCCAGGCCCGCGACCGCCCTGGCGCCGGCAAGCGCCTCGAGGCGCGCTACGGCAAGGCCGAGGGGATCATCGACGTGAGCACCTACTCGGGGGACTTCCGGCTCGGGAAGAAGTGAAACGGAGCGGCGTGAACAAGGAATAGATCAACAGGCAACAGGGCAACGAAGAACCGAGGAATGATCGGACGCAGAGCCTGCATTCCGTGATCCGTCGTTGCTCTGTTGATCTATTGCTCTGTTCCTTGTTGGCCCGGATCTGTCGCTAGTTTTCCCTCAGCTCCTTCAAGGCGATGACGGCCTCCTGGCAGTCGGGGTTCGCGCGCAGGGCTTCCTCGAAGCGCCGCTCTGCCTCGGCGCGGCGGCCGCGCTCGCGGTGCAGGTACCCGAGCAGCAGGTGCGCGCGATCGAGCCTCGGCGACAGCTCGACCGCCTTGCCCAGCTCGGCGAGCGCCGCCTGCTCGTGGCTCGCGCCGCGCCCGCCCGCGCAGAACAGCGTCCAGCCGAGGTAGGCGTGGTATTCGGCGACGCCGGGCTGGAGCTCGCTGGCCCGCCGGAACGCGCTCTCGGCCTCCTCGAAGTCGCGCCGCTTGAGCGCGGCCTCCCCGAGCTTGTAGAGCCGATCGGCCGCCATCGAGCGCGCCGCCGGATCGTCTGCCCCCGCGTCCGTCGCCGGCAGGGTCGCGAGGTAGCGCGCCCGCGCCTCCGGATCGAGGAGCGTCGCGTGCGCCTCGCGGTAGCGCTCGAACAGCTCGGCCGCCATCATGCGCACGTCGTCGTTCTGGTCCCGGAAGCGGTCGGGGTGGTGGGCGCGTGCGAGCTGCGCGTATGCGCGCTCGACCTCCGGGCCCGAGGCACCGCGGCCGACCCCGAAGAGGGCGAAGTGGTCGCGCCCGCGCGCGCTCAGCACCGACGCGGTGATCGCCTCGCGGCTCGGCCGCTCGGTCTCACGGTCGACGAGGTCGGGAGGCAGGGGAGGCGGGCCGCCGGCGGCGGGCTCGCCGCGCGCCTCGAGCATGCCCGCGCAGAGGAGGGCGTACACGAGCGACAGCGCCTGCTGCCGGTCGGGCAGCCGCTGGGCGACCTCGGCGACGGTGCGCCGGCCGTCGAGGCGCGCCAGGAACAACCGCTCCGCCTCCGACAGGCCCACCTCCTGGTACGCCAGCTCCGGGCTCTGCGCCTTGGCGGCGTACTGACCCATCACGCCCGCGAGCGCCTGCTCGAGGCGCTCGACGTCGTAGCTGCGCCGGACACCCTCGAGGATGATGCTCGCGTTCGACTGCTCGAGCGAGACCGACTCCTCGGGCAGCTTGCCGCCCTCCTTGAACTGGTACTCGCCCTCGGTCCAGCCGAAGACGTCGTAGAGCTTCGTCTCGAGCTGCACCTCGAGGCCGTACTTGAGGTTGTGCGGCGAGATGACCCCCATCTCGATCAGGATCGCGCCGTGCCGCCGCTTCTCGGCGATCATGCGCTTGACCGACTCGCTGCGCTCCTTCTCGGAGATCAGGCGCTCGCGCACCAGCACCGCGCCGAGCGACTCCGAGAGCTGGTTCGACTTGATGTACGTGGGATGTCCGTCCTTGAAGTAGACGATCTTCTTGACGTCACCGCGCAGCAGGAAGAGCGCCCCCGAGGCGCGCAGGCGGTAGAGCCGGTGCAAGAGGCGCGGGAACGCGACGCGCCGCAGGGTGCCTCGGAACTCACCCGTCCCGCCGTGCGTGCCGAGTTGCTTGGTGGCGCGCTCGACCTCGCGGCGCTCGCGGCTCTGCTCGGGATCGGGCGCCTGGGACGGTCGCATCTCCTGCAGCGGCGCGTCCGTCAGCTCGCGCATCGGTGGCTCGGAGCTGACGCGCGCGGGCGGCGCGGTCGGCTGCCGCGGCGCCGCGGCCTCCTCGGCCTCGACCTTCGCGAAGTGGTCCTTGATGAGCTTGACGACGCGCGCGCCCTCGATGGGCTTGTCGAGGTAGTCGAGCAGGCCAAAGCGCCGGATGGCCTCCGCGCGGTGCGACGTGCCGCGGTAGATGCCGGTCAGCATCACCATCGCCACGGTCTTGCCGCGCGGGTGGTTGCGGATGGCCTCGGCGACCTCGAGCCCGCTCATGACGGGGATGAGGATGTCGAGCAGGACCGCGTCGATCGGGCGCTGCTCGAACGTCTTGACCGCCCAGTCGCCGTCCTTCTCGCAGATCACGCGGAAGCCCTGCGCCTCGAAGAGGCCCGCCAGGTACCGCTGCACCTCGCGGTCGTCGTCGACGATGAGCACCGTGCGCGTCATGCCGGCTCCTCGAGCCCGGGGAGCTGCCTGGCAACCTCCGCGCGCACGGCCTCGCGGATGCGCAGGAAGTCCGCCTCGAGGCGCCGCCCCGCGTCGGCCTCCCGGTAGCCCATGCGCCTCGCCAGCGTGGCCAGGGCCTCGGCGCCGCCGGGGAGGTCGGGCCGCGGCAGGGCCACGTCCGCCCGATCGTGCACGATGCGGATCCGCCCCTTGAGCCGCCGCAGGAACTCGTAGCCACCGTGCAGCAAGCGATGCGGCTCCACCTCGAGGTACCCACCTGCCCGCAGCGAGTCCAGCGCGGGCAAGGTCCCGCGCACGCGGAGGTGGCGGTCACGCCCTCCGTGCCGGAGCTGCAGGTACTGGACGAGGAACTCGACGTCGAGCATTCCGCCGCGCCCGAGCTTCATATCATATCGCTCGCGGCTCTCCGACGACAGCTCGGCCTGGATCCGTTTTCGCATCGCCACGATCTCGTGGGCCAGGATCTCTGCGGAGGTCTCCGGCTGGCCCTCGGCGTAGGCGGCCGCCTCGGCGATGCGCTCGACCTCCGCGCCGAGGGTGCGGTCTCCGCCGACGGCCCGGGCCTGCAGGAGCACCTGCCGCTCCCAGAGCTGCGCGTTTCCCTGGTGGTAGTCCCGGAAGGCCGGCAGCGAGCTCACGAGCAGGCCCTGGTTGCCGCTCGGCCGGAGCCGCATGTCGACCTCGTACAGGCGCCCCTCCGCCATCATGGCGCCGAGCGCGGCCAGCAGGCGCCGCCCGATCCGCGCGGCACGCTCCGGATCGACGCTCGGATCGTGCACGAACAGGAGGTCGAGGTCGCTCGCGTAGTCGAGCTCCTCGCTCCCGAGCTTGCCGAGCGCGAGCACCGTGAAGCCGGTCGCGGCGCCGAGGCCCTGGGCCCTGGCGACCACGCCGAGGGCCGCGTCGATGAGCGCGTCGGCCAGCATGGAGAGCTGCGCGCACACCTCGGCCTGATCGAGCGCCCCGGCCACGTCGCCGAGGCCGATGCGAAGGACGTGCTCGGCCTTGATGCGCCGCAGGAGCTCGAGCGCGCCCTCGACGTCGTCCTCCGCCTCGAGCCGCGAGGAGATCTCGGTCCCGACGCTGTCCGGGGTCCGCTGCAGATCCCCGCGCAGGAGGAGCTGATCGAGCAGATCCGGCCGTGCGATGAAGATGCGCGAGAGGAACTCGCTCGTGCCGAAGAGGGACACGAGGAGCTTGAGCAGGGGCGGGTGCGCCGCGAGGAGCTGCCACGCGCCGTAGAGGCCTCCCCGCGCGGCGAAGTCGACGAGCTGCCGGAGCGCGAGGTCCGGGTCGGGCGACTCGCCGAGCTCGCGGAGCAGGACCGGAGCGAGCTGGAAGAGCTGCGCGGGGGCGTCGGGCGACAGCGGGCTCCGCGACTTGCGCGCGAGGAGCTCGAGCTCGGTGTCGGCGGCCTCGCGATCGCGGAACGGCACGAGCGCGACCAGCGCCGCGAGATCGCTCGTCTCGTCGTCCGGCACGCCGAGGGTCGCGTAGACCTCGTGCACACGCGCGCGCAGGCGCGTGAGCGCGCGGCCGAACGTCGCGCCGTCGCCGAAGCCCATGAGGCGCCCGAGCGCCTCGACCCGCTCGGCCCGCTCGGGCAGCGCGTGCGTCTGCTGGCCGTCCTCGAGCTGGATGCGGTGCTCGAGCCGCCGCAGGAAGAGGTACGACTCCGAGAGCTCCCGGTGCTCGCCGGCCGACACGAGGCCCGCGAACAGCAGCCGATCGAGCGCCCGCAGCGTGCCGCGCTCGCGCAGCGCGGGATCCTTGCCGCCGTGAAGGAGCTGCAGCGCCTGTACGAAGAACTCGATCTCGCGGATGCCGCCCTTTCCGAGCTTGATGTCGCGATCGCCGGCGCCGCGCTGGAGCTGCGCCTTGATCTTGGCGTCGAGGGCGCGGATCTCCGCGACCACGTCGAAGAGCGGCGTCCGCGGGTAGCAGAACGGGCGCATCTCCGCGAGGATCGCGGCCCCGAGCGCGCGGTCGCCCGCGCAGGGCCGCGCCTTGAGCCAGGCGAGGCGTTCCCACGGCCTCCCCCAGGACTCGTAGTAGGACTCGAGGGCGCCGAGCGAGTTGGCGAGCGCGCCCGCGCCTCCCTCGGGCCGCAGGCGGAGGTCGACGCGGAACACGAAGCCCTCGTCCGTGGGCTCGGAGATCGTCCTCGTGACGCGCTCGCCGAGCTTGACGAAGTACTCGTGCAAGGTCAGGCCGCTGCCCGTGCACCTTCCCTGGTCCGACGAGTACACGTAGAGGACGTCCACGTCCGAGCAGAAGTTGAGCTCCTCGGCGCCGTGCTTGCCCATCGCCACCACCGAGAAGCGCGCTCGCGCGCCGGACTCCTCGAGCGGCTCTCCGTGGCGCTCGCAGAGGGCGCGGTCCGCCTCGGCGACGGCGGCCTGGAAACACACGTCGGCAAGCGCGGCCAGCTCGCGGGCGACCTCCTCGAGCCGGTACGGGCCGAGCTCCCGGAGGCCGAGGCGCACGTAGGTGCGGTTCCGGAGGCGGCGCAGCGCGACCCCGACGGGCAAGCCTGACTCGACGAGGCCCTCGAGCTCCGCCGCGAGCTCCGCGGCCGTGCGCTCCCGGGGCAGCTCGGCCACCGCCTGGGCCAGCCACTCCGGCCAGCGCAGGAGGAAGGCGCCGAGGTACGGCGACGCCTCGGCCAGCCGCTCGAGCGCGTCGGCCTCCCCCGGGCCGACCACGCCGCCGCTCTCGAGGAAGCGCCGGACGAGCGTCATTCGATCGTACAATAGACGACCATGGCGCTGTCCGCATTGCGCGCGAAGGGTGGCTTCGGGGAGCGCGGGGGCATCCTCATCGTGCACTCCGACCGCAAGGCGCAGCGCGTGCTCCACCGCATCCTCGGCGCGACGCTGCACACGGTGGACGCCGTGGACCACGTGGCGCAGGCCGAGAAGCTCGTCGAGCAGCGCACGCCGGCGCTCATCGTGGTCGATCACCGCGTGCTCGCGGACGTCGACGGCGCGGCGTTCGCGGCGAGGGCCACACAGCTCGGCGTCGAGTCCATCGTCGCGCTCATGAACGAGCACGATCAGACCGAGCTGCCGGGCTTGCTCGAGAACGGGGCGCTCACGAACCTGCTCGGAAACCCCATGCCCGTGCTCGCGGAGGAGCTGACGGTCACCGCGCTCAAGCTCCTGCGGCGCGATATTTTTGGCCTCGAGAAGTACATGTCCTGGGGCGTGGAGGCGCGCGAGCTGGTGCTCGAGGACACGCGCGACCGCCCCGACGCCGTCGAGACGATCACCCGCGACGTGCGCGAGTTCGGCCTCGGGCCGCGCGTCGCTTCCCTGGCCACGCTGGTGGCGGACGAGCTCGTGTCGAACGCGCTCTACAACGCGCCCAGGAACGAGCGCGGCGAGCACTACCGCGCGAGCGAGAAGCGCGACAGCACGCGCAAGCTCGAGGGCCGAGAGCGCATCCGGCTGCGCTACGCCTGCGACGCGCGCTACCTCGCCATCGAGGTGACGGACTGGTTCGGCTCGATCGAGCGCGACACGATCCTGCGCTACCTCGCGAAGTGCGCGCACCCCGGCGCGAGCGACAAGGTCGATTTCCGTCGCACGGGTGCCGGCATGGGGCTCGGCCTCGTCTACAGCTGCTGCAACCACCTCGTCTTCAACCTCGCGCCGGGCGAGCGCAACGAGGTGATCGGCCTCATCGACGTGCGCTTCAAGCCGGCCGAGCTCGGCACGCTCGTCAGCTCGTTCAACCTGTTCCTGCAGCGCGCCGGAGGCTAGAGTCCGAACCCGCAACTTCGTTTCGATGGACGATCCGCGTGGCGGAATCACGCTCGGTGATCTAGAGTCGTTCTTGAACCTTCTGTCAGGTGCGTCAGGAAGAATGAATTTTTTCCCTACGCTGATCGACCGGGGATCCGCCGCTGACCGCTGCGTGCCTATCCGCTAGCCGGAATGCCCAATGGCGGTCATTTGGTCGTGCTTCGGCACGACCCGTGGAGCCCACCTACCAAATGTAGGGGTTGAAAAAATCTTCCAACGGCCAGGATGGTTGGTTCGTTTTTTCTAGTGCCGCTCGTCAATAGTGTGACCGTATTCGGTTCGGGGCGAAGACCTGCGCCCATCGTGCACGCGGCACTCGCGAGCGCGGAGCGCGAGCAAACGAGATACCTAGTGCTGCCCGTGACCCAGCAGAATCCAGCTGGGCCGACGAGCGGCACTAGGTGTTTTTCTTGCGCCCGCTCCGCGGGCGCGAGTGCTGCTT
>CAZQJC010000223.1:0-40150 GCA_964593795.1 uncultured Myxococcales bacterium | reverse complement strand
AGCTCCCGCACTGGTGGCACTTCTTGAGCATCCGCATCGCTCCTCTCACCAGACGGTGATCACCAGCATGTCGTCCTCGAGCACCACCTTCATCGTGAGCTCGTCCCCATCGCGATCGGGGCCAGTCACGACCCAGCCCGCGCCGTCCCGCTTCGACCTCCGGGCGTTGACGAGGGCGCTGTGCACCTCCTCGCGCTGCGCGCCAGCTGCAATCATCTCGTCGTAGGCGTGACTGGTCAGCATGTAGCGGTTGGCGCTCGCGAGCCCTCGGACCGTCGTGAGTGCCTCGCGGGCGTTCACGGACCCACCATGCTGAGGACTTGCGTTTTTGTCAAGTGACCGGAGAGCCTGCCCTCCCTGCGCGTCCCCGAGTCCGCTGTTTGCGCCCGCGCTATCTACTTGTCGGACGGCAATCTACGGGTGCGTCTCGGGCTTGGCCTTCTTGGTCGGCTTGGCCTTGGCGACCTTGGCCTTCGCGGCCTTGGGCGCTCCATTGGCCTTCGGGGCCTTGGGCGCCTTCGGTGCGGCGGCCTTCGCGGCGCGCGGTGCGGCGGAGCGCGCGGCGCCGCGACGGCCCCGGCCCTTCTTCGGCCCGCGCTCGGCCGCCTCGGCCAGGGCCGTGACGGCCTGCTCGAGCGTCACCGTGGCCGGATCGATCTCCGCGCGACCGACGGTGGCGTTGAGGTCCCCGTGCTTGACGTAGAAGCCGTACTTCCCGCTGAACATCTGGATCGGCTGCCCGTCGGCCGGGTGCTCGCCCACCACCCGCAGCGGCGTCGCCGCCGAGCGTCCGCGCACGCCCTTGGGCTGCGCGAAGAGCTCGAGCGCGCGCGGCAGGCCCACCGCGAGGACGTCGTCCTCCTTCTTGAGCGAGCGGAAGTCGCCGTCGTGCACCACGTACGGACCGAAGCGTCCGAGGCCCGCGCGGACCTCCTTGCCCGTGTCCGGGTGCATCCCGAGCATGCGCGGCAGCTCGAGCACGCGGAGCGCGCTCTCGAGCGTGACGGCCTTGGGCTCGAGCCCCGGCGGCAGGCTCACGCGCTTGGGCCGGTCGGCCCGCGGCTCCTTCTTGGCGCCCCTGGCGGCCTTCTTGCCCGCCGGCGCCGGCTCCTCCTCGGGCTCGTCGCCGAGCTGCACGTAGGGTCCGTACGTGCCCGACTTGAGGTACACGGGCTGCCCGGTCACCGGGTGCTTGCCGAGCGGCTGCTCGCTGCGGCGATAGCGCTCGACCAGCTCCGCCATCTTGTCCGCCGAGAGATCGCTCGGCACCACCTCGAGCGGCAGGTTCGCCTTGGTGGGCCCGTCGGGCCCGGCCACCTCGACGTACGGCCCGTACTTGCCGACGTACACGCTCGCGATCCCGACGAGGTCGTCGATCCGCACCTGCCGCGCCGTGCGCGCGTCGATCTGCTCGTCCTGCCGCGCGATGCGGCCCTTGAGGCCGCCCTCACCGAGGTAGAACTGCGTGAGCCACGGCTTCGCGTCGATCTTGCCGTCGGCGATCCCGTCGAGCGACTCCTCCATCTGGCTCGTGAACTTCACGTCCACCAGATCCGGGAAGTGCTTCTCGAGCAGCTCCGACACCACGAACGCGGTGAACGTCGGCACGAGCTGGTTGCCCTGCTTGATGACGTAGCCGCGGTCGATGATCGTGCCCACGATGGTCGCGAAGGTGGAGGGGCGGCCGATGCCCTCCTTCTCCATGAACTGGATGAGCGACGCCTCGGTGAAGCGCGCGGGCGGCTTGGTCTCGTGGCCCTCGGGGACGAGCCCCTTCTCGGAGAGCGCCTCGCCCTGCGTCAGGCCCGGCAGGAGCTTCTCGCGGTCCTCGAGCGCGGCGGCCGGATCGTCCGAGCCCTCGACGTAGGCGCGCAGCCAGCCCGGGAACACGATGCGCATGCCGCTCGCCGACAGCACCGCGTCCTCGCAGCCGACCTTCACGCTGATCTGCGTCTGCCGCGCGTCCGCCATCTGCGTGGCGAGCGTGCGCATCCAGATGAGCTCGTAGAGGTCGAAGTCGCGGCCGTGAAGGCCCGTGTCGCGCGGCGCCGTGAAGTTCGTGGACGGGCGGATGGCCTCGTGAGCCTCCTGCGCGCCCTTGGTGCTCGTCTTGTAGCTGCGCGCGCCGTCGGCGACGAACTCCTTGCCGAAGCGCTCCTCGACCTTGGCGCGTGCCGCCCTGACCGCCTCCTCGGACAGCGCGACCGAGTCGGTACGCATGTACGTGATGAGGCCGCGCTCGTAGAGGCCCTGCGCGGTGCGCATGGTCTCCTTGGCGCTCATGCCGAGCTTGCGGTTCGCCTCCTGCTGCAGCGTCGAGGTGATGAGCGGCGGCGGGGGCTTGCGCGAGACCGGCTTCTCCTCGACCGACAGCACCTCGAAGCGCTTGCCCGCGAGGCGCTCGCAGAGAGAGCGCGCGCCGGCCTCGTCGAGCCGCACCACGTCCGCGTTCGACTTGAGCGCGCCGGTCTTCTCGTCGAAGTCCTTGCCCGACGCGAGCGACTTGCCGCCGAGCGACACGAGCCGCGCCTCGAAGCGCTCGCCCGAGCCCTTGGCGAGCGTCGCCGACAGGTCCCAATAAGCGGCCTTCTTGAAGGCCATGCGCTCGCGCTCGCGCTTGACCACGAGGTCCATCGCGACCGACTGCACGCGCCCGGCCGACAGGCCGAAGGCGATCTTCTTCCACAGGAGCGGCGAGAGGCCGTAGCCGACCAGGCGATCGAGGATGCGGCGCGTCTCCTGGGCCCGCACGAGGTTCTCGTCGAGCTCGCGCGTGTGCTCGAGGGCGCGCTTGATGGCGTCGCGCGTGATCTCGTGGAAGACCAGCCGCCGGAACGGGATGTTGCGCTTCTTGATCTCGGGGCGGAGGACCTCGAGCAAGTGCCACGAGATCGACTCGCCCTCGCGGTCCTCGTCGGTGGCGAGCAGGAGCTCGTCGGGGTCCTTGAGCTCTTCCTTGAGCTCGCGCACGACCTTGGTGCGGTCGCGGGTGACGACGTAGAGGGGCTCGAACCCCTTGTCCACGTCCACGCCGAGGCGCGCCCACGCCTCCTTCTTCAGCTTCTCGGGGATCTCGGACGCGCGCTCGGGCAGATCGCGCACGTGGCCCATGCAGGCCTCGACCTTGAAATCCTTCGGGAGGAACCCACGAATCGTCTTGGCCTTGGTGGGCGACTCGACGATGACCAGTGTCTTCGGCATTGTGACTATTCCATCGCGGGGGCGGCCCGGGGCCGCTCCTCGCTCCTTGCCAGCCAGTCGATGATTTCCTCGGGCGATCGCACAGCCACCGCCCCACGCTCCACGATCGCGTCCGTCCCCGGGCTCCCCGTCACCGCGAACACGGGACGGCCGAGCTCCACCGCGGCACGCGCGGTCGAGAGCGCCCCGGATCTGAGGTCGGCCTCCACGACCACGACGGCGCACGACAGCGCGGCCATCACGCGGTTCCGCCGCAGGAAGCGCCAGGGCTGCGGCCCCGCGTCGTCCTCGAAGGGCGACGCCACCGCCCCGCGCTGCACCACGCGCTCGAAGAGCGCGAAGTTGCGGGCCGGATAGGGCTGATCGAGGCCCGAGCCGAGCACGACCACCGTGGTCCCGGCCTCGAGCGCGCCATGATGAGCCGCGCCGTCGATCCCGATCGCGCCGCCGGAGATCACGGCGCGCCCGGCCGCCGCGAGCCCGCGCCCTAGCCGCGCGGCCGCGCCGAGACCCGCGCGGGTCGCGCCGCGCGCACCGACCACCGCCACCGCGCCGCCCAGATCCGGCCAGGTGCCCTCGGCCCGCAGCACGGGCGCGCCCACGGCGACGAGCCCGGCCGGATAGCCGTCGTCACGGGGCGAGAGGGTGAACCGCGAGCGCTGCATCAGATATTTCCGAGGGTGGATGAATAGGGGCGAGGACCCAGGTGCGTCAAGGCGAGCCAGTCAACGTGCTGGAATCATTCGACCACTGCCGAGCAAGTTGTGGCACGCTCCCCCGCACAACCCAGGAAGGGGGACTGTGATGAAGAATGTCTTGCTCGGGGTGGCGCTCTGTTTCGGACTCGCGGCGTGTGGTGACGACAAGGGCTCGGGCGGTTCCGGAGGCCAGGCGGGTGGAGCCGGAGGCGCCGGCAGCGGCGGAACCGTCGGCGGAGCCGGCAGCGGCGGCACGGGCGCGGGAGGCGCAGGGAGCGGCGGAACGGGTGCCGGCGGCATGGGGAGCGGCGCCGTCACGTGCAGCGCGGTCGGCGGCTGCTGCTCGAAGCTCCCGACGGCGATGAACGTGGCGATGGGCTGCATGCAGCTCGCCGCCTCCGGCCTCGACGGCAGCTGCAGCGCCTATGCGACGACGACGATCTGCGGCGCGTCCACCCGCATGACCTTCAACGACTTCTGCACCTGCATCGG
Source organism: uncultured Myxococcales bacterium (assembly GCA_964593795.1). Classification (GTDB taxonomy): domain Bacteria; phylum Myxococcota_A; class Polyangia; order JAHFDS01; family JAHFDS01; genus JAHFDS01. The sequence goes on along the minus strand of CAZQJC010000223.1, from coordinate 35,759 downwards.
TCGCTGAACCCAGCACCGACCCTCCCCGCCCCATCTCCCTCCAGGGAAACCAACCCCAAGGCTCACCTCGGTTAATACCGTTTCGAGCCCGAGCCCGAGCCCGAGCCCGATCGGATCCGGAACGGGCTCGGGCTCCGCTCGCTTCGCAAGCTGGGCTCGGGCTCCGCTTGCTTCGCAAGCTAGGCTCCTGGGATCAACTCACGCGAGCGGTGTCGCCGCAGGCTGTGCCACACCGGAGCTCTCGCGGATCGATGTGGGTTCGGTCTAGTACCTTGACCGAGGCGTAGTGATTCGCGCCGGCGCGTTCGAGCCGAGCGGTAGCGAGCCGCACGGGCGTGGCGACGCGAAGCGGAGCGAAGACGTGGGCGCCCTGCGCTCGCGTTTTTCGGAAACTAGGGACTAGGAACAAAGATCAAGGAACCGGAACAGGGGCGCAATCGGAGGAAGAGCGGGCCTTCGAGGCGAGCGCCAGCGAGCCGCAAGGGCGTAGCGAGCAAAGCGAGCGAAGACGCAGGGAGGGGGGCCCGGGCACGGGTTTGGCGGGTGGGGTCGGGGGAGGGGCAGTCGTGCCCCTCCTGGTGGGCGCCTCGAGGCGCCCACTCGTAGACTAGTACCCCTGGCGCATCACGACGCGGTCGGCGACCACGATCTCCTTGCGCACCGTCGTCACGAAGCCCAGCGACGAGTTGTCCTTCACGTCGGCGACCATGATCTCCGCGATGGTCTCGGGCGGGTACTTCTCGTCCTCGTCGAGGATGTTCTCGAGCGTCTTGTTGTAGCCGTCGCCGTGGCGCAGCACGAGGAAGCGGTTGCCCACCTGCACGCCGTCGTTCTTGCCCTTGTCGATGAACACCATCGTCTGGTTCGACGCGATGCGCCCGGCCTGGGTGGTGCCCACGATGATGTCGATCACCAGGCCATCCACGCGCTTGGCGTTCTGCTTGGGCTTGATCTCCCGGACCCTGCGCTCGAGCGGCCGGACGCGGTCCCCGCGCTCGACCGGGATCGCGGCGTCGAGCAGCACGCCGCGCGCCACGTTGCCCTTCGTGATCTGGTCGATGCGCACCTCGCCGATGATGCCGACGGCCTGGCCGTACGAGAGCTTGGTCGCCGGGTGCTTGATCGTGCGGATGGTCCGGAAGAGCGTGTACCGGTCACCCGCCTTGAGGGGCTTTTCGGCCGCGAACGTCACGTAGACCTCGTCGGGCGGCGTCAAGAGGAGCTTCTCCTCCTTGGATCCCACGAGCACGCCGAGATCCTTCTCGTCACCGGTGCCGATGAAGAGTGGGGCGCGCACGAGCACCCGCCCGTCGGCCTTGCCGACGTCCATCGGAGGCCGCCCCCCCTTCCAGTCGAGCCGCGTCTTCCGCTTGACCGGGGTGGCTGCCGCGTCGGGCGTCCCCGGCTGCTCGGCCGAGACCAGCTTGAGCTTCTCGCCCGGGTGGATCCAGTGCGGGTTGGTGATCGCGGGGTTGAAGGACCAGACGCGCGGCCACTCCCAGGGGTTGCCGAACTGGGTCTGCGAGATGCCCCAGAGCGTATCGCCGCGCCGGACCGTGTACTCACCCGGCGCGTCGTCGGCGAACAGGCGATCGAGGTTGGGATCCTCGTCGTCGTCGTCGTCGACGTCCTGCAGGATGTCGTACTTGGCGGCGTCCTTGCTTCGGTCCCTCTGGGTCGGGGCCGCGGGCGCGGGGCGCGCCGGCGCCTGCGCCGACTTGTTGACCTGCGTCGGGTCGGCGTAGATGTCCACGTTCTGTGCGCTCGCGGCGCCACCCGCGAGGAGCAGCGCACCACAGGCACACGCACCGAAGAGGGTCCGATTCATCCCTCGCTCCTTCCAGCTTCGTCAGGCCCCACGCAGCGTCCCCAGCCGATCGCGGGCCTTCTTGGCGACCTCCGCCTTGGGGTAGCTCCGGAGGAGCTTCTCCAGGGCGGCTTTCGCGGCCTGCGTCTGGTTGCGCTGCGCGTGGCAGAGGGCCAGCTTGTACAGCGCGTCCGGGACCTTGTTTCCCTTCGGGAAGCGGTCGATGACGCGCTTGAACTCGACCGAGGCGCGGTCGAAGTCCTTCTGATCGTAGTAGGCCTCGCCGAGCCAGTACTGGGCGTTGTCGGCGAGGTCGTGGCGGGGGTGGTCCGCGACGATGCCGCGAAACACGGCCATCGCGGGCTCGTGCTGGCCCTTGCGCAGGAGGTCGAGCGCCTCGCGGTACCGATCGGGCACCTCACCCTGCGCCAGGTGGGAGGCCGGCTCGACTGGCCGCTCGCTGCGCGCCGCCGGCTCCGAGGCGCGCACCACGGCCTCGCCGACCGGGGGCAGCGGCGCCGCCTCGGGCGTCGGACGCGTGCGCGGGACCGGCGCCGGTCGGGGCGTCTCCACCTTGGCCGCGACGGGCGGGGCGGCCACCGGCGGCGCCGCGGGCGGCGAGACCGTCCCGCGCGCGGCGGCCGCAGCGGGCGGAACGGCCGCCTTCGCGACCAGGCGATCCGGACCGGCAACGGGCGCCGGGGCGCGCGGAGCCGGTGGCGGCGGCGTCGAACCCTCGGCGACGACGTCGGTCGGGATGAGCGGCTGGTGCGCGGGCGGCGTGCGCTGCGGGCGCTTCGGGGCCGGCGTCGGCTCCGTCAGCTTGTAGCGCGTGCGCTCGCCGCCGGGCTCGTCGTACCGGACCCGGCTGCCGTCGATCGACAGCGACGGTCGCTCGGTGGTGGCCGGCGGCGGCGGCGCCTCCTCGGTGGTGTCGTCCACGGACTGGCTGCGATAGCCCTCGGGCGTGGGGCGGATGGCGACGGCGCGGCGGGCCCCGGAGCGGATCTCGATGCTCCGCGGTGCGTTGCGCTCCTGGACCTCGTAGAGCTGCGAGGAGAGGTCCTCGACGCGCCGCTCCAGGTCCGACTGGCGCTCGAGCGAGGCCTGGAGCTGCTCGTGCAAGGTCGTGACGCTGCCCGCCGGTGGACGCTTGGCCACGGCCGGCGCCGGCCGGGACTGGCCGCCGTTCGCGCCCGCGCAACCCGCCCCGGCCACGAGACCGAGGAGTAGGCGCCAGCGCGTCGTCAGACGTGGGATCGACGGACGCAAGAGCGCCATGGATCGTATCCGCGTTCTCGGATGCGGTCAAATCACGCGGCGGAATCCAGGGCTTTCGGTCAGAAGTACGCGGAGATGCCCCAGGTGGCGCCGAGGGCGTGCAGCGTCTGGTAGCCGCCGCGGTTGACGTAGAGCTCGTAGGTCGGGCCGACGCGGATGGCCCAGAGATCCGTGACGAAGGCCTCCATGCCGAGCGCGGTGCCGAGCCGGAAGACCGGGTGCGTCTGGGCCTTGGCCTCGATGAGGAACCCAGGCGCGGCCTCGACGAAGAGGCCGATGGTGTGCGGCACGAAGAGCAGGCGCAGGAGGGGCGCCATGCCGACCAGCGTCTGCCCCTGCCCCGCCGACGTGGCGTGCGCCGCCGTCACGAGCGCACCGACCTCGAACCAGTCGCGCACGAAGTACCCGAGCCCGACGTCCGCGCCGAAGAGCGTGGTGCCGCCGCCGCCCGAGGACTCCGCGCGCACGACGCCCTGGGGCGTGGCAGGTCCCACGATGTACACCGGCATCGTGGAGCCGAGGCGCAGCTCGCGATCGCGCACCCGCGGCTTGGCGGCGGCCTGCCCGCCGAGGACCACCAGGACGGCGAGGGCGACGAGCAGCAGGACCACGAGGCCCCCCCACGGGCGCCGTCGCGGGACGCGCGCCCCGGGCGGCGAGAGCGACAGCAGCGAGGCGGCGATGCCCGGGCCGCGCCTGCGCGCGGACGACGCGGGCACGGCGACGAAGAGCGCGCGGGAGATCACCGCAGCGCCCTGCGCGCCGCATCGGTGCGCGCGGCCGCCGTGCGCGCCTCGCGGGCGGCCTCGGCGAGGCCAGGGACCTGGAACGCGGGCCGGGCCGCGGGATCGCAGTCGGGGCGGAAGCCGCTGGCGTTGAACTCGTACTCGGCGGAGCCGCTCGCGCCGTCCTTGACGGCCTCGAGCGTGAGCTTGTGCTGGCCCGCGCGCGCGGGCGAGCAGTACGACAGGAGATAGTAGCGCCTGGCCATGTTCTCGATGCGCTGCGCGACGTCGTCGAAGGCCTTCTTCACCGCGCCGTCGTTGTCGGCGAACACGGTGCCGTTCTTGCCGAGCGCGGAGAGCTCGTGGTGGTCGACCTCGCCGCCGAGGCCGATCACGAACACCTCGACGTCCGCGTCCGCGATGGCCTTGCGGACCTCGTCGGAGGTGACGTAGCCGGCGCGGTCGGTGCCGTCGGTGAAGACGACGAGCGACGCGAAGCGGAGCGGCACCGTCGCGCGCTGGCGGGCCCTCTCGAGCTCCGCGAGCGCCTTGACGATCGCGCCGTTGAGGTTCGTGGAGGGATCGCGGGCGCGCTGGCTCTTGAGGCTCGCGAGGCCGCTGCGCACGGCGCCCTGCGAGCTCGAGAAGCCGGTCACGCGGCGGAGCTCCTTGCCGCCGTCGAAGGCGAAGACCCCGACCTGGTGGATCTTCGCGACGCGCGCGGCGAAGCCGTCCGCGGTGGCGGCGACGGTGTCGATGCTGCCCGACTCGGTGACGCTCGCGGACGTGTCCACGAGGAGCATCGTGAAGTGCGCGACCGCGACCTCGGGGTTCAAGATGGCCTGCTTCGACTCGAACCTCGAGACGAGCTTGCCGTCCTCGTAGATGCGGAACTGGTCGGCCTGGAGGCCGCCGACGGGCTCCTGGCCGCGCTCGACGGTGAAGTAGATCGCGACGTTCGAGGGCTTCTGCACGCTGGTCTTGAGCGGCTTGACCTGCAGCGAGCCGCAGGCGGAGCCGACCAGGGCGAGCGCGAGGATCGAGAGCTTCATGCAAGGGGGCACAGCAAGTCCGGTGCCGCGATGGAGCGAAGGGATTGCAGCAGGTTGAGTCCTGGGAGCCGTGGCGAGGGAGCCGATCGGTTCCGGGGGGAGCCGATCGGTTCCCCGGCATCCCGGCCGGGGCGCGCGCGGATATCATGGAGGGGGGATGAGAAGCAGGATCGGCGCGGTCGTCCTGGCGCTCGCCTTCGCGGGCCGCGCCGTCGCCGCGGAGCCGGCCGCCCGCCCAGCCGCGTTCCAGCTCGTCGCGGTCGGCACGTCCGGGGGTCTGCACGAGGACGACCTGACCGCGTTCCTCCTCGCGCCTGCAGGGAGCCGCGACTTCGTGGCGCTCGATGCCGGCACGCTGCTCGGCGGGCTGCGACGGCTCGTCCAGCTCGGGAGGCTCCCCGACGCGCCGAGCGCCGGGGCATTCCTGCGCGAGCGCATCCGCGCCTATCTCGTGTCGCACCCGCACCTCGACCACGTTGCGGGTCTCGCGCTCTCCGCGACCGACGACACGCCCAAGCCCGTCCTCGGGCTCCCCGAGACGCTCGACGTGCTGCGCGACCACCTCTTCAACTGGAAGCTCTGGCCGAACTTCACGGACGAGGGCGCGCCGCCGCGGCTCGGCGTGCGGCAGCTCGTGCGGCTGCGCCCGGGCGTCGAGCGCCCCATCGAGGGCACCACGCTCGCCGTCGAGGCGTGGCCGCTCGACCACGCGGGGGCGCGCTCGACCGCGTTCCTCGTGCGCAGCGGCGGCGCCTACGCCCTCTACCTCGGCGACACGGGGCCGGATCCCGTCGAGCGCGGCACGCGCCTCGAGGCGCTCTTCTCGCGCGTCGCGCCGCTCCTGCGCACCGGCGCGCTGCGTGTGGTGCTCGCAGAGTGCAGCTACCCGGATGGCAGGCCCGACAGCAAGCTCTTCGGGCACCTCACGCCGCGCTGGCTCGTCGCCTCGCTCGAGCGCCTCGCCCGCCGCGCCTTCCCCGCCCGCCCGACGCTCGCGGGCCTCCTCGTGGTGGTCACCCACGTCAAGCCCGCGCTCGAGGGCCCCGACCCGCGCGACGCGATCCGCAAGGCCCTCGCAGGCAAGCTCGACGCGCGCTTCGTGGTGCCATCGCCGGGCGACCGCTTCACGCCCTAGGAGCTCGTCGCAGAAACGGTCGCAGCCGGCAGGTCCTGCCGCGGCCCCGACCGGGCCTCGGGCTCAAACATACTCGCCGGCAAGCGGTGCATCCGCTGCCGAGAGCAGGGAGCGCCGAGCCGGCTCCGTAACTCGCCCGAGCCCCGGCCGGACCCGCGTCACCCGCCGGCAAGCACCGCTTCAGCTCCTCGCAAGGAACCCGGACTCACCGCGTGCAACTTGGGCAGGTTGTGCGTCGCAGTGATGAGCGCCCACTCCGCTCGCACCTTGCGAACTCCGCGCAGCAGGAGTCGCGGATGCCGCGCGCAGCCTTGATCTGGCCGAAGACCGGCTCGACGATCACCTTGCGACGCGAGTAGAGCGCGCGACCGCGCTTGGTCGCGAGCTTTCGTGCCATACGCTGCTTCGGCGTCAGGCCGGCTGGTGGTCGGCCGAACACCTGGATCGGCGGTTCGCCGTGCTTCTGTCGCCCTGTCGCGAGCAAGGGCTCCGTTCCATGCGCCTGCCCGAATGTGATGTTCGACTCCGAGAAGTAGCCGCTGTCGGCGCTCGTGTGCGTCGGAGCCATGCCGCAGTTCTCGATCGTCCGCGCGAGCATCGGCGCGAAGTGCTCGGCGTCCGGCGGCTGATTCGTGACCGCCTGCGCCACGATGATCTGGTGGGCATCGTCGACCGCAGCCTGCGCGTTGTAGCCCTGCACGAAGCCGTCTGCGCCCTTCATGATCCGGCTCTCGGGGTCCGTGAAATTGCGCTGCGCCTTCGGCGTGGGGGTCGTGCCGTCCTGCTCGGTCGGGATGCGGTGTGAAGGCAGCTCGGGCGCTCCGGCGCCGCCGCTGTCGTCGTCGTCATCGTCCTTCTTCGCGCCGGCACGAGCCTCGGCCTCCAGCTGCTCACGCAGCTCCTTGATGCGCGCCCGGCGCGTCTCGGCCCGCTCGAGCTCCGCGGGGAGCTCGTCACCCCGCTTGCTCTTGCCGTACTGCGCGTCCTCGGTGGCGTCGATCTGCTCGGCCTGCTGGAGCAACTCGGCGACCTTCGCCGCGAGCTTCGCCTCTTCCTGCTTCATCCGGTCGTAGCTCATCGCCTTGTGCTTGGACGCGTTGGCCTTGACCTTCGTGCCGTCGATCGCCACATGACCCAGCTTCACCAGCCCCGCCGCCTGGCAGAGCTTGAGCACCTGCACGAACAGCCCGGCGAACGCATCGAGGTGCACGCGCCGGAAGTCGCTGATCCGGCTGTGGTCGGGATGCTGTCCCGCCGCGATCACGCGGAACGCGACGTCCTCGTGCGTCTTGCGCTCGATCTGTCGCGACGAGCGCACGCCCACGCAGTAGCCGTAGATGAGCAGCGTGAGCATCATGCGCGGGTCGTACGGCGGATATCCACGCAGCTCGGCCTCGTACTTGGCTCGAATCACGCTCAGGTCCAGAGCCTCGACCACGTCCATCAGGAAGTACGCGAGGTGGCTCTCGGGCAACCACTCGTGCGGCGAAGGAGGCAGCAGGTACATCTGCCGCGGCTCGTACGGTCGGTAGGTCTTGCTGACGTCTCCAATCGATCACATCGCAGAGCCGACGTCGATCTCTCGTGCCCGCTCCTTCACATTTTCCTTCAAGGAGCGGTGACCGGCGTCGGAGGGGGCGGGTGGCGGCGTCCGCGGGGCCCCGGGCGGGTGAGTCTGCGCCCGCCATCCAGCTTGCAGGTTGGCCCACGCGTCCATCGGGCGGGCGTCAGAGCGAGCGCGCGGCCGAAGGCGCGCGAGCGCCGAACCCGAACGGGGCCACGCGGGCGCCGACGGGCCCCGCTCCCGACAGCTGCCGGTTACCGCGACGGCCTCCTAGGGCTCACCGGGGCGCGAGGAGCGCCCGCAGGCCGGGGGCGAGCACGCGCGCCTGGCGAGCGCACTGCTCCGCCTGCTCGAGCGACTGCGTCAGCGTGCGGGCCCCGCCTGGCGCGGCGGCCACGCGTGGACCGAGGAAGCGCGCCGCGCGCTCGCGCAGCTCGTCCTCGCAGAAGCCGCTCACGGCGCCCACGACCTCGAGCAGGTCCTCGGCCCCGAGGCGCGCCGCGAGCCGGTCCCATCGCGCCTCGACGAAGGTCCACGCGCGCTCGCGCGTGCCGCGCTCCGACAGCGCCGCCACGAGCGCGTGCACGCCGTCGGAGGGCTCGAGGCGCTCGTCGAGCGCGAGCGCGGGGGCGTCGCGATCCTCCGACGAGGCCCCGAGCGCGGCCGCGAGGGCGCGACGAACCGGGCGCTCCCTGGCGGCGAGCGCGCTCCGGTAGCGCAGGGAGAGCTCTCGCCGGGCCGGCAGCGCCCCCTGGTGCAGCGCGCTCGCGAGGATCTCCTCGAAGAGCTCGCGGTCGGCTCCCTCGCCCTCCGCGAGCCAGCGGCGAGCCAGGCGCTCCGCCGCCGCCGCCAGCACCGGATCCTCGCCCTCGTCCGCCACGAACGGCACGAGCGCCCGACGCAGCTGGGCGGCCTGCTCGGGCTCGCCCGGAAGCGCGGCCCACCCGAGCGCGCGAGCACGCCCGCCGAACGTGCGACGCACCCAGCCGGCCCACGCGCCCTGCAGCGGCGCGGGCACGAGCGGGGCGATCGCGCTCGCCGTCGCGACGGCGGACTCCACGGCCTGCGGCTCGCCGCTCGCGGCCAGGCGCCCCACGAGCCCGAGCGCTGCCTCGGGCGCGATGATGCCGGCGCGCACCTCGGCCCACGCGTCGTCGAGCAGGCCCGCGCGCTCCGCCGGCGTGAGGCTCGGCCAGCCGGCGGCGAGCAGCCTCGCGGGGAGCTCGCCGCGATGGACCGTGCGGTAGTAGCCACCGAAGCCGTCGTTGCCGAGGACCCACGCGGGGCACGCCCCGGGTAGCGGCACCTCCGCCTGCGCCGCGGTCAGATCCACGCACAGCGTCCGGCGGCTGCCCCGGTGCTCGTACGCGACGCAGACCGGGATCGCCCACGAGCGCGTCGGCCCCGGCGAATCGGGCGCCTGCTCGAGCACGAGGCGCGGCGCCCCCTCGCACGAGAGGCCCACGGTCACCCGGGGCGCACCGACCTGCTCGAGGAACGTGCGCAGCGTGGCCGCCGCCTCCGGCCCGCCATGGCGCGCGAGCAGGGCGAGGAAGCTCGCCGCATCCGCCGAGCCATGGCGATGCGCCGCCACGTGCGCCCGCAGCGTCGCGCGGAACGCCTCGGCACCCACGCGGCGCGCGATCATCTCGAGCACCAGCGCACCCTTCTCGTAGGTGATGCCGTCGAAGGCCGTCTCGAGGTCCTCCGGCGCCGACACGGGCGCGCGCAGCCGCCTCGCGCTCGGCAGCGCGTCGGCCTGCATCGCGGTCGCGCGGTACTGCAGGACGGTGCTCGGCAGGTCGGCCCCGCCCCCCAGCAGCGGGGGCATCGTCATCTCGAACCAGGCCGCGCCCGCCTCGGAGAGCCACAGATCGTCCCAGGTCCGCGGCGTCACGAGGTTGCCGAGCCAGTGGTGCGCGAGCTCGTGCGCGATCACGCCGGCGATGTGGCGCCGCTGCTCGCGCCCGCCCCCCGGCCCCTCGAGCAGCGCCGCCTCGGCGTAGGTGACGAGGCCCGCGTTCTCCATCGCCCCGCGGAACTGCGGCACCACGACCTGATCGAGCTTCGGATACGGGAAGGGCTCGTCGAAGAACGCCTCGAGCCGCTCGATCACGCGCGGCGTCACGCTGGCCGCGTACCCCCAGCCCTCGCTGCGCCCGCGAGGCGTCAGGATGCGCACGGGGATGCGCCCGCGCCCTGCCCTGCCCACGTCGCGTCGCGCGAAGGGACCCACCGCGAACGCGACGAGGTACGTCGGCAGCGGCGGCGAGCGGGCGAGCTCGACCACGTCCTCCGCGCCGTCGCGCCGGACGCGGACGACCGGCATGTTGCCCGCCGCCCGCAGGCCGTGCGGCACCCGCAGCGTGATCGCGAAGGGCGTCTTCCACCGCGGCTCGTCGAAGCACGGGAAGACCCTGCGCGCGTACGTGGCCTCGAGCTGCGTGAAGGCGTACCAGTCGTCGCCCTCGCGCTGCCGGAACACGCCGCGCACCTCTCGCTCGGAGACCGGCGCGGAGAAGCGCGCGCGCAGCGTGGCCGGGCCGGCCGAAAGCTCGCGCGGGGCGTCGAGGCGCACGAGGCCGTCCGCGAGCGCCACGGGCGACAGTGGCACCAGGGCGCCACCGCGCTCGAGCTCGTAGCGCTGGTGCGCGAGCCCCTGCGCGTGCAGGAAGACCGCGCGCGCGGGTCGCGCGAGCTCGACGTCGATGGCCACCGAGCCGGACAGCTCGCTCTTCCTCGGGTCGACCGCGAGCTCGAGCCGGTAGGAGCGCGGGCGCACGTCGCCCGGCAGGTGATCGCGCGAGACCGCTTCCGGCGGGGTCGCCGGTGCCGGGGGGCCGCCGCACGCGAGGGCGAGGACGAGCGTCCCGGCGATGGAGCGCATTGCTGCGCGGCGCGGCGTCACCCCAGAACATTGGCACGAGCGCCCCTTGACGGACGTCCGGCCACGCCCTAGATTCTGAGCATGCTCATTAATGAGCCCGGTCAGAAACCGGGGCTGCGCGAGCGCAACAAGCAGGACAAGCTCGCCCGCATCGAGTCGGTGGCGCGCCGCCTCTTCGCCACCCACGGCTTCGACGGCACGACGACGCGGCAGATCGCCGAGGAGGCCGGCATCGGGGCGGGCACGCTGTTCCTCTACTTCCCCGAGAAGCTCGACCTCGTCCTGCACCTCTTCGCCAAGGACATCCCCGAGGCCGCCGGGCGCGCCTTCTCGACCGTGCCGCCGGAGGGGTCGTTCCCGGCGCAGGTGGCGCACGTCTTCGCCGCCGTCTACGCGCAGTACGACCAGGACCCCGCCCTCGCGCGCGTGATCGTCAAGGAGCTCCTCTTCCTCGAGCCGCAGCGCCGGGCGCGCCTGATGGGCATGACCGTGCCGTTCCTGGAGGGGCTCGGCGCGCTCGCCCGCGCGGCGCAGTCCCGCGGCGAGCTCCGGAAGGACGTGCCCCCGGCGGAGGTCGCGACGCTGCTCTTCGGCGTCTACTACTTCGCCCTCGTCGCGTGGCTGGGCGGCGTCATCCCGCGCGCCGACGCGCAGCGCTGGCTGGTCGAGCGCGCCCTCGGGCACGTCCTGGCCGGCCTCGCGCCCCGCCCCGCCGCGATCGATCGCACCACCAAGCGCCGGCCCGCCAGGGCGCCGGCGAGGAGAAGACACCCATGACCGACGAGCTCGAAGATCTCGGACGCGGCTTCCGCGCCCGCACGCTGGTGACCGCGCGCCTCGCCACGAAGATCGGCGCCCGCGCCGTTCGCCGCACGCTGCTCGGCGCCGGGAAGACCGCGGAGGCCGACGACGATCGCGCCGCCAAGCGCGCCCGCGAGCTCGTCTCGCAGCTCGGCGCCCTCAAGGGGCTCGTCATGAAGCTCGGCCAGGTCGCGAGCTACATGCCGGGCGCGATGCCGCCCGCGGCGCAGAAGGTGCTGGCCGAGCTGCAGGCCGCCAGCACCCCGATGGCCCCAGGCAGAATCGCCGCGGTCATCCGCGCCGAGCTCGGGGCCGATCCAGCCGCGCTCTTCGACGAGTTCTCCCCCGCGCCCTTCGCCGCGGCGTCGATCGGCCAGGTGCACCGCGCCCGCTTCGAGGGACGCGACGTGGCGGTCAAGGTGCAGTACCCGGGCATCGAGGAGGTCATGGCGAGCGACCTCGACACGGTCGGCCTCATCGCGCGGGTCTCGACGCTCGGTGGCGCGATGGACGGCAAGGCCCTCGCGGCCGAGCTGCGCGCCCGCACGCTCGAGGAGTGCGACTACCGGCTCGAGGCGGCGAACCAGCGCGCGTTCGCGTCGATGCTCGAGGGCGATCCCGACGCCCGCGTGCCCGCCGTCGTCGCGGCGCGCAGCGCTCGCCGCGTGCTGACGAGCGAGCTCGTCGATGGCCGGAGCTTCGCCGACTTCGCGGCGCACGCCCCGGCGGAGGAGCGCGATCGCGCGGGCGCCACGATCTTCCGCGTCTGCTTCGACTCCATCTTCCGGCGCTGCGCGTACAACGCCGATCCGCACCCCGGGAACTACCTCTTCGAGGCCGGGGGCCGCGTGGCCTTCCTCGACTTCGGCTGCGTGCGTCGCTTCGATCCGTCGATGATCGACGCATGGAAGGCCGTCGCGCTCGCGGTCCTCGACGGCGACCAGGCCGCCTTCCGCCGGCGCTTCCCCGACCTCGGCATGGTGGCCGACGCCAGGCGCTTCGACTGGGATCACCAGTGGCAAGTCATGCGCTACCTCTACCGCCCCTTCATGGAGCGGCCCTTCCTGACCTACTCCGACGACTACGTCCGCCAGAGCTATGGCCTGCTGCTCTTCGACAATCCCAATGCGCGCCGCACCGCGTGCCCGCCGGCCTGGCTCTACCTCAATCGCCTGCAATGGGGCCTGAACTCGGTGCTGGCGCAGCTACGCGCCACCGGACCCTGGCCCGATCTATGGCGCGCCGCGGTGGAGTCGCGGACGGAGCCCTGGACCGGCTGACCTGTGGATCTCCGATCCCCGGCCGTGTCCCCGGGGCACCCGCTTCGCGCAACGGCTTCGGGCCCAGGCGGCTTCCTCGCAGCCCCTGCGCGGCGAAACCTGGTTCAGTCGTCCGCCGGCTCGGGCGGACGCGTCATGCGCGCAAGGATGTCGCGCTGGAACACGTGATCGCTCGTCACGGTCTCGAGCACGTGGACCAGCACGGCCGTCTCGGTGTCGAGGTGCGCGATGAGCAGGCCCATGATCTGGTCCGCCCGCCGCGCGACCGCCGTCGCCGCCGCGCCGTCGCGGATCATCCGGCGCAGCTCGCGCAGCCAGCGCGCCGTGATCTGGTGCTCGTGGCGCAGCGTCGCGGTGAACGCGTGCCCGCCGCTCCCGGTGTACTTGTCCACCGCCGGGAAGAGGACGCGCTCCTCCCAGTCGTCGTGCTCGATCACGCGCTCCAGCCAGCGTACGAAGGCGCGCTGGATCGCGTCGGCCCGCTCCGGGCTCGCGCCCGAGAGCTCCCCTACCTCTTCCACCCGCTGCTGCATCTCCTTCGCGAGCAGGTCGTGCTCGCGGCGCAGCAGCTCGATCGCCGGACTGGGCATGTCCCAGGGGGCAGCAATCGCGGTGCCAGGCCAGGGGCGGTGCGACCGGCGGCCGGCACCCTCGGCGATCCGCCAGGGCGCCGGCCGCGGAGACCTCCTAGCCCTTGGCCTTCTTCTCCTTCTTCTTGGCCTGCTTCTCCTTGGTGGAGAGCTTGGGCTTGTTGGTCTTGGCGGTCTTCACTTGTCCTTTGGCCATGACGGGAGTTTATCCCGCGTCTCCGACAGCCTCCAGAAACACGCCGCGAGGACCGCTCAGATCGAGTAGCCGCCGTCGAGCACCAGCCGCTGGCCGGTGACGTAGCTCGCGCGGCTGGACGCGAGGAACGCGACCGCCTCCGCAACCTCGCTGGCCGCCGCGAACCTGCGCAGCGCCACGTTGCGGCGCGCCGCCTCGAGCCAGGCGGGTGAGAGGTGCCCCGCCTCGACCAGGCGCGGGAACATGCCCGCCTCGACCACGCCGAGCGCCACGCTGTTGGCGCGGATGCCGTGGCGCCCCTCCTCGCGCGCCAGACCCCGCAGGAGCGCCTCGACCGCGGCCTTCGGCGCGACCGACAGGATGTCGCCGGGCGGATAGCGCTCGAGCCCCGCCGAGCTGAGGAAGACGTACGAGCCGCCGCCCTCGCGCAGGAGCGGCAGCGAGCAGTGCACGACGTCGAAGACGCCGTTGACGTCCGCCTCCATGACCTCGCGCCAGCGCGCCGGCTCGATCTGCCCGATGAACGGCTGCTCGATGCCGGAGCCGGCCGCGTGGACGACCGTGTGCACGCGCCCGTGCCGCGCACGCACCTCGTCGAAGAACGCGCGCACGGCCTCGACCTCGCCGAGCGCGAGCTGGTGCACCGACACCCGCGCGCCGTGCGCCCGCGCGTCGTCGGCCGCCGCCTCCGCCGCCGCGGCATTGCCGCGGTAGGTGAGCGCCACGGCCGCGCCGTAGTGCGCGAGCCGCTCCACGATCGCGCGCCCCACCCCGCCGCTGCCGCCGAGCACGACCGCCACGCCTTCGGGAAAGTCAGCCACTGGTCCCTCCAGCCGCGACCACGGCCGCGAGCTGCGAGAGATCGACGTTGGCGCCGCACACGAGGACCCCCACGCGCTCGCCCGGCGCGGGGCGATAGGCGCCCGAGAGCAGCGCCCCGAGCGCCGCCGCGCCCCCCGGCTCGACCGCGATCCGCAGCTCGCGCCAGAGCGTCCGCTGCGCCGAGGTGATGGCGTCGTCGCGCACGAGCGCCACGTGGTCGATCGCCTCCTTGGCGATCGCGTGCACGAGCTCCCCCGCTGCGCGCGCTCCCAGCGAGTCGGCCGCGACGGACTCCACCGGCACGTCCACGGGACGGCCGGCCTCGAGCGCCGCGTGCAGCGCGCGAGAGCCCTCGGGCTCCACCGCCACCACGCGGACGCTGCGCTGCCACCACGCGGCCATGCCCGCCGCGAGCCCTCCGCCGCCCGACGCGACGAGCACGGTGTCGAGCTCCGCGTCCTGGTCCCACTCGAGCGCCACCGTGCCCTGCCCCGCGATGGTCGCCACGCCCTCGAACGGGTGCACGCGCAGCGCGCCGCTCTCCGCGACGAAGCGGTCGCACGCCTCCTGCGCGTCCGCGTAGCGGGCCCCGCCGACCACGACCTCCGCGCCGGCCTCGCGGATGAGCGCGATCTTCACGGGGCTCGAGATGGCGGGCACGAAGACGCGCGCGCGGAGGCCCAGCCGCCGCGCCGCGTGCGCGAGCGCCGCGCCGTGGTTGCCGCCGGAGGCCGCGGCGACGAGCGCGGGCAGCGCCGGCGCGGAGAGCAGCGTGTTGAACGCGCCGCGCGGCTTGAACGAGCCGGCGTGCTGCATCGCCTCGAGCTTGAGGCAGACGGAGCCCGCGCAGCCGAACGCGCCACGCCCGAGCCTCCACACCGGCGTGTGGCGGACGTAGGGCGCGATGCGGGCGTACGCGTGGCGGATGTCCTCTGGCTGGACCGGGAGCCTCATGGGCGAACGGTACACCGTCAGTCTTCGTCGGCGTCGAGGCGCTCGATGCGCACCGGCACCACGCCGCGCTCGATGATCCCGATGGTCTCTCCGGCGGCGCGCGACAGGTCGATGCCGTGCGAGCGACCGTAGGGCCCGCGATCGTTGACGCGCACCGTCACCGCGCGGCCGTCGTCCACGCGCACGACGCGCACCATCACCCCGAGCGGCAGCTTGCGATGCGCCGCCGTCAGCAGCGCGGGATCGTAGGGCTCGCCGCTGGCGGTGCGGTGACCCGCGAGGAAATCCGAGTACCAGCTCGCCGTGCCGTCCTCGCAGAGGCCGTGCGCCTTGTCCGCGCGCGGGCAACGCCCCGGCACCGGACGCACCCCCGGCGGCTCGACCGGGTGCACCGGCGGCGGCGCGCTGCGGCCGCAGCCGGCCCCGACGGCGACGCAGAGCCAGAGCGCCCGCACGCTCACTGCCGGTACTTGGCGAGCGGCACGGCCAGCTTCTCGATCCACCGGTAGAGCTGCCTCGGGTGGGTGTCGAGGAGCTGCGCGGCGCGCACGACGTTGCCCTGCGTCGTCGCGAGCGCCTCCTCGATCTCCGTCGCCCCGGGCACGCCGGTCCGCCGGCTCGTGCGTCCGAGCCCGGGATCGGTCACCGGCTCCGACTGCGGATCGAACGTCGGCAGGTGCTGCTCCTCGATGGCGACCTGCCCCCGATCGGCGAGGATCGCCGCGCTGCGGAGCGTGGTGCGGAGCTGCCTGACGTTCCCCGGGAACGCATCCGTGAACAGCACCCGGGCCGCGGCCGGCGTGATCGACGCGCGCTCGATGCCGGCCTCGCGCAGCAGGTGCGCCGACAGCGCGCCGAGATCCTCGCGGCGGCGGCGCAGCGGCGGGATGCGCGCGACGTAGCCCGCGAGGCGACGCAGGAGGTCCCCGCGGAACGCGGCCTGGTCGGCGAAGAGCTCGCGGTTCGTCGCGGAGATCCACCGGACGTCCACCGTCTGCGGCTCCGCGGCGCCGAGCGGCGTCACGCGCCCGTCCTCCAGGACGCGCAGCAGCTTGGCCTGTGACGACGCCGACATGTTCGCGACCTCGTCGAGGAACAGCGTGCCCCCGTCGGCGCGCACGAGCTCGCCGGTGCGCGCGTCCGCGGCGCCCGTGAACGCGCCGCGCCGGTGACCGAAGAACGTCGCCTCGAACAGGCTCTCCGGGATGGCGCCGCAGTCGACGGGGCAGTACTGGCCGGTGCGGCCGCTCAGGCGGTGCACCTCCTGGGCGACGTGCTCCTTGCCCGCGCCCGTCTCCGCGAGGACGAGCACCGACTCGCGCGAGGCGGCGATGCGGCGGAGATCGCGCAGGAGCACCGCCACCTCCGCGCAGTGCGTGCGCGTCGGCCCGAGCCGCAGCTCCGACGCGGGCACCGCGAGCGCCGCGGCCTGCGCGGCGTCGATCACGCGGTAGCACAGGAGCGAGCGCCCCATCTCGACGAGGTCTCCGTCGGCGAGCGCGTGCTGCCGGATGCGCGCGCCGTTGACGAACGTGCCGTTCCGGCTGTGGCCCTCGTCGCGCAGCACCCAGCCGTCACCCTGGCGCTCGAGCAGCGCGTGCGCCCCCGACATCCACGCGTCGGGGATGCGGAGCTCCGCGGACGCCCGGAAGCCGAACGGGCCGTCGTCGCCCGCTCGCCCGATCGTGATCGACGCGGGCGCACCGTCGAGGCGCAGGCTCGTCGTCCCGTCGGCGAGGAGGTCCTCGTAGGCGAGCACGTAGACGAGGAAGCACGCGCGACCCCGGGCGCGCTCGCCCTCGTCGACGTTCGGGATGGTGCCCGCGGGTTTTCGCCGGGTCATGCGACGACACGAGTCTATCGCACCCGCCCAGCCGGGCCGCGGTCGACGGTGTCCGAGACAGTGTCAGAGCGCGCCGGCGCGCGAAGACCTCGCCGGCTCGCGATCCCCGCGATTCTTCGTGTCCGACGGCGTGGCCCGCCCGTTGCTCTGCAGGCTCTCGACTTCCACGAGGAGACACGGCATGAGGGGACTGGTTCTCGCGACGCTCTCGATCCTGGGCACGTGCGGCTGCGGCGCAGAGCCGGGGGAACCCCCGACCCGCTCGTTCGAGGCCGAGGTCATGTCCGTGGCCACCGCGCCGCAGGTGACCGCGGAGTCGACGTCGCTCTGGTGCCTGCCCGACGGCTTCCAGGGCCTCCAGCCGTGCCTCGTCGCGAGCGGCAACGCCGACTGCGCGAGCGGCTACGTCTGCGCCAAGCCGCCCGTGACCGGCGCGGAGCACGGCTGGTGCATCCCCGCGAAGCCCCCGGTGCGCTGCAACGCGCTCAGCCTCTGCCCGCGCAGCACGTCCTGCCGCGCGATCCCGACCACCACGCCGGGCGGCGGCGGCTCCACCTCGGGTGGCGCGGGCAGTGGCGGCTCCTCGCCGCCTGCGGTCGGCTACTGCCTCGCCGATGGCGTCGGCGCGGGCTGCGCCGAGCCCGGCACGAGCTCGACCTGCGCACCGACGCTCACGTGCCGCCCGCGCGCGACCACCGGCGGGCTCCCCGGCACCTGCTACCCGACCTCGACGCCGGTCCGGTGCGATCCCGCGCACCCGATGTGCGCCGCCCCGCTCTCTTGCCGCACCAGCATCGATGGCCCGAGCGGCAGCGGCGGGTCCACCGGCGGCAGCGCGGGCAGCGGCACGGCGGGCAGCGGCGGTGGCACCGCGGGCAGCGGCGGTGGCACGGGCGGCTCCTCGCCGCCTCCCTCCGTGGGCTACTGCCTGCCGGCGGGCTACGGCGCCTCGTGCGACGCGCCGGGCATGGCGTCGACCTGCGGCGCGAACCTGACGTGCCGCGCGCGCACCGCGCCGACCACCGGGCAATCGCCGGGCTTCTGCTATCCGACCTCGACCTCGTCGATCGTCCGCTGCGATCCTGCCCAGCCGATGTGCGCCGCGCCGCTCGTCTGCCACACCGGCTGATCGATCCGACCGGCCACCTGTCCTCGATCAAGTCGGTGCACGCAGCTTCGCGGTTCGATGGAGGCATGCAGGCCCTGCGATCGTGGTCCCTGGCCGCCGTCGGCTGCGGCCTCCTCGGCTGCGGCCTCCTCGGATGCGGTGAGGTCCCCCCACCGGCGAGCTCCGGCAACTCGGAGGTCTCGTGCATGCGCGACCCACGCCTGACGCCCTACTCCCCCGGGATGCAGGTCGCGGGCGAGGCGGGCTTCGCCGTGCGCGTGGTCGAATCGACGCCCTCGCCGCCCGCGCGCTTCGACAATCGCCTGGTCGTGGAGGTCCTCGCTCCCGACGGCAACCCGGCGGGCGACGCGCAGCTCTCCGTGACGCCGCACATGCCCCTCGCGGGCCTCGGCTCCGACGACGCCGTCACCGTGACGCCCACCGGCGCCGGCCGCTTCCGCCTCGAGCCCGTGCGCATGCCGATGCCCGGCCTCTGGGAGCTCCGCTTCGTCATCACGATGGGCGACACGCACGCGCTCGTCGTCCTGCCGCTCTGCATCCCTGGCTGACCTGGCTCCCTCCAGGCGCACCTGCGCTGTGGAGGAAACACCGCTGCGTCCACTCCTCGACAGAGCGCAGGCCGCGCCGCCCAGGGGAAACGCCGCCTTCGACCGCTGACCGAGATGGCCCACGCGTTGCTCTTCCCATTTTCGATGGGAGGCCGCCCCGCCGCTCGACGCGTCTCGTGGATGGACACCGCGATGCTCCACCTCTGCCGCAGCGCGGCGGATCGGCGCGTCATGTTGCTGGCCGTCCTCGTCGCGCTCGTGCTGTCCCTCGGCTGAGCCGCAGCCTCGGTGCGGGAGACTTACTTGCAGCCCTTCTGGGCCTGCCACTCGAACTGGTACTACATCCGGGGCGACGCTGTCTCGCAACCTCTTGATCGACGACGGCCTGCTTACCCATGCCTTGCGCGTGATACGATCAGCTCGTGGAGAAATCGCTCGTCGTCATCAGCGAGGCGGGCGAGGAGACCGCCATCAACCTGACCGACCTGGTGTTCGCGCAGATCGCGGCCCTGGTCGCCAGCGGCGGCACCCTGCCCACACCCGCCCAGATCAGGGACGACGCCCTCGCGATGGAGAGCCGCCCCAACGCCTTCCATGCCGAGGCGCTCGTCAAGGCCGGCCGACGAGCCATGCGAAGCAAGCGCAAGATCGTGATGACCGCGCTCGGTCCTTGTGTCGCCATCCTCATGACCGCCGTGGCCGGCGGGCCGATCACCGCCGCCGTGGTGGGACTGGCGGTCGCCGGCGCGGCCATGGGCATCCTCGCGACCAAGACGTGGCGCAATGGCCGCTATTACTACTTCCAGGAGGAGTACAAGGCCTGCTTCGAGAAGATCGAGGGCGGCTACGGTTTCCGGAGCGACAAGGACGCGCTCAACGCCGTCCGCTTCTGCCTGGAGAAGAAGCAGCTCTCGCAGATCTCCGACGAGGTCGCGGTGCTGTTCAAGGCGCTCGCGAAGCACCGCGAGGTCAACGAGCAGCGCGCGGAGCGTCCCACCTGCCGCGATTTCGCGAACCGCATCTACGCCGCGGAGAAGGTGCGCGACGCCGCCGCGAAGCTGCAGCAGCAGTTCGACCTGTTCCATCACTTCCACGAGTACGTGCGCTGCCAGCTCGAGCAGGCGCTCAAGACCGGCACCGACGCCCTGCACGAGCACAACATCGCGGACGCGCTCCAGCGCGCCTCCGACTGGGTCAACCGCCCGATGACCGACCACCGGGCCTGCGTGTCCTGGACCAGCGGGTGCTGCTTCGCGACCGAGCCGGGTGACCCGCCCAAACCGCGCAGCCCGAAGGTGCGGACCACCCGCACCCTGAGCGCGCGGGAGCGCCGCCCCTTCGTCCGCCTGATGAACGACGCGGCGTATCGCACGCGGCACGGCGAGGATCTCGCGACCGCGTCGTACACCGATCAGACCGACTGGCTGTGTGCCGAGCTCGCCGGCACGGGCATCGGCGCGCTGCTCGACGGGCGTGAGCCCGAACCGCCGGATGCGCTGCCGGCGGACCCCCCGGCCAGCACCGACCTGGGGCGCCGCGCGGCCGGGGCCGGGAGCGCGGGCGGCCGACGCTCGCTCCTCGACGCCGGCGCGCGCGCGGAAGGCCCCACCCACCCCTCGGCCCGGATCCGCCAGCGCGTGGCGACGGATCCGGGCATCGACACCGGTCCGGGTGCGGCGCCGGCCCGCCTCAAGCGGGCCGCCAGCGAGGGCAGCTTCGACAGGCTACGCCACGCCGGGCCAGCCCAACCGCCCGCCGCGACGCCCCGGCGGGACGAGCGCTGGGAGGACGTCGGGGTGCGCGGGTTGTGGGACCGGCTGGCGTTCGTGACCGGCGACGTGCTGCACTACCAGATGGAACGCACCGTCAACGACCCGAACCTGGGGCTGCGCCTCGGCGTCGCCACCGGCGCGGCGGCGGTCGGTGTGGAGGCACAGGCCGGGCTCGCCCTCTCGAAAGGGGGCCACCATCTCTCCAGCATCGGGCCGGCGCTCGCCAAGTCGGCGGGCACGACCATCAGCACCAGCGTGGGCGGCATCGTCCTTGCGGCGGCGCGCTGGGCCGTGGACGACGTGAACCTGCGAAACGAGTTCGCGGCGCTCAAGGAGGAGCTGGCCCACGAGCGGCTCGAGGACATGAACATCCCGCGGCTCATGGCCGCGCTTCGGACCTTGCTCAAGGACGGTCAGATCTTCGACCACTGCGTCGAGGAGGTGGGCAAGGTGCTCGAGTACCACCGCGAGTTCGCGCTTGCCCTGAGCCGAACCGATCCGACCTGCAACGACGCCTGGGAGCTGGTCTACCGGCCGCTCAAGGCGATAAAGCACCTCGAGACGCTCAATCAGCACCTGCCACTCGTGTCGCTCTACGCCGCCTTCGCGAACTGGATGTCGCAGCTCGCGGACCAGGTGGAGACCCAGGATCTGCCCCGCCTCCGCGCCGAGCTCGACGAGTGGCTCAAGCACCCCGTGGCGCACCGCCAATGCGGCAACGACATCTGCTACGCGCACCTCGCCGAGGAGGAGGAGCCTCAGGGGCCGGCACACGAATAGGGCGTGTCGGCGACGCCGGTCTGGTTGTCGTCGGAGCGCTCGGGTAGCTGGCAGCACGTCGCGCCGGCGCCGCTCCCGCTCGCCGCCACCGAGTCGAAGCCATTGCCGTCGTCGTGCACGCGGATGCGCTGCTTGCACGCGCACCCGGCGGTGCAGCCCGCCTTGGTCGCCGAGACCACGTACGTCTTCCCCGCCTCGAGCAGCCAGCGTGGCGTGCCGGCGATCGCCGTCGCGGCGGCGCCCGCGTCCCCCTCGATCGCGGTCGTGACCCCAGCCGGGGCCCCCAGCGTGAACAGCACGGGCACCGCGGTGGCCGGTGCGGCCGCCCAGTCCGGCGTGGCAGGCACGCGCGTCGGACACAGGTCCGCGGGCGCGTCCGCCAGCGCCTGGTGCGGGAACGGCGTGTCCGCGCCCCGGAGCGAAGTGGTGATCGCTGCGCCGCTCGCATAGGCGAGCCGGTTCAAGTCGGCCGGGTACGGCTGCGTGTAATCGACGGCACCGCCGGCGCCGCCGTAGGGCGTGCAGGCCGAGGGACCGCGCTCGTACGCGCCCTCGACCTGCACGACGTAGAGCTCGCACCCCGTCGCGGGGCACGAATAGAAGCTCTCGTCCGCGCAGCCATTGCCAGGCATGCCATTGCAGGTCCCGAGTGGGGACGAGTACGCCATGGCGGGATTGGGCTGCTCCTGCACCATCGACAGGAACAGGATCCCGCTCGCCGCGTCGTAATAGAAGCACTCGCCATTGGGGCAGCGTTCGAGCGCGGCGAGGCTGTCCACCGCCGGCAATGTCGTGCGCGCAGACGTCGTGCTGCCGCCCACGTAATACGGCGGGCTCGGGCATCGATCGCGCAGGCACGACTCGATTGTGCTGCCCGTCGCCGGCGCCGCGCAGGCCACGTTGTCGAGGCCACTGCACGCGAGCGCGCCTGGAAAGAGGCCAGCCAGGGTGTCGACGTTGCCGTTCGGCCCGGCGAACACCTTGCTGCCCTTGTAGACCTTGAACGCCGTGGCTGGCGGCGCGGTGGCCGCGCCGTTGCGGTAGCAAAGGCCCATCCGGGTGCGGAACGGCCGGTCGCTCGTGATGCCGCCGGGCCGGTTCGCGTCCGTGTACATGAGCGACAAGGTCGGGGGCAGCCCTCCCGTCGCGCCCAGCGTGTAGCCGAGGCCGTGGACGACCTTCGGTTCGTAGACGCCGGTGCCATTGCGGCCGGTCAGCGCGACGCACGCGTGCCCCGGCACGCCAGGGGCGCCCTCGGCCGCCTTGCCGCCGCACTGTACGCTGCGCGTCGTCTGCTCGCCGATGGCCAGATCCGTGAACTGCATGGCCCCGCCGTAGTCCACCTGGTCCTTGGTCACGATGAGGACGTTCTGGTCGCCCGGACCCGACCACGCCGAGATCTCGAGCGTCGCGTAGCTGTAGGGGCTGATGAGCGAGGTCGGACGGCCCTCGAGCACTTCGTCCTGCTGGCCCGTCGAGAGGCACTCGTCGGCCGTGCCGGGACCGGCGAGGAACGGGATGTTGTTGAGCGAGATCGGGTGCGCGGCGACCGGCGAGCCGTCTGGCGCGACGATGCCGAGCCCAGTGAGGCTCCGGTCGCGATCGCGGATGACCGTGAACTTGTCGCCGTCACGGAAGTTGGCGTGCGAGCCACTCGGGGCGCAGGCGTTCTCGACGCTCGCCGTGTAGATCTGGTGGCGGAAGTCGACGTTCTCGAAGCGCAGCCCCTCGACGTACTGCGTCGGCGGGTAGCTGTTGACGTTCGACTGGAACCACCCGATCGCCGCGTCTCCCTCGTAGCGGTACGGCACGTTCTGCTGGCAGGGCATGCCGTGCGTGCGCTCGTAGTCGCGCAAGTACGCGACGTCGGTCGCGGTCAGGGACGGCATCACGTCTCGCTTGAAGTTGACGAAGCGCACGCCCTCGAGGCGCGCGGGACCGTCGTAGAACATGACGCCGAACAGGCTCCAGCTCGGCGTCGGCGTCGGGAACCCATTGGCCGCGCTGGTCTCGAAGCACCCGCGCGCGCCGCCGAATCCGTCCTGTCCCTCGTACGGGCACGGTCCGAAGCGCAGCGGGTTATTGGCGCTCATCCCGACCACGATCGCGTCCTCGAGCAGCCCCCAGACGCCGGGCGGCGAACCCTCGGTGCCGCCGCTCGACACGAGCGACACGCCGTGGCGGTTGGTCGCGAGCCGCGTGCCCGTGAGGCGGTACCAGCTCGCGCGCAGCCAGATGCCGCGGTTTCGATTGCGCGTCGCCGTGAGGCCGTCGAGCACGGCGACCACGTCGCACTGGTTGCTCTTCCCTGCCTCGGCGCCGAGCAGGCAGGGACCCATCGGCGTGTAGAGCGCCGCGCCCGTCACGCCGTCATCGGCCGCGCTGTCGAAGCCGTTGTAGCAGCCGTGCGCGCGATTGCCCGAGAACGCGCCGGCGGGCATCGGCGTCGTGCGCGCGCCGTCCACGGCGGCATTGGGAAGGAGCCAGAAGCCGCGCCCCAGCGCCTGACAGCCCGCAATGGAGTTCCCGACGAAGCGATTGCCACCCGGGTTGGTGATCCAGAAGCCGGAAGGCGTCGCCGGCGCGCCGAGCACCTTGCCCGTGCCGTCGTCCGACGGCGGCACGGAGAAGCCGTCGTAGCCGTTGCCGGGCATCGTCATGCTGCCGTCCGTCCAGCCGCCGCGCGCGAGGTGGTCGCCGGGCCAGAAGTCCGCGCGGGCCGCGACGTTCTCGGCCGGGATCGAGAAGAGGTTGCTCATCGCCCCGATGCCGAGGTTGTTCACGAGGTCGTTGTCGCGCTCGGTGCCGTCCTCGAAATAGAACAGGTGGCCGACCGCGCGGGCGCAAACGTTGTTCGCGATGCGCAGGCCGCTCGTGCCGTGGATCGTGACGCACTTGTTGTAGCTATGATGAATGCTGTTGCTGTTGACGAGCGTCTTTCCGGCCGCACCCGCGAGGTGAAAATGGATGGGGTAGCTGCCGAGCTTCGGCTTGCCCAGCTTCTCGAGCTCGACGCCCTGGATCGCCACCTCGGCATACCCCGCCGAGACGTGGATCTCGCCGCCATCGTGCGGGTGCGCCTCGTCGATCTCGGAGGTCAGCCGGACGCTGCGGCTGAGGAGCCCCACCTCAGCCCGCTCCTCCACGCCGTAGTTGCGATCGACACCGTCCGAGGTCGCGGCGGCGCCTGCGTGTGGCGCGAGGCCCCCGTAGTGATAGGTGCGGAGGGGCGTGCTGGCGTCGAGCGTGACCTTGCACTTGCCCTGGCCGGTCGCGGTGCAATCGACCGCCGCGATGCGCACCATCTCCGCGCTGTCGGGCGAGAAGTCCGTCCCCGCGACGACGATCCAGTGCCCCGCCTTCCAGTCGACGGCGTCGGCAAGCCACAAGGTTCCGTCCTCCGTGACGGGGCTCGCGACGCCCTTTCCCGAACCCCACCGCGCCACCGGCCCGGCCGGCGCCGCGAGGTGCGTCCAGCTCGGCGCGTGGGAACCGGGGGCCGCGGCGGCGTCCGCGACGCCAGTCTGCCCGTAGAGGCGCAGCACCCCGCCCTGCTTGACCGTGATGCCCTTGGTGACGTCGGCGCTGGCGTGGCGGTTGGTGAACACGATCGTGGCGACGTGGTCGCCGCCGATCGGGCACTCGGCGTCCCCGACCACCAGCGTGCCCGCGAGGTCGATGCCCGCCGTCTCGATCGTGGTGTCGCGATCGTCGAGGAACGCGAGCGTGCCACCGGCGAGGATCCGGATGCCTCCGAGCCCATCCGCGTCGCCCGTGAAGGACCGATCCACAATCACCTGGGGACCGCACGCGCCCGGCCCGATGACCACGTCGCGGCTCCCGCCCTGCAAACAGCTCGAGAGATCCACCGGCGCATCCGCCGCCGCGCGCGCACCTTTGGCGAACGCACCCGGGCAAAGCCCCGGCCGCGAGCCCGGTGCGCCTCCCCCGCCCCCCGCGCCCCCAGGGTCCATCTGGACCCGCACAGCCTCGTCGCATCCCGCCAGCAGCACCGCCACCGATACCAGGACCGTGCAACTCGATCGCTTCGGCATGTCCGCTGGCCATCGTAGCCCACCGGGGCGCCGCCTCGACCCTCATCCCGAGAGGCATGCAGCCGCTGATTCTAGATCTGTCGGCCTTCGCCAGCCGCAACGCCCGCGTTCCGCGGGCACTCGTACAGTCGGACTGACGCTTCGGATTCGGAGCATCAGCCACGACGAGGAGCATGCTCAGCGCGCCGCGAGTGAGGGATCAGCGCGGATCGGAGGCTCAGCCGAAGGAGGGCGGAGCGCAAAACTGAATAATTCCGGGGAGGTCCCGCCCGGATTTGAACCGGGGTAAAAGGATTTGCAGGGCCAATCCGGCCATTTCGGGACGCTGACTTACGACGCAACCATTGGTAATGACGGACAAATAACGTTGCCGGGCGCCACCGGCCGTCTCCACCCGTCAGCGCCAACTGGGTGTTCAAGTGGGGGATCTTTCCCGAGCGTGATCAAGATCAAGCACTTAGCTGCGCGCAATCGGCCATCTGGTCCTCTGTCGGTGGGGAATTCTGAAAATGCCCCGCGGCCCAGTGTGGCCCAAGTGGGGGTTAGAGTATTCGTGTCGCGAAGCTGACGCCGCCGGCGTCAGGCCTCCATCGGAACCAGCGAGCACCGCCTCAGAACACCGCGCGACTCCTCCGCCGCGCTTCGTGGCCCGCTCATTGCTGGTCCGACCTTTCATGGGCACCACCGGTCGCATCGCCAGCTCGGTCCTCCTCGCGTTCGTCCTAGCGCGCAGCGTGAGCGCCACGCCAGTCTCGCCAGCCCTGCCGACGAGCAGCCCACCAACGCCGAGCCTCGATGACCTGCTGCGATGCACGCCAGCGCTGGAAGATCCGGTGTTCGGCCCCCAGCTGCGACGCCTGGACGCCCGCCGCCACCGAGCGTCAACGGGGATGATCGGAGGTGCCGTGATCGGCGGCATCATCATCTCTCTCGGCGCGACGCTCGTCGCCAGCGCTTCAGACCACGAGGTGCCGCAGACGGGACGGGACGATTCGGCCGGCGGATTTTCGGGATTCGGCAAGCTGATCGGCCTCGGTGTCATGGTGGGCGGCGTGCTCATCGGAGGCACCGCGACGGCCATCAGTGCTTCGAATGCGCCGAGCGATGAAGAGATCCAGTCGCTCGCGGAGCGCTGGAAGGCCCACCATGCTCGCAACTGAGGTTCGCGCGTCGCTCGTCCTCCTCGTGAGCATCTTCACGACGCGGCCCGCGAGCGCCGACGACACCAACCCGGTCGCCCTGTCGCTGGATGTGTCCTTCGGGCTGGGCGAGTCGTCCTCCGTCCAGCCCGCCTCGACGTCCGCCAGCGCGGTCGTGCTGCACGTCGGCGCCTCCGAGCTGGCGCGGTGGCACTTCCTCGAAGCCGGACTCGTTGCTGGCATCACCGGGCAGTCCTGGACTATCGGCGGCCAGTACATCGGCCTGCGAGGGGGCCTGGTGTTCGGCAACGACACCCTGCGCGTCGAGTTGCTCGGTGATCTCGGAGAGCACCGCGTAGACGGCTACGGAACGAGCTTCGCGTTCGACTCGCACGACAAGACCCAGGAAGAGACTTCCTCGGTAACGCCTTACGCGGGCGGTCGAATCAGTGTGCTCACACACGCCCTCTCGCCCGGCCGCCAATTCCTCGGCGTCTGGCTCGGAGCCCACCAGGATCTGGAGCACCACGAACCACGCTGGAGCGACGGCACAATCGCCTACCGCATCGGCGGCCGCGAGATCATGGGCGGTCTTCTCCTCGGGGCGACCTTCCAGTGACGGGGCGCATCGATGTTCCCCGATGGCATGCCGTCACTCGCGCGTGGGCCCTCTTGCTCGTGCTGGCCAATTGCGGAACCCAGGCCAATCTTCGCCTCGTGGACGGCACCGAGCTGAGCGGCTCCATCGAGACCGCGAACTGGGAGGCCATCCAGGTAGACGGCGCCCGCATCCCCCGCTCGCAGGTCGAGGACATCGATCACCCTGGCAACGTCGCGGCGACAATCGGTGGGTTGCTGATGGTCTCCGGTGGCGCACTCGCCGCCGCGAACTACGGACCGTGCCGACCCGCAACGAACGACAACTGGGATTGCTTCGGCCAGGGCATCGGCTTTCGCTTCGGATTACTCACCCTGGGGTTGAGCACGCCGCTTTTCGCCTACGGCATCACGGTCTGGACGAGGTCGAACCTGGCCGCCGCACCCGGAAAGCGCGTCGCGCTACGACCAGTTCTCATACCCGCACCGTGTACGCGTGTCGATCGCTTCGGAGCGTGTGGCCCGCAGCCGACGCTCTCTCGCGCACACCCGCGCTACTGGGTGCGGTTGCCGATGCGCTCGCCTGCCCGGTCGAACCCGTGCTGTGGCTGTTTTTCGACAAGCACCCGAGCGCGCGCTGGGTGGTCCCGTGGCACCGCGACGTCTCAGTGCGTGAACCTGGATCGGAGGGCACGCGGCGCTGCAGCGAACGCTCGCGGCCAGGATCCATCTCGACGACGCCGACGCCGGAAACGGCGCGCTCGAGGTCGTGCCCGGATCGCATCGGGGCGCGGACCTGCCGGGCACTCCCCCGACAGCTCCCGAGCCCAGCGCCTGCGCGCGTATTGACGCCAAGGCCAGCGACGTCCTGCTGCTGAGCCCGCTCCTGCTCCACCGATCGCCACGCCCGACGTCCGTCGCCCCCCACCACCGCCGGGTCATTCACGTCGAGTACGCGCCGCGGGAGTAGGGCCTATCGGTGTGCCGGCGCCGCCCTCGGATGTGGGTGCAGCGACAGCTCGGGGCCGTCGAGGTAGCGGACCAAGAACTCCTCGAACGAGTGCGCCACGACCTGGTAACCGACGACGCAGACCGGACCGCTCTCGTCTCCGAGATCGACGGCGTACCAATGTGAGTCGATCAGGAAGTCCGCGAAGACGAACAGCCGTCGAGTCGGCTGCGTGTCGTCTGGCACCGATGCGGGTTCCATCCGGTCGATCGGCCAGAAGGTGATCAGGCGATCGTCGGGTGGCTCCTTGCAGCCGTTGGAAATCGAATAGAGCGCGCGGAACGCCTCGGGTAGGCGCACCCGGTGCTTGCGCTCGAACGCGTCCAGGTCGGCGGCGGGTGCTCCTGGCTGGCACGCACTCTCCGTCCGCCAGTGGGTGAGCATCCGGTCGACGACGGCAGACATGATCAGCGAGCGGTCCTCGCCCGCAGGACCACGGCCGGCAGGCAACCGAGCACCACGCCGAGCCCGACCGCACCGATCGTCTGGAACTTGGGTGCGGCGTGCCAGATGCCGAGCCGCACAAGCAAGATCACGATCCACGGCACCGCATAGGCGATCCGCTCCCCGCGGCCCACCCGCTCGTCGCAGACCTGGAGGAAGAAGACCGTGGTCGTGATGACGGTGTGTCCGGACAGGGAGCCCACGGACCTCCGGGAGCCCAGGTGCCGCTCCACGGCGAGTCCGTCGCCGCGGCGGCGAGCGGCCCCCAGACGAAGCGCGCGACCTCGGCGATCGCGCTCGGGAGATCGCCCGCTTCGCGCGCGCCCGTCTTCCGGACGAAGGCCGTCCACTGCGTGCGCTTGGTGGCGTCGTCCGCGAACGTGGAGGTCAGCGCGACCGGCGGCGTTGTAGGGATCGGCGTTCCGCGGTTGTCGAAGGTGGCGCGGATCGCGTCGACCAGGACGGCGCCGTCGAACGGGAACATGGGCGACAGCACGATGAGGTCGTAGAAGTCCTTCATCCGGCTGTTCGCGAGCCCGAGCTGCACGAACGCCTCGACCTTCTCGGACACGACCGTCTCGCGCGGGTACGCGCGCAGCCGGGGCGCCGGGAAATCGAGCAGCGTCGGGAAGTCCACGACCTCGGCGGCCGGCGCGATCGCGTCGCCGAAGCCGACGTCCACCTGGAGGCGCAGGCTCGCCGTGGTGACCTGCGCCTGCATCGTCGCGCGAACGCCGCCGTACTCCTGATCCTCCCGGATCAACCCGACCGCGAGCGACGACGGCTCGAACACCACACCGTCATCCTCCACCTCGGTCGCGAGCACCTCGATGAGGATCCCGTGAAGCCTCTGCGGAGCCGGATCGCCGAACCCAAGCAGGTCGAGATCGCGCGTCGCCCGGTGCGGCTTCCCCGTCCAGACCGTGAAGAGCGCCGCCCCCTTGAGCACGAAGCTGCGCTCGTGCGCAGACCGCGACAGTCGGAACAGCAGCCGCTCGTTCACGTACCGCAGCAGGACGAGCTGGAAGTCGTCGCCGCGCTCGCGCGCGAGGTTGAGCAACCGCCGCCGCACCGACTCCCCGACGTTCTTCGCCACTACGCCAGCGCCTCCAGGTACGGCCGCATCACGTTGTACGCCCGGTCCGCCTTAGCCGCCTCGACCAGCGCATCGATCGAGTACCCCGCCTTCGCCCCCCGCCCGCGCCCCTTCCGCAGGTACTCGCGCAGCCCATCGAGCGCGACGTCGAGCCCTACCCGCTTCCGGTACCGGAAGCAGTCCGCGACGGTCTTCGCCGCCGACGTGAGCTGCACCGTCACCCCCTCGATCTCCCGCGTCTCGATCCCATGCGTCCGCGCCGCCCCGCTCGCCCGCACGATCTCCAGCTTCGGATACGCCACCTTCGGCATCCGCGCCGACCGGCCGATCATCAGCCACACCGCGTGCGGCACCTCCGTCGTCAGCCCATGCACCTGCAGCGCACTGAGCAGGCACACCGCCCCGTGCGGCACTCGCTTCCCCGCAACCGCCAACCCGTGCAGTTCCGTAGCCGGAGCAGCCACCAGACGGTAGACGCCTCGGTTGACGCGCTCCAGGACGCCTTCAGCGTGCAGGCGAGCCAGGCAAGCGCTTGAGATCCCATGCCGGCTGGCGTCCCGCGCGCGGAAGGCTCCCGCCCGCCCAAACTCCAGCTCAAGCGCACGTCTCAGCCCCTCTCCCATAACGTATGTCGCCATGATATCCGACATACGTTTTAGTTTGAGGAAGGCCGCGCGGGCGAGTGGCTCGGCGTGCGATGCTGATCCGGCCCGCCGAACGCCAACCACGCCAGAGATCCCATTCCGATCGAGTGCGCCTGCGATCGGTTCTCCTCGTGGAGGCCGCTCGCCGAGCCAGTCGCGCAAGGGCGCCCCGTCGACCGGTGGCCACACCACGAACAGTCAGGGGAGTTTCGACGTGCGCTCGCGCTACCACCACGCTCGTTGCCGTAGCTGCACCGTGGCTTTCCTGCTGAGCTACCTGCGGAGCTGCGCCGGTCGGGGTGGCAAGCATTTCCGAAAGCCGCGAAGCGGGGTATCCTGGAAGGGATGGCAAAGTCAAAGGAGTCAACCGCTACTGCGCTCGCAAAGATCATCGACCTGGTAGATGGCTACGAAGAGGGCGAGCGCATTAAGATCCTTCGCACCGTACTTGCATACTTCGGCGACTCGCACGGGTCGCCGGCTGCATCCAGTCCCGCAGACACCACAACTGATCACCCCCTCACAGTGCCATTCTCTTCCGAGCGCGCGCTCAGTCCCAAGCAGTTCATAATGGAGAAGAAGCCAACAACTGACGTGGAGCGAGTTGCCTGCCTCGCGTATTATCTGACGCATCACAAGGGCATCCAGCATTTCAAGACAATTGACATTACGAAGCTCAATACAGAAGCGGCACAGATTCGCTTTTCCAACCCAAGCGTTGCAGTCAACAATGCGCTCGGCGCTGGATACATTGCCCATGCCGGAAAGGGCAACAAGCAGATCAGCGCTCTTGGCGAGGGATATGTTCAACACCTTCCCGATCGCGATGCTGCGCGGGCCCTGCTAGCACAATCAAGGGCGCGGCGCAGTCGCGCCAACGGCAGAGCAAAGCCGAAGGGAGTCGCCACGACCAAGTCAAAGGCGAAATGACGATCAGGATAGCTGTAGTAAATCACAAGGGCGGGGTCGGGAAGACGACCCTGGTCTATCACCTCGCCTTGATCCTGGGGGAGCGCGGGCACTCCGTCCTGTGCGTGGACGCTGATCCCCAGTGCAACCTAAGCACGCTACTGCTCACAGAAGAACCCTTTGATCGGCTCCTTGACGAATCAGACAAGGTGAACGGCCGAACATTGTGGTCGCTCGTTGCGCACAAGCAGACCACCGACCTGCCCCTCCGCGTAAGAACACAAACAAAGAACGTTGCCCTTTCACTGATCCCGGGCGACGTCAAGATGCATCGCTATGAGGAACAACTCGCTCTTTGCTGGGCGCGCCAGAGGGAGGACATATTTGAGTCGATGGAAGTCCTCACCAGACTCGGCCGTCTCTTGGCCGCAATCGAGAAGAGGGCCAAGATCGATTTTGTGATTTTCGACACCGCTCCCAGCCTCGGCGCACTCAATCGAAACGTCGTACTGGAGTCAGATTTCCTGGTTATTCCGGTGGGCGAAGATCTGTTTTCCGCCCGCGGCCTAAGCACCCTGGGACGCTCTCTCGTGGACTGGCTCTCATCCTGGGCGGCGGCAACAAAATTCACGCCGCCCGACTTCCTGTCTCGTCCAGGGGAACCAATCCTGGGCGGCTATGTGATGCAGCGCATTCCACGCATGTCGACGGCGCGCCAAAGAAAGGGAGTCGCGCGCGTCCAATCGAGAATCCGAACGGACCTCATGGACGTGCTCAGCAAGTACAACAAACGCCTGGCCCGCGGAAAAGAGATCAACCTAAGGCTGGGATCAATCTCTGAGTTCCCAGCCATGTCGTCGATTCAGGATTCATCCCAACCGATCTGGCAAAACAATCCCGAAGCTCGGGAAGAATACGAGCACATTGCCGATCGCCTCCTCGGCAGGATCAAGGCGATGCGCTAATGTCGAGCCCTCCCACGCCCCCGATGCCGTTGTTCCGTGCGATCGTGGACGCATATAGGACCAGGGCTTCTGAGCACGAAGAGCTCATGAGTCATGTCGAGGGCTCTCTGAAGAGAATTCAGAAGGACTGCGGCGCGGTTCACTCCTACCGCGCCCGCATGAAGGACCCTACGCATCTCCGTGACAAGCTTGAGCGTCGATGGAATAGGCTGGTCCTCGAGGAGGACAAGGAGTTCGATGTAACCGCCGACAATCTCTCAGAGAAGATTAACGATCTGGTCGGTGCGAGGATTCTCCATCTGCACACCACGCAATTCTCCGAGATTCACCGTGCAATCACCCACACAATCGGAGGGAAGTGTCGTCTCCTAAATTCTGGCCCGGAAGCGAAGGTGTGGGATCCGGAATACAAGAAGCTGTTTTCGAAGCTTGACATCAGGTGCGTCGAAACCAACTCGCTCTACACCAGCGTTCACTATGAGTACGAATGGCCCGGACGGGCTCCTTGCCCAACGTTCGAAATACAAGTCCGCACGCTCGCCGAGGAACTCTGGGGCGAAGCCGACCATCTGATCAACTATCCGAACAAGTCCAAGGTCGACTCTTGCAAGGAACAGATCTTGGTACTGGCGCGCGCGACTTCCACATGCACCCGCCTCGTCGACTCGATTATGCGAGCGCATGACCTTGGAAGGAGGAGGCCAAAGAAGGGTAAGGAGAAGTCTTCTACGGGCAAGTAGGCGCGGCCTCCACGGTCCAACTACCCAGCCTGCCCTTCCCGAATCCGGATCTGCTACATGCGGCAGGCTCACACAAGCTGGGCCCCGGTCCCATGGTTGAATCGTTCCGCTCAATCGTCTCTCTGCCCTTGGTCGATGCAGTGCACAATGATGCGTCTTCGGTTGCGGGCCGAGCGATCTTGCAACGACGACTCGCCGGATCCATGCGCACGATCGCACCGTCGTGAAAGCGCAAGCCCTCCAGAAGCTCACCCTCCGGACTCCACGTTAGCGACCAACGCAGCCGTCCGTCCAAGAAGGTCTGCTCGCGGATCCCACCGGACTCGTGGAAGCGCCATCGGCCGTGAGCCCGACCTGAGTGGTAGGCGCCCTCCACCTCGACTGTCCCGTCGCGATACACCGAGCGAACGGGGCCGTCTCGGAAGAGACAGTCCATCCCGTTCCTGCGCTCCTCGCGCTCGCACCAGGTCTCGACGGTCGCCGCGCGATGGCGCCGACGCTTCGTGCCAGTTGGGCACCGCAACTCGGGCGCCTCCTCGGCCGGGTACTCCCCATAGCACGGGCCGCAAACCAGACCACGGTCCTGTGGTTTCTCCGCAGGGATGATCGGATTGGAGACGCAGATTGCTTGGCTCCCGAAGGACCCGAGCTGAGTCCGGCCTGCGGCACAGGAAGAAACCTCGGTTGAATGTGCGACTGAATTCGCGACCGAATTCTCAGGTCTGCGCACGCTCCACCAACAGCGCCCACGGATGGGGCTTCGGGGACGCGGACTTTGGTTCGATCGGCACGAAGCCCCGCCAGGCCACAGTGCCGGACGGCGGGCGAGCGCGCGTCCGATCGTCTGCTGCGCCCAGGAGCCGGACATGATCCTCGTCAGGGAAGACCGCGACGACGAGGCGGATCAGCGCGCTGATCTCGCTGGCAGCCTCCCAGGCAACCTGGAGAGCGCGAGTGCTCGCGATGTCGACGGAGATGACGGTCAGGGCGAGCGGTTGGTCGAGAGTGCCAACGCGGCGGTGGATCTCGAAGCGGGCGCCTTGTTCGTAAGGGATGCCGAGGACGGCGCCGTCGGCGGGGGAGAGGCCGCGCTGGGCGTGGACCTTGCCCTGGACGTAGAAACGCTCGCCGGCTCGGGCGGCGGGGGATGCGAAGGCGCTGACGAGGTCGGTGGCGCCGAAGATCGGGATGGGTCCGTCGGGGGTGTCGAGCGGTGGGGGCTTGCCGACGCGGCGTTCCTCGTCGACGAAGCGGTCGAGGCTGCTGCGCGGGGCGGCGGATGCGGGTCGGTCGACGAGCAGCTCCTTCCAGTCGACGTCGATCGCGGGGTGCGCGGCGAGGCTGCGCGCGACGCGCTCGGTGCTCGTCTTGGTGTGGCCGCCCTCGATGCGCGTGACGGTCTTCGCGTCGACGCCCGCTGCGTCGGCGAGCGCGCGGATCGATAGCTCGGCGTCCTTGCGCAGCCGGCGCAGCTTCGCGCCGTCGATGCGACAGGTGTCTTCGTCGCGCGGCGTGGGCGCCTTCGACTTCTTCGTCACCCTCGTCGCCCTCTTCTTCGCCTGCGGCACGCCCACAACATTCTAGAGCCATTCCAGGCAGTTGGATCCATCGGGCGCTAGGGCGTGCCCACAGAGGCCCACGGCCGCCCTCAGGGGCGGAGGGCGGCTCGCTCTAGAAACGGAGGGAGACGAAGGAGGCAGCGCAGATGAGCGAGCAGAAGCCGAACGGCCCGGGAGTGGAGGCGCCAGCGACGCCGCCGCGGCGCATGTATCCGCTGGCGAACGACGTGGAAGGCAACCCGATCAGGATGCCGCGTGAAGCGGTGGCCTGGAGGGTCAAGCAGCTCGCGCGGCGAGCTGGTCGGCCGAAGCTGATCTTCGACCAGGACACGGGGCGGGCGCTGGAGCTGCCGCTGACAGTCACGCACCAGGACCTGGCCGAGCATGTCGGCGTCAGCGGGCGCTATCGGCTGGAAGCGATCGATATGCACGGGAGCGTCATCCCGGGGTGCGTCGCGATCACCGAGATCTGGTTCGAGGACCAGGAGGACGAGGCGCAGCCGGCGGCGGCGGCGGCGCCCGTCGTGAGCAACGACGCTATCGCGCAGCTCATGGCGCTCGTCGGCAAGCTCGTCGAGACGAACTCGGAGGTGATGCAGACGATGGTGTCTGCCTTCGGGAAGATCGACCCGAACGCGGGTCCGCCGGAACAGCCCCAGGCGGCCGCCGCTGCCGCAGCGGCCGCGGCCGGGGGGCTGCCACCGAACCTCGCCGCGCTGGGCGCGCTGGGGCCCGCGGCAGCCATTCCGGGGGTGATCGAGATGTTCTTCAACCACGTGAAGCCGGGGGCGCCCGGCGCGGCAGGAGCGGCCGCGCCCATGCCGGGTGTGCCGTTCGCGGCTGCACCGTTCATGATGCCTGGGGTCGTCCCCGGTGTCGTCGCGCAGCCGCAAGCGACGACCCCGCTCGTGCCCGTGGGACCGCTCATGCCGATCGGGCAGCAGGGACAGAAGTAGTCCGTGGCGGCCAAGAAGACGGCCCTCGTGAAACGCGAGGACCGGAAGACGGCGCCGGTCAAGCGCGAGGAGCGGACGCGGACACCTGCGCGGAAACGGGCTGTGCCGAGGAAGCGAGCGCGGAACAAGGCGGCGGACGAGCCGCTGGAGATGACCAAGGAGGAGAAGGCGATGGCGGGCCAGATGAACTCGACGCTGACGCAGCTGGGCGGTGCGACGGCCGGAGCGGTCGCGATGGCACTCGGGACGACCCGGCTCGGATGGGACCCGGAACGTGTGGGCAGCGGGCTCGCATTGGCGGGCAGCGTGCTCGCGATGCAGTCGCAGGGGTGGCTTCAGTGTTGCCGAGCCGGTTGGCTGATGGCATCGAGATCCAGCTCCGTGATGGCCATCGGGTGATGGTGTGGGGAGCACCGATGGCGATGGCCATCGCGTGATGGCGGCGGGGGATCCGCGAGGGCGATGGGCATCGCGATCGTG
>CAZQJC010000222.1:0-77285 GCA_964593795.1 uncultured Myxococcales bacterium | reverse complement strand
ATGATGGCGCTCACGCGCGAGGGCGCGGTGCTCGGCACGCCGCTCTACATGGCGCCCGAGGCCTGGCGCGGCGAGCCGGCGACGGCGCGCACCGACGTGTACGCGCTCGGCGCGCTGCTGTACGAGCTCACGACGGGGCAGCCCCCGCACCTCGCGCACGACACGCAGACCCTGGCGCAGATGGCCTGCCACCTCGACGCGCCGCCCGTCGCGGAGCGTGCGCCGGACCTCCCGGCCGCGCTCGCGGACGCGATCGATCGGTGCCTCGCGCGGGAGCCATCGGAGCGCTTCCCGTCGGCCGCGGAGCTGCGCGACGCGCTCGAGCGCCTCGCGGCTCCTCGCCCCGATCGTGCGCTGCCGAGCGGCAATCCGTACCGGGGGCTGCACGCGTTCGAGGCCGAGCACCGTGACGTGTTCTTCGGCCGCGACGGCGAGATCCGCGAGTTGCTCGAGCGGCTGCGGACGAGCGGGCTCGTCGTGGTCGCCGGTGACTCGGGGGTCGGCAAGTCGTCGGTCTGCCGCGCGGGCGTGCTGCCGCGCATCCTCGAGGGGGCGCTGGCCGATGGCCGCCAGTGGGAGGTCCGCACGATCGTGCCGGGGCCGCACCCGATGGCGGTGCTCGGCGCCGCGCTCGCGACCCACGTCTCTTCCACACCGGACCAGCTCGAGAGCCAGTTGCGCGACGAGATCACCGAGATCGGGCGCGTGCTCCGCCAGCAGCACGGGGAGGGCAAGGGCCTGGTCCTGCTGGTGGATCAGCTCGAGGAGCTCGTCACGCTCGCGGACCCGGAAGAAGCCGCCCGCGCGGCCGAGGCGCTGGCCCGCCTGGCCAGCCAGGGGCCGGGGATCCGCGTGCTCGCCACGGTGCGGGGAGACTTCCTCACGCGCCTGCTCGCGCTGGAGCCGCTGCGGGAGCTGCTCGGGGTCGCGCTCTACCTGCTCGGGCCGCTCACCGCGGAGGGGATCCGCGAGGCCATCGTTGGCCCCGCGCTCGGCAAGGGCGTGTCGTTCGAGTCGCCGGCCCTGGTCGACGAGCTGGCCGGCGCCGTCGCGACGGCGTCGGGCCTCCCGCTCCTGCAGTTCACGCTGGCGCAGCTCTGGGATGCGCGGGACGCGGGACGCGACCTCATCACGGCGGACGCGCTGCGCAGGATCGGCGGCGTCGCGGGGGCCCTCGCGCGCCACGGCGATGCCACGGTGGAGGCGCTGCTCCCCGGCCAGCGGCCGATCGCACGGCGGGTGCTCACACGGCTCGTGACGCACGAAGGGACGCGCGCGCGCCGCCTGCTCGCCGAGCTCGGCGTGGACGAGGAGTGCCGCCCGGTGCTCGAGGCGCTCGTGCGCGCCCGACTCATCGTCGCGCGCGACACCGAGGCGGGGGTCTCGTACGAGCTCGCGCACGAAGCCCTCGTGACCGCGTGGGCGAGCCTGCGCGAGTGGATCGCGCAGACCGCCGAGCACCACCTCCTGTGGGAGCGCGTCCACCGCGCAGCGACCGACTGGGATCGCCTCGGGCGCCCCGAGGAGCTCCTCTTGCCGTCGGCTTCCCTGCGCGAGCTGCCGGCCCTCGAGGGCGAGCTCGACGCGACGGACCTGGCCTACGTGCGCGCCTCGCGCCGCAAGGTCCTCGCCCGGAGCGTGCGCCGCATCGCCGTCGTGGCGGCGCTGCCGATCGTCTCGCTGCTGGTCTACGGGGGCAGCCGCCTGCAGGACTCGCGCGCGCGGCACGACGCGGTCGCCACGCTGCTCGAGGCCGCGAGCGGCACCCTCGAGCGCGCACGCGGCGTGGCGGAGCGAGCAGCGGCGGCCCGCAAGGAGGCCTTCGGCCGGTTCGACGCGCGTGACAAGGACGGCGGCGAGGCCGCCTGGACGGAGGTGCTCGCGCTCGAGCGCGAGTCCGAGGCGCTCCGTGTGCAGGCCGGAGAGCACCTCGACCGGGCCCTGCTGCTCGAGCCGGAGAGCGCGATCGCACGGCAGCGCATGGGCGAGGCGCTCGTCGCGCGTGCCGAGGCCGCGGAGCGGACCCACCGGCGAGAGGCGATCCCCGAGCTCTTGAGCCGCCTCGCGCCGTTCGACGCGGATGGCGCGATGCGGCGCGCGTGGGACGCCCCGGGCCAGGTGACGGCCCTCGTGACCCCCGCCGGCAGCACGCTCGCGCTGTTCCGCTACGAGAGCGACGGGGCGCAGCGAAGGAGGGAGGTCCCCGCGCCCGCGCAGCTCGGCCCAAGCGCCACCGCCCTGCCACAGGGGTCGTACGTCCTGACCGCGCACGCGAGCGGACACGAGCCGGTGCGCTACCCGTTCGTCGTCGGCCGCGGCGAGCAGACCTCCCTCTCGCTCGCGCTGCCACGCGCCGGCGAGGTGCCGAAGGGCTTCGTGTACGTGCCTCCCGGCCGGTTCCTCTATGGCGCGCCCGAGGAGGGCGACCTCCGCCGGTTCATGGAGACGCAACCGCAGCACGCCGTGCGCACGGGCGGGTACCTCATCGGCCGGCACGAGGTCACGTTCGCCGACTGGCTGGCCTTCGTCGACGCCCTCCCCGCGGCCGAGCGCGCGAAGATGCTCCCGCGCGCGCGCGTCGTGCGTGGCGAGCTCACGGTCGAGCGAGCCGACGACCGCTGGAGCGTGGCGATGCGACCGGGTTCGACCCTGCTGCGCGCGATCGAGGGCGCGCCGATCCTGTACGCGGGCCGCAAGCTGCGTCGGACCCAGGACTGGCGGCGCATGCCGGTCGGCGGCATCACGCTCGAGCAGGCGCGAACCTACACGCGCTGGCTCGCGAGCTCGGGGCGCGTCCCCGGCGCGCGACTGTGCACGGACCACGAGTGGGAGCGCGCCGCGCGCGGTGCGGACGATCGCGCGTACCCCCACGGCGACGTGCTCGCGGCCGACGAGGCGAACCACGACGCCACCTACGGCTTCCTGCCCGAGGCGATGGGCCCCGACGAGGTCGGCTCCCACCCCGATTCGTCGAGCCCTTTCGGCCTCGACGACCTCGCCGGCAACGCCTACGAGTGGATCGACGGCGGCGCGCAGCCGGTCGTGCGCGGGGGGGCCTACTACTACAACGCGTTCGCGTCGCGCGCGGCCAACCGCTCGACCGCGGATCCGTCGATGACCGAGCTCCTGCTCGGCATGCGCGTGTGCGCGAAGGCCCCGGGCCGATGACGCGGTACGATCCCCCGTGGAGACGCCGCGGAGGGGGCGGCGGGCCCTGTGGATCGGGGGCAAGGCGCGGACGGGCGCGTTCTAACTTGAATTTGACTTTCAATTCCGATATCCCGCGGTCGTGGGAGTGGCCGACCAGCGTCGAAGGTCCAGGGGAGAGGCGCCGGCTTCGTGCACCCGCTGCCGGCTCGCGATGAGGCACGGCTCGCTCGCCGACGCCGTCCTCGAGGTCGGCGAGCGCCGCTTCGTGGCCAGGGTGACGTCCCTCGTCTGCCCGGGCTGCCAGCTCACCCTGCCCGCCCACCGCGACGGCCGGTTGTTCCGCCTGGCCGTCGCCGCCCGGCTCGCGCGCGATGGAGCCCGGAGCGGAGCGGCCTTCGCCTTCATGCAGGAGACGCTGGGGCTGTCCTCGCAGCGCATCGCCGACCTCTTCGGCGTCGACCGCAAGACGGTTCACCGCTGGCGGCAGCGCCCGCGCGTCGGGGCGCTCGAGATGTCGGTGCTCGGCGCGCTCGTCCTCGACGCGCACCTAGGACGCACGGACACCCGGGACCGCCTGGTGCGCCTGCGAGGCGGCGGTCCCGCCGTCGAGGAGATGACCCAGGTGGACCTCGTGCCGCGTCGCACCCGCGACGGCCGTCCCTGATCAGGACACGCCAGGTCCGTGCGGCGCCGGAGCGTCGGCCACCTCGAGCGGCCCGCCGAACGCGATCGCCGTCTCGGCCACCAGCGCGGCGACCTCGGCCACGAGGCTCGTGCAGAAACCCTGGCGCTCCGGAGAAACGAACGCCGCGAAGCGGCGCGGTCCGGTGAGGTCATTGCAGATCGGGAAGAGCGTGCTGCGCTCCGGCTCCGGCGGCGGGAGGACCTCCCGGACACGCGCGCGGTAGTGCGCGATCGCCCTTCGCAGGACGTCGGTCACGGCGCCCGCCGGATCAGGATCGCCGAACAGCTCGCCGAGGATCACCTCGCCCGCCTTGATCGCGCCGCACTCGCCCTCGCCGGTGAGGCCGCCGCGCCGGAACACCTGGTACGGCCGCGTCGGCACCCGGAAGGTCTCGGCGAGCGCGATCCCGCAGCTCCGGTGCGAGACGGTCCGGCCCTCGTAGAGCACGAATGCCGTGCGCCTCGCGGCCTCGATGCGCGGATCCGGGCCGGGCATCAGCCGATGAAGATGTCCTTGAAGAGGACGACGATCATGAGGAGGAACAGCGCCACGAAGCCGACCATGTGGACGCCCGCCTCGACGCGCTGGTTGACCCGCCTCCTCGAGATCAGCTCGAACCCGAGGAACACCAGCCGCCCGCCGTCGAGCGCCGGGACCGGCAGGAGGTTGAAGAGCCCGAGGTAGATCGACAGGTTCATGATGATGAGCAGCGCGCTCTGCAGGCCACGGTCGATGCTCTTCTTGATCTCGGCCGTGATCCGCACCGGCCCGGAGACCTCGGGCTTCTGCTTGCCGCTGATGAGCTCGCCGATCGCCTTGAGGTTCTGCTTGGAGAACTCGTACGGCCAGCGCACCGCGAACGCCGCCGCGGGGCCGAAGCCCTTGCGCTCGAAGCGCTGACCCGCGCCGATCTGCACGCCGATCCGGAACGTGCCGCCGTCGTTCTCCGGCGTCACCGCCACGTCGAGCGCCGTGCGCTGCGGCTTGCCGTCCACGAGGACCGGCTGCCCGCTCTTGCCGACCACGGGCCGCTGCACCTTGAGCGTCACCGGCTTGCCTGCCGACGCCTTGATGCGCTCGGTCATCGGCACTTCCTTGGTCAGGGGCTGACCATCGACACTGACGACCACGTCGCCCGCCTGCAGCCCCGCCTTGGCGGCCGGCTTGCCGGGGAGCACACCCTGGATCTCGGTCTCGTCGGTCGGCACGGGCAGGCCGTAGTACGAGAAGACGAACATGCCGATCAGCACCGCCGTGAGGTAGTTCGCGCCTGGACCCGCGAAGATCGTCAGCAGGCGCTGCCACACCGGTCGGTTCGGGTACACGCGCGGATCGCTGCGATCGAAGTCCTCCGCGGGGTTCATGCCGGTGATCTGCACGAAGCCACCGAGCGGCACGGTCCCGATCTGGTAGACCGTGTCCTTGCGCTTGTAGCTCCACAAGACCGGGCCGAAGAAGACGCTGAACCGCTCGACGCGCATCTTGCACCAGCGGGCCACCTGGAAGTGACCCCACTCGTGCACGATGATGAGCGAGACGATCGCGAGGAAGGCGACCAGGTAGCCGAGCACGTCCATCTGGGTGCCTGAAGCTTAAGCGCTCGGGAGGGTCACGGCAACGCGCCGCCCGAAGGAGCGTGAGGTGCGCTTCACGAACGACCGGTCGTGCGACGGCGCTCGCTCATCTTCGACCAGCGACTCTGCGGCCACCCGGCCCAGGTCGTGCGGAGCATCCGACCGAGCCGCACCGCCCGCGACGGATGAACGACCTTCCGCCAGGCGTGGGTGCGACGAGCGACGAGCGCTCCAGGCAGCGCGATGGGCTCCGCATCGAGCGCCGGCAGGAGCTCCAGCGCCGCGTCGAGCTGCTCGAGGATCGCGCCGATCCCGCCACGCAGCGCGCGAGCGGAGGGGTCGACGATGATGAGGGCACGACCACGCGCCGCGTTGACGCCAGCCGTCACGGAGGCCCCGGGTCCGCTGTCGCGAAGGAGCGGCACCACGCGCAGCTCGGGCGCTCCACGCGCCACGAGGGCCAGGATCATCGGGCTGTTGTCGCCGCTGTCGTCATCGGCGGCCAGCACCTCGAACCGGATCCCGTACCGCCTCATGTGACTGATAATGCTGGCAAATCTTCCGCCGACCGAGTCCTCCTCGTCGCCGAATGGAACGATGATCGAGACCTCACACTCGGGCGTGGGATCCAGCATCCACCAAGAGCGTAAGGCATGATCGGCGCGTCGTAAAGGCGTCAGGCGTCTCGCACCTACAACGCCTCCAAAGCAGCGGAATCATGACGCGTCGCGTTGTAACCAGCCACGGAGCCGCTCGAGCACCCGCGTCCAGTCGAACGCCAGCGCGCGCTGGGCACCCAGCATCCCGAGGCGCTCCGCGAGGGCGGGATCGTCTCGCAGGCGGACGAGCGCGGCCCCGAGCGCGGGGACGTCTCCCGCGGGGACGAGCAGGCCCGCCTCCCCGAGGAGCTCGGCGATGCCGCCGGAGTCGGAGGCGATCACCGGCACCCTGGCGGCCATGCCCTCGAGCACGACGCGCGGAGCGCCCTCCGTGCGCCCATCGGAGAGCCGACGTGAGGGGACCACGAGCACGTCCGCCGCGGCGAGCAGCCGGAGCCGCCCCTCCGCGTCCACAGCGCCGAGGAAGCGTCCGCCGCCTTGCTCGAGCCGGGCTCGCTCGGGTCCCTCGCCGGCCACGAGGAGCGTCGCGCCGGCTGGCAGCGAGACCTGGAGGAGGTCGAGGCCCTTGATCGGGACGAGCCGCCCGAGGAAAGCCACCACGAACACGTCCGGCGCGACGCCGAGCCGCGCGCGCGCCTCGGCTCGCCGCGCGCGAGCGCCGACCAGCGACGACACCTCGAGTCCCATCGGACACACTTCGAAGGCCGCCGCGGGTCCGTACACGGCCGCGAGGCGCGCACGCCCGGCGCTGCTCGAGACGACGACGCGCGCCCGGGCGGCCAGCCAGCCGAGGGCCGTGCGGCTCCCCCACCTCGCCAGCACCCCTCCGAGGAGGTGGATGTCTCCGCCGTGCCCGATCGCGACGTGCGGGCGGCCGCCAGCCAGGGCTGCAGCCACGAGCCCGGACGGGACGAGCCAGTGCGACAGCAACGCATCCGCCGATCCGAATGCGTTGCGCGCGGCCAGGTGGAGCTGCACCGAGAAGGCTGCTGCGCGCGCTGCGGCGCCTCGCTGCGCGAGCGCCTCGGGGGCGCCGCCGCCGTAGAAGAGGCCGTGACCGGGCACCCGCTCGACCCCGATGCGCAGGTCCAGCGCGTCATGATCGGCGCCGGGCCCCGCGGCCACGACCGTGACCTCGTCGCCGGCCGCGACGAGCGCGCGGGCGAGCTCCCCGACGAACGCCCCGGCGGGATCCCCCGCCCATCGCGGGTACGACGTCGTCAGGACGCCGATGCGCACTCGCCAGAGATCTCCGGAGGAGGCTGATCTCTGGCGTGCGAGGGCGCCGGCGCCGGCGGGCTCACGAGCGGCGTCAGGCGCACGCGCGCGGGCCGGGCGGGGTGCACGAGGCGCCAGACGAGCGAACGCGCCAGCACGAACGCAAACGGGTACACGAGCATCCACGGCCGAATGCCGGATCTCCACCCGGGCGCGTAGACGGGCCGGACGGGCACGTCGCGCACGCGCGCGCCGATCGCCCCGAGCCGGGCGAGCAGATCGTTCGGGTAGCCGTAGCGCGGCCACACCTGCTCGAGCGGCAGCTCGCCGAGGATGTCTCGCGACGCCACGGTGTAGCCACACTGCGAGTCCCGGAGCTCCGGGTAGCCCGCGGTACGCCGCGTGATCCAGCTCAGCACGACGTTGCCGAGCCGCCTGACCCCGGGCATGAGCGAGGCGACGCCGGGCCAGCCGAGGCGATTGCCCTTGGCGTAGTCGGCGTGACCGAAGACGACCGGCTCGAGCAACCCAGGCAGATCGTCGGGGTGCATCTGGCCGTCTCCCGCCATGACCGCCACCGCGTCCACACGGAGCGCCAGCGCGCGGCGGTAGCCCGTCGTGATGGCGGCTCCGACGCCCCGGTTTCGCGCGTGCAGGATGATCTCGAGGCCAGGCCGCTCCTCGCGCGCGGCCACGAACGCGGTCCCGTCGGACGACGCGTCGTCGACCACGAGCACGTGGTCCACGAAGTGCGGCACGGACCGCACCGTCTCCGTG
This sequence comes from uncultured Myxococcales bacterium, assembly GCA_964593795.1. Taxonomy (GTDB): domain Bacteria; phylum Myxococcota_A; class Polyangia; order JAHFDS01; family JAHFDS01; genus JAHFDS01. The sequence continues at coordinate 69,261 of CAZQJC010000222.1, read as the reverse complement.
ATCTTGGAGGCCTCGTTGAACGCCGGGATGACGACGGCGACGCGCGCACCTGCAAACACGTCAGGCACTCCCGGTTCGGTGACGGGGACTCGGGTTGGAAGCGGGCAAGCGCGGCATCGAATGAAGCCGGGAATTTGGATCAGGACTGGATCCGGGTCCAGGTTTTCCCTGCCCCGCCTAGAACGGGATGTCGTCCTCGGTGACGTTGCCCCCGAAATCGTCCTCGGGGCCGCGACCGCGATCCTCCATGCGCTCGCCGCCGCCCGCGGGACGCTCGGGGCGCTCGCCGCCGGCGCGCGCGCCCTCGGGGCGCTCGCCGCGCTCTCCCGGGGGGCCGCCGAGGAACTGCACGCGATCCGCGACGATCTCCGTCGTGTAGCGCTTCTGCCCTTCCTTGTCCTCCCACTGGCGCGTGCGGAGGCGACCCTCGACGTACACCTGGCGGCCCTTCTTGAGGTAGTTCTTGCAGTGCTCGGCCTGCTTGCCCCAGACGACGATGCGGTGCCACTCGGTCTGTTCCTTGCGCTCGCCCTCGCGCGTCGTCCATTGCTCGGTCGTGGCCACGCGGAGCTCGGCCACCGGCTGGCTGGAGGGCGTGTAGCGGAGGTCCGGATCGGCCCCCAGGTTCCCGATGATGATCGCCTTGTTCACGCTGGCCATAGCAAGGACTCCTTACCCCCTCCGGCTGACAACCCTTCTTCCGGCGGGAGGAACGGAAGAAGTAGCACGTTCGGGTGACCCTAGCAGGGGGGTCTGACTCGAGCGCAGGCGGTCCGCCGCCGGCCGCCCCGGAAGCCGCAGAACTGCTGCTCTTCCGGGAATTCATGCAATAATTGCATTCGTTGTTGCAGTCCCTCGCAGCCCTCCTCCTTGCTCTGCCGCTGGCCACCGCGCCACGCCCGGCCGAGGTGCTGCTCACCTTCGACGACGGGCCCGACCTGGCGTTCTCGCCGAGGATCGCCGAGCTCATCGAGGAGTACGGCGGGCGCGCGGTCTTCTTCGTCAACGGCGCCCGGCTCTCGGGTCCCGGACCGGACGCGCTCGCGCGACGGGCGCTCTTGCGGGTCCTGCACGAGCACGGCCACCTCGTCGGCAATCACACGTTCGACCACAAGAACCTGTGCCTGCGCGGGACCGACGTGGCCAGGCAGATCGACGACAACGAGCGCCTCGTCGAGGCGCTCATCGGCGTGCGGCCGACCCTGTTCCGCGCGCCCTACGGCACGATCTGCGAATCACTCGACCGTGCCCTGGCCGCGCGGCCTCACCTCGTCTCGCTCGGCTGGACGATCGACGCGCAGGAGTGGCAGAACGGCGCAGACGCGGGCGAGGCGATCATCGAGGAGCTCAAGAAGCTCCCGGCCGGCGCGAGGGCCGTGGTGCTGCTCCACGACGCGCACCGGGCCACGCTGCCCACGCTCACGAAGGTCCTCGAGTGGCTCGGGACCCAGGACCGGGTCCAGCTCCTCGACGCGCGCGAGGTCCTCTTGCCCTTCGCGGAGTCCGCGCCGCCCGACGTGCGCAAGGCCGTGATCGCCTGGCTCGACGTGGCCGCACGGGCCGCACGCGCCTGGATCGAAGGCCTGCCGTCCGCGCCCGGACTCGGCTGACCGAGGCCGCGGAGCCCGATCGTAAAAGGCCATGGGGCATGCTATTCAACCGCGCATGTTCCGGCTCCGTGAGGCCCTCCCGACGGACGTCGAGTCGATCCTCGACGTGGCGGGCCACCTCGACTCGGTGAACCTGCCTCACGACGAGGGCGCCATCAAGGCGCTGGTCGCCGGCTCGGTCGCGGCGTTCTCGCAAGAGCAGGAGACGTTCAAGCGGGAGTACCTGTTCGTGCTCGAGGACCTGGCCACCGGCAAGGTGGTGGGGACCTCGATGATCCACGCCCAGCACGGCACGCGACGCTCGCCGCACGTCTACTTCGACATCACGCACGAGGAGCACTACTCGGAGACGCTCGACCGCCACTTCGAGCATCGCCTGCTGCGCATCGGCTACAACTACAACGGGCCGACCGAGATCGGCGGGCTCGTGCTGCAGCCGGCGCTGCGCACGAGCCCCGAGCGGCTCGGCAAGCAGCTCTCGTACGTGCGCTTCCTGTTCATCGGTGCGCACCGCGACTGGTTCCGCAGCGAGGTGATCTCCGAGCTCATGCCGCCGCTCGAGGAGGACGGGACGAGCCTCCTTTGGGAGGCGCTCGGGCGCCGCTTCACGGGCCTGTCGTACCAGGAGGCGGATCGCATCTCGAGCACGAACAAGGAGTTCATCCGGACCTTGTTCCCGCAGGACCCCATCTACACGTGCCTCTTGCCCGCGCCCGTGCAGGCGATCATCGGCGTCGTGGGCGAGGAGACACGCGGGGTCGAGCACATGCTGCGCAAGATCGGCTTTCAGTTCGCGAACCGCATCGATCCGTTCGACGGTGGCCCGCACTTCATCGCCAAGACCGACGAGATCACGCTCGTGCGGCAGACGCGCCACGCGACGGTGTTCGAGCTCGGCGAGGCCAGGCGCGCCGCCGGCGGCCTCGAGCACATGGGGCTCGTGGCGGTGGAGCGCGCCGAGGCGCCGCGCTTCGTCGCGGTGCAGGGCCGGTTCCTGCTCGAGGGCACCCACGTCGGCCTCGAGGCGTCGCTGGCGGCGGCGCTCGGCGTCGTGGCGGGGGATCGGGTCATCGTCCTGCCCTTCGAGGAGGCCGCGCGGGCATGAAGGTCGCGCTCGTCTCCGAGTACTACTACCCCGACGTCGGGGGCATGCCCGAGTGCGTGCACCACCTGGCGCTCGGCCTCGCCGCGCTCGGCCACGAGCCGACGATCCTGACGAGTGACTTCGGCTCGGAGGAGCACGACATGCGGCCCGCGCCGCGCGTCAAGCGCATCGGCAAGAGCGTGGTGTTCTTCTCGAACGGATCGATCTCACGCGCCACGGTGGGCTGGCGCATCGGCGCCAAGGTCAAGCAGTTCCTCCACGAGGAGAAGTTCGACATCCTGCACCTGCACGGCCCGCAGTGGCCGCTCCTGCCGCAGCTCGCGCTGCACGGGGCGCCGCCGGAGACCGCGATCGTGGGCACGCTGCACACGTTCTTCGACGACAACGTCATCATGCGCGCGCTGCGGCAGCCGCTCGTCGACCTGTTCGAGGCGATCGACGCGACCACCTCGGTGTCGGAGAACGCGGCGCGCGCGATGATGCGGTACGTACCCGACCTGCGCTACCGGGTCATCGCCAACGGGGTCGACATCCCATGGCTGCGCGGCGGCAAGCGGCTGCCCGAGTTCGACGACGGCAAGGTCAACTTCATGTTCCTCGGGCGGCTCGAGCCGCGAAACGAGCTGCCGCGCCTCATCGAGGCGTTCGCGATGGCGCGTGCGGCGCGCGACAACATCCGCCTGATCGTCGTGGGCGACGGACCGGAGCGGCGCGAGCTCGAGCAGCTCGTGCCCGACCACGCGAAGGACTCGATCGTCTTCGTCGGCAGCGTGCTCGGCGGGCGCCCCGACTACTTCGCGAGCTCGGACGTCTACTGCTTCACGACGCGCATCGGCGCGATGCCGATCTCGCTCCTCGAGGCGCTCGGCGCCGGCAAGGCCGTCATCGCCCCGGCGATCGAGCCCGTGCGCGAGCTGTGCACCTCGGGCAAGGAGGGCCTCATCGTGCCGCTCGACTCGATGAAGGGCTTCGTGGACGCGATCATCTCGCTGGCCGATGATCGCGTCGCGCGCGAGGAGATGTCGGCCGCCGCGCTGCGCACGGCCCAGAAGTTCGCCTGGCCGCGCATCGTGGACCGCTACATCGACGTCTACCGCGAAGCGCGCGAGATGCACGCCGCACGCGGCCTGGTGTAGCGCCCGCGCTGAACACATGCCGCTACACGCATACTTCCAGGCGCTCGGCTACCTCGGCGGCTTCGCGGCTGCCGGCTGGGGGCTCCTCGTGCTCGGCGGCGTGTGGGCGCTCGCGGCGTGGATCGCGCTCGGCCTGTACGCGTGCCACCTCTTCCTGCCGGGCCTCGGGCTCGCGCCCTGGCGCGGCCCGCGAGGCACCGGGCGCATCGCGCTGACGTTCGACGACGGCCCGAACGGCGAGGCGACTGTCGGCGTCCTCGAAGCGCTCAGCCGGCACCGCGCGCGCGCCACGTTCTTCGTGGTCGGCGAATCCGCCGCCGCCCAGCCCGAGCTCGTCAGGCGCATCGCCGCCGGGGGCCACGAGATCGGCAACCACACGATGGACCACGCGATCGTGGCGTGGCGCTCGCCCGCGGAAGTGCACAGGCAGCTCGCCGAGGCCCAGGCCGCCATCGAGGGCACGGGCGCGCCGAGGCCGCGGTGGTTCCGCGCGCCGCACGGCTTCAAGAGCCCGTTCCTGCCGGCCGCCCTGCGCCGGAACGGGCTCCGGCTCGTGGCCTGGACGCGCGGCGTCTGGGACACGGACTGCCCGGGCGTGGACGCCATCGTCGCGCGCACCATCGGCGAGCGTGGCGAGCGCCTGTCCGACGGCGAGATCCTGCTCCTGCACGACGGGGAGCGCGGCCTCGATCGCACCCAGACCGCAAGCGCCCTCGACCGCATCCTCTCGGCCTGCAAGGCGCGCGGCCTCGAGCCGGTCACGCTCACCGAGCTGCTCGGCGCTCCGCGGGCCTGATGGGCGAGCCCACCGCACCCGAGGCCGCTCGGCCCGCGACCTTCCGGCGCACGCTGATCAAGGTGATGGTGTCGCTGGTCGTGCTCGCGGCCTGCGGCTGGTACTTCTGGAAGAAGGTCGATCTCGCGGGCGCGTGGAGCGCGCTCGTACAGGCAAACTACTGGCTCGTCGCGGCGGCCGCCGTCATCAACATGGTGCTGCACCTGCCGGCGAAGTCCGTGCGCTGGTGGCTCATGCTGGCGCCGATGAAGCGGCTTCCGCAGCACCGCGTCTACAATTACCTGCTCGCGGGCTTCGCCGCGTCGAACCTCCTGCCCGCCCGCATGGGCGAGGCGGTGCGCATCTGGTTCGTCGCCAAGGACGGCGTGCCGGTCGACGGCGCCACGGGCACGCAGCTCCTCGAGAAGGTCTACGAGGTGCTGGGTCTCATCGTGTTCGTGCTGCCGTTGCCGCTGTTCCTGCCCGAGCTGCCCGGCTCGGCGCGCATCGCGATCGCGGCGGTGGGTGTGGGCGGCGTGGTCGGCGTGGCGGTCATGTACTTCGTCGCGCGCCACGGCGAGAAGAGCGGCGGCGCGACGCGCCTCGCGCGCCTCTTCAAGAAGATCGGCGAGGGCATGGCCAACCTGCGGGCGCCGCGCGCGCTGGCGCTGGCGCTCCTGCTCTCGGTCGCCACGTGGGTGATCGACGCGTGGGCGGTGATCCTGTGCATGCACGCCGTCGGCATCGAGCCGTCGTTCTGGGCCGCGGCGTTCATGCTGCTCGGGCTCAACCTGGCGATCGCCCTGCCCTCGACGCCGGCCCAGCTCGGCGTGTTCGAGGGCAGCATCGTGATCGCGCTCGAGATCCTGGGGCTGCCCAGGGATCGGGCGCTGGCATTCGCGGTCCTCTACCACGTCATGCAGATCGTCCCGGTCACGCTCTACGGTGGGATCATGCTGGCGCGGTACGGCGTGCCGAAGGCGCCGGGGGCCCCGGAGATCAAGGACCTGGGAGCAAAGAGCTAGTCCTCGAGGGCGCCGCCGCCCCAGGCCTTGCGCAGGCGCGGCGCGGCGAACGCGGCGAAGAAGGCGACTGCCCAGCCCGCGAAGCAGTCCACGACCCAGTGGTGCCGGAGGTAGATCGTCGAGGTCCACAGCGTCACGGTGCACACGACGAACACGCCGAGCAGGAGCGCGCGCCGCTTGACCATGTCGCGGAAGCGCCACGCATAGATGAGGGTCAGCATCGACAGGCCGCAGTGCATGCTCGGAAACGAGGCGGACACCTTGACCTGGTTGGCGGCGTCCCACGTGGCCTGCGAGGTCTCGAAGAAGCCGAGCGCGCTCTTGAGGATCGGCGGATCGAAGAGCGGCAGGATCGGCTCGTAGAACCGCGGCGGCCCGGCCGGGAAGAAGAGGTAACCGAGGAAGCCCGTGTAGAAGGCCACGGTGATCGCCGTGACGAGCTCCTGGAAGTCGTGGCGGCGGCCGCGGAGCTGCAGGACGAGGCAGAGGAAGAGCGGCATCGGGAAGTACGACGCATACGCGACTGCGAATATGTCGGTGAGGACCGGGTGCGCGACCTTGCCGATCCAGAGGGTGGGCTCGACGCCGAAGAGCGTGATGTCGGCCGCCATCAGCGAGGCGTCGATGCGCCCCTGGCGGATGACGCCCGTGTACATGTAGAGGTGCTCGTAGACGAGCATGAGGCCGATGAACGGCCCGAAGTCGCGCGTGACCTCGAGGCTGCGGCGCTTGAAGTAGGCGATGGCCCCCGGCTCGCGGCGCCACAGCCGCCTCGCGTGCATCACCGCCGTGCCGCCCACGAAGACGGCCGCCATGCCGAGGGCGCCGAAGATCGTCAGGTTGAAGAAGTTCCAGCGCGCGCCGTACACGAACGCCAGGACCACGAAGAGGAGCGCGAAGACCAGGAGGACCGTGTAGTCGGGGCCGAGCCACCGGAACATGCGCAGCACCCCGGGGCGCGGGCGCGTCGGGACGGCGGACTCGGATGCGGGGGCCATGCGGGGGCGCATGCTAGCAGACGGCTCGATGCGGGGGGATCGGGCCGGACACGTCACGACGGCGACGCGGTGAGCGGGTCAGAAGTGGAGCGCGAGCGTGGCCGTCGGTCCATAGAAGTAGTCCGACGTCGTCATCGTCACCTCGCCCCTGGTCCCGCTCGGGATGCTGCCGAACGTGCCCTTGAGCGTCACCGGCTCGCCCTTGGCGCTCCCCGGATCGCCCACGCGGACGAGCTGACCGATCAGGCGAAACCCGAGGTGCCCCCACACGCCCATGGGTCCGAGCTTGAAGAGCTCGTGGCCCGCGCGCGCCGACATGTCGAAGCCGAGCGACGACCCGCTCACCTTGCCGACGAGGTCGCTCTCGTAGCCGCCGAAGCCGTAGAAGAACGCGACCTCGGCCGCCAGGCTGCCCCGGTCGCGGACGAGCTCCGCGTCGAGCAGCACGATCTGCGCACCGATGCTCGCGTAGTCGGAGGTCGCGACGATCGACGACACCCCCGGCACGAGCTGGCCGCTGGCCGGATCCCGAACCGGCCCGGACGCGACGAACGACATCGGGACCGGCGTGCGGAAGCTCGAGACGCGGAGACCCAGACCGGCGCGCATGTGCCCCTCGTCGTTCCCGAGGCGCTTGCCGAGGTCGTAGAGGGCGCTCGCGTCGTAGACCGAGAAGTGGCTCGACCACCCGAACTTGCTGCCGCTGCCGAGCGCCTGACCGTCCACGGTGATCTGCGTGTCCTTCTCCGGCTTGATGGTGCCCTGGAAGCGGCCGAGCGTCGCGCGGCCCTTGATCGACCAGTCGTCCGTGAGCCCGAGCTTGAGCGCCGCGACGAGCAGGCGCGCGGCCGCCTCGGTCTGGCCGGCGCCGATCTGCTTGGACGCCTCGAACTTCATCGAGTCGAAGAGGTTGTCCGCGAAGTACTCGACGCCCAGGTTGGCGCGCTTGCCGACCTGCAGGCTGACGCCGGTCTCGGTCAGCAGCGTGGGGTCGATCGAGAGGCCGACCTTGCTGCCGCCGATCGCCGTGGGCGACCACCACGCGTACCAGACGCCACCCTGTACGCGGGCACTCGAGCCATCGCCGAGCACGCTCTCGAGCATGCCTTCCTCCGCCCGGGCGCTGGTGCCCGCGAGGAGGGTCCCGATCAGCACCAGCCGCCTCGCCGCACGCACCATTCACCGAGCATACCTCATGCGGAGCCCATCCAGTCGGAATCACTGATCAATCCAAGCAGGCATCGGGTTGCGCCCGCCGGAGGCCGAGGACTGCTCTACGATGTCCGCTCGTGGGAATGATTCCGTGAGGACCGGGGTTTCCCCCTCGTGAGTTGGCTGACACGCGCCAAGCCCGCGGACGACTTCGAGGCGGTGACGCTACCGCACCTCGACGCCCTGTACGCGCTCGCGCTTCGCCTGACGCGCAACGGACGCGACGCCGAGGACCTCGTGCAGGACACGATGGTCAAGGCGTTCCGCTTCTTCCATCGCTTCGAGCGCGGCACGAACGCCAAGGCCTGGCTGTTCAAGATCCTGTCGAACCTCTTCAACAACGACTACCGCGACCGCTCCCGCGAGCGAGAGGTCATGACGGACGTAGAGGACCAGGGGGCGCTCGTGCCGAGCGAGCCGCGATCGCCCGAGGCGGAGGCGATCTCGCGGCGCACCGCCGCGGAGATCCAGGCGGCGCTCGAGTCGCTGCCCCACGACTTCCGGCTGGCCGTGGTGCTGGCAGACCTCGAGGAGCTGTCGTACCGCGAGATCGCGGAGGTCATGGGGTGTCCCGTGGGCACGGTGATGAGCCGCCTGCACCGCGGACGGAAGCTGCTCCGCGAGGCGCTCGGCGAGCGTGCGATCGTGGAGGACGAGGACGACGAGCCGGGCGGTGTCGTCGTGTCCATCGAGGAGGGCCGCCATGCCCACAGGTCCGAGCGCCAGAAGTCCGAGCGAGGTGTGAAGTGAACTGCCAGGATGCGCGACGTTTCCTGCCGGCCTACGTGGACGGAGAGCTCGCGGGGCTCGATCGTTCGGAGATAGAGTCCCACGGTGCGAGCTGCACGAGTTGCCGCTCCGAGCTCCACGCGCTGTCGGAGTACAAGCTCGCCCTGAGGGCGGCGCTGCCGACGCCGCCCGCGCCAGCGCACCTGCGAACGCGCGTTCGCGCGGAGATCGCGAGCACGCGCCGCGAGCTGCGCGGCCCCGGGTTCTGGGCGACCCGCCTCGGCCTGCCGCTGGCGGCGGCCGCGGCCGCGCTGATGGTCCTGTGGCCACGCGTGCCCCGACCGATGTTCGTCGAGCAGGCGCGGCAGGACCACCGGCGCGACCTGCCGGTCGACGTGACGGGACCCGACCCGACGCGCGTCGCGAACTGGCTGCAGCCCCGCGTGCCCTTCCGCGTCGTGCCGCCGGTGATGGGCAAGGCGCAGCTCCTCGGAGCCCGCCTGCACCGGATGGACGGCCACGACGGCGCGCTGCTCGTGTACGACCTGCCGGACGATCAGGCCCGGAGCCACAAGGTCTCGGTGTTCGTGTTCGATCCGCAAGGGCAGGACCCGGGGTCGGACCTGCGCGAGCGCAAGCGGATCGGAGCGCGGGAGGTGTACCTGGACCGGCGCGGCGGCTACCGCTCGGCCATGTTCCAGGACGACGGGCTCGGCTACGTGGTCACGACCGACGTGGATGAGGACCGCCTCCTGCGCCTGGTCGGGGGCCCCTGACGTTCCTCCACCACCGGTGACTACGCCGGGCGGCGGTCGTGGTACGCTTTCGTTCCGGAGCGCCTCCACTTGACCCGCACGGCCCTCGTCATCGAGCCGGATCCCGCGGTCGCGGAGCAGATCCGGCAGCTACTGTCCCGATTCGACTTCCAGATCGAGACCATGGCCGACGGAAATGCGGCCGTGCAACGGGCGATCAGCGCGCCGCCGGCGGTGGTGCTCCTGTCCGTCGAGCCCCAGAAGATCGGCTACGCGATCTGCAACCGCTTCAAGCGCAGCCCCGAGCTCAAGGCGATCCCGCTCGTCCTGATGTCGGGCGAGCCCAACGCGGAGCGTGACTTCGAGGGACACCGCAAGCTCAAGACGCGCGCCGAGGACTACGCGAAGAAGCCCCTCGACGCCGAGGATCTCCTCGCGCGCCTCGGCGGGCTGCTCCCACTCGGGGCGCCGCGGCGGAGCGAGCCAGCGCAGCGGCCCGCCCCCGGCGTGATCCCGATGGACGGTGCAGATCCGGAGATCGACCTCTCGGACCTGGCGGAGGAGGCGACGCCGCCGCCCGCGCAGGTGCCGCGTCCTCGCGGCGGAGGCAGCGTGGGGTTCGACGACGCGGGAGACACGCTCTTCGGGGGCGGCTTCGATGCGCAGCCCGAGCAGGAGCGCGCGCTCGGCGTGGACTCGCTGGGCTTCGACGCGGAGGCGGAGGAGGCGTTCGCGCAGCTCGAGGAGCCCGCGATCGACGACGAAGCGCTGCCGGCCGGGCCGCCGCTCGACGGCATCGACGTCGAGCTGGGCGACGTGGCGCTCGAGGTGGAGCTCGAGCACCGGGCCGACCCCGCGCCGCCGCTCGAGATGGCGGAGCTGCCTTCGCTCGACCTCGGCGTGCCGCCCGAGCCCGTGGCCGAGCCCATGCCCGAGCCCGAACCTGTTCGTGCTGCGGCACCTCAGGAGCCCGTCCCGACCGCGGTGCCCGAGGGCGAGCACGAGTCGACCGCGGCCGTCCCGCTGCCGTCGGCCGACGAGTTCGACCGCGCCGTGCCGAGCATCGCGGTGGTGGGCCTCTTGCCCCAGCACCAGTACACGAGGAGCTCACCGCTCAAGGGGCTCGCCGAGCAGGCGCGCTCGAGCGAGGCGGCCGCCATCGAGGCCGCGGCGAGCGGCGGCCAGCCGTGGTCCGAGAGCCCTTCGGCGATGATGCGGTCCTCGACGCCCCTGCCGGCCGCGGCCCTGCCGTCGTTCTCGCTCGGTGACGAGGACGCCGAGGGCGCGGGCGAGCACACCGCGGCGCTCGAGGTGCCGACGCCCGACGAGATGCCCATCGACGCCACGGGCCGGATGGAGGTCCCCCTCTTGGCCCCGACGCCGCCCCCGGTCGCGCGGGCGGAGGTCCCGACCCCGCACGTGGCCGCTGCGCAGCTCGCCGAGCCGGTCACGATCCAGGGCGACGGCGGCACGAATCCACGTGGATCGGCCGCGAGCTCCGACGGGGGCTGGGCCGCGGCGGAGCCGGCGACGCCGGTGCTGCCGATGGGCCACAGGCGCACGCAGCCCCCGCCGGGCCTCGAGCGCCGCTTCGACGAGCCGGCCTCGCAGATCGGCCTTGCGCCGGCGCCTCCGGGACGCACGAGTCGCCCTCCCGAGGCGTTCTCCTCGGCGCGCGAGGTGCTCGCGCTCCGCGAGGTCATCAACAAGAAGGAGCGCGAGATCCTCGATCTCAAGGACGCGCTCGACGGCAAGGACCGCACCCTCCTCGAGTCCAAGCAGAAGCTGCGGGACCTCGAGCGGCGCGTGCGCGACGCCGAGGACCGCCAGGCGGCGGCAGAGCGCGAGCTCGCGGCGGCCAACGAGCGCGCCGGCGTGCTGGCGAAGGACAAGGAGCAGATCCGCGAGCGTGAGCGCCAGCTCAAGCAGCGCATCGACGACGCGCAGACGGAGATCCGCAAGGCGCACCAGGAGGTCGACTCCCTCAAGCGCCGGCAGGCCCAGCTCATCCAGGACGCGGTCACCGACGCGGAGACGGCCCGAGCCGAGGCCGAGGCGCAGGTCCTCGCCGCACAGAAGGAACGCGTGGAGATGGAGTCCGATCTCCTCGCGCAGCACCGCGCGGAGCTCGAGCGAGTCGCGCTCGCGCACGACGGGATGCTGTCGGAGGAGCGACAGCGCTACGAGGACCGCGAGGCGGCGTTGCGAGAGGAGCAGGACGCGCTCCTGCAGGACGAGCTCGCGCGCGCAGAGGCGCAGCGGGCGGCCGACGTCGAGGCCGTCGAGCGCAAGCTCAAGGCCGCGCTCGACCGGGCCGCCGCGGAGCTCGAGCGGCGGATCGCGGATGCCGAGGCCAGGCGCGTCCAGGACCTCGAGGTGGCCGAGGCGCAACGCGTGGAGCAGGCGGCCGAGGCCGATGCGCAGCGCGAGGCCGCGCTGGCGGACGCGGCTGCCCAGCAGGCGATCGCGATCGCGGATCTCGAGGAGCGGCACAAGACGGAGCTCGGCGGACTCGCCGCGAGCTACGAGATGCGCCTGCGGGACGCGCAGTCCAAGCACGCCGAGGAGATGGCCGCCCTCGAGGCGCGGGCGAAGGCCGACATCGAGGCGGCGCGGGACCAGGCCGCGCAGGAAGCGCGCGAGTGGGAGGAGCACGCCCACCGCACCGTCGCGTCGCTCGAGCAGAAGCAAGGAGAGGCGCTGGCGGCCGAGCGCGAGCGCTCGCGGCAGGCGCTCGAGGATGCCGATGCGTTGCGACGCGCGGAGCTCGCGGCGGCCGCGGAGCGGGAGCGGGAGGCGCTCGAGATGTCCCGCGCGGAGCACATGCTGCAGCTCAAGGCCGCGCTCGCCGACGCGGCCGACAAGGGGCGACTCGAGCTCGGCCGCGCGCTGTCCGAGCATCGCCGCGAGATGGAGAAGCTGCGCGGCGAGCACGCCGTGCAGCTCGGTGAGGTCGAGCGGCTCAAGGAGGACGAGCTCGCGACCTCGCTCGCGCAGCACGAGGCGGAGCTCGAGCAGGTGCGCGCAGAGCACGCCGTCGCGCTCGAGGAGCAGCAGCGCACGGCGGACGCGCTCATCACCGAGGCCACCCGCTCGGGCCAGGAGCGCGCCAAGGCCATCGAGGATCGTCTGGGCGCGGAGATGACCGCGCTGCAGAAGCGCCACGCGCAGGAGATCGCCGACCTCGGCAGGGCGCTCGCGGCGCGGGATCGCGACCTCGGGCAGAAGACCGAGCAGATCGCGACGCTCGAGGCGAACCTCGAGGGGGAGCGCGGCCGCGGCGCGGCGCTCGAGGTGGAAGTCGGTGAGATCCGGGCCGAGGCGAGCGCCTACAAGGCACGCGCGGACGAGATCGAGCAGGCGCGGCAGGACGTCGAGCGGCGCCTCGCCGAGCTGGAGATCACCATGCAGCGCGCGTACCGCAAGCTGCAGTCCGACGCGGCCGCGCTCGAGAAGGCCAAGAAGGCGCTCGGGATCGCGCTCACGCTGATCGAGTCGTCGGCCACCGCCGACGCCGAGGGCGACGAAGAGGCCTGAGCGGCGGCTCGTTGCGCTCGCCCGCTTTCGGCGGGACGCCTACGGACGCGCGAGCGCCGTGATGAAGGACTCGCGGTTCGTCGACCGCGTCTCGACGAAGCGCACGAAGTGCTCGTTGAGGTTCAGCTCGAGCTCCATGACCGCGTAGGGGCCGTTCGCGATCTCCTGGGAGATCCGATAGACGACCATCTTCTTCAGCTTCTTCGGCGAGCCCGCCATCACGCCGGAGCGGAACTGGACGCGCGGGCGCATCGCCTTTCGCGTGCCCCTGACACCGAACTGGTTGGAGATCGCCGACAGGAGCGCGTCGGAGACCGGCCCGAGCGAACGGAGCTCGACCCCACCGTCGTAGTAGGCGGTCGGGTCGTCGTCGACGGTCTTGGGGTGCGGCTTGATGACGATGTCGACGCCGATCATCCGGCCCTCGAAGAGGCCGAGGGCGATGAGGTCGCAGCCGCCTTCCTTGTCGCAGCCACCCTTCTTCACGGTGAGCCGGAACTCGCCCTCCCCTGCCGGCACCTGCTCGCCCTGGAGCGCCATGTCGACCAGATCCTTCTTGTCGATCGTGGCCTGATCGAGCGGCGGGACCAGCAGGCCGGTGTCGGGTGCGTCCGGCGCCGTACCCCCTGGCCCACCGGCAGCCCCGGGCGGCGCTTTCGCGCCGGCAGCCCCGGCGACGACGCTGCCGCCCGCGCCGAGCGGCGCCGCCGATCCTGCAGCGCCCCCGGTCCCCCCCACCTCGGGCATGTCGAGGGGCTTTGGCACCTTCGGCGGGCCGTCGGGCCCCGCAGCGCGCGCGGCCGCGTCCGTACGGACCGGGGCCGGCGCGCCGGAGAGCCTGTCGCGCAGCAGGAAGAGGCCGAGGCCGAGCGCGGCGATGCCGCCCCAGGCGCCGATGAGAAGCGGCAGCCTCGAGCGCGCTCCGCCCTTCTTCTCCGGCCTGTCCTCGTCGTCGCGGGTGTGCGCGCGGCGCGCGGATCGCAGCGCGGCCACGAGGGCATCGGCGGCGGGCTCCTCGCGCGTCGACTGGCGCTCCTGGCTCTGCTCGAGGGGCGCCTGCGGGCGACGCGGCACGTCCAGGCGCGGTGGCTCGGGGGCCCGCTCGTCGAGGCTGTCCTCCGCGATCACGCGCGGCTCGACGCGCGGGATCCGCGCCGGCGCGGTGCGCGAGCTCGCGATCTCGCCCCGCGCGCCGTGGCCATGCGCGCCGCGGAGCTTGCTGGCGAGCGCCTCGGGCGTTGGCGGACGCGCGGTCGGATCCGTCGCGCGCGCCGCCTCGAGCGCCGCGACGAGCCACTCGGGCGCGTCCGGGCGCGCCTCGGCGAGCGGCTGCGCGCCGCGCATGAGAGGCGCCTTGCCGACGAGCAGCTCGTAGCCGAGCACGCCGAGCGCGAACACCTCGGCCTCGGGGCTCCCCTGGCCGGTGCGCGACTGCTCGGGGGCGACGTAGCGCGGATCGTCGAGCCGGGGTGAGAGCCCCGCGAGGCGCTCGACGGCCTTGGCGAGCTGGAAGTCCACCCAGCCGAGGCGCCCTTGATCGAGGAAGAGGTGCGTCGGCCGGAGGTCGCGACGGAGCCGCGGGCTGCTGGAGGACGCGGCCACGAGCCCCGCGAGCTCCTCGAGCAGGCGCGCCACCTCGTCGGGTGCCATCGGGCCACGCTCGATCCGCGCCGACAGCGCCTCGCCCGGCGGCAGCTCGATCACGAGGAAGAAGCTGCCGTTCGACCGGCGCCCGAAGTCACGAAGCGCCGCCATCCGCGGATCGGAGCGCGCGCGCAGGGCCGCCCCCTCGTCCCGGAGGCGCTCGAGCGGCAGCGTGTCGGGCTCCTCGAGGGTCTTGGCGACGACGCGCGTGCCCGGATGCGAGAGGTCCTCGGCGACGTACGCGACGCCGCCGTCGCGATCACCGAACGGCACGAGTAGCCGGTAGCGGCCGCCGATCGTCTCGCCAACCAGTGCGTGCTCGCTCTTCGGGACGCGCCGCACCGCGCACTGCGGGCAGAACACGGCCTCGGGGTCGACGCGCGCCCCGCAGCCCGTGCACATCACGAGGCCGGCCATGCGCCACTACATACGACACCTGCCCGCGCGTCGCTACATCGGCGAGGTTCACGCCGATGCTCAGCGGGTGGATTTCGGGGGAGAAGGGAGGCAGGCGAACGGGCCCGGCGCGGCCGGACCCGCGGGACTACTCCTTGTCGAGCTTGCCGACGAGGGAGAGCGTGAACGAGGCGCCCATGTACTTGAAGTGGGGGCGGACCTTGAGCGTGCAGCGATACCAGCCGGGCTGGCCCTCCACGTCCTCGACCATGATCTGCGCCTGACGCAGCGGGCGGCGCGAGCGCACGGCCGGGGCCGGGTCGTCCATGTCCGCGATGTACTGGCTGATCCACTGGTTGAGC
Organism: uncultured Myxococcales bacterium; assembly: GCA_964593795.1. GTDB lineage: Bacteria > Myxococcota_A > Polyangia > JAHFDS01 > JAHFDS01 > JAHFDS01. The sequence continues at coordinate 53,977 of CAZQJC010000222.1, read as the reverse complement.
TCGCGCTCGAGATCCGCGCGCTCCTTCCAGGAGCCGATCTGCTCGCGCTGCAGCACCTTCAGGTAGTGCGCGAGGCGCGTGATGATGAACATGTACGGGAGCTGCGTGCCGAGGCGGTAGTTCGTCTCGGCCGCGCGGCCCTCGGCGCTCTGGCCGTACGTCTTCGGCTTCTGGCACGAGTTCGCCGAGAAGAACGCCGCGTTGTCGGAGTCCTTGCGGAAGGTGAGGCCAATGAAACCCTCCTCCGACAGCTCGAACTCCCTGCGCTCGGTGAGGAGCACCTCGGTCGGGATCTTCGTCTGGATCTCGCCCATCGCCTCGTACTGGTGCAGCGGCAGGTTCTCGACCGCGCCGCCCGACTGGGGGCCGATGATGTTCGGGCACCAGCGGAACTTGGCGAACGAGTCGGCGATGCGCGTCGCCATGAGCACCGACGCGTAGCCCCAGAGGTACTTCTCGTGCGAGCCGACCACGTCCTCGTGGAACGAGAAGGCCTTGACCGGCACGGTCTTCTCACCGTAGGGCAGGCGCAGCAAGAAGCGCGGGCAGCAGAGGCCCACGTACCGCGAGTCCTCGCTCTCGCGGAACGAGTGCCAGCGCGTGTACTGCGGGCCCTCGAACAGCGACTTGAGGTCCTTGAGCTGCGGGAGCTTGAGGAACGACTCCTCGCCGAAGAACTGCGGGCCCGCGTTCGAGATGAATGGCGCGTGCGCCATCGCGGAGACGGCCGCGAGCTTCGACAGGAGCGCCATGTCCTGCGGGCCGGGGCCGAAGTCGTAGCAGCCGCAGATGAGGCCGTAGGGCTTGCCGCCGAACACGCCGTACTCGTTGGAGTACACGTGCTTGTAGAGGCCCGACTTGACGATCTCCGGCGAATCCTCGAAGTCCGTGAGCAGGTCGTCCTTGGAGACGCTCAGGAACTCGACCTTGATGTTCTCGCGGAAGTCGACGCGGTCCACCAGCATCTTGAGCGAGCGCCACGCCGACTCGACCTTCTGCACGTCGGGGTGGTGCAGGATCTCGTTGACCTGCTTCGACAGGCGCGCGTCGATCTCGGAGATCATCGCGTCCACGATGGACTTGTCGACGCGCTCCTTGGCGTGCGCGGGGCCGAGCATCTCGGCGATGAAGGCCTGGACGCCCTGCTTCGCGATCGCGTAGCTGTCGTCGTCCGGCTTGAGCTTGGTCTGCGCCAGGATCTCGTCGAGCAGCGAGCCCTCGGTCGCCGCCGCTGCCGCCCCGCCTGCCGCCTTCTCTTCTTCAGCCATCTTGTTCTCCATCGAAGGTCGAACGTCGAAGGTCGGAACATCTCGACGCTCGACTCGTGCCGCTCATGTCAGATCCGAGCGCAGCGCGGCGCGCCGCGCGGTCGCGTAGCCGCCTGCTCTCAGCCGCCGCCCTTGTCGCCCAGGCCGAGCTCGGCCATGAGCTTCTCGCGTGAGCCCTGGTCGCCCAGCAGCGCCTCGATCTTCTTGCGGAAGGCCGGGATGTTCCCGAGCGGGCCACGGAGCGCGGACAGCGCGGAGCGCAGCTCGAGCAACTGACGCAGCTCCGGCACCTGGCGCACGATGCCCTCGGGCTCGAAGTCGCGCATGCTCTGGAACTTCAGCTTGACCGCCATCTCCGAGCCCTCGGCGCCGGACAGCTTGTCGGCCACCGACACGGAGACCTGCAGGTCCTGCTTCGCCATGACCTCGCCGAAGTTGTCCTTGTCGATGCTGATCGGCTTGCGCTCCTCGAGCGGGGTCGAGTCCGGGCGGAACGTGAAGTCGCCCAGCATGAGCATCTTGAGCGGCAGCTCGACCTGCTCCTGGGCATCGCCGGTCGCAGGCTTGTACGTGATGTTGACGCGTTCCTTCGGTGCGACCGAACCCTCTTTCGCCATCTCGGGCCTCCGCCTTTGGTCTGGGCTGCGAACTTCTAGCTGCGAGCTTCGCCTATTCCGCTGCCGACGTCATCCCACACGGAGCGCCGCGGTGGGATCCGCTCGACAGAGGCGACCGTACACCAGGAGCGCTTCGTTCGGCAGGGTCTTTGCACCCTTGGTGTTGGCGATCGCGCGCAGGCAGCTGTAGAACCCCGAGAGGTGCTCGGCTGCCAGCGCCGGGTCCCATTCCTCGAGGCCCCGGGCCAGGACCTCCGTGTCGAGTGCCTCGAAGAGGGCCTGTGCGACCGGGAGCTTCCCGCCGTCGGCCAGCGTGCTCGCGAGGGCCAGGCGAGCCCGGAAGCGCGTCGCGCCGGAGCTCGACCGGACGCGCTCGGAGAGGAGCGCCACGGCCTCGTCGATCTGCCCGCCCGCCAGGAGCTTTCGGGCCTCGGCGAGGACATCGGCGCCCTCGCCGGCCGGGCGCGGGCCGGAGCTCGGCGCCTTGGGCAGGACCTCCTCCTCGATCCACGCACGCGTGGCCCCGTCGCAGAAGGGGGAGCCGTCCGCGAACTGCCGCTCGAGGACGGTCGGCATGCGCTGGAGAAGCGAGGCCAGCTCACCCGCCAGCGCGGCCTTGGCGGCGGCGTGACCGAGGCCCCCCAGGGCCCGGTAGGTGTGGCGGTGGAGCGTGAATGCGAAGCGCGCCTGCACGAGCGCGGACTCGGACTCCTCGATGAGCGCGGCCCACTTCTGGTTGCCGGCGATGGTGTCCAGCTTGGCCAGCATCGGTGCCGGCGGCGCGGGGACGCTCGTCTTCGTGCCCTGCCCGGCAGGCGGCGGCTCCTGCATGTGCAGCCACAGGCCCACGCGCAGGATGCGATAGCCGAGCGGATCGGAGACGTCGGCGGCGCGGAGGGTGTTGGCCGCCTTCATGAGCGCAGCGCCGGTGTCACGGAGGAACTGCACGCCCTGCGCGGCGTCCGCGAGGTCGGCCACGGCGGCGGCAGGTGCGGGCGCGGCCACGGGCGCGGGGGGCGGCGGCGGCGCGTTGGGATCGGGGGGCGGCGGTGGTGGCGGCGGCGGCGGCGCCTCCGGGGGCAGCGAGAGCTTGAAGCGCTCCATGCGCTCGCGCAGCGGCCCGACGGCGGGCGCGTTCTCGGCGAACCTGGCGCGGATGACCTCCGCGAAGCGCGCCACCGCGGCGTCGAGCGCCATCACCGGTTCGCGATCCGCGGCGCCAACCTGATACGTGTCGAGCGGCAGCACCGATCGCTCCACCAGCCACGTGATGGCGTTGACGCGGCCGCGCATGCGTTTGAGCTCGGGGAAGAGCCCCTCCCAGTAGCGATCCACGAGCTCGGTGACGAGCACGATCCCGTCTAGCAGGCCCGACAGGCCCTTGGTCTGGTGCAGGGCGTGCGCCATGTAGGCGGCGATGACGAGGTCCTTCGACGTGGTGGCGAGGAGATCGCCGCCCTTGTCGAGGATCGCGGCCCAGTCGACCGTCTGCGCCGTGGGTGCGTCGAGCTTGGCGGCCTCGGCCCGCACGGCCTCGTAGCGCGGGTCGAAGGTCGCGGACGCACCGGCGGCGGCGGCGCCCGGGACGGCCTCGAGCCACCGCGCCGTGTGCTCCTTGGCCGCGTCGATCGCGCTCACGCGCCACCGGCGGCGACGAGCACCGCGTCCACAGTGGCGCCAGGATCGTCGAGCACTCGACGGAGGGTGGGCGAGAGCGACTGCCTGGCGCGCGCGGCCGCGTCCGCGCTCTTCGTGTGCAGGGGCCAGATCTGCTGCGGTGGTGCGTCGGGGCGCGCCAGCGACGCCACGATCGCGCTCGAGGCGACGCCGAGGCCCAGGAGCAGGCGGTCGGAGGTCCAGAACGCGCTCGGCGGCGCATCGGAGAAGCCGCCGAGGCGGCGCGCGAGGTCGAGCCACGCGCAGACCATCTCGGGCGATCGCGCGGGGCAGTCGAGCACGACGGCGGCCTTGCCGGCGGCAGTGCCGCGCGCGCTCTGGCAGGCGGCCGCGAAGGTCGCCAGCGCGTAGGCGCGCACGTCCCCCACGAGGCCGCCCTCGTCGAGGAGCGCGGTGGCCGATAGCGCGCCGAAGCGCGCGCGCAGGCCGGCCATGGACAGGCCGAGCTCGGTGGCGGCCGGCAGGGCGACGCCCCGGAGCGCGTCGGTCAGCTCGAGCGCCTTCTTCGACGGCGCCCCCGCCAGGAGCGCCTCCGCACCCTCGAAGAATCCATCGAATCCCACCGGCAGCGCCGCGAACCCGGGCACGAGCTCGCCGGCGCCGAACGTGGCGACGACCGTCAGAGGGAACTCTCGACCGACCGCGTCGCGGCTCGGCACGAACGCCCCGACCAGCACGTCCTTCGACTCGGCGCAGCGGAACAGGAAGCGTGCGGAGAGCAGCTTGCCTCCTCCTCGCTTGAGCGCGTCCAGCCCTTGCGCGAACCAGCCGTCGAGCGCGCGCGCGGCCGACCCGAGCGCTCCCGCCCGCAGGTAGTCGCCCTGCGCGGGCACCTTGCCGAAGATCCCCACCGCTCCAGGAGGTATCGAACCCATTCGTCCCTCTCGGCCTCGCGGCCTCGGGCCTCAGGCTTCGGGCCTCGGGCTTCGGCCGGATCCCGGCGCGAGTCCGTTCCGGCCGTAGCCCGTAGCCCGTAGCCCGCAGCCCGTCATTTCAGGTCACACACACCGTGGCCGCCGCCGATGTCGCGGGGCACCTTCAGGCCGGGATCGCGGAAGAGCCCGAGCAGCTTCTTCGGGCGGCCGGGCACGCCGTAGAACGGCGACTCGCTCCGCGCGGGGCGGAAGTCCATCTTGATCTCGATCCCCTGGTCCTGGAGCGCCCACGCCACGGTGAACTCGCGCGCGCCGGTCTGCTTGACCGTGCCCGCCTCGACGAGGCGGAGCAGGCCCCACTCGCCGCCCTGCTCGATGGTCTCGTTGACGCCACCCGCGCCCTTGACGCGGATCTGGGCGTTGCGCTTGCCCTTCTCGCCCGGCCACCGGAACGAGCGCCACTCCTCGGGACCGTTGTGATACTCGTACGCGACGCCGTCGATCTCGAGGCGCACCGACGCCACGCGCGGGGTCGCCCGGATGCGGACGTCGAAGTCCATCCAGATCTCCCCGGAGCCGCCGGGGAACAGCGCCGTCGTGACGTCCTGCGCGCGCTCGAGGAACACGCGCACGCTGTCCTTGAACCCCGTCACGCTCGGCGCGAACTGGAACCTGTCGCCGTTCTTGATGATCTTCGAGGACAGCTCCGCCGCGTAGAAGGACCAGACGGTGCCCTTGCCGGGCTTGAAGTACTCGGCCACGTCGGCGAGCGACGCGTCGTGGCCCCGCGGCGCGAACGGGTACTTCGTCGCCAGCTTGCGCTCGAAGGCGACCACCACGTCCGAGCACCACTTGCGGCCCTTCTCGCCGACGATCGCGGTGGTCGACGTCTTCGTCGCCGCCATGATCGGCGGCAAGAGCAGCGCGGCGAAGCGATCGCGCGTGCCGACCTCCTGGCTCTCGACGATGGCCTTGACCCGCGTGCGCGCCTGCTCGAGCTTGGCCTCGAGCGGAGCGGCGTCCTTGGTCTCGGTGAACGTCTGAAGCGCGTCGCGCACGAGCGCGAGCTGCTCCTGGTAGACGTCGATGGGCAGGGTCTGCGCGGCGGGCGGCGGCGCTCCTGCACCCCCTGCCCCCTCGGCGGCGGCCTGCGGCGAGTAGCCGAACTGGTAGAACCGCCTGAACGCGAGGTCGACGTCGCGCGCGGTCAGCACGCGCTCGCCCGTCAGGCGGCGGTTCACGTCGCCCATGACCTGCTTGCCGACCGGGCTCGTGCCGATCTTGTCGCGGAGCTTGTCGAGCGCGCCCTTCTGCGCCTCGGCGGCCGCCTTGTCGAGGGCGCTCTTGTCCTCGTCGAGGCGCACGTTCCAGCCGATCGCTTGCATCAGGCGCACGTACGGCACCGGCTGCCCGCGCGTCAGGTCCTGCAGGAGCACGAGCGCCTCCCCGTTCGAGGCAGGCGTGCTCACGCGGAGCGAGTCGATGAGCGCCTTCCACTCCTGGATGTACGCGCCGAAGTACGCGCCGCGCAGCGCGACGCGCGCCTCGGCGGCGCGCTTCTCCTCGGCGTCGGCGCCGCCCTGCGGATCCACCACCCAGCCCTCGTCGAGCTGCAGCGGCCCCGAGAGGCGCTTTCGGACGTGCCCCTCCCAGCCGCGGCGCGTGAAGGCCCCGCGGATGCGCTTGTCGCTCTGCACCTGGGGCACCGCGTTGCCGAGGATCTTCGAGAGATCGAGGTCGAGGTCCTCCTGCGCGACCTCCCCGATCATCTGCTCGAGCAGGATGTTCGTGACCGGCTGCTTGCGCAGCGCCACGCGCGTCGACTGCACCACGGGCGGGTTGCGCGGGAAGAGCAGCTTCGGGTCGGCGGCGACCAGCTCGACGTAGACCTTCATCTTCGTCGCGAGCGCGGCGCCGTCGAGGCCGGGCGTGCCGAGCAGGCGCTTCCACCGCTCGACGAGCTGCTCGACGACGAAGGCCTGACGCTCGGCGTCGAGCGCCGGCTCCGTCGGCTCCTTGGGCGAGGTCAGGAGCAGGTGCAGCTTGAGCGCGTCACGGAAGCGGTTGTGCTCGTCGGTGGTCGGCTGCTCCCCCACGTCGTTGACGCGCCGCGAGAACGCGCGCAGCTCGCCGACATCGCGCTGCAGGAGCGACTTGACGACGCCCGTGCGCAGCGTGCCCGTGTAGAAGTCCCGCACCGGCGGGTAGAGGCGCGCGCCCTGGTACATGCCGAGCCGCATGAGCAGCGGCGGCCCATCGTCCTCGTACTTCTTGAGCTTCTCGACGAGCGCGCGCAGCTCGTCCAGCTTCTGCGGAGTGATCGGCCCGGCCGTCTGCGCGCCGACCGAGTCGACGATCGAGCGCGCCCCCGCCACGAGCTCGCGGTTGCGCTGGTAGCCGTAGCCCGACAGGGACGTGACGAGGCCCGCGAGCGCGATCACCGCGGCCGCGGTGCCGTAGCGGACGAACGCCTGGCGGCGCTGCTCGTCGGCCGTGCGCGCGGCGACCTTCTGGTCGGGGAAGATGACCTTGCCGAAGACGTCGCGCAGGAAGTAGCTCTTGGCCTCCACGACCGGCTCCTGCTCGGGCATCGACGGGTGGATGCCGAAGGCCTGCGCCATGGCGTTGACGACCCGGTCGATCGGCCGGCCCTCCTGCGTGCCGCTCGTGAAGTACACGCCGCGGAGGATCGGCGTCTCCTGGTAGACGTTCTCCTCGAGCAGCGTCGCCACGAACTCCGCGAGGTTCTGGCGCAGGGCCAGCATCTGCTGCGGGAACTCGAAGATGCGCTGGCGGGCGCCGAGGTTGCGCTCCGCGCCGAGGCGGCCGAGCGCGCGCTTCTCGACGATGCCGACGAGCTCGTCGAAGCCCTCCTCGAACAGCTCGCGCGGCGGGCGCCGCTCGCCGTGCAGGCGCAGCGTGGTGCCCCAGATCTGCCCGCGCTCCTGCTTGCGCAGGTCCGCGAAGGACTCGACGAAGCCCGGCACGAGGTCGCACTTCGTGAAGAGCACGTAGATGGGCACCACCATCTTGAGGCGCTCGGCGACCTCGTCGATGCGCTCGCGGACGCGCTGCGCGATCGAGACGACCTCCTCCTCGCCCGCGCCGCCGAGCTCGTCGACGCTGATCGCGACGAGGATGCCGTTGGCGGGTTGCCGTGGCCGGTGCTTCTTGAGCAGGTCGAGGAACGCGAACCACTCCTCGCGATCGTCCTCCTCCGTGGTGTAGCGGCCCGCGGTGTCGAGGATGACCGCCTCGTTGGTGAGCCACCACTCGCAGTTGCGGGTGCCGCCGATGCCCTTGACGCCGCCTCCCTTCTGCGAGAGGAACGGGAAGTGGAGGCCCGAGTTGCGCAGCGCCGTGCTCTTGCCGGCGCCGGGCGGGCCGATGATCACGTACCAGGGCAGCGCGGAGAGCGCGTCGGTGCCGCTCTTGGCGAGCTTCGAGCCCTTGAGCGAGGCGATGGCCTTGCCGAACTCGCCCTGGAGCGCGCGGATCTCGTCCTGCATGTCCGGGCGCACGCTGCGCGCGTGCTCCTCGGCCTGCGCCACGAGGGACTTCTCGAGCTCGCGTGCCGCGCGCTTGGCGGCGCGACGGCGCCAGAGATAAAGGCCGAGGACGCCGAGCACCACCACCGCCGTGACGACGATGCCGATCCACTCGGGCAGGCGGAACAGGATGATCGCGGCCCAGAGGAGCAGCAGGAACAGCGCGAGCAAGATGTAGCGCAGCACCGGCCTACTCCCGCGCCTTGTTGAGCTCGGTGATGCGATCGAGCACCGCCGTGCCGTCGGAGTTGATCCAGCTCTTCATCACGATGTAGGCGCCGACCGCGACCGCGAGGATCCCGCACGCCACCGCCACGAGCGGCAGCGACTTGCGCTTGCCCTTGCGCGCCTCCTCGGGGCGATCCCCGTGCGGCGCGAGCACCTCGGCGACCGGGCCGCCCTGCCGGATGAGGATCTGCGTCAGGCTCTCGGTGATCTCGAGGAGCTCCACCTCGCCGCCGCGCACGCGGTACTTGCCGCGGAACCCGAACAGCAAGCAGAGCAGGTACACGCGGACGACCTCGGCGCGGCGCGGATCCCCCTGGAGCTTGGCGAGGCGTGCGAAGAAGCCCTCGCCCGCCACGTTCTCGCGGAAGTACACGAGCTGGAGCGAGCGCGACATCCAGTAGTCGCGCAGCGGCCCGGGCTGCTCGAGCGCGATCTCGTCGGCGAGCGCGACGATCGCGTAGGACATCTCGTCGGCGTCCACTGCGGAAAAGCCCGCCTCGGTGGCGCGGCGCTTGAGGCCGTCGATGAGACCGCACATGCGACGGTGCAGGTGCTCGGGGTTCGGCCGCAGCTCGGGATCGAGCTGGCGGAGCTGGTTCAGCACCGAAAAAGCTTCTCTGGTGACCTCGTGGACGCGGTCCATGCGCTCGCCGTGGCGCGCAATCTACCGCGAAACCCCGAGGTATCGTGGCAGGATTCGCCCATGGCCGACTGGACCGAGGTCTTCGCGCGCGCGCCGTTCATGCGCTGGCTGGGAGTGGACGCCGCGAGCACGGCGCCGGGACGCGTGGAGGCGACGCTGCGCGTGCGGCCCGAGCTCCTGCAGCAAGACGGCTTCGTGCACGCGGGCGTGCAGACGGCGCTCGCCGATCACACGGCGGGTGCTGCGGCGGCCACGCTGACGCCGGCGGGCAAGACCGTGCTGTCGATCGAGCTCAAGATCAACATGCTGCGGCCGGCGACGGGCCAGCTCCTGCGCTGCGTCGCCGAGGTGCTCCGCGCGGGGCGCACCGTGACGGTCGTGGAGTCGAGCGTCTACGCGGAGGAGAAGCTCGTCGCCAAGGCCACGGTGACGCTGGCCGTGGTGGACATCCCGGTCGCGCGCGCGCAGGGCGCGCTCTGAAGGGCTAGCGCTCCTTGACGCCGAGGAGCTCGAGCTTGGTCTTGCCGGGCTCGAACGGGGGCGGCAGGTAGACGGCCACGGTCCGCTCGTCGAGGACGCCCCGCCAGTAGGCGTCGCGGGTCGCGAGCGTGAAGTAGACGACACCCGCACGGATGGGGATCTCCGCGGGGGGCCGCGTCGTGACCTTGACCGGCACGCCCGGCGTGGCCGCCGCGACGAGGTCGCCGATGGCGCCCCACGAGGCGATCTTGGCCAGGCGCGGCAGGTGGTCCGAGACCTGCTGCTCGGGCATGTCCACACGCGCGGCGAGCAGCACCGTGCCGCAGCCCGCCAGGCCCTCGTCGCCGAGGCGCGCGCTGTGCAGGCCATCGTCGCGGCCGTCGAGCTGCAGCGACACGTAGTCCTGGCGCACGCGCGCCGCCACGAGCGAGTTGATGCGCGCGAAGAGCGGCTCGAACGTCGCGCCGGGAGACGCGTGCTGGTACGCGGGCAGCGTCGACGGATCGCCGTCGACGGCGAAGCTCGAGAGCTGCCCCGCGAGCTGGCTCAGCGCCCAGTACGCGCGGTACGGCGAGGCCTCGGGCGTCTCGGCGAGGTGCTTGAGCAGGGGCAACGTGCCGTCGATCGAGTGCAGGAGCAGGAAGTTCGTCATGTCGGACGGGCCGAACTCGACCGTCGCGGCGTCGCGCTGGCGCGTGCCCTCGGCGAGCGAGCGGCGCTTGGTGACCAGCGAGGCCACGAGCGAGCGCAGGCTCGACATGAGCCACGGGGAGACGCCGAGGCGCAGCACCGGCGGCATGAACGTCGGCCTGACCGAAAAGCCCCCCGACTTGTCGCGCTGGAGCTCGACGAGCGGCAGAACCTCGAAGTCCTCACGCGGCTCGTCGCCGAACAGGAGGTGCACCTGGGGCCGCGCCACGGTGACGGACACGCTCGAGGCCGCCTGCGCCGCGTCCACCACGCTGCGCACGAGCGACTGATAGCGCGCGCGGGTGGCACGATCGCCGTCGGTGACGTTCGGGACGCCCTCGCGCTCCCGGGGTACGCCGACGTAGACGGACAGCGTCTCCTGGGTCGGCTGGAAGTGCGGCGCGATGGGCCGCCCGGCCGGCGCCTCGGGCTGGCCCGCGGTGAACGCGACCGGCAGGCCGCTCGGCAGCACCGCGGCGAACGACTCGAGCTCGAGCTGGCCCGCGGCCAGGGCCTTGTCGGATACGGCCATCGCGACCACGCCGAAGTCCCACGGCGAGACCGCGTCGAGGCGCGCCGCGAGGTGCGACTCGTGGAAGGCGTCCTGCTGCTGGAGGTGCTGCGGGGACATGAGCATCCCCTCGGACCAGACGACGCGCTGTGGCGTTCGAATCACGGGAGCTTCTCCTCGACCTTGCTCTTGGCGGCCTCGGTGGCCTTGTCGCCCAGCTCGTTCGCCTTCTCCTTGGCCTTGCCGGCCACGTCGGGCTTCTCGGCGGGCTTGTCGAAGAGGCGCGGCCACACCTCGACGTTGGAGTTCTCGAGGAAGAACGAGCCGCGGAGGTCCGCGCACGCCGACTCGAGGGGGGGCCTGGGGATGACGTAGGTGCCGCGCCACGACGTCCCCGAGGGACGCCGCACGATCGCGACGCCCACGAGGTAGTTCGCCTTGGGGTCGCGTGTGATCGACTTCACTTGCTGCTTGGACGGGTAGAGCGTGAGCTCGTCGGTGTGGACGAGGTCCTCGCCGAGGACCTCCGCAGCCTTCCGCCAGAGGTCCTCGAACTCGACGGTCTCGAGCTTCGACAGCGACTTGAGCTGGTAGATCCGGAACTGCGTCGGCAGCGGGCGCCCCTCGTCGTCCGGGTTGATGCGATCCGAGGCGGTCAGCGTCAGATCGATGGCCTGGGTCTCGCACTTCGCCTGGGGTCCACCGATGACGACGGGCGGCTTGCACCCGACGGCGAGGAAGAGCAGCAGCAGCGCTGGGCGCGTCATGGGCGACAAGGTGGCGCAAGCGGCGCCGGCTGCCAAGCGAACAGGCGATCTGGGTTCATGCTCGGATATGGGTGTGAGGCGGCCTGCACAATGCCACCAGAGGCGTTACCACGGCAAGACGCGTGCAGCGTAACTCCTTGACCAGAGCGGGAAAAATGGCTACCTAGGGATTGCGATTTAGCAGGTCAAAACATCAGACTTGGTCGCCCGGCGCGGCTTTGCCGAACCGGACTCTGACGGCGAGGGTCACATGGCGGAGACAGTACACCTTTACCTGAAGGCGAACGGCACGGATGTCCCTGGGGAGAGCACGCAGACGAGCCTCGGACGCGAGAACTCGATCGAGTGCGTCGTGTTCAACTCATCGGTGAAGACGGCGCGAGAGGCCGGGAGCGGGATGGCGACGGGGCGCCGGCAGTACGAGCCGATCCGCATCCTCAAGCGCATCGACAAGGCGACGCCGCTCCTCTACAAGGCGCTGTGTGAGAACACGGTCATCGAGGGCGTGTTCAAGTTCTTCCGCCCGAACCCGACCGGCGACGGCACGACCGAGCAGTTCTACACGGTCACCATCAAGCAGGGTCGCATCGCCTCGGTCAGCCAGCAGGTGCCGAACTGCATCCAGCCGGCGACCGTGACCGACCCGCCGCTCGAGGAGGTCACGTTCGTGTTCCACACGATCGCGTGGACGTACACGAACGGCGGCGTCACGCACGAGGACACCTGGAACGCGCAGCGCTAGCACCAGGCCCCACTCACTGAATCACCTCTGCCCGCGCCGGTCACCCGACGCGGGCAGAGTCTTTTTTGGGGGTCGGATCGACGGGACGCTGTAGCCTGGAGCCGCATGAGAGGCCTGCTCTCGAGGATCGGCGAAGGCGACGCGCGGCTGGCGCGTCCGGATCGCGAGGCGGACGCGGTCGCCGAGCACCTGCGCGTCCTGCTCAACAGCCGGCACGGCGACGCGGTGACGGTGAGCGACTTCGGCCTGGTCGACTTCACGGACCTCGTGCACAACTTCCCCGACGCGATCCACACGCTCTCGCGCGCCATCCGCGAGACGATCGAGACCTACGAGCCGCGGCTCGAGCGCGTCAGCATCAAGGAGGTGCCTTCCGAGGATCCCCTCGTGCTGCGCTTCGAGATCACCGCGCATCTGGTCGGCGACGGGAGTACCCTCCGCTTCCGCACCCGGGTCACGCCCGGGGGCCAGTTCGACGTGCAGTAGCCACACCGGAGCCGCATTGTTCAGTCGCTACTACCAGGCGGAGCTCGCGTACCTGCGTGACGTGGGGCGGTCGTTCGCGGCCGCGCACCCTGCCCTGGCGCCGCTGCTCGCCGAGCGCAGCGGGGACCCCGACGTCGAGCGGCTGCTCGAGGGCTTCGCGTTCCTCACCGCGCGCGTGCGCGAGCGCGCCGACGACGCCATCCCCGAGGTGGTCGAGGGGCTTTGCGATCTGCTCTTGCCGCACTACCTGCGCACGGTGCCGGCCGCGAGCATCCTCGAGTTCCAGCCGCACACCCAGGCCCTGCGCGCCAGGCAGCGCGTGCCGCGCGGGACCGAGGTCGCGTCGATCCCGGTGTCCGGCACGCGGTGCCTGTTCCGCACGACACAGGACATCGACCTCCTGCCGCTCGTGCTCGAGGAGGTCACGCAGGACGGGCAGAGCGCGCTCGCGCCGGTCCTGCGGCTGCGCTTCCGCACCACCGAGTCGGGCATCACGCAGGTGTTCCAGCCAGCCGGCATCCGGCTCTACGTCCACGGCGAGCTGCCGACGGCGATGACGCTGTTCCTCTGGCTGTGCCGGTTCGCGCGCGAGGTGCGCGTCGTCGCCGGTGACCGCCGACAGGTGCTCCCGGCGTCGTCGATCGTGCCCGTGGGCCTGCAGCCCGAGAGCGCGCTCCTGCCGTGGCCGAGCTACGCGCCCGACGGTCTGCGCCTCTTGCAGGAGTACTTCACGCTGCCGCAGAAGCTGCTGTTCGTGGACCTCCGCGGGCTCGACGCCGCGATCGACGTCGCCTCCGAGCGCTTCGAGATCGCGATCCAGCTCGAGCGGCCGCCGGAGCTTCCGTCGCGGCTGGCGCGGGACGGGCTGCGCCTCCACTGCGCGCCCATCGTGAACCTCTTCTCGTGCGCGGCGGCGCCCGTCCGCGAGGGGGCGTTCTCGGGCGAGTCGCTCCTGCGCGCCGCGGACGTCGATCCCGCGCACATGGAGATCCACTCGGTGGACTCGGTGGTCGGGCTCGCGCAGGGGCGTCGCGGGCGCCGCAACTACCGGCCGTTCGTGGACTACGCCCACGCGGCGCCGGGCGCGCAGGAGTCGGCGTACTACAAGCTGCGGCGTGGACGCTCGCCGGTGGACGACGGCGTGGACACGTTCCTGTCGGTCATGCTGCCGCAGGACGTCAGCCACGACCCGCGCCTCGAGCCCGATCAGCAGGAGGTGCTGTCGATCGACCTGACGTGCTCGAACCGGTCGCTGACGAGCCAGCTCCGCGTGGGCGACGTCTCCGCGCCGGCGCCCTCGTCGCCCACGACGGCGCGCTTCGCGAACCTCGTGCCGCTCTCGACGCCGCTCCGGCCGCCGTTCGGCAGCGAGCTGCACTGGCGCGTGCTCGCGCACCTCGCGCTCGGCCAGCGCACGCTCGCCGACGCCAAGAGCCTGCAGGCGCTCGTCGAGCTCTACAACTTCCAGAGCCACGCCGACGAGCGCGCCGCCCGCGCCAACCGACTGCGCGCCGAGGCCATCTCGCGCGTGACGTGCACGCCGGCCCGCCGCCTGTTCGAGGGCGCGCCGCTGTGGGGCGTGCGCGCGCTCGTCGAGCTCGACGACGCGGGCTTCGCCGGCAAGGGCGACGCGTTCCTCTTCGGGATCGTGCTCGACGAGCTCTTCGGCGCGAGCGTCTCGATCAACGCGTTCTCCGAGCTGCACGTGCGCCTCGTGCCCTCGCAGACCGAGTGGGTGTGGCCCGCGCGGAACGGCCGCCAGGCGATCGTGTGAACGAGCTCGACGAGCCCGAGGCCATCGCGGCGGCGCTGCGCCAGGCGGCGACCGAGCGAGGCTTCTTCTCCGTGGTCGCGTGGCTCGAGAGGCTGACCGCGGGCGCGCCCCGCGTCGGCGAGAACGGCCCCTACGCCCGCGAACAGGTGCGGTTCCGGCACGATCCGGCGCTCACGTTCTCGACGGCGGACATCTCGGGCGTGCACGCCGAGCGCGGGCGCGAGAACCCCGTCGATCCGCTGTCCGCGCCGGTCGATCGCTTCGTCGTGATGACGACGTTCCTGGGGCTGACCGGCGCCGTGACGCCGCTGCCGCCGTACCTCGCCGAAGAGGTCGCCCTCGAGGACCCCGACGCCCCGCGCCGGCGCGACTTCCTCGACCTCTTCCACCACCGCGTCATCTCGCTCCTCTACCGGCTCGTGGCCCGGTGTGACCTGGCCGGCGAGTTCCGGAACGGCACGGATGACGCGTGGTCGAGGCGCCTCTTGTCGCTCGGCGGCGCGGCCGGCCCCGAGGTGCCCCCGAGCCGGCTCGAGCGGCACCACCTCCTGCGGCTGTCGCCGCTGCTGTCGCGCCGCGCCCGGACGGCGCGGGGGCTCGAGCTGGCGCTCGCGGACGTGCTCGGCGAGGCGCTCGGCGAGGCGGGCGTCGCCGTCGAGCAGTTCGTCGGCACCTGGGCGATCATCGAGGAGCCGGAACGCATGCGCCTTGGCGTATGCAATCACGCGCTCGGCAAGTCGACCGTGCTCGGCGAGCGCATGTTCGACCGCGCGGGCAAGTTCCGCGTCGTGCTCGGGCCGTTCTCGGACCAGCGCTACCGGCGCTTCCTGGCCGATGGTGACCAGCTGCCGCGGCTGCGCGAGGTGGTCGAGCTGTTCTGCCGAGATCCGCTCGAGCTCGACGTCGAGCTGACGCTCCTGGCCGGCGCGGCGCCCGTGTTCCGGCTGGGCGGTGAGGGCACCGGCGCGAAGCTCGGCCACGACACGTGGCTACGTGACCGCCCCGGCGAGACGCGAATCGTCGTAGAGATCCCCTGGAGGCGAGGAGAGACCCATGCGAGCTGAGCCGAAGACCCTGGTCCGCCGGCTGACCCCGACCGCGACCACCCTGCTCGAGAAGGCCGTCGAGCGCGCCGCGAGCGGACGCTTTTACGAGATCGTGGTCGAGCACATCCTGCTCGGCATGCTGGAGGATGACGCAGGCGACAGCGCGCGCATCCTCGCCGCCTTCGAGCAGGATCGGGGGCGGCTGGCGGTGCGCGTGCAGCGCACGCTCGAGCGCATGCGCACCGGCAACGCGGGCCGGCCGGTGTTCTCGGAGGGCCTCTTCGAGTGGATCGAGGGCGCGTGGGTGATCGCGTCCTTGCACCGGGGCGCCACGAGGCTGCGCACGGGCGAGCTGCTCCTCGAGCTCGTCGCGCGGGGGGCGCGCTACACCGCGGAGGTCTATCCGGAGCTCGAGGCCATCTCGGCCGAGGCGCTCGGCAAGAAGCTCGAGGAGCTCGTCGCCCCGAGCAAGGAGTCGAACGAGGTCGCGCCCGAGGGCAGCGCCCCTGCGGCGCGCGGGGACGGCGGCGGCCGCGGGGAGCAGAGCGCGCTCGGTCGCTTCACCACTTCGTTCACGGACAACGCGCGCAAGGGATCGATCGACCCGGTGTTCGGCCGCCACCGCGAGATCCGCCAGCTCGTGGACATCCTCGTGCGGCGCAGAAAGAACAACCCGATCATCGTCGGCGAGCCGGGCGTCGGCAAGACCGCGCTCGTCGAGGGCCTCGCGCACGAGATCGTCCAGGGCCGCGTGCCCGACGCGCTCCGCGACGTCGAGCTGCTCGGCCTCGACCTCGGCGCGCTGCAGGCCGGCGCGAGCGTCAAGGGCGAGTTCGAGAACCGCCTGAAGCAGGTGATGGCCGAGGTCAAGGCGTCCCCCAAGCCCATCATCATGTTCATCGACGAGGCGCACACGATCATCGGCGCCGGCAACCAGGCCGGCGGCGGCGACGCGGCGAACCTCCTCAAGCCCGCCCTCGCACGCGGCGAGCTGCGCACGATCGCGGCGACGACCTGGAGCGAGTACAAGAAGTACTTCGAGAAGGACGCGGCCCTCGAGCGGCGCTTCCAGCCGGTCAAGGTGGACGAGCCCGGCGAGGCCGACGCGGTGGTCATGATCCGCGGCCTGCGCCCCGCGTACGAGAAGGCGCACGGCGTGCCGATCCTCGACGAGGCCGTGGTGGCGGCGGTGCGCCTGTCGATGCGCTACCTGTCGGGGCGCCAGCTCCCCGACAAGGCGGTGGACCTCCTGGACACGTCGGCGGCGCGCGTGCGCATCGAGCAGCGCGCCAAGCCCGAGGCGCTGGTGGCCCTCGAGGCGCAGAAGCGCGCGCTCGAGACCGAGCGAGAGGCGCTCGCGCGCGACAAGGCGCAGGGCGCGACGGTCGACCCCGAGGCGATGACGCGCGTGGAGGCAGCGCTCGCGGCGCTCGACGACCAGCTCGCCCCGGTCGAGGCGAAGTGGAACCAGGAGAAGGCGTCGGTCGAGGCGGTCGCCGCGGCGCGAAAGGCGCTCGAGGACGCGCCGGCCGACGCCGACCGGACGCCGCTCCAGCGCGCGCTCGAGGAGGCACGGGCCGCCCACGCGCAGGTGCGCGGCGCCGAGGCGCTCGTGCACGCCGAGGTCGACGCCGACGTCGTCGCCCAGGTGGTGGCGGGCTGGACCGGCATCCCCGCGGGCAAGATGCGTGCGGAGGCGATGGCCGCCGTGCTGAACCTCGAGGAGAAGCTCAGGCAGCGGATCCGCGGCCAGGACACCGCGGTCGCCGCGGTCGCGGAGACGCTGCGCATCGCGCACGCGGGGCTGCGCGCGCCGAACGCGCCGGTCGGCGTCCTGCTCTTCGTCGGCACGAGCGGCGTCGGCAAGACCGAGACCGCGCTGGCGCTCGCGGACCTGCTCTACGGCGGCGAGCGCTTCATGACCGTCATCAACATGAGTGAGTTCCAGGAGAAGCACACGGTCTCCCGGCTCATCGGCTCGCCCCCGGGCTACGTGGGCTACGGCGAGGGCGGCATCCTCACCGAGGCGGTGCGGCAGCGGCCGTACTCGGTGGTGCTGCTCGACGAGGTCGAGAAGGCCGACCTCGACGTGATGAACCTCTTCTACCAGGTGTTCGACAAGGGCATGCTCTCCGACGGTGAGGGCCGCCTCATCGACTTCAAGAACACGATCGTCATCCTGACCAGCAACCTCGCGTCGGACGTCATCACCAAGCTCTTCGAGAAGGACGCGCCACCGACGGCCGAGGAGGTCTCCGCGGCGATCCGCCCCACCCTGTCGAAGCACTTCAAGCCGGCGCTGCTCGCGCGCATGAGCATCGTGCCGTTCTCGCCGCTGCCCGGCCCGGTCCTCCGCGAGATCACCGAGCTCAAGCTGGGGGCGGTGGCGGCGCGGCTGCGCTCGAGCCACGGCATCGAGGCGCGCTTCGAGCCCGAGCTGCTCGACGAGCTGGCTCGCCGCTGCACCGAGGGCGAGACCGGCGCGCGCAACGTGGACCACGTGCTCCGCGGCTCGCTCATGCCGAGGCTCGCGCGTGAGCTGCTGGAACGACTCGCCTCCGGAGAGCCCCCGAAGACCCTCGCCGTGGGACTCTCGCCCTCCGGCGACTGGCGCATCGACCTCGAGTAACCCTCAGAAAGCGCTGGGTCCCGGGCGCTGATCGACTACCATCACCCCGATGCTGCCGCTCCTCGTGCGCGTCGAGGACACCGAGCGCGGAACCTCCGCGACCTATTCGTTCGCGCGCTCTCCCGTCCGCATCGGGCGCTCGAGCCTGAACGAGCTGGCCCTCGACCACCCGTCCGTGTCGGCGTGGCAGGGCCTCGTGCGGTTCGACGAGTCCGAGACGCAGTACTTCGACCTGCGCGCGGTCGCCAACGACACCCTGCGCCCCGTGGGCCGCGACGTCGACAACCAGTGCATCGAGGTCGGCCCGCTCAAGCTGACGTTCCTCCGCCTGGCGGTGCCGCCTGGTGGGCTCGATCAGACCGCCAGCGGCGCCACCGTCGTCGAGGCGCCGCCGTCGCGCACCGTGTTCGGCGTCGGGCTCGAGGACTCGCAGCCGCAGCCCGCGGTGGCGCCCGCCGCGCCGGCGATGATGCCGCCGCCGCGGGTCGCGACCCCGCCGGGGGCGCAACCGCGAGCGCGCACGCCCGAGCCGCCCCGCGCCTCGTTCCAGGAGCCCGGCACGAACCCAGGACGCGCGGCCCGCGCCGCCGAGGGGCCGCCACGCGTCGCGCTGCAGCCGCAGCGCACGGTGATGCTGGGCGGAGACGCGCCGCAGGCCGTCGTGTCGTCCGCGTCGATGCATGCCCCCGTGGCTCCTGCGCCGGTGGCGCCCGCGCGTCCCGGATCGAGCCCGCCCGGCGACGCGCGGCACCGCACGGTGTTCCTCGGACAGGACGCGCCGCAGGCCGCCGGCCAGGCGCCCGACACCGCGGTGCTGGCGAGCGAGCTGCGCCCGTACTGGGAGGCGCACCGGCGAGCCAAGCACACGATGCAGGAGCGCCTCGATCGCGCGCTCGCGGCACTGCCCGCGGGAGACAAGGCGCGCACGCTGGCGGCGCTCGCGGATCACCTGCCGGGTCTGCTCGAGGAGTCGCCCTCGCCGCGCGCGAGCGGCGGCGGAGGCGGTGCGGCGGCGCAGATGGTCCAGCGCATCGCCGCCACGTACGTGCCCGATCAGCCGCTCTCGGAGGCGCAGCTCCGGCCGTTCCTCGAGCGCGTCACGCAGGTGCTCGACGCGTTCTCGCAGTCCTTCGTCGAGCTGCGCAAGGGGCACGACCAGTTCTCGGCGGAGCTCGCGGTCCGCGCGTCGGAGCGCACCCCGCTCCGCACCGCGCGCGACGGTCGCGCCGTGCTGCGCCACCTGCTCGACCCACGCACGAGCGGCACCGAGGCCATCTCGGACCTCACGGGCCTGTACGCCGACATGATGATGCACCAGGTGGCGCTCCTGTCCGGCCTGATGGAGGGCGTGCGTGGCCTGCTCGAGAAGCTCTCGCCCGCCACCATCGAGAAGGAGGTCGGAAAGCGGCTCTTCGGCGCGGGCGCCCTGTGGAGGCGCTTCGTGGAGAAGCACGGGGAGTTCATGGAGGAGGATCGCGCCCTGACCGACCAGATCTTCGGCAACGACTTCGCGCGCGCCTACGGCGGCGTCGTGGGCGACGACTCGCGCGCCAAGAAGCGAGGACGCAAGTGAACCGGCTCTTCGTGGTGACGCTCGTGGTGACGCTCGGGGTGACGCTCGGCGGTTGCAAGCCCAAGGCCCCGCCCAAGCCCGCCGTCGGACCGCTGTGCTTCGTCGAGACGATGACGCAGTACGAGGCCGAGGAGAACGTGCGCGCGCTCAAGCCCGAGGCCTGGTTCGCGCTCATCCTGCGCGACTACGACCTGTGGACCGGCGCGGTCAAGCGCCCGGTGCGCGACTGCTCGGGCCAGGAGGTGCGCGCACCCGAGCTGCTCGGCGAGTGCGTCGAGACCGAGGCGCCGATCAAGATGAAGCCGCCCCACGCGTTGACGAAGGAGGACCTCGTCGTCACCAAGGGGCCCGGGAACCAGTGGATCGTGTGGATCCAGGTCGAGCACCTCGAGGACGGCGAGGCGATCGGCCCGGTGGCGCTCGCTGCGTTCTCGCACAAGGGCGCGTCGGTCAACGCGCTCGGTTCGCTGCGCGCCAAGCGCCGCCGCCCGCGCCTGCGCCTCGAGAAGGTCGGGCAGACGCCGATCCTGGTGGCCGAGGGCGACTGCGAGAAGGACGACCCCTCGCGCTGCAAGAGCGCGATCCGCGTGTTGCCGCTGCGCAACGACTACTTCGTCAACGAGCCGCTCACGCTGGCCGCCGGCGAGGCCGAGGGGCAGTGCCTGGGGCCCGCGTCGTTCGTCACGCAGCGGACCGAGCGCGTGGACCTCGACTCGGGCTGGGAGCGGCGCTTCGAGCAGACCTCGTCGCTCACGTTCGAGGTCGAGCAGATGACGCTGCACGAGCAGGTCGTCGCGAGCGACGCGGATCCGCGGCAGCCCGGCGTGCCTCCGCGCCTCTTCCGCAAGGCGGACGCCGAGCGGACCATCAAGATCGCGCCCAAGCGCCTGGCCGTCAGCGGGCCGTCGCTGTGGGTGGGGATGCTGCGCGCGGCGGGCGCGCTCAAGAAGAAGGAAGGCCGCCACGAGGTCATCGAGCGCGGCAACCTCCCGCCGGTCAAGGTCAACGTCCCGGGCGGCTGACGGGCGAGCAGGGGAACCCATGAGCAACGAACTCGAATCGGCGCGCGTCCGCTGGCTGGTCCTCGGCGCGTTCTCGCAGGCCCCTTCCGGGGAGCGCTTCCACCTCGAGCCCGGTACCCTCGACAAGGCCTTCGCCGCGGCGGAGCTGCGCTTCTCGGTGAAGGTGCCCGACCGGCTCGGGGCGGCCGGTGGCGAGCGCACGGTGATCGTCGCACCGCGCTCGCTCAAGGACCTCACGCAGGCGGCCCTGATCGCGGCCGATCCGGGGCTCTCCGCGCTCAAGGCGCTCGGCGAGGACCTCGGGTCCGGCGACGCCGCCAAGCGCCCCACCGCCGAGGCGGCGCTCGCGCGCATCGTGGAGGCTGTGGGAGACGGCGCGCTGGCGGCCGAGGCGAGGAGCGCGCTCGGCCTCGCGGCTGCGGCCCCCGCGCCCGCACCGGCGGCGGGCGACGCGGCCGACAAGCTCTTCGCGCAGGCGGAGGCGCCCGCAACCGGCGATCCTGCCAAGCGTGCGGTGACCGCGTTCGTGGCGTCGATGCGGCCGGGCGGCCCGGCACCCGCGCAGTCGAGCGGCGCGCGCAAGCTGCGCGACGCGATCGAGGTCGCGCTCTACGCGACCGCGCGTGAGGTGCTCGCGGATCGCGCGCTCGCCGCGCTCGAGGGCAACTGGCGCGGGCTCCAGCACCTGTCCTCGGAGTGCCCGAAGGGCTCGGGCCTCGCGATCGAGGTGGTCGACGCGCCGTCCTCGGGCGTCGAGGCCGTGCTCGAGGCGGATCCGCCCGCCGATCCCAGCGAGCGCTACGACGCGTTCTTCGTCGTCGATCCGATCGACTCGCCGGAGCGCCTCCTGCGCGTCGCACGCGCGGCCGAGCTCGCGCTGGCGCCGGCCGTGGTGAGCGTCTCGCACGCGCTGTTCGGACACACCGCGGCGGGCGCCGTGGCGGCGGGGCTCGAGGCCGACGGCGGGCACCTGCCGGAGTCCTTCCACGCGCTGACGGCGGACGAGTCCTCGCGCTGGCTGTGCCTGGCGCTCAACCGCCCGGTCGTGGGCGGCGACGGCGCTGGCCAGGCGCGCCGCGTCGCGCTGGGCAGCCCTTCCCTCTTCATGGCGGGCCTGCTCTCCGCGAGCTACCGCGTGACCGGCTCGTTCGCGCGCCTGCTCGGCGCCAGCGGCGGCTGGAAGGCCCCCGCGACCACGCGCGCCGACGTCGGCCGGCAGACCCAGGCCGAGATCCCGACCGAGGCCTTCTACTCGATCAACGCGCAGACGCGCGCGGCGTCGTTCGGCCTGCTCGCGCTCGGCAGCGGGCGCGACGCCGACAAGGTGATGCTCTCGACCATGCCCACCGCGCGCACCGCCAGGGACGCGTTCCCGCTCGCGGCGCAGCTCCTGTGCGGACGCATCGTGCGCTTCGCCCAGTGGGTGCGCGACCAGGTCCCCGAGGGCGCGACCACCGACGACGTCCGCACGCTCTTCGTCGAGGCCGCGCGCGTGTTCCTCTTCCCGTCGCTCGCCGAAGGCGGCGCCGTCTTCGACGCGGAGGTCGTGGAGCACGAGGGCAAGCGAGAGGTCCGCGTGGGCGCCCAGCTCAAGGCCGAGCACGCCGGGGTGCCACTGCAGCTCGCCTTCGGCCTGCCGCTCTAGGACTCCAGAGTCCAGCGCAGGCCTGCCAACTGCGGTCACGATCTGGCGTCGTCGATCCAGCGCCTGGCGCGCAACGAGGTGCTGGGCGCCTGACTAACGTCCGTCGCGTCTCGGCGGCGGCTCACGACGCTCGCTGACGTAGGCCGGCTTGCCCGACCGCAGGAGCACCGTGCGCAGGCGCCCGGACAGGAAGCCTTGGCGGACGATGCGGAACCGGATGCCGAGCGGCGGCACGGCCCGTGACTGATCCACCAGGCGACCGAGCTCGATGCTCGTCACCTCGAAGCCCTGATCGAGGACTGGCCGGTGCTGGTCGACCAGGCGGGAGTGGGCCTGCAGGTCGACAGCATCCGAAGTCCATCGCAGACCCGCCTCGCTGGAGGACCGCACGAGCCGTGGCGGCGCCGCCGGAGGAGACCGCGTGGTGGGTGGGCTCGGCGCTGGGGTTGCCGGCGGGCCCAGCGCCTCGAGGGAGATGCCGCGCCTGAGCTGGGCGAGCTTGGCCTCCGAAAATGGCTTCGTCGGCTTGAAGAACGGGACCGCGCTGGCGCTCCCGTTCGGGAAGCGGACCAGGGAGACCTCCGGCCGGCGGTCGAGGAATATGATCTGGTGGTGCTCGGCTCGCTGATTTCGCAGGATGGTGTACCGCAGCGCGACGGGGTGGCCTCCGCCCGCGCGACGACCGAGCTCGACCAGCACGCGATCGTGACCGCCGCCGAGAGGACGGTACGCTTCGAGCAGCCCCAGGTGCTCGCGGACCTCGGCCGCGGAGCTCGACCACACCAGGGAAGCTTCGGCCTGCAGCTCCGCCGTCGGCATCGGCACCGGTGCCGGCGCCACGGGCGGCGGCGCTGCGGGCGCAGGCGTGCCGGTCTTGCTCGTGGTCCTGAGCCCGAGCGCGCTTCGGAGCCAGTAGGCCTCGTCGTCCGCGAGCCGGCAGGCACCCGCGAACCAGTCCGCACGCTGCGCGAGCCAGAGCCCTGGCCAGCCCGGGCCCTGGTAGCCGGGCGGCGACGGTCCGAGCAGAACCTGGATGGGCCCCGAGTTGCTGGAGCCGCGAACGAGCTGCCGCAGCCGGTTGCAGATCGGGCCCAGGGTCGCGACAGGACGCTCCGGCGCTTGCTCCTGCGGCTCGGAGCCCACGTCCCAGCTGCCGCGGCTCGAGGAGCGCTGGTCCACGCCGCTCGATCGGCGGTTCTCGTTGATGGTGTCGATCCGCCGCTGCTCGCGCCGCTGCAGGTCGTCGCGCAACGTCGACTGGGCCGACGCCGGCGCCACGACGCCCATCAACGGGACGACGAGCGCCCACCATCGGCACACGCCGCGACGCAACCCTGAACCTCCTCCGGCCAAGCGGATCCGATCAGGTCGCCGCTTGGTCGTCGAAGGACAGATGGAGGCCAAGGGTCCCAGCCTGACTCACTCCTCCTCGCCGAGGAATTCCTCGGCGATCTTCCTGCGGATCCAGATCTCGATGAGCGCAGGGTCGTACTGTGCGCCGGCGGTCTTCTCGAAGGCCGCGCGACACTGCGCCGCGCTCATCGCGCGCTTGTAGGGGCGGTCGGTCGCCATCGCGTCGAACGCGTCGGCGATCGCGACGATCCGCGCGCCGAGCGGGATCGCCTCGGCCACCAGGCCATCCGGGTAGCCGCGCCCGTCCCAGCGCTCGTGGTGGTTCCGGATGCAGCCCATCGAAGGGCGCAGGAGGTCGATCTGCGCGGTGATCTCGTAGCCCTTCACCGGGTGCTGCCGCATGTGCTCCCACTCCTCGGGATCGAGCGGCCCCGGCTTGAGGAGCACCGCGTCCTTGATGCCGATCTTGCCGACGTCGTGGAGGAACGACGCGAACTCCAGCGCCTCGAGATCCTCCCCTGGGTAGCCGCACTCGCGCGCGAGCGCCATCGCGTAGGCCGCCGTGCGCCCGCAGTGCCCCTTGGTGTACGGGTCCTTGGCCTCGATCGCCTCGGCGAGGCCGAGGATCGCCTGGCGGTTGGCGATCTTGAGCTTCTGGTAGGCGACCTCGATCTCGCGCGTGCGCTCCCGCACCACGATGTCGAGCAGCTTCTCGCGCCGCCGCAGCTTCTCGAGGTCGAGGTTGAGCTTCTGCGCGAGCGCGCGGCTCTCGCGCTGCAGGCGCTGGAGCTTGACGCCCTCGCCGACGAGGCCCGCCAGCGAGCGCGGATCGAACGGCGTGTTCCAGAAGCGGAACATGTGCCCGCTCGCCGAGCGCTGATCGATCTCGTGGTCGATCTCCTCGTCGGCCGTGAGCAAGACGCGCATCGCGTCCGGCGCCACGCTCTCGGCCTCGAGCAGGAAGCCGATCCCGTCGAGGAGCGGCCGCGCGTGCGCCGACAGCACCGCCCCGTACACCGCGCTGCCGAGCCGCGCGAACGCCTCCGGCCGCGTGCGCGCGTGGTCCACCTTGACGCCGCCGAGCGCGCGCAGGACCTCGCCCGCGGACCGCGCGTCCGGGTCGAGCAGCAGCACGCGGTAGCCGGGATCCCCCACGGCTCCATTCTACCGCCGGGGCCGGCCCCCAAGCGGATGCAGCTTCGGCCTCCTGGGGTTTGCCTTCCCGGCCACCTTGGCGCACATTTCGAGCCCCAGATGCACGAAGTCACCGGCCAGACCACTGGCCTCAAGCCCAGCCAGAAGCAGGCCCTCGAACGTCTCTACCGCCGCGGCGTGCAGCCCCGGCAGGTGATCTCGCCCGAGCTCGCCACCACCGTGTCCGCGATGTCGCGTGAGCTCGAGCGCCAGCTGGGCCTGCTCATCACGCGGCAAGGCCACGTCGAGCACGTCGTCGTCGGCGACGCGCACCGGCTGTTCCTGCCGGACGTGGGCCGCCTCGGCGCGGGGCGCGGGCACTTCCGCGGACTGCGCCTCGTGCACACGCACCTGCGCGGCGAGTCGCTCACCCGCGACGACCTCACCGACCTCGCGCTCCTCCGCCTCGATCTGGTCGCGGCGATCGAGGTGCGCCCCGACGGCCGCCCGGGGCTGCTCCGCATCGCGCACCTCCTGCCCGAGAACCCCGACGGCAAGCTCACCGCGGAGCTCTCCGCGCGCGACGTGCACACGACCGATCGCGAGCTCGACTTCGGCGCGTTCATCGCCGCCCTCGAGGCGGAGTTCAAGAAGAAGACGGCCCGCGCGGCCGACGCGCTCGGGCGCCCGCGCGCGCTCCTCGTGCAGGTCACGATCGGCCGCCGACGCGACTCGAGCGCACGCCTCTTCGAGCTCCACGAGCTCTGCCGCACCGCGGGGCTCGAGGTGGTGGGCGTCGTGCAGCAGACGCGCCCCGCGCCCGACCCCAAGTACCTCGTGGGCAGCGGCAAGATCGACGAGATCCTCGCGCGCGCGATGCAGGCGGCCGCCGACGTCGTCATCTTCGATCCCGATCTCACGACCGCGCAGGCGCGGGCGATCAGCGATCACACCGAGATGAAGGTGATCGACCGGACGATGCTGATCCTCGACATCTTCGCGCAGCACGCGCAGAGCCGCGACGGCAAGCTCCAGGTCGAGCTCGCGCAGCTCCGCTACGCGCTGCCCCGCCTCATCGAGAAGAACACGATGATGTCGCGCCTGACCGGCGGCATCGGCGGCCGCGGCCCGGGAGAGACCAAGCTCGAGATCAACCGCCGCCGTGCGCGCGACCGCATCACCAAGCTCGAGCACGAGATCGACGCGCTCGGCAAGCGGCGCACCGAACGGCGCAAGCTGCGCACGCGCAAGGACCTGCCGATCCTCGCGATCGTCGGCTACACCAACGCCGGCAAGTCCACGCTCCTCAACACGCTCACCGACGGCGCCGTGCTGGCCGAAGACAAGCTGTTCGCGACGCTCGATCCGACGAGCCGGCGCCTGCGCTTCCCGCGCGAGCGCGAGGTCGTGCTCACCGACACCGTCGGCTTCATCCGCGATCTCCCGCCCGACCTGCAGCGCGCCTTCCGCGCCACGCTCGAGGAGCTCGCGGACGCGGACCTCCTGCTGCACGTCGTCGACGTCTCCGACGACGATCACGTCGAGCACGTGCGCGCGGTCGAGCAGATCCTCGAAGAGCTCGGGCTAGCTGGCGCCCGGCGCATCCGGGTGGCAAACAAGATCGATCGCCTGGCGCCCGACGAGGCCGAGGCGCGCGCCAACGCGCTCGGAGCGATCCCCGTCTCTGCGCGTGACCGCGCGACGGCGCGCTCGCTCCTCGAGGCGCTCGAGCGCGCGCTGTTCCTCGAGCTCTACGACCGTCCGCGGGAGGTGGCCGAGGCCCCGCCGCTCGAGGAGATCACTTCTTCGGCACTGCCTTGAGGACGACGCGGTTGTCGCGTACGACGACCGAGAAGTCGACCTCGGCGGCCGCGTGCTGCTGCATGATCCCCGGCGTCTGACGCGAGAGCTGCTGCACGAGTTGCTCGTACTTCACCCCCTCCGCGTCCTGCCCGACCATCCGCCGCGCCTGCTGGTACTTGCGATAGAGCGCCTGCATCTGCGTCTCGCTCATCCCGGGCGGCGGCGCCACCTTCGGCAGCGAGAGGTCCGCCGGCACGCCCTGCCCCGGTCGCAGCGTGGCCGCGGCCGGTCGCTCCGGCCTCGGCGGCGGTGGCGGCACCTCCGGCAGCTGGAACGCCCCTGATCCGTGCGGCAGCGTCTGCGCCGCGGGGCGCCGGCCCGGAGGTGACGCCGCGATGCCGGGCGCGGCCCCGTCGGCGCCCGGGGGCTGCGCGGGCGGCGGTGCGGGCATGGCCGAGGCCGGAGCCGGCGGAAAGGGCGCCGCCCCATCGGAGAACAGCGAGTCGAGCATGCTGTCGAACTCTCCAGTTGCCTCGGCAGGGCCGGCAGCCGCGGGCGCAGCCGCGCCAGCGCCGGCGGCAGCCGCCGGGTCGACCCTCGGCGCGCGTCCCTGCAGCGCGGCCATCGCCGCCTCCAGGCGCGGGTCCATCTTGGCGCTCACTCCGCCGGCGGCATCGCGACGCTTCTGGCGCTCCTCCTCCAGCCGGACCTGCGTCTCCTTCGCCGCCTCGGTGACCAGGCGCTTTCTCCGGCTGCCCGGCCCGAGCATGCGCGCGACCTCCTCGGGCGCGACGCCCTTCTTGGCCATCAGGCGCGCGGCCCGCTCGAGGTGCGGCCGGTAGGTGCCCGCCTCGATCTCGCGCATCGTGCGGCCCCAGAGCGTCTGGAACACGCCGAACTTCTGCGCGATCATGTTGAACCGGAAGCGCTGGCCCGAGTTGCGGATGAGGAGCTGCTGCAGATCGATGATGCGCCGCTGCACGTCCTTCTTCGCCGAGTAGGGCTCGACCTTCTCGATGCCTAGGAAGTAGTTGTCGTAGATGGTCTTGCAGCGATCGAGCCGCCGCTCGCACTCGTCGAGCAGCTCGTCGATCTCCTCCGTCGAGAGGATCTTGTTCGCGCTCTCCTTCTTGGCCATCCAGAGCGTCCCTGACCGAGGATAGCACTTCCAGGGCGGGCTCCGTTGCGGCGCCGCCCGCCAGGTGATACGCCCCACCCGTGATCCTCGCGCTCGACACCGCGACGCTGACGGCCTCGGTGGCGCTGACTGACGACGACGGCCGCACGCTCGCGTCCGGCGCCGCCGCGGTCCGTACCCACAGCGAGCAGCTCCTGCCGCTCGTCCACGAGCTCCTCGGCGGGCTCGGTGCGTCGATGCGCGACGTGCACGCCATCGCCTGCGGCGCCGGCCCGGGCTCCTTCACGGGCCTCCGCATCGGCCTGTCCACGGCCAAGGGCCTCGCCTTCGCCACCGGCGCGCCGCTCTACCTCGTCTCGTCGCTGGGTGCGCTCGTGCACGCCGCGATGGCCGCGGGTGCGCCCACGGACGCGCTCCTCGTCCCGTGCCTCGATGCCAGAAAGCGCGAGGTCTTCCTCGGCTTCCACCGCAGCGGCCAGGAGGTCGCGCCCGAGGTCGTCTGCGCCCCCGATCGCATCGCCGCGTCGATCGCCGAGGTCGCCGCGCGCGAGCGCGTCCCCGTCGTCCTCTTCGGCGAGGGCGCGCAGCGCTACCGCGAGCGGGCCACGCTCGCCGCGCCCGTGCGCGACGACCTGCCCGCGACGCCACCTGCGACCTCGATCGCGGCCCTGGCGCACGCGCGCCGGGCCCATGATCCCGCCGGCGACCCCGTCGCCAGCGCGGCCCCCACGTACATCCGCCCGCCCGAGATCACGCCCCCACGCCCGAAGAGCGTGTGAGAGGGCCCGAGTCGGAGAACAAGGAACAGAGCAGTAGAACAACAGACAACAAGGATCACGGAACGCAATGACCCGAGGGATCCGAAATTCCCCGTTCCCCGTTGCTCTGTTGCCTGTTGTCCTATTCCTTGTTCACGTCGCCCTCGATCCGAACGACTTCGCCGCCGATCGCCACCCATAGCCTCCCGTCCCGCTCCTCCGCCCGCTCCGTCAGCGCCTGCCAGGCCCGCGTGGACAGCCGCACCGGGAACCGCCCGCCCCCGACGCTCGCCCGCGCGCCATATTCGTCCATGCGAATGGGTCCGGCGTCGAGCGTCTCCTCGCGCTCGTTGTCGAGCGCCGCGAGCGCGCGGTCGCCCTCCCAGCGCAGCGAGCGCGCGATGAACGGCGCGTCCTCCACGTCGATGTAGCAGTACCGCTTCTCGTCGAGCCGCAGGATCCACCGCCCGTCGTCGAGCCGATCGATCCACCGATGGAATGCCCGGTGCAGCCCCTCGTGCTTGACCGGCTCGCCCTCGTGCCAGAATTGCCCGTGGCGATCGAGCCGGAGCCCGCTCTGCCGCAGCCGCTCGATGTCGGCATCCGAGAGCACGCTCGATCGTACCCCAGCGGACGCCGTCAGGCCCGCGTCGCGCCCGCCTTGGCCAGCGCGTCGACCTCCTCGTCGGAGAAGCCCGCGCCCTTGAGCACTTCGCGCGTGTGCTGGCCGGGCTTCGGGGGCGGCACGTGGCCGTCCGCGCGGCCGAGCGGCGTGCGGATCTGCGGCAGCTTCCCCGCCGGCGTCTCGATGTCGAAGAAGAGCTGCCGCGCGACGTGGAGCGCGTGCGAGCGCAGCTCGTCGCCGTCGAGGACGGGCTCCACGCAGGCCTCGACGCCCTCGAACGCCGCCACCCACTCGTCGCGCGTGCGCGTCTTGAGCGCCGCGGCCACCTCGGCACGGATCGCGTCCTGCTTCGGCCCCATCGCGATGAGGTCCGACGCGTCGGAGGCGCGGCCGATGACCTTGCAGAACGCCGCCCAGAACTTCGGCTCGAGCGCGCCGACCGCGAGGAAGCGCCCTTCCTTGGTCTCGTACACGTCGTAGCAGGCCAGGCCCCCGCCGAGCCGCCCCTCGCCGCGCCTCGGCACCGGCTGCCCGGCCAGGTGCGGCGGAAGCTCGAGCACCAGGAAGCCGGCCGCGCCGTCGGTCATCGACACGTCGAGGTGCCTCCCGCGCCCCGTGCGCTGACACGCGAGCAGCGCCGCCAGGATCCCGACCGCGCCGTGGAGCGCCCCGCCCGCGATGTCCGCCACCTGCGCCGGCATCGGCCCGGGCGCCACGGTCGGCCGCCCGGTCAGCCCGAGCACGCCCGCGAGCGCGACGTAGCCGATGTCGTGTCCCGCGCGATCCCGGTAGGGCCCGACCTGCCCGTAGCCGCTCACCGAGCACAGCACGATGCGCGGGTTCTGCGCGCGCATCGCCTCGAAGCCGACGCCGAGGCGATCGAGCACGCCGGGCCGGAAGCTCTCGACCACGACGTCGAACGACTTGCACAGGCGCAGGAAGGCGTCACGCCCCGCCGGGTTCTTGAGGTCGAGCAGCACGCCCTTCTTGTCGCGGTTGAGCGCCGCGAACTGCACGCCGAGGTCGCCGACGAAGGGCGGGACGAAGCGCAGGTAATCGCCCGGTCCGAGGTCCTCGACCTTGACCACCTCGGCGCCCAGATCCGAGAGCACGAGCGTGAGGAACGGCCCCGGCAGCAGGCGCGACAGGTCGAGCACGCGGATACCGCGCAGCGGGAGATCGTCTGACATGGAAGCCTCCGGTGGGAGGAGTGAAGGGCGCGTCGATGGACGCGGTGACTACGCGGGGGCGCCGAGCGACAGGAGCTGCTGCAGGCGCGTCGCGAGCATCGGATCTCCCGCGACCTTGAGCTGGCCCTGGAAGTAGAGCTGCATCCCGAGCTGCGGGTTGCCGAGCATCGCCTCGAAGTTCTCGTCCGAGACCTCGATGGTGCACTGCGCTCCAGCCGACTCCTCCGGCTTGCAGGTCGGCGGGTTCGCCGTCAGGTCGACGGTCCAGGTGCCGCCCTTGGGGCCGGTGACCTTGAAGCAGTAGATCGCGTTGATCTCCTTGGCCTTGTCCGGGTACTGGGCGAGGCCCTTGGGCACCATGACGTCGAAGATGTCCTTGGCGGTCGGCATCATTCCTCCGTGTGCGAAATTTTCGCCTTCGTAACATCTGGCGAAAGCGCGTGTCAACGCGCGTCGGGCATCTTCAACGCATCTTCACGCAGGCGCAACGCCGAAGATCCCTCACGACCTCCGAAACGTGGACGTGGACGTGCACGATCCCCTCCACGACCTCAGCGCCTACAGCACGTCGCAGGGCGTCCCGAGCGGCTCGCCGGCGTACACACCGAGCTCCTCGTAGATGAGCTTGCCGTTCTTCTCGATCGGCACGGCCACGAGCTTGGTGCGCGACTTGCCCTTGACCCAGGTGAAGTCGTTCTTCTGCAAGATGAGTCGCAGCTCTCCGCGCTTGGTGGCGAAGATGTCGCCCTCGGAGTCGCTGACGACGTTCGTCATCTTGAGCGGCTTGAGGGCGCCCTTCGGCCCGGAAAACAGGCGGAAGCCGACGGCGCCCCCCGCCTCGCGCAGGCGATCCACGTAGTAGTAGTTGCCCGATTCGTCGTGGGCGAGCGCGTAGGCCTGCCGCTTCCAGCGGGGCTTCCAGAACTTCGCCGCGGCCAGCATGGCGTCGCGCTCGGGCTTCGGCAGGGGCTTGAGCTGCGTCTTGCGCTCGTCGCACCAGACCTCGTACTTGCCGTCGCCGAAGCCCACCGAGCGCTTGTAGCCGGCGAAGATGCGCGGGTCCCAGAACGAGAGATCGAACCGCTCGGTGCCGTTGATGCCCGAGCTGATCACGCGCAGCGCGTGGAACGTCTTGCCGTCGCCCCAGTAGACGTGCTCCGTCGCGCGACCGAAGGGCACGAGCACGACGTAGTGCCCCTTGCCGTCGGAGAGGACCTCGAGGTCCTTGCGCACGGGCGTAACGTCGGCCGGCGCGTCCGGCGGCACCTCGGGGGACGCGCCGACCGCCCTCCCCGCGCCGGAGAGAACCAGGAAGCCGAGGGTCTTTGCGAGGAATCGTCGCATCGGCGCCCGGGTATAGCGCACTTCGCCCGGAGGAGGTGGCGGCGCCGTGCGAGACTGGCGCGGTGAGCGGGGGCCGAGACCAGCGACACCCGGGGCGGGAGACGCTCGAGCCCGGGCTGATCGTGGCCGGCACCTACGAGCTCGTCGCGCTGGTCGGTCGCGGCGGCATGGGCGCCGTCTGGTCGGCGCGCCACCGTCGCCTGCCGGGGCGTCAGGTCGCGATCAAGGTGCTGCTCGACGCGCACGCCCCCGAAGCCGTCGAGCGCTTCCGCCGCGAGGCCGAGGTCGCCTCCCGCATCGGCCACCCGAACATCATCGAGGTGCTCGACTTCGACGTCCTGCCATCGGGCGAGCCGTTCCTCGTGCTCGAGCTCCTCGGCGGCGAGGACCTCGGCCAGCGCCTGGCCCGCGGGCCGATCCCGCTCGACGAGGCGCTCGTCATCGCCCGGCAGATCGGCTCGGCGCTCACGGCCGCCCACCGCGCCGACGTCGTGCACCGCGACCTCAAGCCAGCGAACGTCTTCCTGTGCCCGACCGACGCGGGCGGCGAGCTGGGCCTTCGCGTCAAGGTGCTCGACTTCGGCATCTCGAAGGTCCGCTCGGCCCCTGCCCTCACGCAGCACGACGCGCTCGTGGGCACGCCGCAGTACATGGCGCCCGAGCAGGCGGCCGGCCGTAACCACGAGATCGACGCGCGCACCGACGAGTTCGCGCTGGCCGCGATCGTCTACGAGATGCTGACCGCGCGACCCGTCTTCACGGGCGCCACCCTGGCCGAGGTCGTGACGAAGATCGTCATCGAGCCGGCGCCGTCGCTCCCCGATTCGGTGCCGGCGGCGGTGCGCGACGCGGTCGCGCGCGGGCTGTCCAAGCGGCGCGACGAGCGCTTCGACGACGTGCCCGCGTTCATCGGTGCGCTGACGGGCAAGCCCCTGCACGTGCTCGGCGAGCGGCTCCCGATGAACACGTCGTCGCGCGCGTTCGCCGTGACGCCTCCGCTCGGTGGCGGCGCGAATCCCGCGACCGACGAGACCCTGCCCGCGACGCCGGCCCCGAGCGCGCGTGGCCAGCCGCTGCACGCGCAACCCGAGGCGGTGGGCACGGCCCCGACGCTCGCCGTCACGCCGAGCCCGAGCGTGAGCCCGAACGACCCTGGGCTCGCCCACACGCCGCCCCCTGCGGCGGCGCCAGTCTCGGCGGTCCAGCCGTCGGAGGCGGCCAGACCCGGCACGCTGCGGGGCATGGGTGCGCCGCCTGCCACGGAGCCCCGGGGCCTCCCCGTGGCCGTGTGGGCCGGGGCCGCGGTCGCGCTGGCCGCGGCCGTGGCGCTCCTCGTGCTGCGCGGCAGTCCCCCGCCCGCAGGCGTCCCGGACGCTGCCCCCGCGGTGGCGGTCGCGGTCGCGATCGACGCGCCCCCGCGTCCCCTGCCCGATGCCGCGATCCCCGAGGCGGCAAGGCCCGCCGACGCCGCACGCCCCGCTTCCGACGCCGCGCCCCGGCGCAAGCGCGAGGAGGCCACCGTCGACCCTCGCACTCGCCGCGAACCTCCGCTGCCCGCAGTGGTCGTCCAGGATCTCGACGCGGCCGAGCAGGCCCTGCGATCCGGTCAGGCCGCCGAGGCTCGGCGCCTCGCCCAGCGCACGCTGCTCGTGCAGCGCTCCGCGCGCGCCCATGCCCTGCTCACCCGCGCGCACTGCAAGCTGCGCGACTTCAGCAACGCCCGCGCCGCCTTCCGCAGCGTCGCCGCCCGCGACCGCCCGGCCGTCACCCGCGCCTGCCACGAGGACGGCATCGACCTCTAGCCAATCGTGCTCGTGCTCGTGCTCGTGCTCGTGCTCGTGCTCGTGCTCGTGCTCGTGCTCGCGCTCGTGATCGTGCTCGTCCGGGCGCGAGCTGCCACGCCCACTCACACCGGCTCGACGCCCGTCTTGCCTCCTCGCCGCGGCAGCCCGTCCTCGCACGTCACGTACGGCGCGCGATCGTCCCAGAACACGTGCGCCTGCGGCGCGCGATCGAGCGCATCGAAGAGCGCCCCCGCGACGTGCACCTCCCCGGGCCAGCGCTTCGACCGGAAGAGCATCGGCGTCCCGCACCGCGTGCAGAACGACCGCTCGGCGCCGGGCGACGACTCGTACCGCCCGAGCGTCTCGGTGCCGCTGACGATCCGGAACGCCCCCTCGTCGAGCCCCACCCACAGCACGGGGCTCGCGCCGTGGGCCCGCCGGCACATCGAGCAGTGGCAATACGCGCACCACTTGCTCGCGTCGGCCTCGACCCGCACCGCCCCACAGAGACAGCCGCCCTGGATCATCCCATTCGCCTCTGCAGATATATCAGGCGCGCGCCGCCTGCTTCGCCTTCTTCCGTTCGAGGGCCCGCGCCCGCAGCTCCGCGGCCCTGCCCTCCACGTTCTCCTGCTTGACGCGCGACTTCGCCAGCGCCCCGGCGGGCACGTCCTTGGTGACCGTGGTGCCCGCCCCGACGTACGCGCCCTTGCCCACGCGCACCGGCGCGACGAGCTGCGTGTCCGAGCCGATGAACACCCCGTCCTCGAGGATCGTCTCGTCCTTGTTCACGCCGTCGTAGTTGCAGGTGATGGTCCCCGCGCCGACGTTGCAGCCCTCGCCGATGATCGCGTCGCCGAGGTACGCGAGGTGGTTGGCCTTCGAGCCCTTTCCGATGCGCGTCTTCTTGGTCTCGACGAAGTTGCCGACGTGCACCTCCTCGCCGAGGTCGGACGCCGGCCGCAGGTGCGCGAACGGCCCGAGCTGCGCCCGCGCGCCCACCCGCGACTCCGCGATCACGCAGTAGGGCCGCACGAGCACGCCGTCGCCGAGCTCCGCGTCGGTGACGATGCTGCCCGCCTCGACGGTCACGCCGGTGCCGAGGCGCGTCTTGCCGCGGAGCTGCACCCCCGGACCGAGCACGCTGTCGCGCCCGATCTCGACCTTGCGATCGATGAAGACCTGCTCCGGCGCACGCATGCTCACGCCCGCCCGCAGGTGCGTCTCGACGATGCGCCGCTGCAAGACACGATCGACCTGGGCGAGCTGCAGGCGGTCGTTGACGCCCTGGATCTCCTCCTCGTCCACCACCACCGTCGGGACGGGCTTCTTCTTCGCGCCCTTCTCGACGAGATCGGTCAGGTAGAGCTCCTTCTGCGCGTTCTTGGTGTCGAGCTTGGTGATGCCCTGGCGCAGGAACGCGCCGTCCACCGCGTAGATCCCCGCATTTCCCTCCGGAATCTTGCGCTGGGTCTCGGTGCAGTCCTTCTCCTCGACCACGCGCACGACGCGCTTCCGCTTGTCGCGCAGGATGCGCCCGTAGCCCTTCGGGTCGCGCATGATCGACGTGATGATCGCGAGCGGCGCCTTCGCGGAGGCCTGCGCCTCCACGAGCGCCCGCAGCGTCGTGCCGCTCAGACAGGGCGCGTCCCCGTAGGTGATCAGCACGGTGCCCTTCCACCCCTCGAGGAGCGGCATCGCCTGTTGCACCGCGTGCCCGGTCCCGAGCTGCTCCATCTGCAGCGCGATCTCCACCGCACCCGCGCCGAACTCGGCGTCGAGCGCCACCTTGACGCGCTCGTGCTGGTGGCCGAGCACGACGATCACGCGGCTCGCCCCGGCGTCGCGCGCGGCCTGCACCGCCCACACGATCATCGGCGCCCCGGCCGCCGGGTGCAGCACCTTCGCCAGATCCGACTTCATCCTCGTCCCGAGCCCTGCGGCCAGGATCACGCTCGCGACCTCGATCTTCGCCATCTCCGTCTTTCCCGTGCTCGTGCTCGTTCCAGCCCGCCTCCCCCTCACCACCCGAGCCTCTGATCCACGTAGTGGTCCAGCATCTTCCGCCACCACGGCCAGTCGTGGTTCACGTCGTGGCCCCACAGGTCGAGGTTGTGCGGGATCGCCTTGTCCCACAGCGCCTGCGACAGACGCCGCGACGCGTCCGGCGCCTCGTACGCGCCTTGACCCGACACGATGTGGATCTGCGTGTGGTGCCGGAAGGTCTCGAGGATCCCGTGGTCCTGCAGGTTCGGCAGGTACGACAGCGGGTTGTTGAAGTAGACGTTCTCGTCGCCGTAGCCCTCGAGGTAGCTCCACCCGAGGTCGTAGAAGCCGCTCATCGCGATGAGCGTGTCGAACAGGTCCGGCCGCCTGAAGAAGGCGTTCGCCGCGTAGAACGCCCCGAAGCTCGCGCCCGACACCGCCACGCGCGCGTGCGGCGACTGCAGGCAGCGCCGGATGTGCGGCACCACCTCCTCCTCGACGTAGCCCGAGTACAGCGCCTGCCGCCGCGCCGCCTCGGGCGGGGCGACGTCGCGGTTCATCCAGGCGTACTTGTTGATGCTGTCGATCGAGAAGACCTGAACGCGCCCCTCGAAGATGTGCTTCTCGATGGCCTTGATCAGGAAGAAGCGCTCGTTCTCGAGGAAGTCCGCCTGGGCCGTCGGGAACAGCAAGAGCGGCCGCCCCCAGTTCCCGTAGCGCACGATGGGCATGTCGAGCCCGAGGCGCGGGCTCTTCCACCCGAACACATCCTTGGGCAAGCGAGGATCGATGTACTGGAGCATCGCCGCACTTTACCGAAGAAGTGGGCGTTCGTACGCGTACTCGTACGCGTACTCGAGGCCAACCGCTACGGCGCCCGGAAGACCTCGACCCCGCCGAATGGGTTCTCCATCCGGTCGTAGTAGAAGTCGCTGACCCAGAACATGCCGCCGTCCGTGACGAGGCGCGCGAAGAAGCCGTTGCCGATGCGGCCGGTCTTGAGCTCCGAGCGCATCCACATCGTGCCCATGCGCCTCGACATCAAGAGGTCCACCGAGCGCTGGTCCTGGTAGACGATGCGCACGTCGTCGCCCGCGAGCGCGATCGTGGCGTCCGCACCGACCATGTGCACGCCGTCCATGCGCATGCCGTCGTCGACGACCTCCCGCATCCCCGCCATCGCGCCCATGACCTTCTTGTAGAGCAGCTGCCCCTTGGCCATGTCCTGGTACGCGATGTGGAGCGCGCCGTCCGCGCCCACCGCGACCGACGCGAACCCGCCGACGTCGCCGCCCATGTTGAGCACGCTCGTCGCCCACATGGCGCCGTTCTGCGTCGCCATCTTGAGCTGCCCGACCGCCTTGCCGTCGTTGTCGCGCGCGTAGTAGACGACCACCGGCTTGCCGTCCATGCCGAACGCGACCGCCGGCCACAGGCCGACGCCGTGCGGGATGTCCATCGAGCCCGGCGCCGCGATCTTCGCCACGCAGGCCTTGGCCGCCCCGTTCATCACGCATTCCTGATCGGTGGTGCACGCCGGCATGCAGCCGGTCGCCTTCGCCTTGCAGGTCGACCCGCCGGTCGGCATGTTCATCATGTCGACGTCGCCGATGCACGCCTCGGTCGAGGCGCAGAGGCCCGCGCACGGAACGTTCACCGCCTCGATCTTGCTGACGGTCCAGTCGCCCTGCGCCGCCGGGCTCGCCGAGCTGGCCCGCGCGTAGCGGAGCTCGGACGTGTACTTGCCGCCCATGCCCTTCAAGCCGCTCATGAGGTACGCGACGCTCGGCACGCCCTGCGCGTCGAGGGCGAGCGACGTCATCACCACCGTCGTCCCGAACTTCACGTCCGATCCGGACGGCAGCATCGCGCCCATCGGCGGCGCGTCCACCGTGTGCGTCGCCCACATCGTGTTCGCGGCGTCCATCGCGTGCGCGATCTTGAGCGCGCCGTGCGTGACGTCGAGGTAGGCGATCATCGCCTTGCCGTCCGCGCCCATCGCGATCGAGGTGTACTGCCCGACGTCGTCGCCCTCGCCACGGATGCCGCCGCGGTAGCCGCTCGCCGGGAAGACCGGCGTCTCCGCCGGCACGCCGTCCACGAAGCGCCACGCGACCTTGCCGTCGGCGCCCGGCTCGCCGACCATCAGGTCGCCGAACTTGGCCTCGTACCCGGACACGAGCACCTTGCCGCTCGCAGCCGCGAGATCCGAGTACCGGCCCTGCGCACCGGGCGTGTTGAACATCGGCGGGGCGTCGGGCATCGGCACGACCGGCCCATCAGTCACGGGCGCGCCGCCCGCGCCACCCGCGCCACCGCGGCCCGCGCCGCCGTCGAAGGTCACGCCGCTGATGGCGTCGTTCGAGCAGGCGGCGAACGGCAGCGCCACGACGGCAGCCAGCTTCACGGCCGCGCCGCGCCGCCGGAGCAGCACCGCCAGCAGACCGAGGCCGAGGAGCGCGAGGCCCCCAGAGCTCGACCCCTCGCCGCCCGACGCGCAGCCGGTGCCGCGCGCGACCGGGTCCTTGCCACCGGCCTCGCCCGGCGCCACTTCCTCGCCCGGCGCCGGTGTGCGGATCCAGAGCGACGACACGTTGCCCGCCTCGTCGGTCACGTACGCCGCGAGGGCCCCCTCGGGGATGCGAGCCTCGCGCGACCACGCCGTCGTGGTGCCGTCGGGCATCCGGAAGGCCCAGCGGAGATCGGCCACCGCAGTCACGCCGTCGAGCGCCTCGAGCGAGCCGTCGGTCTGCGCGCGCACGCGCGGCGGCAGCACGTCGACCAGGACCGGCAGCGTCACGATCTCGCCGAGCGAGGCGGTCTCCCCGACCCTGCGCGAGCGCACCTCCACGAGGTGCCGGGCCTGCCAGAAGAGCGCCGGATCGCGGAGCGTGAGCTGCTCGGCGTCCTGGAACACCGACCACGGCCCGCCGTCGAAGCGGTACTGCCACTCGTACGCGCCCGCGCCGAGCGCGCCCCCGTGGCTCGACGCGCGCACGCGCAGCGTCACCGCCGGCGCCTTCGCGGCGTCACGCAGCGAGGCAGCCCACTCGGCCCTCTTCGGCAACGCGAGCGCGACCACCTCGGCCTCGGTCTGGACCGGCCGCACGATCGGCGTCGCCGCGGCGAGGTTCGTGAAGATGCCCATGAACGTGTTCATGTCGGTGGACGTGATGCCGCCCGCCGGGATGTCGAGCTTGAGGCCCATGAGGTTCGGAAGCGCGAAGCCCGAGAGCCCCTGGGTCAGGAGCGGCAGCGCCACACCGAGCAGCGCGGGGAGCGTGTCGGCGACCTGCATCGGGTCGTCCGTCAGCAGATCGAGGTCGCTGACCACGATGTTCTGGAACGCCGTTCGCGCGTCGCCCAGGACCGGGATGAGCTTGCCGGCCGCATCCACGTCGAGGCCGATCGGCAGCGTGAGGTCCGTCGTGACCTTGAACAGGCGCACGTAGCGGTCCTGGACGAGGCCGTAGAACTCGAGGATGAGGCCCGGGAGCTTGAGCTTGAGCAGCGGGTCGCCGAGCGTGCGGTTGCCCGACATGTCGCGGCGGATCTCGTTCTTGCCGAGCGTCACCTCCGGCGGCTTCTGCGGCAGGAGCTTGAGCGACAGCGGCACCGGCCAGTCACCGAGCACGTCCGGCAGCGACGGCACGAGCAGGTTGAACGTCTCCGAGTTGAGCTGCGCGACGGTGGCACCGCCGACGTTCAGGCACAGCGCCCCGCCCTTCCAGATCGAGAACAGCGCGCGCTCGAGGTACGACTTGTGGATGCCGATGCCGACGTGGTGCGAGACCGGCGCCATCGCCGTGCCGCCGAACGTCGCAGAGCGAGGCGCGGGCGCCAGCGCAGGCGCCGCCGTCTGGGGCACGCAGCTCGAGCCGGCCGCCGGGTTGGGCTCGGCGCCGCCGAGCAGGCCCAGGTTCAGGCCCATGTTGTTCGACTCGGCGTAGCCGCCAGCGACCGCGTAGATGTCCATGCCGGCCTGCAGGCCCGGCGCGAACGACGCGAGCAGGGTGCCGAGGTCCACCTGGCCCTCGGCGCCGAGCTTCTGCACACACTCGGTGCCCATGCCCGACGCGGCCGGTTGCTGGCACACGCCCATCGTGCAGGCGGTCGCGAACGTGCCGCACTCCTGCGCGAGCGGAGCCATGCCCGTGCACTTGGCGCAGAGCTGGTCGTTGATGGTCCCGCCGATCGTGCCGGTGAACTGCGACGTCAACGTGCCGATGAAGAGCGGCTTGATGAGATCGGCGATCGTGCAGAGCGCGCCGCCCGACAGCGTGATGTCTCCATTGTCGAGGTCCGCCACCGTCACGTTCGTCACCGACATGCGCGTGGTGTTCGTGCGCGGATCGATCGCCATCGACAGGCGGCCCTGGAGCGCGAGGTCCTGCACGCCCGACGCCATCGTGTTGATGCTGACGTCACAGTCGACGGTGATGCCGATGAACGTCGCGTGGACCGGCATCGTGTTGCCGCTCGCCGAGCTCGTCGCGAGCGTCGCTCGGATCGTGAAATCGAGCGCGTTCATGCCCTCCTGCGGCGAGAGCACGGCGTTCGTGACGCTCGCGGTGGCGTGGCACATCGGGTCCGGGTTCGGCGGGCTCACGCCGCCCGGGCAGCAGATCTGCGTCGAGCCCGTGCACGTCGGCGGGATCGCGAACGAGAGGCCGCCCGGGATCAGCGAGCCGATCAGCGTGCCGATGTTGGTCTGGAGGAACTGGATGCCCTCCGGAGACACGCGCGCCTGGATCGAATTCGGGTTCCGCTTCTCCGCGGGAAACCCGTTCGGCAAGGGCTTGAGACAGGAGCACGATTGCCCGCCTCCGCATGCGGCCACGACCGCCATGATCCAGGTGGCGACAGCCATTCGACCGATACTGGTCAGACCAGCGCCACGATTCTTGAGCGATTTCCGCATGATGAGCCTCCCGCCGAGGGCGGAGATTAGCGTCTTCGCTTTCTGCCCGTCAAGCATGCCAGCGTACGTAGTGGAAGAACTTTCCGGCCTGTGGACAGCAGCCCGGAACCGTGGATCGCCACATGGGACGGAAGGCCCCCGTCTGCGCCCCGGATGGCGCGGAATGCGCGCTCGCGTGCAGCAGCCGGCCGGCTGACCCATGAGTCATCTCCCGCTTCCCCGTCGCGGAGCCGGAGCGCACCCACATGGACGCATTCCGTTGATCGGCGTCACATCCGCGGCAGGGCCCTCGGGCAGATCGACCGACCAGAGGAGCGAACGCTACGGCCCCCGTGGCGCCGCGCGATCCCGCCGGAGCTGGTCGAGCAGCATGCGGCCGGCCGGCGAGCGACCTAGCGCCCGCCCAAGGCGAGCGAAGCGAGCGTGGTGTCGCCGCAGGCTGTGCCGAGGACGACACGGGGCCCCACGAAGGCCGGAGGCCGGAGTGGGAGAAACACAGCTCAGCCACGAGTCGCTCGAGGTGCCCATCGAAGCACCGGCGCTCCCGCGCATCGATGTGGGTTCGGGCTAGACCTTCGCGAGGAATCGCGCGAGCGCCTCTTCGACGAGATCGCTGCGCTCGAGCGGCGCGGTGTGCGAGCCGTCCTTGATCACGAGCAGCTCGCTGCCGGCGATGCGCTGGTTCATCTCGTGCGACAGCCACGCGGGCGTGAAGCCGTCGCGGTCGCCCGCGACGATGAGCGTCGGCACGTCGATCTGCTCGAGCAGATCGCCCGCGCTGTGGCGTCCCGCGTACGCGAGCATCTCCACGAAGATCTTCGGCGGCACGTGCGAGATGCCGTAGAGGTACGGGAAGAAGTCCTCCTTCTTGAGGAGGTCCGCGTTCACCTCGAGCTTCGAGGCGATGAGGTACGCGAGGTCGGTCGGCGTCACCGCGCGCACGAGGTAGCGCGCGAGGTTGGGTGTCGCGCCGACGAGCGTACGCAGCGCCGGCAGCACCTGCTCGAGCGTCTTCTTGCCCTTGAAGGTGCGCAGCGGGTTGCCGTAGCTGCCGCACATGAGGACGAGGCCGCCGATGCGATGACGGAAGCGGCGGAACGCTTCGAGGCAGACCTGCACGCCCATCGAGTGGCCGAACAGGACCGCGCGGCGCGCGTCCGGCGCGGCGTCGTCCACCTCGCCGAGCACGACCTCGAGGTCGTCGGCCAGGTCGGCGATCGACAGGCGGTCCGCCTCGCGCGGCGGCGGCGTCTGGCCGTGCCCTCGGTAGTGCCAGTGCACGACGTCGAAGCGGCCGGACGCGAGGAGCTGCGGCTCGATGTACTTCCAGACGTAGCCGTCGCAGCCGATGCCATCGCACAACACGGCGGGCCTTCCGCCCGCGCCGGTCACGCGATAGTGGATCGGAGTGCCGTCACGACCATAGGCGAAGCCGTCACGACCAGAAGCGGCGAAGCCGTCACGCGAGGGCGCGACGGCCGGTGCCTCCCGCGTGGCGGGGGCCTCATGCGAACGTGCGGCAGGACCGCCCCGCGAAGCACCAGCAGCCGCTGGTGCCGGGGCGGCGGGTCGACGCTTCACTCGTCCTGAGCGCCGCGCTCGTCGTCTTCGCCCGGGAACTCGTTCACGGAGGGATACTTCATGATCTCCTTCCGCGCGATCTTCCAGGCCTTCTGTACGATCCACGAGAGCGAGCGGTCCTGACGGGCCGCCTCCTCCTGGATCTCCTTGAGCATCTCCTCTGGGAAGTACAGGCTCTGCTTGCGCTTGTCCGAACCGGCCATGGAGTCTCCTGCTGGCGTCGAGATCGAGCCGATCTCACCGACGGGTGTAGGCTTTTGTATTCCGCGCTACGCGCAGGTGTCAAGCCTCACCAACCATCCACGAACAGACGGCGGCCTGTGGTCGTGTCGGAGCGCGGTGGTAACGTGCTCGCGACGGATCGATGGCAGCCTCACGAGAACCCGCGCGCGACGGGCGAATCCTGCGCGCCGAGCGCATCCGCGCCGAGCGGCGCAAGCAGGTGCTCGACTGCGCGCGGCGTGTGTTCGCGGAGCGCGGCTACCACGAGACGTCGATCGACGATCTCATCCGTGATGCCGGCATCGCGCGCGGGACCTTCTACCTCTACTTCCCGTCCAAGCGTGCCCTGTTCGAGGAGCTGCTCGACACGTTCCTCGTCGAGATCCGGACCGCGATCCGGCCGATCGAGGTGACAGGCTCCGCACCCGCGCCGGTCGAGCAGCTCCAGGACAACGTGGTGCGCCTCCTCGCCAAGCTCGAGGACCATCGCCACATGACCCGCATCCTCCTGCGCGAGGCCGCGGGGCTCGACGACGAGTTCGACCGCAAGCTGCGCGACTTCTACGATCAGGTGCACGGGCTCATCAAGGGCGGGCTCGAGCTCGGCGTGTCGATGGGCCTCATCCGGCCGTGCGACCCGGACATCGTGGGCCGCTGCGTGCTCGGCAGCATTCGCGAGGTCGTGGCGAGCGCGATCCTGCCGCCGGTCGGGGACGCCGGGAGGCTGGCCACGGTGCCGCGGGACGTGCTGGCGCGCGAGATCGTCAGCTATCTGGTGTGGGGCACCTTCAGGCCGAGCTAGCGAGGTCTAGAATGCGAGAACCCTTGACGATTCATGCTTCGAGTGTATAGAGTGCCCGGTCTGCCTTCCAAAGGCGGTATCCTGTCTTTTCGCGGCGAGAGGGACCAAGAATGGCCAACGCGGTTCTGAAGAAGAAGGATCTCAAGCGATTCCGGGAGATCCTCGAGGCGAAGAAAGCCGAGATCCTGAAGGTTGCGCAGAAGACGCTGGACGAGGGCATGACCCTCGACAGCGACGATCTCGCAGACGAGATGGATCTGGCGTCCAGCGAGTACCTGCAGTCCTTCATGCTGCGGCTGCGCGG
This sequence comes from uncultured Myxococcales bacterium, assembly GCA_964593795.1. Lineage (GTDB taxonomy): Bacteria > Myxococcota_A > Polyangia > JAHFDS01 > JAHFDS01 > JAHFDS01. The sequence continues at coordinate 10,811 of CAZQJC010000222.1, read as the reverse complement.
GCGCGAGAAGACGTTCCTCAAGAAGATCGATCTCGCTCTCGCGAAGATCGACAATGAGACGTTCGGCGTGTGCGAGGAGTGCGAGGAGCCCATCTCGCTCAAGCGCCTCGAGGCCCGGCCCGAGACCGCGCTCTGCATCCGCTGCAAGGAAGACCAGGAGCGGATCGAAAAAGCGTACGGCTGACCGGCGCCGCGGTCGTGCCTGCCACGCACGTACTCGTTTGACCATGTACGGCATCGTGGTACGGATTCGGTAGCCCGATGCGCCCGCTCCTACTCGAGATCCCCGCCAAGCCAGCCTTCTTCATCCTGCTCGCCGCGGGCGTGCTGCTCGCGCTCGCCGGGCAGCTCGTGCCGTTCGTCAAGAAGCGCAAGGAGCTCAAGTCGATGGGCCCGACGCTGCTCGTCGCGGCGCTCATCGCGGCGCGCGTGGGCACGGGACAGTGGCAGTTCTGGGCGGGCGGCGCGTTCGACAAGGCCTGGGACCCGGTGCCGATCTTCTCGTACGGCGTGATGCTGGGGCTCTCGCTGGTCGTCGGCTGGTACATCGCGATGTGGCTGGCCGACCAGGATGGCCTCTCGCGCCAGGGCGTCGCGCAGATCTACGTGTGGACGGCGGTCGTTGCCGTCATCGGCGCGCGCGTGCTCTACGTGCTCACCAACCTCGACCACTTCAAGAACCCGATCGACATGATCAAGGTCAACGAAGGGGGGCTCGTCGCCTACGGCGGGTTCCTCGGCGGGTTCTTCGCGAGCTGGTACTGGTGCCGCAAGAACGGCTGGAGCTTGCTCCGCTGGGCCGACGTCGGATCGGTGCCGGTCGCGCTCGGCCTGTCGATCACGCGTGTCGGCTGCCTGCTCTACGGCTGCGACTTCGGCGGCGTCACGAAGCAGGGCTGGGGCATCACGTTCCCGGGGCCGACGGCGCTCAACAAGATGCGCGGGAGCCCCGCGTGGCAGCGCCACGTGCATGACCTCAAGCTCCTGCCGGACACGGCGGCGCAGTCCCTGCCGGTGCACCCGACGCAGATCTACGAGACGCTGCTCGGCATCTTCATCGTGATCGTCCTGCTCCAGGTGCGGAAGAGGCGCCGGTTCTCGGGCGAGGTGTTCGTCGCGTTCACGATGATCTACGGCATCGCGCGCTTCCTCATCGAGTTCCTGCGCGACGACGCGGAGCGCGGAGAGATCCTCGGGCTGTCCACCTCGCAGGCGATCGGCCTCGTGTCGAGCATGGCGGCGCTGGCGCTCTGGATCGCGCTCTGGAACCGCTGGAAGCAGAACCGCCAGCTGTTCACCTACCAGCCGCTGGCGCAGAAGGCGTAGCTGCGAGGCCCGTGGCGGAGACGACGCGGCGCGGGGCGCTGTCGGGGCTCGCCAGGGGGCTTGCGGGCCTGCTCGGGCTCGGGGCGCTGGCGCCGCTCGCGGGCGCGTTCCTGCACCCGCTGCGGCGGGGCGTGCAGGCGCTGCGCAAGCCGGTGCGGGTCGCGACGATGGCGGACTTCCCGGCGGACGGGCCGCTGCGGGCCGAGGTGGTGGACGACAGCCACGACGCCTGGATGCGCACCGAGAAGGAGCGCGTCGGCGCGTGCTGGCTGCGAAAGGACGGAGACCGCGTGCGCGCGCTGTCGGTGGTGTGCCCGCACCTCGGCTGCGCGGTGGACTGGTCGCCCGAGGAGAAGCGCTACAAGTGCCCGTGCCACGAGGCGCGCTTCGACGCGACGGGCAAGCGCCTGTCGGGCCCGGCGCCGCGGGACATGGACGAGCTCGAGGCCAAGGTCGACGGCGACGGTAGCGTCTGGGTGACCTACCGCCGCTTCCCGGTCGGCACGGCGAACAAGGGCTGACACATGCGCCTTCGCGAATGGATCGAGGCGCGCACCGGGCTCGAGGCGGCCCTCGAGGCCGCGGCGACCGCGCCGGTCCGCGGCGGCGCGCGCTGGGCCTACACGCTGGGCTGGATCCTGACGTTCCTGATGGCGCTCCAGGCGCTGACGGGGATCGTGCTCTCGCACTACTACGCGGCCAGCGTGCCGAGCGCGTGGGCGTCGGTGGCCTTCGTACAGGATCAGGTGACGCTCGGCTGGCTCGTGCGCGGGGTGCACTCGTTCGGCGCGTCCCTGACGATCGTGGTGCTCGGCCTGCACCTCGTGCAGGTGATCGCGTTCGGCGCGTACCGCGCGCCGCGCGAGCTGACGTACTGGTCGGGGCTGCTGGCGATGGGCCTGCTCGTGATCGCGGCGGCGACGGGGTACCAGCTCCCGTGGGACCAGAAGGGATACTGGTCGAACCAGGTCGTCACGGGGATCACGAGCCGCGTGCCGGTGGTGGGGCCGTGGCTGGCGCCGCTCCTGCGCGGGGGCGCCGAGCCGGGGAACCTGACGCTCTCGCGCGTGTTCGCGACGCACGCGATGGTGCTGCCGGTGGGGCTGCTCCTCATCGCGGGGCTGCACATCAAGCTGCACCGGCGGAACGGACCGAGCGCGCCGGGCGTGCGCAGCGAGGAGGAGCTGGATCGCAAGGCCGTGCCGGCGGTGCGGCAGCTCGAGCGCAACCTCGGGGCGTGCGTGGTCGTGCTGCTGGGGCTCGTCGGCGTGGTGGTCTGGCAGCACGGGGCGGAGCTCGGCGCGCCGGCGGATCCGTCGGCGCCGTACATCGCGCGGCCCGAGTGGTACTTCCTGCCGCTCTTCCAGCTCCTCAAGTGGTTCGAGGGCGGCCTCGACGTGATCGCGACGGTGATCGCGCCGGGCCTGGCGACGGGTGTGCTGGTCGCGCTGCCGCTCCTCGACCGGCAGCCGGCGCGCAGGCTGCGCGAGCGCAAGCTGGCGCTCGGCGTGCTGCTGGGGCTAGGCGCCGGGTGGGCCGGGCTCTTCGGCGCGGCGGTGCTCGAGGACGAGCGCAACCCGGCCATGCAGAAGCAGCGGGTGCAGGCGGCGGCGCAGGCAGAGGAGGCGCGCAGGCTCGCGCGCGCGGGCGTGCTGCCCGAGGGCGGCCTCGCGGTGTGGAAGAACGATCCGCGCTGGAAGGCGCTGTCGCTCTGGAGGGACCACTGCGACAAGTGCCACACGCGCGACGGGCGCGGCTCGGAGGACGCGACCGCGCCGGACCTCAAGGGGTTCCTGGGCCGCGCGTGGCTGGCGGACTTCCTGCGCGATCCGGAGCACCCCACGAAGTACGGCAAGACCAAGCTCGAAAAGCGCATGAAGCCGGTCAAGGGCACGGACGAGGAGCGCGCGGCGCTGGTCGAGCACGTGATCGCGCTCGGCGGCGGCAAGGTCGACGAGGCGAAGGCGAAGCGCGGCGCGGAGCTGTTCGAGGACAAGGACTGCGACGAGTGCCACGAGACCGACGGCAAGACCGACGGCGGCGGGCCGAACCTCGGCGGGCGAGGCACCAAGGCGTGGGTGCGCGCGGTCATCGTGGACGCCAGCGCGGACGTGCTCTTCGGCGAGCGCAACAAGATGCCGAAGTTCGGCAAGAAGCTCACGGACGAGGAGATCGATCGGCTGGTGGAGCTCGTACTGGAGGACGGGGCGAAGTAGGGGCGACGCGAGCGTCAGCGCGGCCCGAGCGCGCAGGCGCCCGCAGCGTCGCAGGTCGCCGTGAGGTCCGGGGCGTCGAGCGGCGTCGAGCGGCTGCGGCCGAGCGTGAGCGCCACGTGCACGGCGGCGCCATCGTCCGTGCCCGAGACGGTGCAACCGGCGAGCGGGACGAACGTGCCCGGATCGAACGCGTTGGGGCACGCCGGCGCACACAGCGACACGCGCAGCGCGCACGGCCCGAACGCGATCGCAGCGCGGTAGCCGAGCCCGGAGGCCGTGAGCGTGACCTGCGCCGGCGAGTCGGTCGTCCCGAACGTCACGGTCGTGGCGCCGGAGACGCCTGCTTCGGGCACGCCGACAGGAAAGGAGAAGGCGCGACCGACGAGCGGCACGACGTTCCCGGACGCGAGCTCGATCGAGAAGTCGCGCGACGCCCGCCCGGCCTTGCCGTCGCCGCACGCGAGGACGAGCGAGAGCGCGAGCCAGCGCTTCACGGCGCCGACTTCCGCGCGGGCTTGCGCAGCGGCGAGAGCTCGTCGATCGCGCGGTCGCGCGCGGGGTCGCGCAGGGGGGCGGCGACCTCGGCCGGCCGGGAGAGCAGCGGTTCCACCTCGCGAAGGTACTCCTGCCAGGACGGTCCGCGATCGCGCAGGAGTGCGCGCAGGGACGCGAGGAGCACGCCGGCGGGCGTGCCGTCGAGGCGGGCGCGCAGGACCGCGGCGACGACGAGGGCGTTGACCGGATCGAGGGTCTGCGCGCGCACGTCGTAGGACGGGAGCATGAGCGATCCGGGCGCGGTGACGTGGACGGCGCCGAGCGTGTGCGCCCACTCGTGCAGGAACACCAGCGCCGGGCTGTACTGGTGGAACGCGGCGCTGCGCAGGACGAAGTGCTTGCCGAACATGCGCGCGCGGCCGATGTTGCTCGTCGGCACGAGCGGCAGGGCGGAGGCGATGCCGACGACCCAGTCGACGTCGGCGCCAGGCTCACGCTTCTCCAGGTCCTCGACCAGCTCGCCGAGCGGCGCCTGCGCGGAGAGGCGATCCCAGGGGCGGATCTCGACGAGGTCGAAGCGGACGCGAGGGGACGACGTGCGGCGGTTGAGGGCGGCGACGAGGCGCTCGAGTTCCTGGCGGTGGTGGAGCGTCTCGGCGCGGTAGTCGCGCGCGGCGAGGATTCGGATGCGGAGCGGCCTCTGGGGCGCCGGCTCGGGCCCTGCGGCCGCGGGTGACGCGAGCGCGAGGACGGCGAGAGCGAGGAGGGTCACGCGGCCCGACGTCATCCTCACCGAGGATGGCGCCGAACCGGCACCCGGTCTACTGGTTCGAGGGCTTCTTGAAGAGCTCGGCCTTGACGCCCGAGTTGACCTTGAGGTCGGTCAGCTTGAGCTCGATCTTCTGCTGGCCGTCGACCTTGATGGTGCAGGGCACCATGAAGCCGCCCATCGACTTGTAGTCGGACATGCGCGCGGTCTGCTTGTCGCTGACGGACTTGATGATCTGGTGGGTCTGCGGGTCCACGAACATCGTGGAGGCGTCGCCGTCGGGGTCGATGACCTCGAGGACGTCCACCTTCTTGCCGTCCACCTCGCCGCCGGCGGGCTTGCCGACCAGCTTGTGCTTCTTGTCGATCGCCTCGAGAAGCTTGAGGCCCGGGATGCTGCCGCCGGAGCCCTTGCGCTGCTTCTTCGCCATCTCGGGCGGCAGCTCCTGGAGCTGACCCATCGCCATCGCGAAGGCGCCGTCGTCGGTGATGACGATGGTCTGCATCTGGCCCATCGCGCCGATCTCCATGCGCGTCTTGCCGGGCAGGAGCTGCGAGATGGTCATCGAGATCGGGATCTCCTGGCCCTGGATCTGGAGCTTGCCGTCCATCTTGACGACGACGTCCTTGACCTTGCGGAGCGCGGCCTCGCCGCCGGCGGCGGTGAGCATCGCGGAGACCAGCTTCTGCGTGGCGTCGGCGGTCGCGCTGTCGACCTTGACGCCGGCCTTCTCCTTGCGCTCGGCGGCCGCGAGCAGGCGCGCCTTGGCCGACACGGGCTCGGAGTAGGCGACGCGGTCGAAGCTCAGGTTGGCGGCGGCGAGCACGGGCGCGAGCGCCTTGCCGTCGCCGACCAGGACGATCACGAGGTGCTTGGGGTCGAGGCGCTTGTCCGCGGCGACCCTGGCTTGCTCGCGCGTGATGGCGTCGAGCTTGAGCGCGTACTTCTTGACGTAGTTGATGGTCTTGCCGCGGATGAGCGCGGCGACGATCGCCTCGGCGAGCTCGCTCGGGCGCTCGAGGTGCTGCGGGTAGGCGCCCGTGATGTTGCCCTTGGCGTGGACGAGCTCGTCGTCGCTCGGGCCCTCGGCGCGGTACTTCTCCATGACGCCGAGCACGTCGGCGATCGTGCGGCCGACCTCCTCGGTGCGCGTGAACGTGGACACCGTGAACCCGCCCTTGCCGAGCATCGGCTCGTCGAAGCGGGTCGAGATGCCGTAGGTCTTGCCCTTCTCGGAGCGGATGACCTTCATCAGGCGCGACGAGAAGCCGCCGCCGCCGAGCGTGTAGTTCATGAGCTTGACCGCGAGGCGGTCGTCGTCGTCGAACGCCACGCCCGCGTGCGCCAGGCGGATCTGCGTCTGGTTCAGGCCCGGCTTGTCGACCACGAGCACCTTGGTCGCCGCGATGGCGGGCAGCTCGGGCGCCTTGCGCGCCTCGACCTTGCCCTTCTTCCAGCCGCCGAAGCGCTTCTCGAGCGCCTTGCGCACGGCCTTGGCGTCGAACTGACCGGCCACCGAGAGCCACGCGTTGTTCGGCACGAACCACCTGGCCCAGAAGGCCTTCATGTCCTTGTCGGTGATGCTCTTGACCGACTCCTCCGTCATCGGACGGCCGCGCGGGTGGTCGTCGCCGAAGAGCTGGTTCGCGAGGTGGAGCTCCGCGAGCTGCGCCGGCTGGTCGAGCGCCTGCTTGACCCCGCCGAGGAGCTGTTGCTGGACCTCGTCCATCTCCTTCTTGTCGAACTTCGGGCGGAGCGAGACGTCGGCGAGGAGGTCGAGGCAGGTGTCGAGATCCTTGGCCAGCGCCCCGCAGCCGACCTCGAGGACGTCGCGGTCCGCGTTCGCCGCGAGCGAGCCGCCGAGCTGCTCGATGGTCGAGCTGATCTGGTCCGCGGAGCGCGTCTTCGTGCCCTTGGTCAGCATCGACGCGGTCCACTGCGCGAGCGACTCCTTGCCCGGTGGATCGTCCTGCTTACCGGCGCGCACGGTCAGCGCGATGTCGACCTTCGGGAGGTCGGCGCGCGGCACGAGCACCACCTGCAGGCCGTTCTTGAGCTTGAAGATCTCGACCTGGCCGACGTCGATCTCCTTGGCCGGCGCGGGCGTCGGCTGCGCGATGAGGTCGGTGCGGCCCGCCCACGGGTCCACCTTGGCCGCCGGCGCCGCGGGCGGCGGCTCGGGCTGGACCTTGTCGGCCGCCGCGACCGGCGGCAGCTTCGGCGCGTCCGCCTTCTTCACCTCCTGGGCTGGCCCACCGCAACCCACCGCCAGAGCGATCGCCAGGCCTGAAGCCTGGAGCCTGAAGCCTGAAGCCTTGCGAATCACTTGGCACCTCCCTTCGCCGCCGGCGAGCCCGGCTCGAGGGTCACGAGCGTGAGGTTCGACTTGTCGAGGTACTGCTGCGCCACGCGCTTGACGTCGGCGGCCGTCACCTTGAGGTAGCGGTCCTGCGCATCCGGGAAGCGCTGCCAGCCGCCCTCGATGTACTGCGCGGTGCCGAGCGCCATCGCGATGCCGTCGGCCGACGCGAGCTTGGAGACGTACTGCATCGTGAGCTGGTTGCGCGCCTTCTCGAGCTCCTTGGCGCTGAGCTCCTCCTTGCGCACCTTCTCGATCTCCTCGAGCAGCGTCGCCTTGATCTTCGCCTGGTCCTTGCCGGGCAGGTGCGCCGCGAAGATGAGGAAGAGGCCCGGGTGCTCCATCGCCTCGGCGAAGCCGCCGGCCGCGAGGACCAGCTTCTCCTTGCGCACGAGGCGCTGGTGCATGCGCGAGCTCTCGCCGCCCGAGAGCACCATCTGCAGGACCTCGAGCGCGGCCGTGTCGGGGCTCGCCGCGGGCGGCATGTGGTAGCCGCCGATGAGCACGGGGATCTGCGCCTCCATGCGCAGCGTCTCCTCGCGCATCGCGGTCTGCTTGGGCTCTTCCACCGTCACGCGCGGGACGTCCTTGCCGCGCGGGATGGTGCCGAAGGTCTGCTCGGCGAGCTTCCTGACGTCGTCCTCGGACACGTCGCCCACGACGATGAGCGTCGCGTTGTTCGGCACGTAGTACGTGTCGTAGAAGTCCTGGCAGTCCTTCGGCGTCACGCGGTCGAGGTCCTCGAGGAAGCCCGCGGGCGTCCACGAGTACGGGTGCTTGGTGAACGTGATCTGGCGGAAGCGCTCGAGCGTCTTGCCGATCGGGTTCGAGTCGATGCGCAGGCGCTTCTCTTCCTTGACCACCTCGCGCTCGGACGACACCGTGCCCTGCGTGAGCAGGAGGTTGCGCATGCGCTCGGACTCGAGCTGCATGGCGAACCCGAGCTGCTCGCGCGGGAGCGTGTCGTGGTAGCCGGTGATGTCCTCCATCGTGAAGGCGTTGACGGTGCCGCCGACGCGATCGAGGTAGCGCGCGTGATCCTCGGCGCGCAGGTTCTTCGAGCCCTTGAACATCATGTGCTCGAACATGTGCGCGATGCCGCGGAGGCCCGGCTTCTCGTCCTTCGATCCGGTGTGGTAGTAGACCTGCACCGTCACGACGGGCGCGCGCCGATCGGCGAGGAACAGCGCCTCGAGGCCGTTCGGCAGCGTCCAGTGCTTGATGTCGGGGCGAGGCGTGCTGGTCTTCGCGGGCGCGGCCTTCGCGCCGGCGCCCTTCTTGCCCTTGCTCGGCTTGGCCGCGAGCACCGGGTGAGTGGCCAGTGCGGCGCAGAGACCGAGCCCGATCGCGATCGGGGAGCGAGCTGTCATGGAGTCCTCCTGATTGGCGGGCGGACCATAGCCGAAGCAATCCAGCGCGCAATAGCGTCGATTGCGCTCGTCTCATGACGCGCTGCGCCTGCATCCCACGGATGGGACGCGCCGTCCCACCGGTGCGCGACCGCACGTCCGCGTGCGTTGCAGCGGCGCGGCCCCGGCGCCATCATGGGCGCATGACACGGAGCTTCCGGGCCGCGATCCTCTGCGGCGCCCTCGCCGGCTGCGGCGCGCACGTCCAGGTGGGCGCGACCTACGTCCCCGACGGCTACGGGGGCTACAGGGTGCGCTGGGATCCGCCGCGGCCCCGGCGAGAGCACGTGCCGGGACCGCGCCAGGGCTACGAGTGGGCGGCCGGGTACTGGCGCGTGGTGGGCTCGCAGTGGCAGTGGGTGGCGGGGCACTACGTGCCCGCGCGCCCGGGCCTCGCCTGGGCGCACGCGACCTGGGAGCTCGATCCCGACGGGGTGTGGGCGTTCGTGCCTGGACACTACGTGCAGCTCGCGCAGGCGGCACCGGCCGCCCAGCCGTTCGAGGAGGGCCTGCCACCGCCCGCGCTGGGCAGGCCGCCTGCGGGGACGCCGCCGCCGACGCACCCGAACCCGCCGGGCCCAGCGCCAGCTCCGCCCGCACCCGCGCCCGCCCCGAAGCCCCCCGCATGAACGGGCGATCCCCGGGTGACGGGGGTCATTTGCAGCGGTCAGACCCGCGGAGTACGGTGCCCCCACAATTGGGCGCTTTCTGGCGCCACGACACCATCAGGGGGGACACATGAAGCTCGCGAAGATTCTCATCTCGGTCACGTTCTCGCTCGCGCTGGCCGGCTGCGGCAGCGACTCGAAGGGCACCGGCGGCACGGCTGGCACGGCCGGCGGCGCCGGCAGCGGCGGCGGCGCCAGCGCCTGCAGCCCGGCCACTGCTGGCATGATGGGCGCCTCGAACGCGGCCTGCGAGTCGTGCCTGAAGACCAAGTGCGACAGCGCGCTCGCGATGTGCTGGGGCTCGAGCTGGAGCTCCGGCAGCGTCGCCGGCTCGAAGTGCGAGCCGTTCCTGACCTGCATGTGCGCGTGCGCCGCGGGCAACACGAGCTGCGTGCTCGGCTGCTACACGAACGCGCCGGCAGACTGCAAGACCTGCCTGACCAACACCGGCACCTGCACGGCGTCGATGTGCCAGACCGAGTGCACCAGCACGGGCGGCGGGGGCATGACCGGCGGCGCGGGCTCGACCGGCGGCGCGGGCTCGACCGGTGGCGCCTCGTGCAATGACCTCAAGACGTGCTGCGGGCAGATCGCCAACGCCGGGGTCAAGGCGCAGTGCGACATGATCGCCGCCACGGGCATGGACGCCGCCTGTGGACCGATCCTCAGCTCCTACCGCCAGGGAATGCTCTGCCGCTAGGCGGGCGAAACACCATGAGGACGACGATGAGGAACGTGGGATGGCTGGCGATGGCCGGCCTGCTCTCGGTGACGGTCGCGGCGTGCGGCAGCGACTCGAAGGGGGGCGCGGGCTCGGCGGGCTCGGCGGGCTCGGCGGGCTCGGCGGGCAGCGCGGGCTCGGCGGGCAGCGCGGGCTCGGCGGGCAGCGCGGGCTCGGCGGGCAGCGCAGGCTCGGCGGGCAGCGCGGGCTCGGCAGGGCGCGCGGGCTCGGGCGGCGGCACGGGTGGCGCCGGCTCCGGCGGCGCGGGCCTCTGCGCCAACGCGATGATGGGCGGCGACATGGGCACCCCCATGTGCGAGCCGTGCATCGAGACCAAGTGCGGCTCTCAGATCGCGATGTGCTTCGGGCCGAACTGGAACAACGGCAGCATCGCGGGCTCGCTGTGCGAGTCCTTCGTGACCTGCGTGTGCAGCTGCGCGATGGGCGACACGGGCTGCACCCTCGGCTGCTACAACAACGCGGCGCCGACCTGCAAGACCTGCCTGACGGCGACGGGGACCTGCTCCGGCTCGATGTGCGCGAACGAGTGCATGACGGGCGGCGGCGGGATGGGCGGCGGCGGCCTCGGTGGCGGCGGCTCCAGCGGCGGCGGCACCTGCGCCGACCTGACCGCGTGCTGCATGACGCTTCCGGCGACCGTTCAACCCGGATGCAACGCCATCGCAGGCTCCGGCAACGACGCGGTCTGCGGACAGACGCTGACCTCCTACCACGGCGCCGGTCTCTGCAATTGATCGATCGTGGGGGGGGACAAGCCCACCCCCCCCGCGACTAGCCCCCACGCACGTCTACCCCACCCAGCCGCAGACGGCCCCGGTCGCAAGCGG
>CAZQJC010000221.1:0-70293 GCA_964593795.1 uncultured Myxococcales bacterium | reverse complement strand
CGGGGGAAGGGCAGCGTGCCCTTCCTGGTGGCCGGCTTCCGAGCCGGCCACACGCAAGCAAGGCCTCGACCTTGATGCCGCCCGCTCGATGATCAGTACGCCGTGGTCGAGGCACTAGGCCGGCCGGCGGACCAGGACGCCGTCGAGCTCGAGCGTGCTCCACTCGGCGCAGAGCAGCGCCTGGATCGTGGGCGGCGCAGCCGGTTCGCGCGCGGTGCGCATCGTCGGCGCGTCGTCCGCCCGCGCCCCGAGGCGCGCGCCCTCGAGGCGCGCGCCCTCGAGCCGGGCGCACTCGAGCGCAGCGCCCCGCAGGTCCGCGCGCTTGAGCACGGCGCCGGAGAGATCGGCGCCCTCGAGGTCCGCGCACGTCAGCACGGCGCCTGTCGCGAGCGCCCCGGCGAGGCAGGCCGCGGAGAAGACGGCGTGCTCGGCGCTCGCGCCGTCGAGGCGCGCCCCGGTGAGCCTGGCCTCCGCGAGGTCCGCGGCGGTGAGCAGGGCATCCTGCAGGTCGGCGCGCTCGAGATCTGCGCCCGTGAGCGCGGCCTCGGTCAGGTCGGCCCGCGCGAGGCGCGCCCCGCGCAGGATCGCACCTTCGGCAGACGACCAGCTCAGGTTCGCGCCCTCGAGGCTCGCCCCGCCGAGGCGCACCCGGCGCAGGATCGCGCGCCGCAGGTCGGCGAGCTCGAGGTGCGCCCCCGAGAGATCGGCCTCCTCGAGGTCCGCGCGCAGGAGGTCGGCGCCGACGAGGCTCGCCTGCTGCGCTCGCACCCGAAAGAGCAGGAGGCCGGCGCGTCGCGCGTCCTGCAGGCCCACGCCCGCGAGCGTGACCCACAGGCGGTCGAGCGGCGGCAGCGTCTCCCAGCCCCACACGCTCCCATCATGGCACGGGCCGGCGGCGGGGCTTGAAAGGGTGGCCTCGCGGCCGCAGAATCCCCGCGTGGAGCTGCAGCAGGCGATCGCGCGCGTGGTCGGTCGCAAGGACCTGTCGGAGGACGAGATGGCCGGGGCGCTCGGCCGCGTGATGGACGGCGAGGCGACGCCCGCGCAGATCGCGGGCCTGCTCGTCGCCCTGCGCATGAAGGGCGAGACGCCCGCGGAGATCGCCGGGGCCGCGAGGGCCATGCGCGCGCGCGCCACGCCCATCCGCTGCCCCGATCCCGAGCGCGCGGTGGACACCTGCGGCACGGGCGGCGACGGCCGCGGCACGCTCAACGTGTCGACGCTCGCGGCGATCTGCGTGGCCGCGAGCGGCGTGCGCGTGGCCAAGCACGGCAACCGCGCGCAGAGCTCGCGCGCCGGCTCCGCGGACGTCCTCGAGGCGCTCGGCATCGCGATCGACGCGCCCCTGCCCGTCCTCGAGCGGTGCCTCGCCGAGGTCGGGATCGCCTTTCTCTTCGCGCCCTCGTTCCACGCGGCCACGCGACACGCGGCCGGCCCTCGCCGCGAGCTCGGCACGCGCACGCTCTTCAACCTGCTAGGGCCGCTGACGAACCCGGCCCGCGTCGGCGGCCAGGTGGTCGGCGTCTTCGATGCGCGCTACGTCGCGCCGCTCGCCGAGGCGCTCGGCGCCCTCGGGGTCCGCCGCGCGTTCGTGGTGCACGGCGCCGGCGGCCTCGACGAGCTCGCCGTCGCCGGCGAGTCGGAGGTGGCGGAGTGGGACGGCCAGGCCGTGCGGACCTACCGCCTCGGCCCTGCGGACTTCGGCCTGCCCGAGGAGGACCCGGACGACCTCGCCGGCGGCTCGGCGGAGGACAACGCGGGCCACCTGCGGGCCGTGCTCGAGGGCAAGCGCGGCGCGGCGCGCGCCGCGGCGCTCATGGAGGGCGCGCTCGCGCTCGTCGCGTCCGGGGCCGAAACGGACCCGAAGGTGGCGACCGCGCGCCTCGCCCGAGCCATCGACGACCGCGAGGCGCTGGGCCTGCTCGAGCGCTGGGCGCGCGCCTCGCACGGCCCCGCCTGAGGGACTCAGGCGACGGGCCCGAAGACCATTTCGCGCGCGACGGCTTCGGCGATGCCGTAGCGCCCGGCCAGCGCCGGCCACACGAGCGCGAGCAGGCGCCCGTTCGGGGGCCGCTCGATCGCGCCACGCGCCGCCGCCGCATCCGCGACCATCGCGCCGGCGTCGTCGAGCGCGGCGTGGTGGGCGCGCAGGGCCTCGGCCGAGCACCCCGGCTCGGCGCGCAGGAAGCGTCGCAGGGCGAGCGCCTCGCGCAGCATGGCGTGGAAGTCCCAGACCACATGCATCCAGGGCGCCGCGCCCGCCCCGGTGGCCGCGGCCTCCACGCGCTCCGCCTTTCGGCGCAGCATCTCCGTGGGCGTCAGCTCGAGCTCGCGGAGCGCCCCAGGGAACTCGCGCGCGACCTCGCGAAAGGCCCGCCCCCGCGTCTCGAGCGCCGCGCCTTCGAAGCGGTCCTGACCGCCCTCGATCGCGCCCTCGCGCTCCGCCCGCAGGTCCGCCAGCGTCCGGTACTTGCGCGCCAGGGCCGCGAGATCGGGCGCCCGCGCCCCCCCGCCTAGTGCTTCGCCCGCGTCCACCGGTCGGGCTGCGCGCAGTACCCGCCCTGCTCGCCCTGCGCGCGCGGGCAAAGGCCGTAGAGCTCGAGCTTGTGCCGCACGATCTTGAAGCCGCCGAGCTCGTTCGCGACCTCGTCCTGCAGGCGCTCGATCTGCTCGTTCTCGAACTCGATGATGTGGTTGCACTCGGTGCAGATGAGGTGGTCGTGGTGATGCGCGCCCTCGTCCGCGACCTCGAAGCGCGTCTGCTGATCGCCGAAGTGCCTCGGCTGCGCGAGCCCGCCCTCGGCGAGGAGCTTGAGCGTCCGGTACACGGTCGCGTAGCCCACGCGCGGGTTTCGCCGCCGCACGCGCGCCAGGAGCTCGTCGATCGAGACGTGCCCCTCGGATCGCAGGAAGGTCTCGACGATCAGCTCGCGCTGCTGCGTCGTCTTGAGGCCGCTGCGGCGGAGGTACTCCGCCCACCGATGCTTGAGCGCCCGATGCGAATCGGAGTCCACCCGCGTTCCCACGCGGGAAACGATAGGCCAGCCCGCGGCCGCCCACAACCGGATCGGGTTGTCAGCCGGCCGGCGCGGGGCTAGCTTCTAGCCGTGGCAGACGCAGAGCGGGACGAAGAGCTCGGCTTCGATCAGGTGCTCGACCGCCTGCGTGGCGTGGTGGAGAAGCTCGAGGGCGGCAAGCTCGGGCTCGAGGAGCAGCTCGCGGCGTTCGAGCAGGGCGTGGGCCTGGCGCGCCGCGGGGCGCGCGTGCTCGACCAGGCCGAGCGGCGGGTCGAAGAGCTCCTCGGGCAGGGCGACAAGACCGCCCCGCTCGGCGACGACGGGGGGTGAGATGGAGGGGGAGCACCCGGCGCGGCGGATCATCGTGGTCGATGACGATCGCGAGACGCGCGAGATGTTGCAGGTGCTGCTCGAGACCGAGGGCTTCGAGGTCAAGCTCGCGGCCAATGGCCTGCGCCTCATCTCCACGCTGCACGTCGACCGCCCCGACGCCATCCTGCTCGACGTCATGATGTCGTGGATCGACGGCTTCGAGCTCTGCCGCGCCATCAAGCGCAACCCGGGCTTCAAGGACATCCCGGTCTTCTTCATCAGCGGGCGCACGGGCCCCGAGGACGTGCGGCGCGGCCTCGACTGCGGCGCCGCCGACTACTTCGCCAAGCCCATCGATGCGGGGCGGCTGCTTTCCCGCCTGCGCGAGGCGACCGGCGGGTGACGGAGCACCTCGACGCGCTGCGCGCGCTGGTGGAGGCGCACCTCGCGGAGCGACTCCCGCCCGCCGGCGGCGACGACCCTCTGCGCCTGCGCGAGGCCATGCGGTACGCCGTGCTCTCGGGCGGCAAGCGCCTGCGGCCGATCCTGGTCCTGCTCGGCGCACGCGCCGTGGCCCCCACGCTGCAGCCGCACCCGGCGCTCCTCGATCTCTCGTGCGCGATGGAGCTCGTGCACTGCTATTCGCTCGTGCACGACGACTTGCCGATCATGGACGACGACGACGAGCGGCGCGGCCGCCCGACGGTGCACCGGGTGTTCGGCGAGCCGTGCGCGCTCCTGGCCGGAAGCGGCCTGCTGACCCTGGCGTTCGAGTGGCTCGCGGACGCGACGGCGGTGGCCGAGACGCCGCGGGTGGACCTCGCGGGGGTGCTCGCGCGCGCCGCCGGTCACGCGGGCATGGTGGGGGGCCAGGCGCGGGACCTCGCGCTTTCCGGCGAGGTCCCCGACCTCGCGACGCTCGAGCGGCTGCACGCCGAGAAGACGGCGGCCCTCTTCGCCGCGGCGCCCGTGCTCGGCGGCGGGTTCGCGGGTGCGCGCAGCCCTGAGCTCGCGTGCCTCGAGCGGTTCGGCCGCGCCTTCGGCATCGCCTTCCAGCACGTCGACGATCTCGACGACGCCGAGCACCCGCGCTTCGCCGCCGAGGCCGTGGTCCGGGCCCGGGCGCTCCTCGCCGAGGCGCAGGCCGCGGCAGAAACCCTCGGCCCGGGTGCAAGGCCGCTTACGGATCTGGCGCGCGCCCTCGGCGACAAGCTCCCGCCCGCCTGATATCCTTCCAGCGAGCATGGCGAGCGCCTGGGAAGAGGAGACCGCCGTCCGAGGAGAGGCGCAGAGCACGGCCGAGACCGCGCAGTCTCGCCCGTGTCTGATCCTCGTCTCGGGCCCCAACCTGGGAGAGGTCTTTCCCCTGCTCGGCGACGAGCTCACGATCGGGCGCGCGCCGCCGGCGGACGTGCAGATCATCGACGAGGGCATGTCGCGCCGCCACGCGCGCGTGTCGAAGCAAGGCGACCAGATGGTCCTCGAGGATCTCGGCTCGCGCAACGGCACCTTCTGCAACGGCGTCAAGATCACGCGCCACGAGCTGCGCGAGGGCGACAAGGTCCAGCTCGGCGCGCGCACGGTGTTCCGCTTCGTGCGGCAGGAGCTCGTCGACGAGGACTACCAGCGCGAGCTCTTCCAGTCCGCGCTCCGTGACGTCCAGACCAAGGTCTTCAACCGGCGCTACTTCCTCGATCGGCTCGAGAGCGAGTTCGCCTACGCGGCCCGGCACAAGGTTCCGCTCTCGCTCGTCATCCTGGATCTCGACCTCTTCTCGACGCTCAACGCCGAGCACGGGCAGGCCGTGGGCGACTACGTGCTCGGGGCCTGGGCCGAGCACGTGGGCGAGTGGATCCGCGCCGAGGACGTGCTCGCGCGCGTCGGCCCCGACGAGCTCGGCCTCATCTGCCGGGGCATCGACGCGACGGGCGCGCGGATCTTCGCGGAGCGCCTGCGTCGCAAGACCTGCGAGACGCCGTACGAGCGCGGCGGCGTGCTCCTGCCCGTCACCGCGTCGGCGGGCGCGTCGTCGCTGCAGTCGCTGCCGACCGCGAGCCCTGCCCTGCTCCTCGAGGCCGCGCAGACCGCGCTCGAGCGCGCCAAGGCCGAGGGGCGCAACCGCGTGATCGTGGCCGGGGATCCGTAGCGGCGGTTTTGTTGCCGCGCCCCGGGGCGGCTGCTAGCGTCGAACGACATGACGGCGCAGCTCTGCGCGCTCCTCTGGCTCCTCGCAGGCGCGTCGCCCACCCGGCTCTCGAGCGCCGACCTGCAGCCCTACTTCACGAGGGGCCAGGGCCGGCAAGGCGCCCAGCGGTACCGGGCCGGCGACTACAAGGCGGCCGCCGCCGCGCTCGAGGAGTGGCAGAAGCAGTCCCCCAAGGAGGAGCGCTTGCCCGCGGAGCTCCTCGCCGCGCTCGCCCTGCAGAAGCGCGGGGACCACGCCGAGGCCGCGGCCAAGCTCGAGGCCATCGCCGAGAGGTGGCGGCTGCTCGCCCCCCTCGCGACGTACCGCGCCGCGATCTCCCGCTTCCAGCTCGGGCAGTACAAGGAGGTGATCGCGCTCGCCCGGACGGTGGCGACGGACTCTCCGCTCCGGGACGACGCCGAGCTCCTCGTCGGAGACGCGCTGCGCGCGCTCGGGCAGCTCGCCGAGACGCGGGACCAGTACGCGCGTTTCGTCGGCGAGCACCCGAAGGCGTCGCGTCGCGCCGAGGCGCTCTTCCGCCGTGCCGAGGCCGAGGAGCGGATGGGCAAGCGCAACGAGGCGGTCGCCGGGTACCAGCAGGTGGTCGCCGAGTCGCCGGTGGACACGTGGGCCGGCCAGGCCCAGGCGCGCCTCTCCGCGCTCGGCGCCGCGCCGCGCACGCCGGCGCTGCAAGAGCTCCTCGCGCGCGGAGGCGCGCAGTTCCGCGCGCAGCAGCTCGGCGCGGCCGAGCGCACGTTCGCGGAGGCCGCGAAGAAGGCCGGGAGCAACCTGCGCCTGCTGTGCGAGGCGCAGTACATGCAGGGTCAGAGCATCTTCCGGCAGCGCCAGCGCGCGCGCTCGGAGCCGCTGTTCCAGGCGGCGGCGCAGACGTGCAAGAAGGCCGGGCACGCCGACTACACCGCGCGCTCGCTCTACCAGGCCGGCCGGGGTCTCATGGCCAAGAAGGAGAGCGAGGCCGCGGCGACCACGTTCCTCCGCGTCGAGGGCGAGCACCCCAAGCACAGCTACGCGGACGACGCGCGGGTGCGGGCCTCCGAGGCGTACGCCGCCATCGACGAGAAGGACGCGCGCATCGACCCGACGCTCGCCGAGGTCGCGCGTCGCCACCCCGACGGCGACATGAAGGCGGAGGCGCTCTTTCGGCTCGTCTTCCGCGCGCTCCGGGCCGGAGACAGCGCGCGCGCGCAGAAGTGGATCGACGAGAGCCTGCGCCTCGTCCCGCGCGAGGTCGGCTGGGCCGAGGAGGGGCGCACGCTCTACTGGCTCGGTCGGCTGCGCGAGCGCGCCAAGGACGACAAGGGCGCCGTGGCCGCGTGGGAGCGCTGTGTCCGCGAGTACCCCCTGTCGTACTACGCGCTCCTGTCGGCGAATCGCCTCGCCGAGCTGTCGGCGTCCTCGGCCGAGGCCCTGCTCGGCGAGCTCGGCAAGACCGGCGGCAAGGACGGCGACTGGCAGCTCCCGGACAACCCCGTCTACGGTGAGCCAGGGTTCCGGCGCGGGCTCGAGCTCGCGAGGATGGGCCTCTTCGAGGAGGCGCGCCGGGAGCTCACGAAGGTCGGCGTCGGGCCGCTCACGCGCGAGGACGCCAAGGGGCTGCGCCGTCCCGGGGAGGCTGCGAGCGACGACGAGGACGAGGAGGACGACGCCGCGCCGACGGACGACCTCAGCCATCCGCGGTGGGCCATCGCGCTCGTGCTGCACCGCGCGGACATGTGGGATCGGTCGCACGCGGTGCCGCGCTACACGCTCTTCTCGTGGCACGATGGCTGGCCCAAGGCGCAGAACCGCAAGCGCTGGGAGCTCGCGTTCCCGAAGGCTTTTGCGCGCGAGATCGAGGCCGGGGCGCGCGCCGCGCAGATCCCGCCCGAGCTGTCCTGGGCGATCGCGCGCGAGGAGAGCGCCTTCAACCCGACCATCCGCTCGAACGCCAACGCGCTCGGGCTCATGCAGCTCCTCGTCGCCACCGCCAAGCGGAGCGCGCCGCCGGGCGTGAAGGTCAACAAGTCGAACCTGCTCGAGCCGAAGATCAACGCCGCGTGCGGAGCGCGCGAGCTCGCGTCGCTGCTCGGACGCTACCAGGGCAACTACGCGCTCGCCATCGCGGGCTACAACGCGGGGCCGGGCGCCGTGAACCGGTGGCTCGCGGAGCGCGGCCAGCTCCCGCTCGACGAGTTCGTCGAGCTCATCCCCTTCGACGAGACGCGCGGGTACACCAAGCGCGTGCTGTCGTCGCTGTTCACGTACCAGTTCCTCTATGGCGAGCGCAGCGCTCGCTTGCCCCGGCTGGCCCCCGCACGCCCCGCCACGCCCGGCGCCGTCGCCCGCGAAGCCGACGGCGGCTGACGATGTGGACTACCCGCGCTTCTTCTTGCGGCCGAGCAGATCGCGCACGAAGCCGAGCACGTTCTCGCCTTCCTCGGCGGCGAACTCGCGCAGGAGCTCCTCCTGGCGCGCGCTCAGCTTCTTCGGCACCTCGACCTGGATGCGCACGTGGAGGTCACCGACGCCGCCGCGACCCAGCCGCGGCAGGCCCTTGCCGCGCAGGCTGATCACGGTGCCCGGCTGCGTGCCGGGCTCGACGTCGAGCTTGAGGTCGCCGTCCACGCCGGGCACCTCGATCTCGGCCCCGAGGGCCGCCTGCGCGAACGAGATGCGCTGCTCGACGAGCAGGTCCGCGCCGCTGCGCTGGAACCGGGCGTCCTCCTTGACGTGCAGGACGACGTAGAGGTTGCCGGCCGCCGCGCCGCGCGGCCCGGGCTCGCCCTTGCCGACGAGCCGCAGCGTCGTGCCGTCGTCGACGCCGGCCGGCACCGTCACGGCGAGGGTCTTCTCGCGGACCGCCAGGCCGCTGCCCTTGCACGAGCCGCAGGGGTCCTTGATCACGCTGCCCTCACCGCGGCAGGTCGGGCACGTCGTCCCGATCATGAAGAAGCCCTGGCGGTGCATGACCTGGCCGCGCCCGTCGCACGACTGGCACCGGGTCGAGCCCGAGCCCTTCTGGGCGCCCGAGCCGCCGCAGGGCTCGCAGCGGACGTGGCGCTCGACGCGGACCTCCTTCTCGCAGCCCTTGGCGGCCTCCTTGAAGGTCAGCCCGAGGTCGAGCTGGAGGTCCGAGCCGCGGTTCTGTCCGCCGCCCCGACCCCGCGCTCCGAACGCGCCGCCGAAGAGGTCGCCGAAGAGGTCCCCGAAGTTCGAGAAGATGTCCCCGAGGTCCGAGAAGCCCGAGAAGCCCTGACCGCCCAGGCCGGCGTGGCCGAAGCGATCGTACGCCGAGCGCTTCTCCGGGTCGGAGAGCACCGAGTACGCCTCGCTCGCGATCTTGAACTTGGTCTCCGCCTCGCAGTCCCCGGGGTTGCGATCCGGGTGATGCTTGAGCGCCGCGGACCGGTAGGCCTTCTTGATGGTGTCCGCGTCCGCATCCCGGCCGACGCCCAGGACTGCGTAGTAATCGGCCTTTTCGCTCATGGGGGCGCAGGGAAGCTAAGGATCCGCGGGTCTTGTGTCAAGCGACCGGTGTGTCGGGCGCCCCGGGCGGGGCTCCAGCGCGGCTACAGATCGCGGAGGAAGCTCGTGAACTCTTCCTCGACGTCGTCGAGCTCCATCACCGAGCCGGTGCAGCGAGGGCACGGGTGGGAGGGGAGCGCACCCCCTGCGGCCTTGCAGGCCGCCACGTCGAGCTGGATCTCCTCCTGGTGATCGCAGCTCGGGCACACCATCGGCGCGTAGAAAGACAGCAGGCGCGCCCGCCCGAGGAAGCCGGCGACCATGTTGATCTGGTCGACGATCGGCGGCCGGGCCTCCACGAGCTCGACGGTGGCCGTGGTCGGGATGGCCCGCATGGCCTCCATCCACTGGCGCACGCCCACGGAGTTGATGCGGCGCACCTCGCGGATGTTCACGGTGATGCGCCCCTGCACGCCCCGCAGGAAGTCGAGGTTCGCGTGCTCGTCGATGACGCCCGCCAGCCTGTACTCGTTGCCCGTCTTTTCGATGCGGAACCCGGCGCGGGGGTCGGTCTTCGAATCAGCCACGGTCGTCCACCATGAAGATGTGGAAGCTCTTCGGCTGGGCCTTGAACTTCTTCATCGGAAGGCGCAGGTCGATGAGCGTGATGACCTCGGTCTTGCGGCCGGGCTGGAGGTTGATCACGAACTTCGACAGCGAGTTGAACACCCGGTAGAGGCCGATCCCCGCCCCGCCCGCCTTCTGGCTCACCTGCTGCGGTCCCTTGACCAGGCATCGATTGAGGTACTCGATGACGACCCCCTGATCGAGCGCCCCGAAGGGATCGACCTGGGCGATGCCGAGGTAGTCGCCGTCGCACGCGACCTGCAGCTCGGCGGCCTCGCTCGGCTCGAGGTTGACGACCTCGCGGCGGTCGACGTGCGCGTACTTCGCCGTCCCGTCCGGGTTGCGCGGCGCGTTGTAGATCGCGTTCGACACCACCTCGTCCACGATGGTCTCGATGAGCTCGAGCACGCGCTCGTTGCAGCCGAGGCGGCGGCCGTAGTCGGACACCGTGCGCACGATGGTCGGCTTCTCGCGCGAGCTGTGGATCGACAAGCGCAGCGGCTCGACGCCCCAGAGCAGGTACTTCTCGAGGCCGAAGATGTCGCGCCGCAGGATCTTCTCCGACGTGCGGATCAGCTCCTCTGGCTCGAGCGGCGTCTCGTTCTTCGCGATCAGGTTCTGCAGGTACCTGCGCTGGTTCAGCAGCGGGAGGTAGTCCTCCGTGTTCTGCGTGCAGTGCAGGACCAGCTTGGCCTGGGGAGCCGACCGATCGAGCCACTCCGTCCATCGCGGCGCCGAGACGTTCGCCGGCTCGATGCTGACCATGTAGAGGTCGTAGCCGTCGTTCTCGGTTCGCTGGAACAGCGTGTCCTCGTCGGCGACGACGTCCACCTCGCTGCCGGTGGCTGCCAGCGCCCGCTCGGCTACGCGGAGCGCCTTGGGATCGGTATCGAAGAACAGGACTTTTCGTCCTCGCATGGAAGCCGGAGCGTACCACGCCAGGGAGGGGAAAGGACACGCCGTGGTCGACGGCGGGCGTATCGCGGCTACGGAATCCGGGAGGTGGCCCAGGGCCTCGAGACGGGGGTTGGCGATCGGCGGGCGGGCTACTTGATGCGCTCGAGGATCTCTTCGCGCGTGCAGACGCCCTTGGCGATGAGCAGGCCCATCAGCTTGCGCAGCACGTCCTCGTCGCGGGCGACCAGGGCCTCGAGCTGGGTCACGCGCTGCTGGAGCGCGATGATCTCCTTCTCGTAGGTCGCGATCGAGGTGGCCGGCTGCGCGGGCGGATACATCGGCGCCGCCTGCGGCTGCGGCGGCATGGGCTGGTACATGCCCGTCGTCCCGGTCCGTGCCGCCTGGGGCACGGGCGAGGCGAATCCTCCGGGCGGAGCGCCGGGGACGCCGTAGAGGGTGCCACTGCTGGGGGTCGTGGCGCCGCCGCCGACCGCGAAGGGGTCGCGCCTGGCGTGGCCGCCGAGCTGCTGGGGTCCGACCTGGCCCGAGTGATCGAACTCGATCTGCGGCGCGCCGTCGAGCGGCGCCGAGGCGCCGATCGAGCGCTGATCCGCGCCGGCCGTCGCGGACAGGCTCTTGCCACGATAGTGGTACAGGATGGCGCGCTCGATCGCCTTCGGCCCGGCGAGGTACGCGCGGACGTTGAGGCGGGTGCGGATGCGCAGCTCGTCGATGATGCCGAGGTTCGTCGGATCCAGCATCGCGACGTCGAGGAACTTGCCCTCGACGTGGAACGGGAACACGCCGTGCTGCTCGCACATCTCGACCGGGATGAGGTCGAGCGCGCGCTGCGGCACGGTCTTCTCCTCGAGGCGCACCGCGGGGAAGTTGAGCTGGTGGGAGAGCGCCTGGACGAGCGCTTCCTCCGTGATGAGCTTCATCTCGACGAGGATGCGGCCGAGCTGCCCGCCCCAGCGCTGCTGCTCGTTGAGGGCAGCTCGCAGGCGGGCGTCGTCGAGCACCCCCGCCTGGATCAGGATCTCGCCCAGTCGTTTCCGCGCCATCGCCGTCGGCCCATGTTAGCGCAAGGGCCTGCCCATGTCGTACTTCCGTTCGTCGGTCCGGGGGTCAGCGGAGCTCGTCCAGCAAGCGCTGGGTCTGCTCGGAGGTGCCCCCGGCCGGGGTCGCCGTGGAGCCGTCGAGCGACACGAGGTCGACCTGCGAGAGGTCCACCTTGGGAGCGAACACCTGCTGGTGGAAGGCGTCGACGAGGCGCCGCGGGTGCGGCCCTGCAGGGCTCTTGCCGGGCGCGAGCTCGCCGCACGCGAGGATGGCGCCGTCCGGACCGCGCAGGCACGCGTGGGCGAGCTCGACGTGGACGGCGAGCGTGCTGCCCGGCGTGGGCTCGAGGCGCGGCGAGCCCTTGAGGAGGGCCACGGCGGCCTTGGCGTCCTCGGTGCCGTCGTGCACGAGGCGCACGCGCAGCCGCAGGCCCAGGCGCCGGAACACGCCGGGATCGCGCTGGAACGCGGTGATCGCGAGCGCCGCGGCGTCGCGATCGCGCGCGAGGCGCCAGGCCGCCTCGGCCCCGACGGCGGCCGCGCGCGCGGCGAGCAGCTTCTCCGCGGCGGGGAGCCGCTCGAGGGCCCGCCGGCCGAGCGCCAGCGCCGCCTCGAGCTTGCCGCGGCCGAGGGCGGTCTCCGCGCCGAGCTCGTCGAGGTAGGTCGCGGCCTCGGGCAGGTCCTCGGCGAGCCGGGCCCGGTCGAGCGCGGCCTCGGTGACCCCGGGGCCGATGAGCCGCACGAGATCGGGGACGAGGAACGTCGCCACGAGCGCGCCGCCTCCGAGGTAGGGGCGGAGCGTCTGCACGAGGTGCCGGTGACCCGCGAGGAGCGCGGCGGAGCGCCTGCCAGCGCGGAAGGCCTCGAGGTCGAGGCGCGCCGACCGGGCGAAGAGGCGCGGGCGCTCGGAGACCGGGGCGGCGCTCGCCGCCTCGCGCGCGTGCTCGGCGGCCGTCCGCGCGACCACGTGGTGGACGAGGGCGGCGCCGCTCGCGGCCACGTCGGGCTGGCCGCTCTTGAGGCCGCCACGGTCGGGGCGATCCATCGCGCGCTGGGTGAAGCGGAGCGCGAGGTCGATCTGATCCGCGGCGAGCAGGAACGTGGCGGCCGCGGCTTCGGTCTCCGCGCGCATCTGCTGGTGCAGGTACGCGGGGCGGTGGCGCCGGAACATCACCGCCTGCTGCAGCGCCTGCGCGGCCTCGGAGAAGCGCCCCTCGAGCAGGTGGAGCTGCGAGAGCTGTGACCAGGGGTTGTCGCCGCCCTGCGGGCGCTTCTGCGCGCCCTCGAGGATGAGGCGCTCGGCGAGGTCGAAGCGCAGCACGCCGAGCGCGGCCTCGGCGGCGTTGCCGAACGGGATGGAGCCGGGCTGCGGGTCGCGGCGCTCCGCGTCCGCGGAGGCCATGCAGGCCTCGAACGCGGCCTTGCGGTTCTCCGACTCGTATTCGATGGCGCATCGCGCGGTCATCGCGCGATCGATCTGGTCGGGCTTGCCCGTCGCGATCGCGAGCTCGATCATGCGCCGGGCCTGGGCGAGGCGGCCGAGCTTCATGAGCGGCCACGCGCGCTCGGCCCACATCGGCGGCTGGTAGAGCGCGTCGTGCGCGTCGAGGTACGAGAGCTCCTCGGGGCGGCGGTCCATCTCGCCGCTCGTCCACGCGAGCTCCTTCAGGATCTCCGCGTGCCAGCGCCAGGGCTTGCCCTCACCGGGGTGGGCGCCGTGCAGCTCCTCGAAGGTCTTCCTGGCGCGCCCGTAGTACGCGATCGCGCGCGAGAGGTTGCCCTCGCCGTAGTGCTCGACCGCGCCGAGGACGAACTGCGCGACGAACGAGCGCGGCTTGCCCCTCAAGATCTCGGCGGCGCGCTCGCGGGCCTTGACGAACTGCCGCTGCTCGAACGCGGCGTAGGCCTCGATCTCCGCGGGCTCGGCGGCAAAGCCGTCCGCCGCCGTGTCGGTGGCGGCGAGCAAGAGCGCGAGGAAGAGGGGCGCGAGCGTCACCGCTGGAGCGTCCTCCGGGCGAGGCGCTCGAGGCCGGTCGCGAGGGCCGCGGAGATGAGCGGCGAGGGATCGTCGACGCCCGGCTGGAGCTCGAGGCGGTGGGCGAAGAGGCGCGGGGCGAGGGTCTCGAGATCCTCACCCCGGACGTAGTCGCGGCCGCGCAGGCACGCGAGCGCCTGCAGGGCGGGCACCGCGAGGACGAGGCTCCGCGTCGAGATGCCCTGCAGCGCGCGGTCGTCGGCGCGCAGCGCGGCGGCGACGTCGACCAGGCACTCGCGGATGGGCTCGGCCACGTGGACGTGCGCCTCGATGGCGGCGCGGGCGGCGAGGACCTCGTCGCGGCTCACGCGCGGGCTCTCGGGCGGCGCCTTGCGCTCGCGAAGTGTGGCGAGGACCGCGAGCTCGGCCTGCCGCGACACGTGCTCCATGCGGATCTTGAAGAGGAAGCGATCGAGCTGCGCGACCGGCAGCGGATAGGTGCCCGCGACGTCGAGCGGGTTCTGCGTGGCGATCACGAAGAAGAGGTCGTCGAGCGGGCGCGTGCCGGCGTCGGTGGTGACCTGCTTTTCGGCCATCGCCTCGAGCATCGCGGCCTGCACCTTGGGCGAGGTGCGGTTGACCTCGTCGGCGAGCACGACGTGCGCGAAGATCGGGCCCGGACGGAACACGAACTGCCGCGTGTCGGGCTCGAAGATGGTCACGCCCGTGACGTCCGAGGGCAGGAGGTCCGGCGTGAACTGCACGCGGCGGAAGCCGGGCAGGCCGGCCGCCGGGTCGTCGATCGCGTCGCCGAGGGCCTTGGCGAGCGTGGTCTTGCCCGAGCCCGGGTAGTCCTCGAGCAGCACGTGGCCGTCGGCGAACAGGGCCACCAGCACGAGCTCGATCACCTCGTCGCGGCCGAGGATCGCGGCCGACAGGCGCCGCCGGAGCCGGCCCGCGACGTCGCGCGCGCCGGCCAGGGGATCGACCGGCGCGGCGATCGGGGCAGGGGCCGGGGGCGCGGGGGGCGTCTCGACGGCGGGGTCCGCGGGGGAGGGCGGGTGATCGGGCGGGGCGGTCGTCGGATCCACTCAGTGCACCTTGAGGAAGGACAGCGGGTTGAGGAGGCCAATCAGCGTACGGAGGCGTCCGCGCGAGCGCGCGAGGGCGACGAGGAGCGCGAGCGGCGCGCTGCGAACCCCCGGCGGCGCGGCCGGCGCGTGCGCGGAGAGCGCGGCCTCGAGGTGGAGGTCCGACAGGGGGACGAACGCGGGGGCGTGGGCGGCGACGCGGCGGGCGAAGGCCTCGCGGCTCTCGCCGCGCGCTCGCCGCAGGCCCGCGTCCGCCAGGGCGTCGAGCGCGCCGACGTAGGCCACGCGCGGGAGGGATCGCGCGGGCGCGACGAGCGGCCAGAGGCGGCGGTAGGCCTTGGCGGCGTAGAGCCCGAGGCCGAGCGAGGCGGCGAGCAGGCCCAGCCAGCGCAGCAGATCCATCGCGGAGGGCCAGCGGCTCGGCCGGTCGGGGTCCTCCATCGGCGGGTCGGTCTTCTGCCGCGCGAGCTCGCCCATGAGGCGCTGCAGCTCGGGGTCGGGCGGCGGCTCGGGCTCGTCGCGCGTGCGCGAGGGGGACACGTCGACGACCACCCAGCCCGCGCCGTGGAGGTAGATCTCGGGCCACGCGTGGGCGTCGCCGGCGCGCAGCAGGATGGTGGAGCCGGCGCCGCGGTTCTCCGCGGGGACCGCGTACCCCGCGGCCACGCGCGCGGGGATGCCGCGCGCGCGCAGAAGGAGCGTCATCGCGTGCGCGAAGTGCACGCAGTAGCCGACGAGGTGGTCCTGGGTGCCGAACAGGAAGGCGCCGGTGGGATCGGGGCCGGGATCGTGCTGGGTCTTGCGCGAGTACGTGCCCTCCTTCTCGAGCCACTCCTTGATCGCGAGCGCCTGGGCGAGCGGCGCGTGTCGCCACCGCGCGGGCAGGCGCGCCACGATGCGCTCGGCGAGCTCGCGGTAGCGCGCGTCGTCGGGCGCCTCGAGGTAGTGCGCGCGGTCGGTGGGGAAGCCGGTCTCGCCGAGGAGCGCCGAGTACTCGCGCGCGAGGACCTGCGAGGTCACGCGGTAGACGCGACGGAAGCGCGCCGGGTCGGGGTTCGGCGCGGGTTCGAGCGCCTGCGGGGCTTCGAGGCCGAAGGGGCGCGGGTGCTCGACGAGCATCGCGATCGTCGTGTCGAGCGCCCGGCGCGCGCCGAGCCAGCGCTGGTCGAGCGGCACGGTGGCGCGTGAGGTCGGGAACTGCGCGGGGATGTCGGCGTCGAGGCCGTCCTTGGTGGCGGCCACGAGGCGGAGGCCATTCCACTGCGAGAACGCGGCCTGGCGGAAGTAGAACGCGCCCGCGGGCGGCGCGAGGTCATCGTGCAGGAGCACGACCGCGACGGGGGTGGCCTTGCCTTCGTTCGAGTACTCCTGCTTGAAGTCCATCGTGGGCGGCGGCGGCTGGCCGGAGGCACCGGCCGCGGCGCCCCCGGCGCCCCGGGCTCCGCGCGGCGTGCCGCCCTTCGGATCCGCGGGGGTCTTGCCGTCGCCGGTCAGGCCGAGCTCGCCCGACGGCTTGGGGGGAGGCGGCTCCCAGCGCTGCACGAGGCGCGTGGCGCCGAGCACGAGGAGCGCCACCACGACGAGGTCGAGCAGCGCGCGCCAGGTGCGATCGCGCCGCACCAGCAAGGTCAGGAGCGCGAGGCCCGCGAGGGCGCCGAGGGCGAGGAAGACGAGGCCCGGGTCGTAGCCGTGCATCCACGCGCGATCGGAGATCGCGAAGGGGCGATTGATGGCGCCCTCACGGTGCGGCGCGACGATCGTGGCGGCCGCGAGCGCGAGGACGAGCGCCTCGCCGACGAGGACGCTGCGCGTGCGCGTGGCGAGGAGGCGGCTGCCGAGCGCGAGCCCGAGGGCGGCGGGGCCGAAGCGCAGCGCGTCGGCGAGCGAGACCGTGGCGACGATGCCGAGGGCGCGCGCGAGGGGCGCGGAGGACACGAGCGCGTCGGCGAGCCAGAACGACGCGAGCGGCGCGACGAGGGCGCCGGCGAGGACCACGGGCGTGCGCAGGCGGCGGGGCGCGAGGCGCTCGCCGAAGAGGGCCGCGAGCGCCGCGCCGAGGCCCGCGGCCACGACGCCCGCGGGCAGCGCGAGGTCGTACACGAGCGCCGCCGCGCACGCGCCGAGCACGGTGGCGCGCAGGAGGCGCAGGGACATGGGCTCGTGCGGCGGCGGACGCTCGGGCGCGAGCGCGGGATCGGGGCCGAGCGCGAGCGGTGCGGCGCTCATGGGCTCGCCACGGCGGCGGTGTGCGCGCCCGCGCGGGGCGCCTTGTGGGGCAGGCGGCGGAACGCCCGGCCGGTGGTCCGCGACAGCACGATGGCGCTCGCGCCCACGGCCGAGAGCCGCTCGAGGACCCCCTCGAGCTCGCGCGCCGGGGGCGCAGCCGCCTGCGGGCGGAGGAGCACCCGCGCGAGCCAGCTCGGAGCGGCGTCGTGCGAGAGCGTGTCCACGCCGATGACGACGTCGAGGGCGTGGCTGCGGGCGTGCTTGCGCAGGTGCGGGCCGAGCCGCTCGAGCCACGGCCCCGGCCGGCCGGGCACGAAGAGGACCACGCGCGCGCCCGGGCTCCGCGCGACCTCCGCGAAGAAGCGCTCGAGCACCTCGCCCGGGCTCGCGCCGCGGGAGCGGCAGATGGCCTCGATGGCGCCGGGAGCGGTCGCCTCGAGGCCGGGCGTGCCGTCCGCGGCGAGCGCCCACTCGCGCCCGAGGGCGCCGGTCTCGACGGCGGCGCGCGCGGCGGCGGCCGTCGGCTCGTCCCCCGCGCCCGTGCAGAGGCACGCGAGCGTGCGCCGCGCAGGGCTCACCGCGCGCTCGGGCGTGCGCACCATGAGCTGGCCGGTGCGCGCGTAGGTCTTCCACAGCAGGTGCCGGAGCGAGTCGCCGGGGACGTAGCGGCGCAGGTCCGCGCGGTCGCCCTCGGGCGAGCCGTGCGGGTGCGGCTGCTCGTCGCCGCGCGCGAGGGCGCGTTCGAGCGGCGGTCCACCGAGGCGGCCGATCGCGGGCAGGAAGCGCGCGCGCCTCGGCTCGGTGCGGCGGAACGCGAGCTCCGCGAGGCCGAACGCGTCGCGCACGACGAAGCGGCGCTCGATCGCGTCCACCGAGGCGCGCGCGCCCGCGATGACCGCCTCGCCTTCCGCGCCGAGCCGCGCGTGGGCGCCAGCAGGCTGGATCCACGTGATGTCGACGGCGAGGAGCGGCAGGTGCGCCCACGGCCCCGGCACCGCGAGGCCCGTCGGCGTGTCCACGCCCGTCTCGCCGGCGAGCGGCGGCCCGGCCACGCGCAGCGCGCGCCCGAGGCGCTGGCGCAGGATGACGGCCACGAGCACCGTGGACAGCGTCGCGAGGCCCACGACCGCGAGCCCCGCCGCGCCGCAGACGAGGAGCACGTAGTCGAGGTGCGCGCGCGCCCAGAGGATGCCGCCCGCCGCTGCCGCGCACACGAGCGCGCCCAGGGACGACACGGGCCAGAGATCGCGGACCCGTCGGGCGAGCACTCGGAGTCGCAGGGCGGCGGGGCGCACGATCCCCTCTATGTTGGCAGAGCGCCAGAGGCTCGCAACCGGTAGGATGCCCCGCAAATGGAGCACATCTTCGCCAGCGGGCTCTTCGAGGGTCAGGTCGCGCTCATCACGGGCGGCGGGACGGGCATCGGCCTCGCGACCGCGCGGCTCTTCGTACGCCTCGGCGGGTCGGTCGCGATCGGCTCGCGCAAGCTCGAGCACCTCGAGCCGTCGGCGGCCGAGCTGCGCAAGCTCGCGGAGGCCGCGCCGGGCTCGCCCAAGGTGTTCTATGACACGCTCGACATCCGCGAGCCCGAGGTCGTCGACAAGTTCGTCGAGCGCGCGCACGCGGAGCTCGGGCGCCTCGACGTCCTCGTCAACAACGCGGGCGGGCAGTTCCCGACGCCGGCCGAGCTGCTCTCGCCCCGGGGCTGGGACGCCGTCGTGCGGAACAACCTGTCGGGCACGTTCTACATGACGAGCGCGGTGGCGCGCCGGGCGATGATCCCGCAGAAGCGCGGGCGCATCGTCAGCATCACCGCCGACGTGGACCGGGGCTTTCCGGGGATGGTGCACACGGGCGCGGCGCGCGCGGGCGTCGAGAACCTCACGAAGACGCTCGCGATCGAGTGGGCGCAGCACAACATCCAGGTGACCGCGATCGCCCCCGGCGTGATCAGCTCGGCGCCCTACCCGCCCGAGCTCCTGGCGCTCGGCCGCTCGCGGACCCCAGCCAAGCGCCTCGGGACGGCCGAGGAGGTCGCGCAGTGCGTGCTCTACCTCGCGAGCCCGGCGGCGGGCTTCATCACCGGCACCACGGTGCACATCGACGGTGGCGGGCGGCTGTGGGGCGAGACCTGGAGTATCCCCGATCACGGACGGTGAGCTGGGATGCTATGCTGCTGCGGCTATGGAGGAAGAGCGGCTGCGCCTCCTCGTGGTCGATGATGACGAGGAGGCGCGTCAGACCTATCAGCGCGGGCTGACGCCGCGCTACGAGGTCGCGATCGCGGCGGGGGTGGGAGAGGCACTGGCGATCCTCGGGTCGAGCGCGCCCTTCGACGTGGTCGTGTCCGACGACCGCATGCCCGACGGTCGTGGCGTGGACCTGCTCCGGCAGGTCGCCGAGCGCACGCCTGGCACGGTGCGCCTTCTCCTGACGGGCTACGCGCCGCTCGGCGTCGGGGGCCTGCTGACGACCGGCGTCATCCACGCGATCCTGCACAAGCCGCTCCTGCCGAGCGAGCTCGAGGCGCGCGTCGCCGACGAGCTGGCCTTCCGCCGGTCGCTGTCGCGCGAGCGATAGACCAACTTGCGAGTGGGCGCCTCGAGGGCGCCCACAACTGGGCCCCCCTCCCTGCGTCTTCGCTCCGCTTCGCTTCGCTTCGCCCTTGCGTCTCGCTTCGCTCGCCTCGGTGGCCGATGCCGCCCCTCAGATCGGACCAGCCCGCGTCTAAACCGTCTCGCCCGTGAAGAACTCGACCAGGCGGTCGTGCTGGGCGCGCGCGTCCTCGTAGCCGAGCTGGATGAGGTCGCCCGCGAAGTGGCCGTCGAAGAGCAGGTACGACAGCAGATCCGCCTCGTCGGGGGCCTCGCGGTCGGCGAGCCAGCGCAGCGCCCAGCCGGTGGGGCCGGGGATGTCGCGCGCGAAGGCGCGCGAGCGCACGTACTCCGCGGTGTGGCGGCCGATGTCGCGGGAGCAGCGCACGAGCATCGCGCGCATGGGGCGCGCGGGCTTGGCGCCGAGCCGGGTGTTCATGGCCTCGAGGAAGCCCGGACCGCACGTCTGCGCGCCCGCATCGAGGATGTCGTTGATGCGCTTCAATCGGTCCACGTCGTTCTCGACGCGATCGAGGAGCAGCGCGTTGAGCGCCTTGCCGAGCAGGAAGAACGCGCTCGGCAGCGCCTCCTGGCGCTCGGCCGCGAGCGCCGGCGGCGTGAAGTCGCCGGCCATCGGCGCGTAGCGCGGGCTCACGATGAGGACGCGCTCGGCCCCGAGGCGGCGAGCCGGGCCGAGGGGCACGTTCTGGCGCAAGCCGCCGTCGCAGTGGTACTCGCCGCCGAGGCGCACCGCGGGGAACAGGAACGGGATGGCGCCCGAGGCGAGCGCGTGGTCCGCGGTGATGTGCGCCGCTCGCGCCATGACCGTCGGATCGCGGCCCCACTTCGGGATGCCGCCGCCTCGCCGCTCGACGAACACCATCGTGACGCCCGAGGCGACGTGCGTCGTCGAGACCGTGAGCGCCTCGAGGTGTCCCGCGTCGATGTTGGCGGAGATCTGGCGCCAGGGCACGACGCGCCCGACGACCTTGCGCAGGCCGGACGGATCGATGAGCCCGCCCCGCCGGATCGGCAGGCGCGTCCCCCGCAGGATTCCCAGGCTCTCGCGCGCGAACGCGAAGAGGTCGAGCAGGCCAATGCGCACGATCTCTTCGATGCGCAGGCTGCGCCACGCGTCGCACATGAGCCGCGCGCGATCGCGCCCGCGGTCGGCGGTGCCGGCGAGGAAGCACGCGTTGATCGCGCCCACCGACGTGCCACAGAGGACGTCGAATCGGACCTTGGGCCCCAGCAGATCGCCGAGCTCCTCGAGCACGTACTTGACGACGCCGACCTCGTAGGCGCCGCGGGCGGCCCCGCCCGCGAGCACGAGCCCGATGCGGCCGGGCTCGCTCAAGGCAGACCGATCGGAGGCGTGGGCGAGGCCATCCCGGCGCCCATCATCGCACGGCCCTCGCCGGCGGCCTACGCCACCGACGTGTCGAGCGTGCCCGCGAGCGTGCCGAAGGAGAAATCGCCCAGCAGCCGCTCGAGCTTGGGGCGTGTCGTGCCGAGGCGCGCGTAGTGCGTGGCCCAGGCCTTCCAGTGGAAGCGCACGCGCGGGTGGCCGGGGTCGAGCTCCCAGGGGTGTAGGTAGAAGACGACGGGCCGCCCGGCCGCCTCGGAGGCGCGGAAGTTCGCGCGTGTCACGGCGTAGGGGTAGAGCCGGAAATAGGCGCCGCCGGACACGGGCAGGTTGCGCCCCGCGATTCGCCGGACGCTGAGCGGCAGCTCGAGCAGCGGTCCCGCGGGGGTCTGCAGGCGCTGCGGGCGAGGATCGAAGTCGGGGATGCCGTAGCGCCAGTTCCGCACCGGGAAGATCGACGAGTCGTAGCGGAAGCCGAGGCGCGCGAGCTCCTCGAGCGCCCACAGCGAGGCGCGCGTGATCGAGAAGTACGCGGCGCGGTACGCCACCACCGGGTGACCCGCGAGGTCCTCGAGCACGCCCTTGGCCCGCCGCGTCTCGTCGACGAAGCGCTCACGCGTCATCGTGTAGAGGAGATCGTGCGACCAGCCGTGGCAGCCGATCTCGTGGCCCGCGCCCGCGAGCTCGCGCACGAGCGCCGGGTACTCCTCGGCCACCGGCCCGAGCAGGAAGAACGTCCCCTTGTGCCCCCGTCGCGCGAGCATCGCGAGCAGGAGCTCCATGCTCCCGCGCAGCCGGCGCTCCGCGTGCCGGCGGACCGAGGCGTCCACCGGGATGCCTTGGTACCAGTCCTCGACATCGACGGTGAACGCGTGGCGCATCACGCCTGCAACCGCTCACCGCTACCGCAGGCCGAACACATGGTCCCTCACGTAGGGTCGCGGATCGTCACGGCGGGTCATCAGGCGAAATCCGCGCTCGAGTAGGAGTGCCTCGACGAGCTCCCGCGTGCGGAACTGCTCGCCGAGGCCCTGATCGGCCAGGAAGTCATGGCATGCGACGCAAATCGTCCTCGTGTGGCGAAGGGTCTTTTCCATGCCTTTCAGCGCAAAGCGTTCGGCGCCCTCGATGTTCATCTTCACGAACGCGAGGTCCGTAATCCCGAGATCCTCGCAGACTTGATCGAGCGTCGTCGCCCGCACGGCGGGACCCATCGCGGAGTAGGCCGGCCCGACAGACTGGGTCTGCCAATCGTCGGTTTCGACCATGTTCACCATTCCGGGGGTGTCCATCGCCGCCAGGTGCAACGGCGTCGTGTTCGCCAGGTGGTTGAGCTGACAGAATCGACGGAGCAGCTCGAACGTCGCCGGGTGGGCTTCGATGGCGATCACCTTGCCGTCGCTGCCGACCTCCCGAGAGAACGCCAGGACGTCCTCGCCGCGACCTGCGCCCACATCGAGCACCACGTCTCCGCGGCCAGGCCTCGCCGGCCAGAACCAGTACTCCTCGGCGTCGGAGAAGCACCGCTCCGGGTGCCCCTTCCAGCGCGAAGGATCTCCCTGGTAGTAGTCGAACCTCGGCCCATCGGGAAAATGGAAGGCCCCGATTCGATGGATCCAGAAGTCATCGAAGTAGACCTCGACGTCGGCACCCGTCGCGCGCCTCGCGAACCAGGTCGCGGCAGCCGCGAGGATTCCGCGCCCCCCCGTGCGATCCAGGGCCCGCAGAACCCTTCGTCTGAGGGTTGGGCCAGGCCTCTTCAACTCCGCACATGCCTGCACGACCGCAGCGTCTGACTGTATCATGTGGCGGGTCGTTCGCGTGCGCACGCTCCGGGTCCTCTTCTTCAAGAACGCGATCGGAGAGATCGACGGCGCGGCCGAGGTGCTGTTCTCCGCGGCCGTGGCCGCCCAGCAATTGGGGCACGAGGTATCCGTGCTGGTCGTGTATCCGTGCGCTGCGGACAATCCCTATCGCGTACGCCTCAGTGCGAGGGGCGTCCAGGTAAGGTCGTTGCAGGACCAGCCACAGCTCCGCGCGATCCGCAAGCTCCTCGACGCCATGCCCACGCCCTTTCGCCGCGGCTGGACCCGGCTCCTCGGGTTGGCCTTAAGAGCGTGGCTGCGTTTCGAGCGAATCGACCTTGTTCACGCCATCCTGGATCCGGCGACACCACTGGCGCTGTCAGCGGTGCCCCCGGATCGGTTGATCGTCCATGAAGTGTCCAATCCACGGTTCGGCACTCACTTCTCGGCGACCTACGACGAGCTGGCGAGGCGACCGCTCCAGCGCTTGCCAGCCGTCATCCTGCAATCGCCCAAGATCGAGGCGCTCTTCCAGAGCCGAGTCCCTTTTGCCGGCCGCACGTTCGTGGTGCCGACCTCGACCGATTCGTCACCCCTCCTCAGACCGGTGCGGGACCAAGCCTCGGCCACGGTCACCTTCGGATTCGCGAGCCGAATCGAAGAATCGAAGGGGATTCGCACGCTGTTCGAGGCGTTTTCGCGTGTGGTCCGGCGCAGTCCACAGGTTCGGCTGCGCGTCGCCGGGGACGGGCCGGAGCGAGCGTGGCTCGCGCAGGCGGTCTCGAGCGAGTACGGGGGGGTGATCACTCTGCTGCCCCCTTACCGCTCTCAGCAGGGGCGCGACGCGTTCCTGGAATCGATCGACGTCCTGGTGTTGCCGTCGATCTCCGAAGGGAGCCCGACCATCGTGATCGAGGCGCTGGCCATGGGACGGCCGACCATTGGCTCCGATGTGGGCGGAATGTCTGATCTGCTCGCCGACGGCGCAGGCGTGCTCGTACCGCCTGGCGACGTCCGCGCGCTGGAGCTGGCAATGGAGGCGGTCAGCAGCGCCGAGGAGCGCTTGACCGAGCTGTCTCACCGCGCCAGAGCGCGCTTCGAACTGGTCCACTCGCGCGCCGCAGCGGCTCGTGCGCTGGAGGGCGCCTACGCGGACAACGCGCGAGTACGCGCCTGATCGGCGCCGGCAGGCGCACTCCGATGTCCGTCTCGACCGAAGGAGAAACGAAGCCAGCAGGTGCGCCGACAGGCCGCTTGGCGCAGCTCGACGCCTTGCGCTGTCTGGCGATCGTCCTGGTGCTGGGTCGTCACATGAGCCCTGGCTCGGTCGAGGCAGGGCCCACCGCCTTGCGGGTCTGGGAGAGGGCCGGCTGGATCGGTGTCGATCTCTTTTTCGTCCTGAGCGGGTTCCTCGTGGGCGGGCTCATCCTCGAGGAGCTTCGGGAGACGGGTGGTTTCTGCCCCGGGCGGTTCCTGTTGCGGCGTGGATTCAAGATCTACCCGAGCTTCTACGTCTTCCTCGTGCTCGGGAGCATCGCGGCGAGTCGCTATGGCTACCCGCATGAAGGCAAGCGGCTCCTGGCGGAGGCTGCCTTCGTGCAGAACTACGCGCCCCGCATCTGGAACCACACCTGGTCGTTGGCCGTGGAGGAGCACTTCTACCTGCTACTTGCGCTGTTTGCCTGGGGAGCGAGCAGGCGTCGGGGCACCGCCCGCGATCCGCTGGCCCTCCTCCGGACGGCGTTCCTGCCAATCGCGCTCCTGTGCCTCGGGCTGCGCTTCTGGGGCGCCTGGCAGCATCCGTTCGATCATGGGCGACAGCTCGAGCCGACCCATCTTCGCCTCGACGCCCTGCTCTTCGGCGTGCTGATCGCCCACTGGCGCGCTAGTGCAGAGGCCGATTTCGCCGAGGTGGCCAGGCGGTACGCGCTGCCCTTGCTCTTCGGGGGCCTGATCCTCCTCAGCCCGGCGCTGTGGCTCGACGAGGAGCGCAGCATGTTCCTCATCACGGGGGGGCTCACCTTGAACTACCTCGGCTTTGGCGCCCTGCTCATCGTGGTCGTCGGTCGTGCGCCGCCGAGCGGGCGGAACCGTTCGGGGCGCTGGAGGGTGTTGGCCATGATCGGGCGGAGCTCCTATTCGATATACCTGTGGCACATGCTCATTCGGCGAGCCGTCGGCCCATTCGCGCGGTCGCGCACTGGCATCGACTTCACTCCGCTCCAGGAGGAGATGCTCTACTTGGTCGCCAGCCTCATCGGCGGCATGGTGATGGGCTGGGTGATCGAACGGCCGTTCCTGATCCTGCGCGAGAGGCTCGTGCCGTCGGGACGGGCCCTGGGTCGCGGTCGGGTCGTGGGCTAGGATCGAGCTCCGATGGCCGCTGGACCTGTTCGTTTCCTGATGGGCCAGAAGCCGCTGCGGCTCTTCGGAATGATCGCGCTGTCGCTCGTGGCGGCCACCGCCGAGACCATCGGGATGGTGCTCATCTCGGTGATGCTGGGCATGGTCGTGGGGGCCCAGGTCACAGAGCACGATCTCGGCATCCTCGCAGACCTGCGCCGCTACTTCCTAGCACGCCCGAGCGCTTTCTTCCTACTCCTCGGCGCGACATATGTCGGGCGCAGCCTGCTCGGCCTGTGGTGCAACTACACGGCCTTTTCGCTGTCGGTCCGCATGGTGGACGAGTGGCGTCTGCGGTTCGTGCGGGCGCTGACGCATGTGCCCCCGGAGGCCCAAGATTCTCGGCAAGGCGCGCTGTTCCATCTCACCATGGAGGACACCGGCCATGTCGGCGTCGGCCTGGGTGCTGCGGGGATCCTCCTGCAGAGCGTCCTGTCGACGGCGATGATCTACCTGTCCCTCCTGTACGTGAGCCCGAGCGTCACGCTCGGCCTCACCGGTGTCGCCGTGGTCGCGCTGGGCGTCGTGCTCTGGCTGTCGGGCCGCGCCCGCGCCGTGGCCGAGCGTCGCGGACTGATGTTCGGAGAGACCTTCGGCTACATCATGGAGATCTTCGGAGCACTCAAACAGATGCGTCTGTTCGGTCTGGCGGGCACCGTGGAGAACGGCGTCGCAGAGCACCTGGGGCGCCTACGTGGTCTCCAGGTGCGGTCGTCGTTCCTCGCATCGTCGCCGAGGCTCGTGATCGAGGCCGTGTTCCTCTGCGGCTTCGTCGTCATGGCCCTGATCTTCCTGCCCCGGATGGGAGAGCAGGGCGTTCTCGGTGCGATGGGCCTTGCGGTCGCGGCGGCGGTACGTCTTCTGCCCACCTTCTCGGCGGCCGCGGGGACGTGGGTGCAAGTGCAGCAGGCGTGGCCGTCGCTGCAGCGCGTGCATCGCGAGCTCGGCAGGCTCGAGGCGGCGGCCGCGTCGGCCGAGCAGGACAGCGATGCCAGTGCCCCACCCTTCACGGAGAGCGTGCGGCTCGAGGGCGTGACGTTCGCGTACCCGGGTCGCGATCCGGCGCTGGCGGAGGTCTCTCTCGAGCTCGTCCACGGGCAGGTCACGGCGATCGTGGGCGGCTCGGGATCGGGCAAGTCGACGCTGGTGGACCTCTTGTGTGGCCTGCGCGTGCCCGGCGCCGGTCGCGTCACGATCGACGGGACGGACCTGGCGCGGTGCTCGGTGGCCGCCTGGCGGCGGCAGCTCGGCGTCGTGCTGCAGGACGGCCTCCTGCTGCGCGGGACGCTGCGCGAGAACCTCAAGCTCCTCAGGCCCGAGTGCTCGGCGGCGGAGCTCGAGGCGGTGGTCGACCTCGTGGGCCTCGGGGAGCTCGTGCGCGAGATGCCGCAGGGCCATGACACGCTCGTGGGGGAACGCGGGCTGACGCTCAGCGGCGGGCAGCGCCAGCGCGTCGCGCTCGCGCGGGCGCTCCTTCGCGAGCCGCAGCTCCTCATCCTCGACGAGGCCACGAGCGCACTCGACGTCGCGTCCGAGGAGCACGTGCAGGAGGGCCTCGAGCGGCTGCGCGGCAAGATGACGATCCTCGTCATCGCCCATCGGCCCTCCAGCGTGCGGCGCGCCGATCGCGTCTACGTGCTCGACCACGGGCGGGTCGTCGAGGCGGGCACGCCTGCCGAGCTGATCGAGCGCGGTGGCTTCTACGCGCGCATGTGCGCGCGCGTGATGCCGGAGGCACCCCCGCAGCCGGCAGCGGGGGTCCCTGACTGACCCGGCGCCTACGCGGCCCCGCGCGAGCCCCTCAGCCAGCGCTCGAGCGTCAGGAGCAGCCAGATCTGGTGGCTCTGGTCGCAGCGGGAGGCGAGGTGATCGTCGAGGAGGGCGCGGACGGCGGCGGGCTCGACGTGATCGTTGATGCGCGCACCCGGTGCGAGCAGGGTCGAGCGGACCTCTTGCGCCAGCTCGCCGCGGAACCAGGTTGCGAGCGGCATGCCGAAGCCCATCTTGCCGCGGCGCGCGATGTCGGGGGGCAGGAGGTCTGCGCAGGCGCGGCGGAGGGCGTACTTGAGCGTCCGGCCGCGCACGAGCATGCGATCCGGCAGGCGCGCGCACAGGGCGGTGAGCGCCGTGTCGAGGAGCGGCGAGCGGAGCTCGAGGCCGTGCCCCATGCTGCAGCGATCGGCCTTCACGAGGAGGTCGTGCGGCAGGTACGTGTGGAAGTTGTGGGCCAGCAGCCGCCAGAGCGGCGAGCGCGGATCGTGGGCCGGGAACATGTCGCGGTGGAAGGCGAGCACGCCGGCGGCGTGCGGCCGGAGCTCGGGACGCAGGAGGGTGTCGAGCGACATCGCGAAGAAGCTGTTCCAGCGCACCACGCGATCCCCGAGCGGCAGCGCGCTCGCCTCGAGCAGGCGCCGCGCGCGGGCCGGCAGCGATCGGTCTGGCAGGCCCGCGGGCAGGCGGCGGCCGAGCGCCGCCAGGGCCGTGCGGAGCGGCGCGGGGACGCGCTCGGTGATCGCCCCCGCGGCGAGGCGGAGGTATCCCGCGAAGAGCTCGTCACCGCCGTCGCCCGTGAGCGCGACCGTCACGTGCTGCCGCGCGAGGCCCGACACGAGGTACGTCGGCACTGCGGACGAGTCGCCGAAGGGGCCGTCGTGCAGCCAGATCAGGCGATCGACGAGGTCGAGGTCGGTCGCGCGCACCGTGTGCTCGGTGTGGTCGGTCCCGAAGGCCCTGGCGGCGATGCGCGCGTAGTGCGTCTCGTCGTAGCGGGGGTCGCCGGCAAAGCCGATCGAGAAGGTGCGTACGCGGGTGCCCGTCAGGCGCTGCATGAGGCCGACCACGATCGTGGAGTCGATGCCGCCGGAGAGGAACGCGCCCACGGGCACGTCGGCGACCATGCGCCGCGCGACCGCGTCCTCGAGGGCCCGGCGCACGTCGGCGAGCACGACGGGCTCGGGGCGCTCGTCGCGCGGGCCCTCGCCGAGCTGCGGCTCGTAGTAGCGCTCGAGGCGCGGCGGGTGGCCCGAGTCGGGCTCGAACGTCAGGCGGTGCGCAGGCGGGAGCTGCGCCACGCCCCGCAGGAGCGTGTGCGGCGGCGTCGGATACCCGTAGGCGAGCAGGCCCACCAGGCCCGCCGGGTCGAGCTCGGCCGCCGGACCGGCGGCCCGCAGCGCCTTGATCTCGGACGCGAACGCGAGCGTCGTCGCGCCGCCTCCGATTCGGTAGAAGAGCGGCTTCTTGCCGACGCGATCGCGCGCGAGGAGCAGCCTGCGCCTGCGCGGGTCCCAGAGGCCGAACGCGAACATGCCGTCGAGGCGCTCCACCACCGCGTCGCCGAAGGCGGCGTAGCCGGCGAGGATGACCTCGGTGTCGCTCCGCGAGCGGAAGCGGTGGCCGCGCGCCTCGAGCTCCGCGTGCAGCTCGCGGAAGTTGTAGATCTCGCCGTTGAACACCAGCACGGAGCCGTCGGCACCGTGCATCGGCTGGGCGGCGGCGGGGGAGAGGTCGATGACGCGCAGCCTCGTATGCGCAAAGGCGAATGTATCGCCCACGGCAATGCCGTGCGTGTCGGGGCCGCGGTGCGCGAGCAGGCCCACCACCTGCGCCAGCACTTCCTCGGCGGGCGCCTCGCCGCCCACCACGCCGAAGATGCCGCACATCAGCCGCGCCCCCGGAGCGCCTGCAGGCGCTCGAACCACCGGTACCCGACGCGCGTCGCCGCGTAGAGCGCCCACGTCTTCGGGGTCGCGAGCAGGCGCGGGTCGATGCGGATCGCGCGTCGGAGGCCGCTCCGCGCGGCGTCCTCCCGGCCCGCGGCGCACAGGGCCTCGGCGAAGCACCAGGTGCGGTGGGCGACCGCGCGCTCGAGCTCGTCGCGCCGCGCGCGCAGGTGCGCGTGCTCGCCCGGGAGCTGAGCGAGCAGGTCGTGCAGGACCCACAGCTCGTCGATGCCGTTCTGATCGGGGCTCACCTTCGAGGTGCCGCTCTGCGGGTGCTCCCGGTAGCGCGCGAGCTCGTCGGCGAGGTAGCCGGTCTTCCACCGCATCGCGATGCGCGCCCACATGTGCCAGTCGATGCACCAGGTGACGTGCTCGGAGAACGGCCCGACGGCGTCGTACACCGCGCTCGGCACGAGCACGCCGGCGGGGTTGACGAGGCAGCCCTCGACGAGGAGGCGCTCGAGCAGTACGCCGGGGGGATCGACGCGCGTCGCCCCGCCCGCGGACTGCACGGCGATGCGCCCGCCCGCCGTGTCGATGTGCAGGGCCGCGCAGTGGACGAGGCCGATCGCGGGGTCCGAGCTGGCCAGTGCGTGCGCGCGTTCGAGGAACGCGGGCGCGAGCTCGTCGTCGGCGTGGAGGAGCACGACGAAGCGCCCGCGCGCCTCGGCCACGCAGCGGTTCCAGTTGCCGGCCTGCCCGACCAGGCGCTCGAAGTAGGCGCGGCGCACCCGCGGGTAGCGGGCGCACACCGCGGCCGTGTCGTCCGTCGAGGCGTTGTCGCAGACCACGAGCTCGTAGTCCTCGAACGTCTGGGCGAGCACGCTCTCGATCGCGAGCGGGAGCCAGCGCGCCGAGTTGTAGCTCGGGATGCAGACGGAGATCGCCGGGGCTGCCGTCATGTCGCCCCGCGCACGCGCTCCGCGGCGCGGCGCCCGCTGCCGATGGCCTCGAAGCTCCAGTGGTACCCCCACTCGCCGAAGCGCCCCGCCGGCTCGAGGCCGTGCGCGCGCATCCACGCGTGGATCTCCGCGAGCGCCTCGGCGCGGGCCGCGTCGAAGATCGCGTAGCCGAACGGGCACTCGACCTGCGAGGCGTGCAGCACGCGATCGCCGGGGTGCAGGACGCCGACGCGGCGCAGCGCGTCGATCACGCGCTCGACGAGGCGGTCCTCGTCGAGGGGGCGCCACGGCGCGTGGGCGAGCTCGCAGGTCAGCGCGCTCGTGCCCGCCGGCGCGTTGTCGGCCGAGAACCGCGAGGGCACGCTCGTGCGGAAGAACGGCACGTCGGGCTCGTAGAAGTAGCACCAGTGGCCGGGGCCGACGTCCGCGCGATCGATGCCGAGGTTGACGCAGCGGGTGCGCGTCCAGCGCAGGCGCGCCGCGGCCGCGCGCACGGCGGCGGGCGCGTCGGAGGCGGCGGCCACGAGGACGGGCAGCGGGATCGTCGAGATCGTCGCGTCGTAGCGCGCGGCGGTGCCGTCCGAAAAGCGCAGCTCGCGCCGGCCCGCGTCGAGGGAGGCCAGGCGCGCACCGAGGCGGAGGCGCGCGGGATCGAGGCGGGCGCGGAGCGGCTCGGCAATGCGGCCGAAGCCGCCCGTGCGCGGATAGGAGAAGCGCTGCACGTAGTTCTGCGCCTGGGGCGCGGGATCGATGGCGCCGCGGAGCACGGCCTCGAGCGAGGGGCGCGTGACGCGGGCGCCGACGGACGAGCCGAGCCACTCGGTCGTGAGCTCGGCCGGATCGACCGTCCAGATCTTGCGCGCGTAGCGCAGGAAGAAGCGCTCGGCGAACGCGTCGCCGAACGCGGCGCGGCACCAGGCGTCGTAGCGATCGGGCATCTCGCGGGCGGCGTCGCGGGCGGCCTCGCAGAAGCCGAGCACGCAGCGGGTGGCCTCCTCGGGCGCGAGCGCGTGAGCGTTGAGCTGCACCGGGTAGCGGCCGAAGTGGCCGGCGCCGTAGCAGTTCCAGATCTCGGCGCTGTGCTCGACGAGCTCGCCGGCGAGCGGCTCGAGGACCCACTTGCGCGCGTCCTCGTCCTTGCCGAAGAAGACGTGGGCGCCCTCGTCGAAGCCGAAGCCGTCCACGTGGTGCGTGCGGCAGTGCCCCCCGAGGGCGGTCTCGGCTTCGTAGAGCGTCGCGTCGGGAAGGTGCACCGCCGCCGACAGCCCGGAGAGGCCCCCGCCGAGGACGACGTTCGTCCGGCCGCTCACGGCCACACCGCCGGCTCCGGAAACGGCACCACGAAGCGGCCCTGGAAGCCCTGCGCGCGGAGCTGCGCACAGAGCGCGTCGCGCGCGCTCGAGACGCCGAGCACGAGGACGTCGGGGCGCTCGGCGAGCAGGGCCCCGGGCGACAGCACGGCGCAGCGCCCGCCCGGCACCCGCGTGCCCTGCTTGCGTGGGTTCGCGTCGCCCCACGCGAAGAGCAGCGCATCGAGGCCTGCGCGCAGCGAGAGCGCCATCGCGCGGGCCGCGGCGGCGTAGCCGGCCACGCGCTCGCCGCTCCGCCCGAGCGCCTCCACGAGGTCGTGCTGCCGCTCCGCGAGCGCCCCGATCCGCGCGCCGAGCTCGCCCCAGGGCAGGCGGCGCGCCTCCTCGCGCGCGCGCGCCACGCTCGGGCCAGGAGTCGCGTCGCCATGCGCCAGCACGGCCCACATCGTGCCGTCCGGGGTGTGCTCGACGTCGACCAGCGCCAGGTCCTCGGCCCTGGCCAGCCGGTCGAGGCTCTCCGCGTCGAAGTAGGCGAGGTGCTCGTGGAACACGAGGTCGAAGGCGACCCCGGCGGCGAGCGCGTGCGCGCCCGGCATGCAGGCGACGATGCGCCCGCCGGCCTCGAGCAGCGCGCGAGCGCCGCCGAGCCAGGCGCGCGGCGCGGCGACGTGGCCGAGCACGCTCCGCAGGAGCACCACGTCGAACCGGCCGCGGGCGCGCGCGAGGTCCTGCGCGACCGCGGCATCGAAGCGGGCGGGCGTCACCACGTCCCCGGCCGGCGCGCCGTGCGGATCGACGCCGAGCGCGGCGAGGCCGAGCGCCGCGAGCCCGGCCTCGAGCGTTCCGTGCGCGTGCGCGACGTCGACGACGCGCGTGCCGGGCGCGTTCTTGCCGAGCGCCGCGAGCCGCGGGGCGAGGGCCGCCGCGGCGCCGGGCGGCGGGTCCGGGCGCACGGCCAGGAAGCTCCGCGCGAGCACCTCGTCCGGCGGGGCCTCGCCGAGCTGGACGAGCCCGCAACCCCCGCAGTGCTCGAGGGAGAGCGGATGCTGCGCTTCGTCGCGCGCCGGCCCGCCCGCCGGAGTGAAGGCATTCGCGAGCGGCACGGCGCCGAGGGCCACGAGCGTCTCCGTGACGCCCGCGCACGCCCGGCAGCGGCGCGGCTCAGCCGTCGTCGCGTGCCCAGGCAATCCCGAGCTCCCTCGCGCGCGATGCGTAGGCGTCGATCTGTCGCGTGGTCAAGGCGGCGAGGTCCTG
Organism: uncultured Myxococcales bacterium; assembly: GCA_964593795.1. Taxonomy (GTDB): domain Bacteria; phylum Myxococcota_A; class Polyangia; order JAHFDS01; family JAHFDS01; genus JAHFDS01. Next base: position 38,084 of record CAZQJC010000221.1, on the reverse strand, counting down.
GGCCGCCGGATCGTAGAACGCGCGGTACCACTCGACCAAGCGCTCGAGCGTCTCGTCGACCGTCCACGTCGCGCGCCAGGCGAGCTCGCTCTCGGCGCGCGAGCAGTCGAGCCGCAGCAGGCCCGCCTCCGCGCCCGAGCGGTCCTCCTCGACAACGAGCCGGGAGGGCCCGGGCCAGCGCGCGAGGATGCGGTGCACGATGTCCTCCACCGTCACGCCGACCGCGGTCGAGCCGGGGCCGAAGTTGTAGCTCTCGGCGTGGCGCTCGGGCGCCTCGAGGAGGCGGCTGCCGAGCCAGAGGTAGCCCGACAGGGCCTCGAGCACGTGCTGCCACGGCCGGGTGGCGCGCGGGCTGCGGATGACGACGTCGCGACCCGCGGCGATGGCGCGCACGATGTCCGGCAGCAGCCGATCCGCCGCCCAGTCCCCGCCGCCGATGACGTTGCCCGCGCGTCCCGCGCCGATCGGCAGCGGCCGCGTGCGCGCGGTGGTCCCCGCGAAGGCGCGCGCCTGGAAGCGCGGGTCGCGGAAGACCGCGAGCGCGAGCTCCGCGCAGGCCTTCGAGGCGCCGTAGGGCTCGTGCCCGCCGAGGCGATCGACCTCGCGATAGCCCCAGGCCCACTCCTGGTTCTCGTAGCACTTGTCGCTCGTGACGGAGACCACGGCCTCGACGCCGGGCGCTCGGCAGGCGGCGTCGAGCACGGTGACCGTGCCCATGACGTTCGTGTCGAACGTGCCGCGCGGGTCGGCGTAGGCCTGCCGGACGAGCGACTGCGCGGCGAGGTGGAAGACCATGCTCGGCTTGTGGTCGGAAAGGACGCGCGCGAGGGCGACCGGGTCGCGCACGTCTCCGCGCAGATCGACGATGCGCTCGGCCAGGCGCGTGGCGCCGTGGCAGCTCGGCTGGCTGGGCGGGTCGAGCGCGTAGCCGACCACGCGCGCCCCGAGGTGTGTGAGCCAGTGGGCGAGCCACGCGCCCTTGAAGCCGGTGTGGCCGGTCACGAGCACGGTGCGGCCCGCGTAGGCGCCGCGGAAGGGTTGCGTCATGGCGACGGCTCCAGGTGACCCGCGAGGCGCTCGCGGACGTATTCACCGAGCGCCTCGCCCCACGGGCGGAGCGCCGGGAAGCCGCGCAGCCGCAGGTCGCGCGAGTCGAGCGCCTCCCACGCTGGCACCGGCGCGGCGCGCGGGAAGTGGCTCGAGGCGACCTCGCGCACGGCGACGTCGAGGCCGAGCGCGGCGAGGCACCCGCGCACGTAGTCGGCGCGCGAGGCGACCCCGGCGTTGGCGACGTGGTAGAGGCCGTACGCGCGCGCGGCGACGAGCCTCCGGGCCGCGAGCGCGAAGTCGAGGGTGTAGGTCGGCGAGCCGAACCGATCGCCCGCGCTCTCGAGCGTGCGCTTGCCCTTGGCTTCGCGCCATCGCGCGGCGACGAAGTTCTTGCGGTGCGACGGCGCCCCGCCGAAGAGCCAGCCGGGGCGAAGGACGTAGTGGCGCGGCCAGAGCCGCCGCACGGCCTCTTCGCCCGCGAGCTTGCTCTCGTGGTGGCGGGTGAGCGGCGCCGGCCGGTCCGTCTCGACGTAGGGCGCGGCCTTGCGGCCGTCGAAGACGCCGCAGCTCGAGACGTGCACGAGGTCGCTCGCGGCGTCCATGCAGCCGAGGGCCACGTTCGCAGAGCCGATCGCGTTGATGCGGTGCGCGAGGTCCGGGTCCCGCTCGGCGCCGTCGACGTCGGTGTGCGCGGCGGCGTGGACGACCACGTGGGCCCGCGCCGCGGTGAGCGCCCTGCGAACCGCGGCCAGATCCGTCACGTCGAGCTCGCTCCGCCCGAGCGCGAGCACGTCGTCGCCGCCCTCGCGCCACGCGGCCGCGAGGTCCGAGCCGAGCATGCCGCTCGCGCCGGTCACCACGACGCGCAGGGGTGCGTGGGTCATCGCGCTACCAGGTTCGCCAGGGCGCCTGACCGCTCGTCCACAGATCCTCGAGCAGCTTCCAGTCGCGGTAGGTGTCCATCGGCTGCCAGAAGCCGTCGTGCTCGCGCACCATCAGCTCGCCGTCCTCCGCCAGGCGCTGCAGCGGCTCGCGCTCGAGCGTCAGGTCCTCACGGTCGTCGAGGTAGCGATCGACGACCGCGCGCTCGAACACGAAGAAGCCGCCGGAGATGAGCGCGTTTCCCGTGGGCTTCTCGCGAAAGCCCACCACGCGATCCCCGTCCGCGGTGAGCTCGCCGAAGCGGCTCGCGGGGCGCACCCCGGTGACCGTCGCCAGCCGCCCATGCGCCCTGTGGAACCGCACGAGCGCCTCGAGGTCGACGTCCGACACGCCGTCGCCGTAGGTCAGGCAGAACGGGCCGTCGCCGAGGTAGCGCGCGGCGCGGCGGAGGCGCGCCCCGGTCTGCGCAGCGAGGCCTGTCTCGGCGAGGGTGACCGCCCAGTCGTCGCCGCCGTGCCCGTGGATCTCCACGGCGCGGTCCTTGCCGAGGCGCACCGTGAGGTCGTTCGTCCTCGCCTCGTAGTCGAGGAAGAAGCTCTTGATCACCTCGCTCTTGTAGCCGAGGCAGAGCACGAACTCGGCCAGCCCATGCCGCGCGTAGTGCTTCATGATGTGCCAGAGGATGGGCCGCCCGCCGATCTCGATCATCGGCTTCGGCCGGTACTCCGTCTCCTCGCGGAACCGCGTACCCTGTCCACCGCAGAGGATGACCACGCGCACGATCGACCTCCCGCGATCATAGCATCGGAGAAGTCGTGAGGGCCGCGCGCTTCGGGCCCGCCGAATGCTACCGTCGAGCGCCGATGTGTGGCGTCGCCGGCTTCGTGGTGGCCGATCCGTGTCTGGACGGGCGGGATCGTCTCCGCACGATGTCGGCGGCGATCGCGCACCGCGGGCCCCACGACGAAGGCTATGCCCTCATCACGCGCGGCCAGGCCCCGGTCGTCGCGGTCGGCGCGACGACTCCCGCGCCCCTTCGGCGCGACGGCGTCGACCTCGCGGCGGTGCCGGTGCGCCCGCACCACGTGGGCCTCGCGCATCGGCGCTTCGCCGTCATCGCGCCCGGCCCCGAGGGCCACCAGCCGTTCTGGTCCGAGGACGGGCGCACGTGCCTCCTCTTCAACGGCGAGATCTACAACTACCGCGAGCTACGCGACGAGCTCGGCGCCGCCACGTTCCGCACCGGCACGGACACGGAGGTGCTGCTGCGCGCGTACCTCGCCTGGGGGGCGCGCGCCTTCGAGCGCGCGGTCGGGATGTGGGCCCTCGCGCTCTGGGATGCACGCCGCGACGTCGTGCTCCTGTGCCGGGATCGACTGGGAGAGCGGCCCCTCTACTGGACCCGCGCGCCCGGGGCGATCGCCTTCGCCTCCGAGATCTCGGCGCTGCGCACGGGCCCCGGTCGCGCGGACGAGGTCATGGCGGCTCGATTTCTCCACTGGGCGCGCGCCGACGTGGATGAGCGCACGGCCTTCGCCGGGATCTCCATGTTTCCGGCCGCGCACCACTGCGAGATCGACGCCAGGCTCCGGGTGGTGCTGTCGCGCTACTGGTCGGCGCCCTCGCCGCCTCGCCGGTCCTCGGTGCGCGTCGCCGACGCGGCCGCCGAGGTGCGCGCCGGACTGTCCGAAGCGGTTGCGCTCGGCATGCGTGCGGACGTGCCCCTGGTGCTGGCGCTGAGCGGCGGCCTCGATTCGTCGAGCGTCCTGGCGTCGGCCAGTCACCATCTGCCCCCCGAGCGTCTGACCGCGTACACGGTGCGCTTTCGCGACCGCGAGTACGACGAGTGGCGGTGGGCCCGCTCGGTGCTGGCGCGGTATCCCGCGCGAGCGCTCATCGTCCGCCCGAAGGACGACTGGACGCTCGCGGCGCTGCCGGCCTTCGTGGACGCGATGGAGGAGCCGGTGCACGCGCCGGACCTCGTGCCGGACTTCGTCGTGCGGCACGCCCTCGCCGCGCGGGGCTTTCGCGTCCTCCTGTCCGGCCTGGGCGGCGACGAGCTGTTCTCCGGATACGCGTTCCATCGGGCGCTTCGCATCGGCGAGCTGCGGCGGAGCGGGCGGAACCGCGAGGCCGTCGCCGAGTGGCTGCTCTCGAGCGACCGCGCCCGCCTGTCCGACCTGTTCCGCGAGCTCCGTGCGCAGCGCTGGCCCGAGCGGCCGGATCCGCTGCCGGACTACCTCGCGCCTCCGCCTCCGGAGGAGCCTGCGCCGTCGTCCCTGGCAGAGCGGATCCAGCTCGACGTGGAGTCCCAGCTCCTGCCGTACTGGCTCCGCGTGGGCGACAAGAGCAGCATGCGCGCCCCCATCGAGGTGCGCTTCCCGTTCCTCGATCACCGGCTCGTGGAGCTCGCTCTCCGCCTCCCGGTGGAGCTCCTCGTCCGCCACGGCTACCTCAAGTGGATCCTGCGCAAGGCCTTCTCGTCGTGGCTGCCGCTCGACGTCACCTGGCGCCGCAAGAAGGTGGGGTTTCCGTTCCCGATCCGGAGGTGGCTGCACGACAAGGGGGCCGCGATGCGCGAGGTCTTCGCCCGCATGGACAACCCGTTCCTGCGCGCGGCACCGCTCTTGAAGCGGTACGACGCGCACGTCGAGCGAGAGCCGTGGCGGCTCTTCCGCGCCCTGAGCTTCGAGCTCTGGCACCGGCGATTCGTGCGCGGGCAGGAGCATCCCGCATCGCTGCGCGCGCACGGCACGGTGGAGGAGCTGGCTGCCGGGGCGTTCGAGGACGCATGAAGCCCTTGCGGATCCTCCACGTGGCCGGTGCGTATCCGCCCGAGTACGGCGGGGGCGCCGCGATCACGACGCGCGAGACGTGCCAGCAGCTCGCCGCGAATGGCCACCACGTCGACGTCGTGTGCGCGGACGGCACCGGCCAAGTTCCGCCGTACGAATTGCAGGGGGAGCAGGACGGCGACGTGCGCGTGCTCCGCCTTGGCATCCCGCCCGCCGTCCTGCGCGATCCCGACGGATTCTCCCTCGGCCTCGCGGCCTGGAGGCGCCACGAGCGGCGCATCGAGGGCCTGGTGCGCCGGGTGACCGCCGAGCTGGCCCCCGACCTCATCGACTACCACACGTGCCGTCCCTTCGGAGAGGCGGGGGTCCTGGCGCTCGCGGCCGCGGGATGCCCCCTGACCGCGACGCTGCACGACTTCTGGCTCGTGTGCGTGCGCGTGATGCTGTTGCGCTCGCCGGACTCGAAGGAGTGCACGGGGCCCGGGCTGCTCAAGTGCCTGGCCTGCGTGTGCAGCGAATACGATGGCTGGCCGCGCGCGGCTCCCCGGCTACCCTGGCGGGTCTCGCGCTACGGCGGCTACTATCAGTATCGTCTCGAGCGTCGCAAGCGCGCTCGCCGGGCGGTGCACGCGGCGCTCGCGCGCTCCGAGCACGTCGCCGAGGTCCATCGCCGGGCGATGCCGCACGCCGCGATCGAGCACGTGCCGCTCGGCGTGAGCCTGGTCGGGTTGCCCGCCAACCGGCCGTCGCGCCCTCGTCGGCCGTTCCGCTTCGGCTTCGTGGCGGGTGCACAGCCCACGAAGGGCTTGCTCCACGTGCTCGCAGCGCTGGCGGGCCTGCGCGCCGAGGGCCTGGACGTCTGCCTGCAGATCTGGGGGCCGGGAGCCGACGAGGCCCGGGCCGCGGTCCGGCAGCGCGGGCTCGAAGGGATCGCCGAGGTGCGCGGATCCTTCTCCCCGGAGGATCGCTGGCTCGCCTACGGCGACATGGACGCAGCGGTCATGGCGACCCTGGTGGTCGAGCCGTTCGGTCGCATCCCGCTCGAGGCGGCCGCGATGGGAGCGCCCACCATCGCGCCCGCCGTGGGCGGTCTGCGCCAGACCATCCGGCACGAGCAGGACGGGTTGCTCTTCGAGTTCCGGAGCGCATCGTCCCTGCAAGCCGCGATGCGGCGCCTCGTCGTCGAGCCGGGCCTTTTTGGGCGCCTGCAAGCCGGCGTGCACATGCCCGTCGTGAGCACGGATGCCTTCGCGGGGCTCGAATCCTGGTATGCGCGCGTGCTCAGGAGAGGCGGTCGCTAGTCAATCCATGGCGCCAGGCGGCTTGCAGGTGGGCGCCGAGGACGAGCTCGTAGGCGTGGTGGAGGGCGCGCGTGTGCGGGGCGTTCTCCTCGAGCCAGCGCACGGCGCGCATCCCGAGCGGCTGGATGCCGGGTCGTGAAAGCACGGCCTTGACCAGCTTGCGCGCCTGCAGGGGCAGCGGGTCGCGCGCGGACCATGGGCCATTGACCTCGTGCGTGCTGCTCTCGGCGAGCGCGCCGAAGACCTCGGGGAAGCGGCGGAGGAGCGTCACCGTACCGGTCATGCCCATGCGCTGACGGGCGCAGAACCGCTCGAACGTCACGCGGTGCTCGACGTGCTCGGCGCTCGTGCGGGTGGTGCGCAGCACCGCGGCGCCGCGCTGGCCGAGCAGGAGGCCGAGCGCCTGATCCTCGGTCCCCGCGATCGGGAACACGGGAAAGCCCCCCACGCTGTCGAAGAGCGCCCGTGGGATGCACAGGTTCGTGGACGTCAGGTTCACCGGGTGCACGGCGAACACGCCCGGCGCTCGCTCCGTCCAGCGCTCCTGCGGCGCGCCCTCCCAGGCGCGCGCGTGCCCGAGGTACCAGCGCGCGAACGGCGAGCCGTCGTCGACCAGGCGGTAGACGAAGTCGGCCGACAGCGCGGCGGGGCCGACCTCGGCGAGCGTCCTCTGCAGGATGCCGACGAAGCCCGGCGGGATGCGCATGTCCTGGTCGAGGAAGAGCAGCGTCTCCGCGTCGCCCGCGAGCCGGGCGCCGTTGTTGCGCGCCCCCGGCCCACCCGCGTTGGGCGTGCGCTCGCACCGGCTCCGGATCGGCCCCGCGCGCAGAAGGTCCGCGATCTGGGGCTCGATGGGCTTCGGCGAGCCGTCGTCGACGATCAGGATCTCGAAGCCCGCGTCGTCCTGGCGCTGCAGATCGCCCAGCAAGGTGCGCAGCTGCTCTGCGTCGCCGTAGGCCGGGACCACGACCACCAGGGAGCCGCTCGCTCGTGCCATCGCCTGGCGTCTATAATGGCGCGGGCACCCGACCATGGCGAGCGCTCCGACACTCCTACGGGCCAAGGACTGCGCCGTGCAGCTCCGCGCCGTGACGCGGCAGGACGGCGAGCTCCTGCGCACCTGGAAGAACACGCACCGGCACCTCTTCTTCCACAAGGACGTCATCTCGGCCGAGGCGCAGGCGCGCTGGATGGAGGGCCACCTCGCGCGGCCCGACGATCACATGTTCGTCGTCTGGTTCGAGGATCGCCCGGTCGGCTGCATGGCCGTGCGGCTGCTCGATGGAGAAGGGGACATCTACAACGTCATCCTCGGCGACGCAGCCGCCGGCGGCCGCGGGGTCATGGGCGTTGCGCTGCGCATGATGCTGGCCTACGCTCGCTCCGCCGTCGGTGTCGACATCGGCCTGAAAGTGCTTTCAGACAACCCGGCCGTCCGCTTCTACGAGCGCAACGGGCTCGCGATCACGGCCAACCGAGGAGACCACCTGGTGATGAAGGTCGATTGGGCACGCGTCGAGACCGTGGAGCTCGCATGAACCGCCCCGCGAAGAAGGCAGCGCATGCCCGGAAGGCCAAGGCCAAGGCGCCGGCGAAGGCCAAGGCGCCGGCGAAGACCAAGGCGCCACCGGTCAAGGCCAGGCCTCCCGGCAGCAAGATCTCCGTGTTCGGCTCGCTCGTGGGGCCGGACGAGCTGGCCGAGGTCCGCGACTGCTTCGACCGGCAGTGGCTCGGCATCGGGCCGAAGACCTACGCGTTCGAGGCCGAGTTCGCCAGGCGCCTCGGCCTGCCGGGGTTCGTCCTGCTCGACAGCGGCTCGAACGGCCTCTATCTGGCCATCCGCCTGCTCGGCCTGCCGCCGGGCGCCGAGGTCATCCTGCCGGCCTTCACGTGGATCGCGTGCGGGCACGCCGTCCTGCTCGCGGGCGCCAAGCCCGTCTTCTGCGACGTCGATCTCGACACGCACAACGTCACCGCCGAGACCGTGCGAGACAAGGTCACGCCGCGCACGGGCGCCGTCATGGTGGTGCACTACGCGGGCAAGCCCGTGGACATGGACCCGATCCTCGCGCTCGGCTTCCCGGTGATCGAGGACGCCGCGCACGCGGTGGACTCCGCCGCGATGGGCAAGCCCTGCGGCGCCATCGGCGCCGTCGGCGTCTACAGCTTTGACGCCGTCAAGAACCTGGCGATGGGCGAGGGCGGCGGCGTCACGACGCAGGACCCGGAGCTGCTCAAGCGCGCCCGCAACCTGCGCTACTGCGGCATCGGCAAGTCGGGCTTCGAGGCCTCCGCCAACAAGGACCGCTGGTGGGAGTACGAGATCCACGACATCTTCCCGAAGCTCCTGCCGAGCGACATCGCTGCGAGCATCGGCCTCGCGCAGCTCCGCGCGCTCGACCGCAACCAGGCGCGGCGCAAGCGCATCTGGGACCTGTACCAGGAGGAGCTCGGCAAGATCGACTGGCTCGTCCAGCCCAAGGGCGCAGAGGCGATCCGGCAGGAGCGCCACTCGTACTTCACGTACTGCGTGCGGGTGCTCGGCGGACGGCGCGACGCGTTCGCCAAGTTCCTCTACGACCGCGGCATCTACACCACGCTGCGGTACCACCCGCTGCACATGAACCCGATCTACGGCGCGGACTACCGCTTGCCGGTGTCGGAGCAGCTCAACGAGGAGGCGCTCAGCCTGCCGCTGCATCCGCGCCTCGACGACGACGACGTGGCGACGATCCTGGGGGCCATCCGGAGCTTCCCCGCGTGATGCCTCACGCCGGATAGCGCATGGCCGACGCGCCAGACGCCTCCATCGTCGTGCCGACGTACGGGCGCGCCGACGCGCTGGCCGAGACGCTCGAGTGCCTCGGGCGCGTGGACCCGGAGGGCGCGCGCATCGAGATCATCGTGGTGGACGACGGATCGCCCGAGCCCGCGGCGCCGGTCGTGGATGCGGCGCGCGCCGGCATGCCGCACCCGCTGCGGCTCGTGGTCCAGCAAAACGGGGGCGTCGCCCGGGCCAGGAACCGTGGGGCCCGGGAGGCGCGCGGCGCGCGCCTCCTCTTTCTCGACAACGACATCCTCGTGGCGCCGGACTTCGTCTCGCGCCACCTGGCGTTCGCCCGCGCGCACCCGGACGCCTGGGTGATCGGGCGCATCGTCAACCTGCCGCGCGTGCGGCAAACGCCGTTCGGTCGCTACCAGGACGAGATCTGGGAGCGCTTCGCCCGCGATCACGCCGGGGGCCCGGCCGTGGAGACGGAGGGGATGACCGCGGCCAACCTCGGCCTGCCGCGCGCGTCGATGCTGGCGCTCGGAGGCTTCGACGAGGGCTTCACCATCTCGAGCTGCGAGGACGCCGAGCTCGCCATGCGCGCGCGGGCGCGAGGCACCCGCGTCTACTACGATCCCAGCATCGTGGTCCGGCACAACGACTGGGCGGTCGACCTGCCGAAGTACTGCGAGCGGCAGCGCCTCTACGCCATCTCGGACGTGCTCCTCTGGCGGAAGTACGGGGCCGCGAGCCCGCGCGAGGCGCTCGTCGTGGAAAATGGCCCGCTGCGCCCGGGCGATCGCGCGCGCACGGTGGTTCGCAAGCTGGCCAAGGGCGCGCTCGCGTCGGACCGCGGCCAGGACGTGTGCGTGCGCCTGGCCCGCCTCGCCGAGCGCCTGGCGCCGGACACCGCGCTCTCGCGGCGCGCCTACGACCTCGCGGTGGGCGTGGCGATCGTCAGGGGGGTCCGAGAGGGCCTGCGCCGCTACCCCGGCTGACATGCCACGCGTCTGCCACCTCATCGACGCCAGCGCCGACACGGCGTTCTTCCGCGCCCTGGCGGAGCGGCACGATCGCGACCGTTTCCCCATCGCGATCGGCTCGTGCTCGCCCGCGGGCGCGCTGCAGGCCGCCATGCGAGCGCGCGGCGTGCCCACGTTCTCCCTCGACGTCGCGCTGCCGCGGGGCTGCCCGCTCGCGACGCTGCGGCTGGCGCGCCTGCTCGAGTCGATGGGCGCCGACCTCGTGCACGCCCACTGCTTCTGGCCCACGGCGATCGCGCTTCCGGCCGCGCGCCTCGCGGGACGGCGCTTCGTCTTCACACGCCACCACTCCGACCACAACTCGCGCCTCGGCAAGCGCTGGCACGTCGCGCTCGACGCCGCCTGCGCACGGCACGCCGATCGCGTGATCGCCGTGTCGGAAGCCACGCGTCGAATCCTCGTGGAGGAGGAGCGCGTGCCCGCGGCGCGCGTGACCGTCGTCTACAACGGCGCCCACCCGCTCGCGGCGCCCGCCGACGGTGGTGCGGGGCTCTTCGGCCGCCTCGGCCTCGATCCAGGCGCTCCGCTCGTGGTCACGCTCGCGCGTCTGCACGAGGAAAAGGGCCTGCATCACCTCGTCGCCGCGGCCGGCATCGTGCGCCTCTTCGTCCCGGCCGTGCGCTTCGTGATCGCCGGCGTCGGACCCGAGCAAGCGAGCCTCGAGGCGGCCATCCGGGCGCGCGGGCTCGAGGACGTCGTGCGCCTCGTGGGCTTCGTCGACCCCCCCGGGGCGCTCGTCGCGCGCGCGTGGCTGGTCGCGCTGCCGAGCCTGGCCGAGTCGTTCGGGTTCGCGGCGCTGGAGGCGGCCAGCCTCGGCGTGCCAGCCGTCGTCAGCGACACGGGCGGCCTACCGGAGGTCGTGCTGCACGAGGCCACGGGCCTTATCGTGAAGAAGGGCGAGGTGCACGCGCTGGCCCTCGCCATCGTGCGCCTGCTGACCGACCGGGCGCTCGCGACCCGGCTCGGGGCCGCGGCGCGCGTGCACGCGGGGCGGTTCACCGTCGAGGCGATGGTGCGGGGCTACGAGGCCGTCTACCGGGAGATCCTTGGGTGAGGGTCTCCGCGATCGTGCCGGCGTACAACCACGCCCGCTTCGTGGCGGAGGCCGTCGCGAGCGCCCTCACCCAGTCGCATCCGTGCGAGGTGGTGGTGGTGGACGACGGCTCGACGGACGAGACCCCAGCGGCGCTCGCCGCCTTCGGCGACCGGATCCGCGTCCTCCGTCAGCAAAACCGCGGGGTGTCCGCGGCGCGGAACCGCGGCGTCGCCGCGTGCACGGGCGAGGTCGTCGCCTTCCTCGACGCCGACGATGTCTGGCACCCGCACAAGGTCGCACGCCAGGTCGAGCGCCTCGCCGCGCGCCCCGACGTGACCCTCGTGCATTGCGCCGTGGTGGAGATCGACGGCATCGGGCGGGTGACCGGCGGCCGGTCCGACGGCGGCCAGGGTGACGTGCAGGCGGCCTTGCTGCGCTTCGGGCCCGGCGGAATCCTGGGTGGCGGCAGCGGGGCCCTGCTGCCGCGCGCGACGTTCGAGCGCCTCGGCGGCTTCGACGAGGGCCTGTCCACCTCGGCGGACTGGGACCTCTACCGCCGCGCCGCCGCGCAGGGTCCCGTCGCCTTCGTCGACGAGCCGCTGCTCCTCTATCGCGTCCACGGCGCCAACATGCACAGGAACGTGGCCCGCATGGAGCGCGAGATGCTGCGCGCCTACGACAAGGCGTTCGCAGAGCCCGGGCCGCCCGTGCCCCGCGATGAGGCGTACGCGCGGCTCCACCTCGTCCTCGCGGGCTCGTACTTCGACAGCGGGGCGATCGCGAGCTTTCTGCGCCACGCGACGTCGGCCATCGCGCACGATCCCGCCACCCTCGGTCACTTCGCGCGCTATCCGCTGCGCGTGCTCGGCCGCGCGATGCGCCGGTAGAGCGCGTCGTAGGCCGCGACGCCGCGCGCGAGCGAGAAGTGGGCCTCGGCCGTGCGCCGGCATCGCTCCGCCAGCGCCACCGCGCCGGCGCGCCAGAGCCCGAGCAGCGCCTCGAGGCCGGCCTCCATCGCCCCGGCGTCGAGCGTCTCGGCGATCGCGCCCACGCCCTCGCGGACGATCGCGTCGACGTCGCCGATCCTGCTCCCCGTCACCACCGGGACCTCCGCCGCCAGCATCTCGCCGAGCTTGGTCGGCGATCGGGCCGCTTCGGCGACAGAAGGCCGGATGAAGAAGAAGCCCACGTCGGCGTCGGCGAGCTCGGCGGGGATGCCCGTGTGCGGGACTCTTGCGATCGAGCAGCGATCGCCGAGGCTCGTCCGCGCGATCGCGTCACGCAGGAGGTCCTGCCCCACGGAGACCAGGAACCGGAACCGCGCCTCCGGCAGGCGCCTTTGCACCACCTCCGCGAACCGGAGGATGTCCTCGGGCGAGTGCCAGAGGCCGACGGCGCCCAGATACGTGAACGTGCGAGGCTCCGCCGCCGAGGCGACGCGCGCCCGACGCGCTTCGAACGCCGGGGCATAGGCGGCGAGGTCGACGCAGGTCGGGATGTGCTGGAAGCGAGGGTGGATCTCGGGCCCGACGTAGGGCCACCCGAACATGGTCTCGATGCCCTTGCGGGTGAGGACCACGATGCCGTCGGCGCCGAGCACCATGCGCCGCTCGAGCCCCCGCAGGAGGCGCTCCTGGGCCGGTGACCGCAGGTTGCCGCTCGTCGTCCGCTCGTCGATCCAGAACCCGCGCATGTCGAACAGGAACGGCAACCCGAGGTTGCGCCGGAGCGCGAGGCCGGCGGCTCCGGCGATGTAGCTCCGACAGTGCACGAGGTCGAACCGCTGGCGCAGGTGGCGGACGCCGCCCTCGGCGATCATGCGGGCGATGTCGTAGACGGTCGCGGGCAAGCGAGGCCGTGCGTGATACCGAAGCGGCACCCAGTCGATCGACGCGCGTTCGAGACGCTCGGCCAGCGCGGGGACCGGCGTCGCCCCCGGCTTCTCGTGACTGACGAGGACGAAGCGATGTCCGAGGCGTGACAGCCCCTCGAGGTAGGGCACCACCTGGGACTGGCCGAGCGGGTCCGTCATCCCGTCGTACGAGAGGTAGAGGATGCGCACGGCTCGATCGTACAGCGGCCCCCTCGGAGGCTACGATGTCGGGATGATCCGCGTGCTGGCGCTCGTGCCGTACCCAGCCGATCGCGCGCCGAGCCAGCGCTACCGGATCGAACAGTGGCTGCCACACCTGCGCGCGGCGTCGATCGAGGTGCAGCTCGTGCCGCTCCAGACGCCCTCGCTCTACGAGCTGCTCGAGCAGCCCGGTCGCACGCTCGAGAAGGGCGTTGCCGTGGCCGCCGCGTCGCTGCGCCGCCTCGGCGTGCTCGGTCAGGTCCGCCGAGCCGACGTGGTCCTCGTGCACAGGGAGGCGCTCTCGCTCGGACCGGCCCTGCTCGAGCCGCTGCTCGGGCAGACGCGGCCGCTCGTCTACGACTTCGATGACTCGATCTGGCTGCCGAACGCCAACCCGAGCAATCCGCTCGCACCGCTCCTCAAGTTCCCGGGCAAGACGGCGAGCATCTGCCGGGCGTCGCGGCTCTGCCTGGTCGCGAACGAGCACCTCGCCTCGTACGCGCGCCGTCACTGCGGCTGGGTCGAGCTCGTGCCCACCACGCTCGACACCGAGGGCGCCTACGCCGCGCAGAAGCGCCACGCGGACGTCTCGGAGCCCGTGGTGGGGTGGACCGGCTCCCACTCGACGTTGCGCTACCTCGAGGCGCTGGGGCCCGCGCTCGCCGCGCTCGCTCGCCGGCGCCCCTACCGCCTGCGCGTCATCTCGAACGGCCAGCCGTCGCTGCCGGGTGTCCCGGTCGACTTCATCCGGTGGCGCTCGTCGAGCGAGGTCACGGACCTGCTCGCGCTCGACGTGGGCATCATGCCGCAGCCCGACGAGGACTGGGCCAGGGGCAAGAGCGGCTTCAAGGCCCTGCAGTACATGGCGCTCGGCATTCCACCGGTGGTGTCGCCTACCGGCGTCCTGCCCGCCCTCGTGGCGTCGGGGGAGCGGGGCCTGCTCGCCGCCGATGACGCCGCCTGGGTGGAGCACCTGGATCACCTGTGCGGGGACGCCACGCTCCGCACGTCGCTCGGCGAGCGGGGCCGCGAGTTCGTCCGCGCGCGCTTCGGCTCCCGCGTGGTCGGCGAAAAGGTGGCCGGCCTGCTGCGTCGGGTCGCCGAGGGCGTCCGTCGAGGGGACGCTGCGTGAGCGCCGCCGGGACGCCCCCGACGGCCGCGCGCGCGTGCCCGGCCTGCGGGTCGCGGGCGGTGGTGGCCACGCACCGCCCGCACGGAAAGCGAGACATCCGCGAGCAGCCCCTCGTCTTCGTCGCTTGCGCGTGCGGCACCTGGTACCAGCCCGAGCTGCCCGACGACGCGGCCCTCGTGCGCTGGTACGACTACATGGGCCGGAACGATCGGCCGCCCTCGGCGCTGGTCGGGCGTCGCCTCGCGCGGCTGGCGCGCACGCTGCCCGAGGGCCGACTGCTCGAGATCGGCTGCGGCGCCGGTCACCTCGTGCGAGCGGCCGCCTCCACGGGGCGGCAGATGTGGGCGACGGAGGTGTCCGCGTCCTGCTGCGCGCTCCTGCGGCCCTCGCTCGGTGAGCGGCTGCACGAGGGCGACCTCCAGACGGTGCCGTTTTCGCCGGCGTCGTTCGATGGGGTGGTCGCGATCGAGGTGATAGAGCACCTCCCCGATCCGCTCGCGTACCTCCGCGCGGCGCGCGCGCTCCTGCGTCCCGGCGGCACGGCCTTCTTGACCACGCCCAACCTGTGGGGGTCGAGCGGGCGCCTCGCCGGGTCGCGCTGGCGTGTGGTCACGGACGAGCACCTGCACCTCTTCACCACGGCGAGCGTTCGGGCGTTGCTCGATCGCGCGGGGTTCGTGGACGTGACGGTCGAGACGAGCGGGCTCGATCTCGAGGGACTCCGCGCGTTGCTCCCGAGGCGGCGGACACCGGCATCGGACCGCGCGACGGCACCCGGGCCCGCCGGCGTGGCACCCGCCGCTCCCGCGGCGGCCGCGGGAGCGCTCGTGGAGGTGCTGCGCGACGTCGGCATCGAGGCCGTCAACCGGCTGCTGGGTCTCGCCGCGCTCGGCGACACTCTTCGTGTCCGCGCCCGCCGCCCGGACTAGACTGATCTCGTGGCGGACGCCATTGCCGTGCACGACGATCAGGCCGCCCTGTTCGCGCGACGCTACGAGGAGCTCGGCGGCGGAGATCCCTTCCGTTCGGCCTTTCACTACGGCCGCGCCGAGGTCGCGCGCTGGATGGCCGAGCGCCTCGGCGAGGGACGCGGGCGGCTCGCGATCGACGCCGGCTGCGGCGCGGGCTTCTGGCTCGGCTGGCTGGCACACCTCGGGTTCCGGCCGGTGGGCCTCGACGGCGCGGCGCAGATGCTCGGCCACGCCCGGGCCGCTGGTCAGCCGGTCGTGCGCGCGGACGTGCGCGCGTTGCCGATCCGGACGGCCAGCGTGGACGTCGCGATCTCGATCGAGGTCGTGCGCTACCTGCCGGACGCCGCGCCCGCGCTCGCGGAGCTGCGGCGCGTGCTGCGCCCCGGCGGGCTCGCGATCGTCACCGCCGCGCCCCGCTGGGCCCTGCACGGCTACGCCGCGATCAACCAGGTCGCCGCGCGCCTGCCGGTGCCGGGCCTGACGCCGCTTCGGCAGTTCTTCACGTCGGCGAGCGGCCTTGCGCGCGCGCTCACCGCGGCGGGCTTCTCCGACGTGGAGGTCGACGGGCGATTCCTCGGTCCGTTCACCTGGCTCGATCGCCTGGCGCCGGCGCTGGTCCCGACGCTGCTCCGCCGCTGGGCGCCGCTCGATCGGCGACTGTGGAGCGGCGCGGCCGCGCCGCTGCTGCGCGAGCTGTCGAACCACCTGCTGGCCGTGGCGCGCGTGCCTTGACGGCGAGGCCCCTGCTCATCGTGAACGCCGACGACTTCGGGCTCGCGCCCGAGGTCAACGACGCCGTGGCCGCGGCCCACGAGGCGGGCACGCTCTCGAGCGCGACGCTGTTCGCTGCGGCCCCCGCGAGCGAGCACGCCGCCCGGATGGCCGCGAGCCTGCCGCGCCTGGGGGTGGGCCTGCACTTCAACCTCACGCTCGGCCGCCCCATCTGCTCGCCGCGCTCCGTGCCGACCCTCGTCGACGGAGCTGGACGCCTCCACGGACAGGCCGCGCTCACAGTCCGGGCGCTCGCCGGTCGCGTGTCACGGGACGACGTGGCGCGAGAGCTCGCGGCGCAGCTCGATCGGCTCGCCGAGCTCGGCGTCCGCCCCACCCACCTCGACGGGCACCAGCACGTCCAGGTGCTGCCCGGCGTCCTGCCCGCCGTCCTCGCGTGCGCGCGCGCGCGCGCGCTCCCGGTGCGTGTGCCCTTTGCGCACCACGTCCCGCGCCTCCGCTCGGTGCTCCCGCGCCTGCTCCTCGATCTGCTCTGCCGGCGCGCGGTCAGCGCCGGGGCGCCCTTCGTCGCCGACGGCTTCGCGAGCGTGTTCGACGACCTCGACCCTCCCGGGCCGCAGGCCTACGCACGCCTGCTCGCGCGCGCCCCGTGCCAGGTGCTCGAGCTCATGGTGCACCCGATTCGCCCCTCGCCCGCGCTCGCCGCCCTTCAGCCCGGCATCTACGCCACCGCGGTCGCCGAGGGCCGCGCGCTCCTCGACCCTGCGACGCGCGCGGTCTTCGAGGCCGGCTCGTCAGGCCTCGTCACCTACCGCGACGCCGCGGCGCTTCGACAAGACGGGTTCGCGCGCGGATAATCGAGGCGGTGAGTCTCCTCATCCCCCTCATCGTGCTCGGAGGAGGCGGGCTCGTCCTCTGCACGGTGCTCGCGCTCCGGCTGCCGGGTGCGGAATCCCAGTGGCTCGTCCGCTGGCTCGCCATCGCACTCTTCCTGCGCCTCGGCCTCGCGACCAGCTTCGAGGTCGTGCGTGAGCTCCGCATCTATCACGACGACGCCGACGGCTACGAGCTCATCGGCATGGCGATGGCCGACGGCTGGCGGGGTCGGGGCCCCGCGATCGACATGGCCGAGGGGCGACCGCACAACTACGGCTACTTCTACGTCTCCGGGGCCGTCTACTACGTCGTCGGCAACCACCCGATGGCGGCGGCTGCCTTGAACGCCCTGCTAGGCACGCTGCTCGTCCTGCTCGCGTACCACCAGACGCGCATGGCGTTCCACCCGGCGGTGGCGCGGCGCACCGTCCAGCTGACGGCGCTCTTCCCCTCGCTGGTGATGTGGAGCGCCATCGCGAGCAAGGACACGGTGGTGACGTTCCTCGTCAGCCTCGCCGTGTACTCGTGCATGCGCCTCAAGGAGCGCTTCTCGCTCCTCGCTCTCGTCGGCGTCGTGGGCCCGCTCGCCGCGGTGTGGCCGGTGCGCTACTACATGCTCTACTTCGCGGGCCTCGCCGTCCTCGGCGCCATGATCGTGGCGCCGGGGCTCCGCGCGGCGACGGGGTTCGTCAAGCAGGCCGTGACGGCCGGCGCCCTCGTGCTCGTCCTCGTCGTGGTGGGCGTGGCCGGCTCCGCGCAGGAGAGCACCGCCGACCTCTCGCTCGAGCGCGTCGCTGACTATCGCTCAGGCATGGCCCTTGGCGCCGACTCCGGATTCGCAAAGGCCGTCGACACCTCGACCGCCGGCGGCGCGCTCGGGTTCCTTCCGGTCGGCATGGTGGTCCTCCTGTTCGGCCCGTTCCCATGGCAGTTCACGTCGGCGCGCTCCATCGCGACGCTCCCGGAGCTCCTCGTCTGGTGGTCGTTCGTGCCGGCACTCTGGGCAGGCTTGCGTTTCGCCGTCCGATGGCGCTTCGATCGGGTCTCTCCGATGGTCCTCTTCGCGGCGCTCCTCACCCCGGCCTACGCGCTCGTCGCCGGCAACGTCGGCACGGCGTTCCGCATGCGCGCGCAGATCGTCATCTACCTGCTCGCCTTCGTGGCGGTGGGCCAGTTCCTCCGCAAGTGCAAGAGGAGCGGCATCGATCCGCGCCGCGTGCTCGGTCCATGAAGCCTCGCGTCACCGTCGTGGACGTCGGGATGGGCAACCTCGCGAGCGTCGCGCGGGCCCTCGAGCGCGCGGGGGCCGAGGCCGTGGTGTCCTCGGTGCCCGCCTCCGTGGAAGCCGCGGAGCGGCTGGTCTTCCCGGGGCAAGGTGCGTTTCGCGACTGCGCCGCGGCCCTCGGCGGCCCGCTCGGTCCCGCCTTGCGCGCCTACCTCGCGCGGGGACGGCCCTTCCTCGGGATCTGCCTGGGCATGCAGGTGCTCTTCGACGAGAGCGACGAGGGGGGCCGCTTCGCGGGCCTCGGCGCCCTGCCGGGGCGCGTCGAGCGCATCGTCGCGCGGCCGGGCGAGAAGGTGCCGCACATGGGCTGGAACGCCGTCCACGCCGCCGCTGGCGCCGCGCCGGCGCTCGCACCCGAAGGGGAGCGCTTCTACTTCGTGCACTCGTACCGCGTGGTGCCCGCGTCTCGCACCGTGGTCGCGCTCGACTGCGACTACGGCGTGGGCGGCGTCGTCGCCGCGGTCCGGCAGGGCCCGATCCTCGCGTGCCAGTTCCACCCGGAGAAGAGCCAGGCCGCGGGGCTCGCGTTCCTGCGGCGCTGGCTGGAGGTCTCGTGATGGAGGTGATCCCCGCGATCGATCTGCTCGGGGGCAAGGTCGTCCGCCTCGCCGAGGGGCGGCGTGAGTCCGCGGTCGTGTACCGCGACGATCCGGCCGAGGTGCTCGACGAGCTCGCGGCGGGCGGCGCGCGCCGGGTCCACCTGGTCGACCTGGACGGCGCCTTCGATGGCCCGCCTGGGCAAGCTGCGCTCCTCGCGCGGCTCATCGCGCGAGCGCGTGTGCCGCTGCAGATCGGGGGCGGCCTCCGGACGGCGGAGGCGGTCGCGCACCTCGTGGCGCTCGGGGCCGATCGGGTGGTGCTCGGGACGGCGGTCGCGGAGGACGCGGCCCTGCTCGCATCGCTCTGCGCGCGTCATCCGGGTCGCATCGTGGTGGCCGTCGACGGAAGAGACGGCCGCGTGCTGACGCGCGGCTGGACTGCGGCCTCCGATCGTTCGGTGGTCGACCTCGCGCGCGAGGCCGCGAGCGTGGGCGCGGCCGCGGTCCTCTACACGGACGTCCGGCGCGACGGGCTCGGCGTCGGCCCGAACGTCGAGGCGACCGCCGCCCTGCAGCGCGCGGTGCAGATCCCCGTCATCGCCTCGGGCGGCGTCGGCAGCGTCGCCCACCTGCACGAGTTGCGGGCCGCCGGCATCCAGGAATGCGTCCTCGGCCGCGCGCTGTACGAGGGCAAGGTCACTCTCGCCGAGGCGCTGGCGTGCGCCTGATGGGCGCCGTCTCGAAGCTGATCCGGGACGCGCGGGCCTCGCCGAGGGTCAACCCCCTGCTGACGGGGCCAGCGCGTGCGCTGCTGGACGCAGCGGGCGGCCTGCGGCCCGAGTGGATCGTCAAGCACGTGCACCGCGCGGGCCGGACGGAGGTCCGCCTGCCGAATGGCCACGTGCTCGCGCTATGGTCCCGCGCCGACGACTGGATCTCGACGCAGCTCTTCTGGCGCGGGATGGCCGGCTACGAGCCCGAGACGACCACGCTCTTCTTCGAGCTGGCGAGCCGGTCGCGAAGGACCCTCGACGTCGGCGCCTACGTGGGCTACTTCGCGCTGCTCGCCGCCCACGCCAACCCCGGCGGGCAGGTGATCGCCTTCGAGCCCGTTCCCGCCATGTTCGAGCGCCTCGAGCGCAACGTACGAGAGAACGGCCTGCAGAACGTCGAGTGCGTCCGCGCGGCGGTCGGGCGCGAGCCCGGGGAGGTCGACCTCTGGACGGGCCCGGCGTCGACCCTCCTGCCGTCGAGCGTCAGCCTGTCGCGCCAGTTCATGGTCGGATCCGGCGGTGAGGTGCGCCCGCTCCGCGTCACCTGCGTCACGCTCGACGAGCACCTCGCCGGTCGCGGGCCGATCGACCTCGTGAAGATCGACACGGAGACGACGGAGCCCGACGTGCTCGCTGGCATGCGGCGCATCCTCGACGAGCACCGGCCCACCATCGTCTGTGAGGTGCTCGATCGCGCGGACGGCCCCGCGCTCGAGCGCATCCTCGGCCCCTTCGGCTACCGGTACTTTCTCCTCACGCCCGGCGGGCCGGTGCGCCAGGATCGCATCGTGGGCCACCCCGAATGGCTGAACTACCTGCTGACCACGACGGATCCCGAGGCCCTGCTGCGGCGATGACCACCCGACCGAGCACCCTCGCCAAGCGCATCATCCCGTGCCTCGACGTGCGGGACGGGCGCGTGGTCAAGGGCGTCAACTTCGAGGGCCTGCGCGACGCCGGCGATCCGGTGGAGGCCGCGGAGCGCTACGACGCCGAGGGTGCGGACGAGCTCACGTTCCTCGACATCACCGCGTCGCACGAGGGGCGCGAGACGATCGACCACGTGGTCGCGCGCGTCGCCGAGCGCGTGATGATGCCGCTGTCCGTGGGCGGCGGGGTGCGCACGGTCGAGGACGTGCGGCGCCTCTTGCTCGCCGGGGCCGACAAGGTCGCGATGAACACGGCCGTGGTCGAGGACCCGACGCTCGTGGCGCGCGCGGCGGATCGGTTCGGGGCGCAGGCCATCGTGGTGGCGGTCGACGCCAAGCGGGACGGTGCGCGCTGGCGCGTGTTCACGCACGGCGGGCGCAAGGCCACCGAGCTCGACGCGATCGAATGGTGCGTGCGCATGGCTGAAAATGGCGCCGGAGAGCTCCTGCTGACGAGCATGGACCGCGACGGCACGCGCGCTGGCTACGACCTCGAGCTGCTCCGGGCCGTCACCTCGTGCGTGGGCGTGCCCGTCATCGCCTCGGGCGGCGCTGGCACGCTCGAGCACCTCGCCGAGGGTCTCGCCGCGGGCGCCGATGCGGTGCTCGTGGCGTCGCTCTTCCACTTTCGCGAGCACACGATCCCCGAGGCCAAGCGCTTCCTCGCCGCGCGCGGCGTCGTGGTCAGGGAGCTCCCGACGTGACGGAGCGTGTCCTCGTGACCGGCGGCGCCGGCTTCATCGGCTCGTTCGTGGTCGACCGGCTCGTCGATCGCGGCCACGACGTCACGGTCCTCGACAGCCTCGACCCGCAGGTCCACGGCGGGGGCGCCGCGACGCCCAGGCACATCGAGGGCCACGTGCGCGCCGGCCGGGTGCGCTTCCACCTCGGCGACGTCACGTGCCCGGTGGAGGTCGGGCGCGCGCTCGACGACGGGACGCGCGTCGTGCACCTCGCCGCGACCGTGGGCGTCGGCCAGTCGATGTACCAGCCGGCCTACTACACGCTGTCGAACTGCCACGGCACGGGGATCCTCCTCGAGGCGCTGGTCCCCCGGGCCAGGCACCTGCGCCGGCTCGTGGTCGCCTCCTCGATGAGCCTCTACGGAGAGGGCGCCTACCGCTGCGGCAGGTGCGGCGGCACGGAGCCCGGCGCGCGCGAAGACGCGCGGCTCTCGGCGCACCGCTGGGAGGTGCCGTGCGCGCGCTGCGACGAGGACCTCGCGCCCGCGCCCACGAGCGAGGCCAAGCCCGCC
Organism: uncultured Myxococcales bacterium; assembly: GCA_964593795.1. Taxonomy (GTDB): domain Bacteria; phylum Myxococcota_A; class Polyangia; order JAHFDS01; family JAHFDS01; genus JAHFDS01. The sequence goes on along the minus strand of CAZQJC010000221.1, from coordinate 16,641 downwards.
GATCTCACGAGCGTCTACGCCGCGACGAAGAAGCACCAGGAGGACCTCTGCATCGCATTCGGTAAGGCGTATGGGTTGCCGACGCTGGCGCTGCGCTTCTTCAACGTCTTCGGCCCGCGGCAGAGCCTGTCGAACCCCTACACCGGCGTGGCCGCGATCTTCCTCGGGCGCCTCCTCGCCGGTCAGCCGCCGCTCGTCTTCGAGGATGGCCTGCAGAGCCGCGACTTCATCGACGTGCGCGACGTGGCGCGCGCGGTCGTGATGGCCACCGAGAGCGAGCTGCCGGGGGCGGAGGCGCTCAACGTCGGCACGGGCCGGCCGACCACCGTGCTCGCCGTCGGGGAGGCGCTCTCTCGCGCGCTCGGGCTCGCGATCGCCCCGGAGCGCCTCGGCAAGTTCCGCGCGGGCGACATCCGCCACTGCGTCGCCGATCCCGGGCGGGCTCGGCAGGTCCTCGGGTTCTCCGCGGAGCACGCGTTTTCCGAGTCGCTCGGGCCGCTCATCGAGTGGTGCAAGGGCGAGCGCCCGACGGACCGCGTGGCCGAGGGCCTGCGCGAGCTGGAAGCGGCCGGCCTCGTCCGCGGCTGACGCCAGCCTCAGTCAGCGCGCCGGTGCCGGAGCGCGAGGCGCGCGAGCGACAGCGTCGCCCGCAGGGCGGCGCCGAGGCGCACCTTGGAGTCGCCGCCGTCCTGCCAGCAGAGGAGCGGCACCTCCTCGATGGCGCAGCAGGGCCAGCCCGGCGCGCCGACAGAGCCACGAAGAAGGCGCGCGAGCAGCTCGACGTCGAACGCCCAGCGGTCCGCGAACGGCTCGGCGAGCGCGCCGGCCAGCGTGGCGTCGACGCGGAACAGCTTGGCTCCGCACTGCGTGTCGTAGACCGCCACGCCGAGCGCGAGGCTCGCGGCCGTCGCGAACACGCGCCCGGTGTAATGCCGGAGCATGCTCCGCCGGATGTCCCGGCCGAGCATCGCCACGCGTGCGCCGAGGACGGCCCGCCGCGCCGGCTGGGCGCGCAGGTGCGCGACGAGCCGCAGGAGCTCGCTCGGCGGCGTCGCGAGGTCCGCGTCGAGATAGCCGACGGCCCACGCGCCCGCGGCGATCCCGGCCTGCAGGCCGAGGCGCACCGCCTCCGCCTTGCCGCGGTTGCGCGGGAGCACCCTGACCACGACCCTCCCCGGAGCGCGCAGCGCGAGGTTCTCCATCACGGCGCGCGTCCCGTCGGTGGACCCGTCGTCCACCAGGACGAGCGAGACGTCGGGATCCGCCAGCACCTCCAGCACGCGCCCGCTCGCGAGGCGCGAGGCCTCGTTCAGCGCGGGCACGACGACGCAGACGCGCACGCGCTCGCTGGACCCCGTTACCGCAGGTCCTTGAGGTACTCGTAGCCCTCGCCGATGAGATCGTCGAACGCGAAGCCGTCCTCCTCGTTGCCGGGCGCGAGGTAGATCGCGTCGGCCTGCACGTTCTGGAACGACAGCATCGGCAGCGTGTGCAGGAGGTGCGCGAACGTCTGCCGCGTGAAGTACTCCGCCTCCGGCAGGTCACACCTCGCCGCGAGCGTGTCGTCGCTCGGGCTCCCTCGCTCGACGAGCAGCATCACCGACACGATCACGAAGTCCTTGTCGGTGGTCAGGCGGTGCGTCTCGTCGGCCGCCTTGCCGAGCTCCTCCTCCTCGGTGGCGATGGTGCCCTCGATCTCCGCGCACCAGCCGTCGAACTCCTCCTGGGCGCCCTCGGTGAGGTAGTCCCAGAAGCCCTTCTCGAACACCGGCATCGCGTCCACGAGGACGCCGACGAGCTTCTTGTAGAAGCTGCGCTTGTCGGCGAGCGACTGCTCGCTCGACGCCTCTGCCATCACCTTGTGGAGCTTGGCGCGCAGCTCGTCGCCGCGGATCGCCTTGACCACCACCTGCAGGCCGAAGAAGACGTACTCCATCTCGTAGGTCCCGTGTCCGTTCTGACCGCCCACGCGCTCTCCTGGGGCTAGGGATTCACCACGCAGCGGCCCTCGCTGCTAGGCCGAAGTGCCGCCGTAGCGCGTCCGGCCGAAGGAGCCGGAGCGGCCGAGGCTCGGGCTGACGAAGCGGCCCGTCTGCGCGCTCGCGCGGTACGACACGCGCCCGAAGCCGCTCGGCTTCTGCTTGCCGACGCCGCTCGCGACGCCGCCCACCGTGCGGCTCGAGAACACGGTCGGCCGCGGCGACGGCCGGAACACGTGGCCGCTCGAGAGGTTCGAGGGCCTCGGCGGCGGTGGCGGCGGCGCCGCACGCCCCGGCACCATGATCACGCGCGGCGGCGCGTGCCAGGCGTAGGCGCTCCAGAACCAGTAGGAGCCATAGAGCGGCGAGCCGTAGTGGTAGTGGTGCACCACCGTCGTCGCGTTCGCCGCGTGCGCACCCGGCGTGCCCGCCGCGCCCGCCGCTGCCACCGCGGTCCCGCCGTCGGGCGCCGGCCTGCCTGGCGCCGCCAGGAGCGCCGTCGTCTCCGCGCCCTGGTCGTTCGACTCGCCCGGCTGGAAGTCGCTCATCGCGACCACCTTGACGTCGATGCCCGCCTTGTCGAGCGCGACCATCTCGTCGTTGAGGTCGTCGAGCTCGCCGAGCTGCTTGTCGTCGGGCGTCACGTAGAGGACGTGCTTGACGTCGAGCTTGCGCAGCGCGTCCGCCCCCGGCAGGCGCGCCGTGTAGCGGTTGTCGAACCGGTCGCCGTCGTCGCGGTAGCTGGCGAGGCGGTTGCGATCGAGCACGAAGACGGGCGCCGCCTTCTGCGTGCGCGCGGCCTTGCCCTGGCGGAACGCGGGCAGGTAGTAGAGCGCGGCCGCCAGCGTCAGGTGCGAGGGGACCACGCCGAGCGGGTGTGGCCAGTTGTCGAGCACGAACACCGGCTCGAAGTGCGGCGCGAGCGCCGCCGCGGCCGCCACGGCCTCGGGCCCCGGCAGATCGATCACGACGGCGGTGTCGGTCGGCCACTCGACCGCAGCAAAGAGCTCTCCGAGCGCGGTCGCGCGGCCGAAGGCCTGCTCCATCTGCGGCGTGTGGATGGGCCGCAGCGCCTGGCGCAGGCTCGCCGACTGCGGCAGGCCCACCACCTGGAACAGCGTCGGCACCTGGAACGGCTGCAGGCGCACCTGCGCGGGCGCGAGCGTGCCTGCGAGCGTGTCGTCGAGGCTGCCGCGCCAGGAGGCCGAGCCCTCGGCGTCCATCGCGGTCTCGCCGGGCAGCTCGAGCGGCCCGCCGGGATCGCCGACGTCCCAGCCCTCGCGCTTCTGCAGCTCGAGCGAGTCGGCGCTGGTCTCGACGTCGTCGGGCTTCCTGACGGCGTAGTAGACGCCGACGCCGCCGCCCACGAGCACGCCGGCCCCGGCCAGCACGGCGAGCTTGCGCAGCGCGCCGCGCCGCGACGAGTCCGCCTGCGCCCGGGCGCTCGACGACATCCCCTCGTGCCACCAGCGCGCGCCGCGCACGCCGGGCCTTCTGACGTCCGCCTTCTGCACGAAGGGCTTGTCGTCGGACGCGGGCTCGGGCGCCTCGGGCTCGGGCGCCTCGGGCTTCGGTGCGCCGGGCTTCTTGTAGTCGTCACTCATCGTCGGGCTCCCACACCCCGCGCACGAGTGTCGGCACGGTGAGGGAACTATAATCCGTGGGGCCCTCGGAGGCCCGGGCGAAGAACCCGGCGGTCCGGCCGGCGACCAGGTACACGCCCAGGTTGAACGATCGCCCGAGGTCGTCCGGCTGCACCGAGAAGCGCCGCTGCGCCACCCAGCGGCCGGGGAGCGCCGCGCCGAGCACCTCGCGCCACTCGGCGTCCGTGACCTCCGCGCCCACGATCACCTCGTCCCCCTCGCAGCCGTAGTCGCTCTTGACGACCCACAGCGTCCGCTCGCGCTCGAGCCGCGCCAGGTCCATGCGCTCGAGCCTGCGCGTCTCGGGCAGGAACGCGCGCACGGCGGCCTGCACGTCCGGGGCGAAGCGCGCCATCTCCTCCCACAGGAACGCCATCGCGCGCTTGTTCTGCGGCAGCACGGAGCCGAAGGGGTTGACGATCGCGACCGTGCCCTCGATCGCCGCGTGCAGCAGGCACCCGAGCGGGCCGGACAGCGGCGCCGGGTCCTCGTACGGGTGCGCGTCCGCCCACGGCGGGAGGCGCTCGCCCCACCAGTCCGTCTTGTAGTGGCGGACCACCACGTCGAGCGGCTGACCGAAGAGCGCCACGCGCGCGCCCGGTGCGGGCTGGAGGTTGTAGGGCGAGCCGAGGACGACCGACCAGCCGCGCGCGGCGAACCAGCTCCGGTAGAGCTGGATCATCGACAGGTCCTCGGGCATCTCGGTCGGGTAGACGATGCCGATCGTGAGCGGCGGCCGACGCCCCGCGAGCTCCGCGGCGAGGTGCTCGACGAGCGCGCAGTAGCGGCCCTCGAGCCCGGTGTTGGGATCGACGAGGTCGGGGTGGTCCACCGCCACGGCGGCGTTGAGCAGCATCGCCTCGGCCTCGCCGCTCGGCGTGTCGCTGTTGAGCTCGCAGATCGCGAGGCCCGCGTCGGTGGGGAACACGTCGGCGCGCGCGAGGCCGTGCCAGAGCGGCGCCGAGGTCTCCCACATGAGGCGCTGCACCGGCGAGAGGCCGAAGAAGCGCTCGAGGTGCTCGGGCTCGGCCGCCACGAGCTGGCACAGGGCCTCGTGGGCGCCCGCGATGGCCTCCGCGGCGACGGCGTACGTGCGCGCCTCGTCGGCGGAGAGCACGAGGGGCCGCGGGTCGAAGCGCGGCTGGCCGTCGATCCACGGGTCCGACAGGATGCCCGTCGCGAGGAGGCGCCGCGCGAGCGCCGCGTAGTCGTCGGCGTTCAAGCCGCGCTCCGGCGAAAATCGCGCTGCCCGTGGCTCCGCAGGCGCATTCTTGCGAAGATCATAGCCGTGACGCCCGAAAGCGCTTCCTTCGATCCGAGTGTCGTCCGCTTCGACGACCGGGGCCTCGTGACCGCCGTGGTGACGCACGCGCAGACAGGCGAGGTGCTCATGGTGGGCTGGATGAACGCGGAGTCGCTCGCTCGCACGCTGGGCGCCCGCGTGGTGTGGTTCTGGTCGCGCTCGCGGGGTCGCCTCTGGCAGAAGGGCGAGTCGAGCGGCCACGTGCTCGCGGTGCGCTCGCTCGCGCTCGACTGCGACGGCGACACGCTGCTCGTCAAGGCGCTGCCCGCCGGCCCGACGTGCCACACGGGGACTCGCTCCTGCTTCGGCGCGCCCGGCGGAGGCACGCTCGACGCGCTCGAGGCGACGGTCGCGGCGCGCGCGGCGCTCCCGCCCGGATCGCACTCGTACGTGCGGCGCCTCTTCGACGAGGGGCCGGACAAGATCGCGGCCAAGCTGCGCGAGGAGGCGGGCGAGCTCGGCGCGGAGCTGGCCGCGGGCGAGCCCGCGCGCGTGGTGTCCGAGGCCGCGGACCTGCTCTTCCACACGATGGTCGCCCTCGGCAGCCGCGGGGTCCCCGTCGCCGACGTGCTCGCCGAGCTCGACCGGCGCTTCGGGACCTCGGGCCTCGACGAGAAGGCCGCGCGCCCGAAGCCGTGAGCGCGCTCGACGAGGCCTTCGCGCGGCTCGAGGCGCGCGTGCCCGGCCTCGAGGCGCGCCCCGCGCAGCGGGAGATGGCCGCGCGCATCGCCGCGGTCCTCGAGGGCCGCGGCACGCTGCTCGTCGAGGCCGGCACCGGCACGGGCAAGAGCCTCGCGTACCTCCTGCCCACGCTGCTCTCCGGCCGCCGCACCATCGTCTCGACCGGCACCCGGGCGCTGCAGGAGCAGCTCGTCGGCCGCGACCTGCCCCTCGTCGAGCGCGCGCTCGATCACGCGCCGCGGGTCGCGGTCCTAAAGGGCCTGTCGAACTACCTCTGCCTGCGCCGCTACGCCATCGCCGCCGACGCGCACGACGAGGCCGACCCGCGGATGATCGAGCTCGAGACGTTTCGCCGCCAGAGCCCCACGGGGGATCGCGCGGGCCTGCCCTGGTCCGACGGCGAGCCGCTGTGGCTCGACGTGCGCGCGCAGACCGAGACGCGCCTCGGCGCGCGCTGCCCGTTCAACGACGCGTGCTTCGTGACGGCTGCGCGCCGGCTCGCCCACGAGGCCGACGTGCTCGTCGTCAACCACCACCTGTTCTTCGCCGATCTCGCGCTCCGCCGCCGCTGGCCCGACGCGCAGCTCCTGCCCGCGTACGACGCCGTGGTCTTCGACGAGGCGCACCAGCTCGAGGCGGTGGCGACCGAGCACCTCGGCCTTGCCGTCTCGAGCGCGCGCGTCGAGGGGCTCGCGCGCGATCTCGGCGATCACGACCTCGCGATCGGCGCGCGCGTGTCCCATGACGGCGCGGCGTTCTTCGCGGCGCTCCGCCCCGTCCTCGGCGGCGCGAGCCGCATCGTCGCCCCGGCCGACCTCGGCCTCCGGCTCGAGGGGCCGCTCGGCGCGCTGGCCCTCGCGCTCGCCCGCGCCGAGGGCGCGATGGAGGGCGAGGAGGACCCCGCGCGCGCGCGCCTCGCGCTCCGCGCACGCTCGCTCGCCGCGGACCTGACGTCGCTCACGGCGAGCACGCTCGACGCGCACGTGCACTGGATCGAGCGGCGCGCGCGCACGATCGTGCTCGGCGCCTCCCCGGTCGAGGTGGGCGCCATCGTCGGCCCGGCGCTCGCGGCCGCCGGGGCCGCGGTCGTCCTCACGTCGGCCACGCTCGCCACGAGCGGCAAGGGCGGGCTCGGCTTCCTGCGCGGGCGCCTCGGCCTTCCCCCGGAGGCGGAGGAGGCCGTGCTGCCCTCGCCCTTCGACTTCGCCACGCAGGCGCTGACGTATCTGCCTGCGCAGATGCCAGATCCCGCGGACCCCGAGTTCCCCGAGGCGGTCGCGGCCGAGGTGCGTGCCCTGTGCGAGCGATCGCGGGGTGGCGCCTTCGTGCTCTTCACGACGCACAGGAACCTCGAGGCCGTCGCTCGGCGCCTCGAGGGCCTGCCGTTTCCGCGCCTCGTGCAGGGCGATCTGCCGGCGGCCGCGCTCCTCGAGGCCTTCCGCGCGCGCCGCGACGCGGTCTTGCTCGCCACCGCCGGCTTCTGGGAGGGCGTCGACGTCCCCGGCGATGCGCTGCGACTCGTCGTCATCGACAAGCTCCCGTTCTCGCCGCCCGACGATCCGCTCGAGAGCGCCCGCGCCGCGGCCCTGCGCGCCCGCGGCCTCGAGCCCTTCCGCGCGCTGGCGCTGCCTCGCGCGATCCTCCAGCTCAAGCAGGGCTTCGGGCGCCTCGTGCGCACGGCCGCGGATCGCGGCGTCGTGGCGCTCCTCGATCCGCGCCTCGCGACCCGCCCCTACGGCAAGGCCTTCCTCGACGCCCTGCCGCCCGCCCCGCGCACCCGCTCCCTCGACGACGTCGCCAGCTTCTTCGCCCCACCCCCGCCCAGCTCACACTAGAGGCCGCTCCAGATGTCCGGATCGTGAACGTGGACGTAGACGTGGACGTGGACGGTTTCGGGACGAATCAGGCACTTCGCGACGTCCACGTTTCGCAACGGCTCAAGGGCTACAGCTTGACCTGCCGGGCCACCGCCCAGCGGCCGGCGCGCCGCTCGAGGTGGATGCGCAGGCTGGTCTTCCTGTCGGCCGGCAGCACCACGCGTGTCGTCACGTGGAGGCCCAGCTCCGGGTTCGAGAGCGTCAGCGTGCGCTTGCCCGACGGCACGCGCGCGTCGCGAAGGGGCGTCGGCCCGAGGCTGCGACCGTCCACCGTCACGCGCGTCCACGGCTGCGTCGCGACCGACAGGCTCGCCGAGCGCGCGCGCTTCTCGGCCCGCTTCGGCGGGTCCGCCGGGGGATCCACGGGCGGGTCCACCGCGGGCTCGACGGGCGGCGGCGCGGGCGGCTCGACCGGCTTTTTCTGCGAGGGCAGGAGCTGCACCACCTCGGGCCCCGGCAGGCGCGGCACCACCGGCGGCTCCTCGGCGCGGCGCACGAGGACGGTGGCGGTCGCGATCCCCGCGAGCGCGACGCCCGCGCCGATCGCCGCCACCGGCCCCCACCTCGGTCGGCGCGGCGGCGGCACCGCGGGCAGCTCCGGCGCCGCGTCGATCGTGCACCGAACCTCGAACCCGCGCGCGCCCTCGCGCGCGACGGCCGCTCCGAGGCGCCCCTGTCCCGGCCGCAGGGACGCGGTCGGCTCGACGGGCAGCGGCCTCCCCGCGCGCGTTCCCCCCGGTGCGCTCGACCTGCGCTCTCGCGCGACGCCGTCCACCACCGTGCCCACCTCGGGCAGCGCCTGCCGCGCCTCGCTGACCGAGTACGGCAGCACGGCCGTGCGCGTCTGATCGACCACGGTGCGAGCCCGCAGCGACTCGCCGAACAGCTCGCCCATGAAGGCCTGCAGCCCCGCCGCGGTCGGCAGGCCCCCCTGGTCCGAGAGCGCCTCGACGAGGTCGCGCTGCAGCGCGCGCGCGTCGGCGTACCGCTCCGAGCGTCGCCGGGAGAGCGCCCGCTCGAGCGCCCGCTCGAGCAAGGGCGGCACCCCGGGCGCGAAGTGCCGGAGCGGCGGGATGGGATCGTCGAGCACCGCGCGCATCACGGCCTCGTCGTCCGCCCGCGCGAACAGGCGCCGCGACGCGATGAGCTCGTAGAGCACGATCCCGAGCGCGAAGAGGTCCGTCGTCCCGTCGAGCGGCTCGCCCTTGATCTGCTCGGGCGCCATGTACGACGCCTTGCCGCGCAGCTCGAGCGCCTCGGCGCCGCCGGACCCCGGCGCCATCGCGCGCGCGATCCCGAAGTCCACGAGCTTCACCGTGCCGTCGTACGAGACGAGGATGTTCTGCGGGCTGATGTCGCAGTGCACGACGCGCATCGCGCGGCCGAGCGGGTCCTTCATCTCGTGCGCGTAGTAGAGCCCCTCGCACACGTCGCTCGCGATCTTGAGCGCGAGCGGCACCGGCACCGACTTGCCGAGCTGCAGCGCGCGCCGCTGCAGCGTGCCGAGGTTCTCCCCCGACACGAACTCCATCGCGAGGTAGTAGGAGCCGCCCTCGATGCCGAGGTCGTAGATCTGCGCGATGTTCGGGTGCGACAGGCGCGCCGCGAGCCGGGCCTCCTCGAGGAACAGCTCGACGAAGCGCGGATCGCCGCTCTTGGACGGCAGGATGCGCTTGATCGCGCAGAGCTTCTCGAAGCCCTCGAGCCCCTTCTGGCGCGCGAGGAAGAGCTCCGCCATCCCACCGGCGGCGATCCGCTGCAGGAGCGCATAACGGCCGAACGGAACTTCGAGCGGCATTCGCGGGACGTCGTCGCTGGCAAAAGTATACTCGGGGCCTGGTGGCCCGCCTCTTCCTCGGCCTTCTCTTCGTGCTCCGCGCCCTGCCGGCGGCCGCGGCGCCGGCCGACGACGCCCAGCGCATGGAGGCCCTCGTCCGTGACCTCCGCTACGAGGAGGCCGTCTCCCGAGGCCTCGGCTCGCTCCGCAGCTTCCGCGGCCCGTTCTCCTCGGCGCACGAGCTCGCGCCGGTCTACCGGCAGCTCTCCGTCGCGTACTACCTGCTCGGCGACGAGGCGCGCGCGGGCCGGGCCTGGGTGGGGGCCCTCGCCCTCGACCCCGACGCCCGCGTACCCGGCGAGCACGGCCCCAAGGCCCGCGCCTTCTTCGACGACCGCAAGCGCGCTTTTTTCCAGGTCGGCTTCGACCACACGCCGGCCGCGCGCGTGGCCGGAGGCCAGCCCCTCGAGCTCGTGGCGCGGATCACGGGCGTGGGCACGCGGGCCGACCGCGTGGTCGCGCAGGTGCGCCTCTCGGACGAGCAGACCTATCTGCCTATCCGGATGGTTCGCGAGGGCGACCGCTTCGTCGGGCGCGTGGCCACGCCGAGCGCCTTCGAGCCCGGCGCCGCGCTCGAGTACGTGCTCGAGGCGCGCGCCGGCGAGGTCCCGCTCGCGACCTTCGGCACCGAGGCCGCCCCCGCGCGCGTGCCGCTCTACGCCCCTTCGACCGCCATCGTCGTGGCGCCGCCCCCGCCGCCTCCGACTCCCCCTCCTGCCCCGGTCGCCTCCTCGCGCACCTGGCTATGGGCGGGCCTCGCGATCCTGGCCGCCGGCGCCGTGACCGCGATCGTGATCGGCGCCCGCGGGTCGTCGTCGCCCGGCCCCGGCATGATGATGAACGGGCCCGGCGGCCTCGACGTGTGCGTCCGCTTCGACGACAGGCCCTGCCGATGACGCGCTCGCGGGCCGTCCTCTGGCTGCTCCTCTCCGCGCCGCTCCTCTCCTGCGACGCGGCCCTCGCGCCGCCGCCCGCGCACCTCGCCCTCTTCCTTCGTCCGCCCCTCGGCGTGCCCTCCACCGATCTGCAGTCGGTGCGCCTCTCGGTCTTCACCGCCACGCGCGCCGACGGCACCGCGCTCGGCTGCTCCGACTTCATCGAGCGGCAGCAGTCGCCGGTGGGCCTCGTCCGCGAGATCGAGCAGACGCGCGCGCCCGGCGAGACGTTCGCCATCGACCTGCAGCCCGGCCCCAAGGTCGTCTACGTCGAGGCCTTCCCGAGCTCCGTCGGCGCCGGGGCCGTGCGCGCGGTCGGCTGCGGCCAGACCACGGTGACCGCCGGCGTCCGCGCCCCCGTGACGATCGAGATGCTGCGCGCCGTGGACGGCGACCAGGACGGCTCGGCCGGCCTCATCGACCTCGGCGGCGGTCAGGTCTTCGAGGGCCCTGACTGCGACGACATGGACCCGCAGGTCCGCCCCGGCGCCCCCGAGCCCTGCGGCGGCCCCAAGGACCTCGACTGCGACAAGAAGCCCCCCGCCCCCTGCGGCGGCTGACAGCCCCGACACGCCTGCACGGCGTGAACAGGGAATAGATCAACAGGCAACAGACCAACAAGGACCACGGAATGTGCGGAGGCCGCGCGCGAGTCCGGCGTTCCGTGTTCCGTGTTGCCTGTTGTTCTATCCCCTGTTCCTTGTTCCCCCCGGCTCCGTCTCACGCCCCCTTGGCCGGGATGTTGTGCTTCTTGAGCAGCTGCGCGAGGTGGTTCCGGTCGAGGCCCGCCTCGCGCGCGGCCTGCGAGACGTTGCCCTTGGCGCGCTTCATGAGGTCCACGAGGTAGTCGCGCTCGAACTGGTCGACGATGCGCCCCTTGGCCTCCTTGAAGCGCTCGAGCGACAGGTCGTCGAGCTCCTCGCCGCCGCCCGCGGAGGCGGGGGTGCTCGTCGGCACGCGGTGCGTGCGCGCCGCGGCGAGCAGGCCACACTCGTCGAGCGCGTTCTGCCAGCCGAAGGCCTTGGCGCGGTCCACCACGTTGCGCAGCTCGCGCACGTTGCCCGGCCACGTATAGCGCTCGAGGACGGCCATCACGTCCGGCGTCGGCTTCTTGGGCGAGCCGCCGAGGAAGTGCTCGACGAGGAGGCCGATGTCCTCGTGCCGCTCGCGGAGCGGCGGCACCACGAGCCGCACCACCGCGAGGCGGTAGTAGAGGTCCGCGCGGAAGCGCCCCGCCTTGACCTCGTCGCGCAGGTTCCGGTTCGTCGCCGCCACGATGCGCACGTCCACCTTGTGCGTCTCGTCGCCGCCCACGCGCCGCACCTGCCGGCTCTCGAGGACGCGCAGGAGCTTCGGCTGCAGCTCGAGCGTGAGCTCGCCGATCTCGTCGAGGAACAGCGTGCCCGCGCTCGCGCACTCGAACGCGCCGCGCCGCGTGCTCGTCGCGCCCGTGAACGCGCCCTTGACGTGCCCGAAGAGCTCCGACTCGATGAGGTTCCCCGGCGTCGCGCCGCCGTCGAAGATCTGCAAGGGCCCCGCGCGCCGCGTGCTGCGCTTGTGGATCGCCTCGGCGATGACCTCCTTGCCCGTGCCGGTCTCGCCCTCGATCAGCACCGTGGCCTCGGTCGGCGCCACGCGCCCGATGAGCTCGAAGATCTCGCGCATGCGCTGGCTCTGGCCGATCAGGCCCTCGAGCCGGTTCGCCGCCGCCGCGCGGAGCGCCACCTGCTCGTCCGCCGCGACCACCTGCAGCTCGGTCTGTCCGACCCGGAAGTTCGAGCCGGCGGGGATGAAGATCTCCTTGATGCGCGCACCCTCGAAGAACGTGCCGTTCGTCGAGCCGAGATCGCGCAGGAAGATGCCCTCCTCCTTGAGCTGCAGCTCGACGTGCCGCCGCGACGCGGTCTTGTCGGGGATCGTGAGGTCGTTGTCGGGCGCGCTGCCGATCCAGATCGACCGGTCCCCGAGCTCGCAGCTCTGGCCCTTGGCTTCGCCGGAGACCACCCTGACCCGGCACCGGCGCACCCACAGCCGGTCCTGGTCGTCCGTGTACAGCAGCGTGCGTGTGGCGGTGTTGTCGGGCTTCACCACGTCTCCTCGGTGCGTACGACGGAAGTGGCCGGTAGCCGCCGCAGCAGCGTGGCGGCCTGCCGGCCCAGCGCCGGGTGCTCGATGTTCGGTTCGATCTCGACGAGGGGCACGAGCGCGAACGCGCGCTCGTGGAGGCGGCCGTGCGGGACGACGAGCCGGCGCTCCGCGATCACCTCGTCGCCGTAGAGCAGGATGTCGAGGTCGATCGGCCGCGGCTCGTCGCGGCCCCCCGTGCGCGTCCGCCCGAGCGAGCCCTCGATGGCCAGGCACTGCTCGAGCAGGGCCAGCGGCGCGAGCTGCGTCTCGAGCTCGAGCACCGCGTTCAGATACCGCCCCTGCGGCGGCCCGCCGACGGGCGCCGTCTCGTAGATCGACGAGCGCCTGCGCACCCGCGTGCGCGGCGCGCCGTCGAGCGCCACGGCCGCCCTGCGGAGCTGCCCCACGCGGTCGGCGAGGTTCGCACCGAGCCCCACGTACGCGAGGGCGGCGCGCATGGGCCTTGCGGCCGGGGCAGACATGCCCGAACTATAGCCCGCCGAACGCCTCCGCGAGCAGCGAGCGCTGCTCTTCGACGTGCTGCCGGTGCGAGCCGGTCGCCGGGCTGGCGCTCTCCCGGCGGGTCACGCCGAGCACCGGGCCCTGCTGGAAGAGCCGCCGCAGCCTCGGGGCCACGAAGCTCCAGGCGCCCATGTTGCGCGGCTCGTCCTGCACCCACACGAGCTCCGTCGCCTGCGGGAAGGCGGCCAGCGCCCGGCTCAGCTCGTCGGCCGGCCACGGATAGAGCTGCTCCGCCCGCAGGATCGCGGTGCGCTTGTCGTCCCGCTTCTTCCGCGCCGCGACGAGGTCGTAGTAGACGCGCCCCGAGCACAGGATGACCCGCTTGACGTCGCCCGCCGGCGGCGCAGCCGCGTCCCCGAGCACCTTGGCGAAGCGTCCGGTCGTCAGCTCCTGGAGGTCGCTCACGGCCTCGGGCAGGCGCAGCAGGCTCTTCGGCGTCAGCACCACGAGGGGCTTTCGCCACGGCCGCACGACCTGCCGGCGCATGAGGTGGAAGATCTGCGCGGGCGTGGACGGCTGGCAGACCTGCCAGTTGTCCTCGGCGCACAGCTTGAGGAAGCGCTCGAGGCGCGCGCTCGAGTGCTCCGGCCCCTGCCCCTCGTAGCCGTGCGGCAGAAGGAGCGTCAGGCCGCAGATGCGCCGCCACTTCTCCTCGGACGACGCGAGGAACTGGTCGATGATGACCTGCGCGCCGTTGACGAAGTCCCCGAACTGCGCCTCCCAGATCACGAGCGCGTCCGGGTAGTCGAGCGAGTATCCGAACTCGAAGCCGAGGCAGCCGGCCTCCGACAGCGGCGAGTCGTAGATCAGGAACTCCGCCTGCCCCGGCCGGATGTTCTTGAGCGGCACGTACTCGCGGCCGTCGTCCTGGTCCACGAGGATCGCGTGGCGCTGCGAGAACGTCCCGCGCCCCGAGTCCTGCCCCGACAGGCGCACGAGCGTGCCGTCCCACAGGAGCGACCCGTAGGCGAGGAGCTCGCCCATCGCCCAGTCGAGCGGGCGCTTGCCGGTGCCCATCTCCTCGCGCTGCTGGAGCAGGCGCAGCACCTTGTTGTGCGCGTGGAAGCCCTCGGGGACGCTCGTCGCGCGGCGCGTGATCTCCTCGAGCCGCTCGCGCGGGACGCCCGTCTCGACGTCCGGCACCGTCGCGTCCGGGCCGCCCTTGTAGGGCCCCCACACGCCGCCGTGGGCCTCGATGGGCGGCCGCAGCTCCGCGGCCCGCGCGATCTCGAGCTCCTTTTCGTACTGCGCCGCGATGCGCGCCCGCAGCTCGGCGAGGTGCTCGCTCGTGATCACGCCCTTTTCGACCAGGCGCTGCCCGTAGATCTCGGGGATGTGCTTCTTGGCCTGGATGATCCGGTACATCACCGGCTGCGTGAAGCCCGGCTCGTCCATCTCGTTGTGACCGAAGCGCCGGTAGCAGTACATGTCCACCACCACGTCGGTGTGGAACCTCGCGCGGTACTCCATCGCCATCTGCATGACCGCCGCGCAGGCGTCCGGGTCCTCGCCGTTGACGTGGAAGATCGGCACCTGGATCATCTTCGCGATGTCGGTGCAGTACGTCGTCGAGCGGGACTCGTGCGGCGTCGCGGTGAAGCCGATCTGGTTGTTGATGACGAAGTGGAGCGTGCCGCCCGTCCGGTAGCCGTGGATCTCCGACAGGTTCAGCGTCTCGGCGACGAGGCCCTGGCCGGCGAACGCCGCGTCCCCGTGGATGAGGATGCCGAGCACCTGCTGGTGGTCCCAGTCGCGGAAGCGGCGCTGCTTGGCGCGCACGCGCCCGATGACGACGGGGTTGACCGCCTCGAGGTGGCTCGGGTTGAACGCCAGCGACACGTGGATGCGCCGGCCGGCGCGGTCCACGCGATCGGTCGAGTAGCCGAGGTGGTACTTGACGTCGCCGCCCGCCATCGACGCGCCCGAGGGGATGTCCTCGAACTCCATGAACACGTCGCGCGCCTTCTTCTGCATGACGTGCGTGAGCACGGTCAGCCGGCCGCGGTGCGCCATGCCGATGACGGCCTCGATGCACCCGAGCCGGCACGCGTGCTCGAGGGCGAGGTTCAGCATCGGGATCGTGGTCTCGGCGCCCTCGAGCGAGAAGCGCTTGGTGCCGGGGTACTTGCGGTGGACGAACTGCTCGAATTCTTCTGCGCCCACGAGGTCCGACAGCACCCCGAGCTTGGTCTCGCGATCCAGCGCGCGGTAGGCCGCGCGGGTCTCCATCTGCTCCTCGAGGAACTCGCGGCGCTCCGCGTCGCGGATGTGCATGAACTCGATGCCGATGGTCCCGCAGTACGCCTCGCGGCAGCGCGCGACGATCTCGCCGAGCGGCGCCTGCTCGAGGCCGAAGAACCCGCCCGCCTGGACCATCGTGCCGAGGTCCTCCTTGGTGAAGCCGTACGTCTCCGGCATGAGCTCGGGGAACGTCGGCCGCTCGAGGAGCCCGAGCGGATCGACCTCCGCGGCGAGGTGGCCGCGCACGCGGTAGGCGTTGACGAGGTTCCAGGCCGCGACGGCGCGCGCGCTGATGAGCGCCTCGTCCGCGGCGCTCGAGCCGCCGAAGCCATTGACGAGGGGACGCTGCGCGTGGCCGTTCGTGTGCGGCATCGTGCCGTCTGCGAAGAGGCGGCGCCAGGCCGGGTCCAGGGACGACGGGTCCGCCTGGTACCGCGCGTACATCTCGTCGACGAGTTGGAGGTTCTGGGCCAGGACGAGGAGATCGTTCGACATGTTTCCTGAGGACCTTCGAGGTGCGAGTGCCGGGCGTCGGCCCGTCGTGGTTGCGCCAGCGTACAGCGGCAGTGCGAAGATACAAGAGAACGCAAGCTCGATGCCCGGCTGCGCGATGTAGGCCGCGGCACCACCTCGCGCCCAGCGAAGGAGCCTGCGCGTCGAGGCGCTTGATCGACGGAAAGACGCGAGTGCGTGACGCCGGTGTGGCGCGCCGCCGCAGCGGTCAGTTTTTCCTGACCACGTGGCTAGCCACCTCGCCATGGGTGGTCCGGCCGCGTGGCAAGCCAGACCCGGCAAATCACGCACAAAAGCAAGCCCGCACACCAAAAGGCATCGCGGATCTCGTGACGCTGTAACAACGAGGTCCGGCACGAAGGTTGAAATGACAGGTTGACAAGAATCAAGAGCGCGGCCGAGGCGGCGCTCGAGAGACGAACACGATGAAGGCCATCAAGCTCGGCAAGCTCAACGCAGCCCCTCACGACGCGCACACGGCTCAGGCCAGCGTCGAGCAGCCCGCGCGCGACTCGCGCGGTGGAGGTGCCGAGAGCCCGCGTCGCGCCGTGGCCGACCGCGTGCGCGCCGCTGCGATCCGCGCGGCCTTCCGCAGAAGCTGAACTCCGGTCGCGGGGTCTCCGTCCCCCCCCTCCCTCCCGGGGACCCCGCGACCTCCTTTTTCCCCCCCCACTCCGTGATCCTCCTCCGCCCCTGCGCGACGGCGCGACCCGTGCGACCACTAGGAGCCTGTCGCGGTAATCGAAATGTCTACCACCTGTCGATCTTGGATCCGGATCCGGCCCCAACGGCTTGCGTTGATCCGCATTACTGCGACAGCCTCCTAGTGGCGCTCGTCAGAAGTTCGACCGGTTTTGCACCTGGAGGGCGACATGGGACCGTGGTGGAGGCGGCACTCGCGAGCGCGGAGCGCGAGCCAACGAGACACCTGGTGCTGCCCGTCCGGGATTCCCCAGGCTTCCAGCTGGTCCGACGAGCGGCCC
>CAZQJC010000220.1:0-6471 GCA_964593795.1 uncultured Myxococcales bacterium | reverse complement strand
GGCTCCGGATCCGGGTCAGAGACCCGAAGCCTGAAGCCTGGAGCCTGAAGCCTCTTCGCATGACAGCTCGCAAGTCCGCGTTGCAGCACACGGTTCAACATGATCGGTGCTCTAGGCGGGCGTCACCGAGCCGCCGGATCCCCCACGGCCACTGGATCCTCCGCCTCCCCGAGCAGGAGCGCCCTTCCCTCCCCCACCAGGTAGCACGAGCCCGCGAGGACGACGGCGCCGCCGGGCGCGCGCGCCGAGGCCAGCGCGTCGGGCAACGCCTCACATATGCGGTCAGACGGATGCGTCGGCAGCGCCGCCGGATCGACGAGGCGATCGCTGCGGCCGCGGGTGAGCACGACGGAATCCACCGCGGGCCGGAGCGCGTCGAGCATCGCGCCGGCGTCCTTGTCGGCGGCCGCCCCGAAGACCAGCACGAGCGGGCGCGGGAGGTCGCGGAGCGCCGCGGCCAGGGCCCGGGCGCCCTCGGCGTTGTGCGCGACGTCGAGCAGGTAGGCTTGCCCGGCCCGCTCGAGCCGCTCCAGCCGGCCGGGCCAGCGCACCGCGGCCAGGCCCTCGTCGATGGCGAGCGACGACAGCGCGGGCTGCGCGGCCCGAGCCGCCGCGACCGCGAGCGCGGCGTTCCGCGCCTGGTGCGCGCCGGACAGCGGCAGCGGACCGCTCCACGGGGCGAGCTCGTGCCCGAGGCGCAGGATCAGGCTCGCCCCGCGCGCCCGCGCCTCCTCCACGAGGAGCGCCAGGATGGCAGGCGACTCCGCGGCGAGGAGCGCCGGCGCGCCCGCCTTGCAGATGGCGGCCTTCTCGCGCGCGATCGCCTCGAGCGTCTCCCCCAGCATCGCCTGGTGGTCGAGGTCGATCGAGGTGACGACGGTGGCGAGCGGCGCCTCGATCACGTTCGTCGCGTCGAGCCGCCCGCCGAGGCCGGCCTCGAGCACCGCGACCTCCACGCCGTCTGCGGCGAAGAGGGAGAAGGCAGCGACGGTGATGGCCTCGAAGAACGTGAGGGGCCCGGCGGCGGCGAGCGCGGCCTCGAGGTGCGGCACGAGCGCCTCGCGCAGGACCTCCGCGCCGGCGACGCGGAAGCGCTCGGTCAACCGGCAGAGGTGCGGCGAGGTGTAGAGGCCCGTGCGCACGCCCGCGGCGCGCAGGATCGACTCGCACATCGCGGCGGTCGAGCCCTTGCCGTTCGTGCCCGCGACGTGCACCGCGCGGAGCGCCCGCTCGGGGTTTCCCAGCGCGGCGAGCGCCGCCTGCACGCGCTCGAGGCCGAAGCGGATCCCCGCGGTGCGCCGGTCGAACAGGCCCTGCAGCAGCGCTGCGTAGGCGGCGTCCGCCGGGGTCACTGCGGCGCGAGCAGATCGAGCAGCAGGCCGAGCTCCCGGCGCAGCTCGTGGCGCGACACGATGCGGTCGATCATGCCGTGCTCGAGCAGGAACTCGGAGCGCTGGAAGCCCTCGGGCAGGCGCTGCCGGATCGTCTGCTCGATGACGCGCGGGCCCGCGAAGCCGATGAGCGCGCCCGGCTCGGCGATGATGACGTCGCCCAGCATGGCGAAGCTCGCGGCCACGCCGCCGGTCGTCGGATTCGTCAAGACGGATATATAAGGGATGCGCTCCTCGCGCAGCCGACCGAGCGCCGCGGAGGTCTTCGCCATCTGCATCAGCGAGAAGATGCCCTCCTGCATGCGGGCGCCGCCGGAGGCCGAGAAGATGATCGCCGGCACCCGGCGCTCGAGCGCCCGCTCGAGCTGGCGCGTGATCTTCTCGCCGACGACCGAGCCCATCGAGCCGCCCATGAACTCGAAGGCGAACGTGCCGATGGAGCACTCGCGGCCGCCGATGCGGGCGAGGCCCTCGCGGTAGGCGTCGCGGACGCGCGCGGTCTTGCGCGTGGCCTTGAGGCGATCGACGTAGCGCTTGGAGTCCTTGAAGCCCAGCGGATCGACCGCCTCGACGCCCTCGTCGTGCTCCACCAGCGTGCCCGGGTCGACCAGCATCTCGAGGCGCGACACCGTCGGCATCGCCATGTGGTGGTTGCACTTCGGGCACACGTGCAGGTTCTCGGCGAGCTCGCTGCCGAGGAGCACGTGATCGCACTTGTCGCACTTGGCCCAGACGCCCTTCGGGACGCCCTTCTTGCCGTCGGTGGCGGGTTCGATGACGCCCGTGGCCGGCTTCGGGGGATCGATCGTGCCCGCCGGCGCGGCCGGCGTCGCCGCGGCGTCCGCGCGCGCCTGCGCGTCACGCTCCGCGTCGCGATCCTGCTTCGTCCTCCGCCACCAGGCCATTGGGCCCGCCAGTATCGCGCCCGCCCGCCCGAAGTCAACGGGCGGATCGGGCTCGAGGCTCCGGGCTTGAGGCTTCGGCCGCATCCTGATCGGGCGGCGGGGCTGATATACGTGCGGCATGGCGGTGCCCTGGCGGACACTCGAGCGCGTCGCGACGCCGGAGGGGGCGCTCGAGCTGCGGCAGCGCGGCGAGCACGACTTCCTCATCACGATCGGCGGGCGCGTGCTCATGTCGAGCCGCGCGCATCGCTCGGAGGACGCCCTGTCGCGCCTCGGGTGTGCGGCCGTGGCCGGGCGCAAGGCGCCGAGCGTGCTCGTCAGCGGCCTCGGCCTCGGCTACTCGCTGCGTGCGGCGCTCGACGCCCTGCCCAGGGACGCGCGCGTCACGGTCGTGGAGCTCAACCCCAACGTCGTCACGTGGTGCCGCGGCCCGCTCGCGAAGCTCTCGGGGAGCGCCCTGGCGGATCCGCGGGTGGAGGTCGAGGTGGCCGACGTGGCGAAGGTCATCGGCGCCTCGCGGGGCCGCTTCGACGCGATCCTGCTCGACCTGTACGAGGGCCCTCACGCCGGCAGCCAGCGGCGCGACGACCCCTTCTACTCGTCCGCGGCGCTCGCGCGCACGCACACCGCCTTGCGCAAGGGCGGCGTCCTCGCCGTCTGGGGCGAGGAGATCGACGCGCCGTTCGAGCGGCGCCTGGCCGCCGCGGGGTTCGCCACGTCGCGCACGCGCGAGGGGCGCGGCAGCGGCGTGCACGTCATCTACGTCGGCGTCCGGGGATAGCCGCGGACCGCTACTTCGCTTCGCGGGCGCGGCGCCGCTCGGCGCGCGACAGGAACGCGACGGCGACGAGGATGAAGCCGAGCGAGATCCAGTCCTGCAAGGTCGGCAGGCGGCCGCCGAACAGGAGCCACGACAGGAGCGACGCGGTCGTGCCGGCGACGAGCGAGGTCAGGCGGTTGACGAGGCCCGCGAAGGTCGCCGTGCGGCCCTTGAACATGAAGATGAAGACCGAGAAGAACGCGACCGCGCCGAAGGCGGTGCCCGAGAGCACGGCCGCCAGCCAGCTCGGCGGAGGCGAGGCGATGGCGCGGTGGAGCTCGACGAGCTGCGGCGCCGAGGTGTCGAACAGGCGCGGCGCGTGGAACGCGAGCACGGCCGCGAGCCCGAGCGTCACCGCCGCCGAGATCTGCTCGAGGGCGAAGAAGCCCTTGTTGTCGAGGGGCGTCCCCGGCGGGCGCGTGTTCTTGTAGTAGTTCATGATGTAGATACGGATGAAGTAGGCGACCACGTAGCTGCCGAGCGTGACGAGCGCGGGCACGGAGCGCAGGATCGAGAAGCCCGTCTGCTGGTTGCCCCACAGGAGGTTCGAGGCGACGGCGGCCAGCGCGAAGCCGACGGCGGCGTCCTCCTCCCAGTAGACGCGGCGGTGCAGGATGCCCTGGCGGATCTGGATCGCGTCGACCAGGCGGCTCACCACGATGACCGCGCCGCGCATGATGACCATCGCGACCATGACGGGGATCGGGAACGTGTACAGGAGCGTCGTCGTCGGGATGACGACCGCGGTGCAGATCCCCGAGGGGACGATGTAGAGGAGCTCGGCGGGGACGGTCAGCGGGCCGAGGCGCACGGAGTGGCTCGACTTCAGGCGCCACCTGGCGATGAGCACCACGGCCATGCAGATGGCGGTGCCCCCGGCCGTGCTGTAGGCCATGTACTCGATCTCGCCGAGGCCCGGATAGCCGCCGACCTTCGGGCCGCGGAAGTACTTCACGGCCACGCCGGTCACCACGTAGAAGAAGTAGTACGCGGCGCAGAGCTGCAGGAGCCTGGTGGTGCTGCCCTCCTGGGTCTTGGGCACGGTCTTCCAGGATACTCCGTCAGCCGCCGGGGCGCGCGATCTCCTCGGTGAAGCCCGCGTCGCGGTGCCGCACCGTCGGCAGGTGGGCGTCCCAGCACCCGGGCGAGCAGAAGATGAGCTTCCGCTTGCCGCTGTTGCAGGTCGACACGGTGCAGAGGACCACCTTGCCGCCCATCTTGATGGGCGCACGGCAGATGGAGCAAACGCCGAACTGGTCGGAGGCCATCGCCTCCAGGGTAACGCTTCTCACTGCCTCGGGCCACGCATGCGCGGTATGTCTTGTCCCCTGGAGGCACGATTGATGTCACGTCTGCTCGGTGTCCTTTGTCTGACCGGCGCGATCTTCGGCGCCGGCTGTGGTGACTCGAACGGCGGCGGGGCCGCGGGAAGCGCGGGCGCGGCGGGCAGCGCAGGCGCCGCAGGCGCGGCGGGCGGCGCGGGCACGGCCGGCGCGCCCGGCGTGGACACGCTCGCGGGCGCGCTGCCGCAGCCGAAGAGCCTCGAGGTCACGGACGCGGGCATCTTCTGGATCGACGAGCTGCAGGCCTCGATCAAGCGTCTGCCGCTCGAGGGCGGCACCCCCACGACCGTCGCCGCCGGACAGAAGGACCCGCGCAACCTCTGGGCAGACGCGAGCGGGCTCTACTGGCTCAACAAGGGCGACGGCGCGATCATGAAGGTCGCGCTGACCGAGGGCGCCATGCCGAGCGCGCTGGCGCAGGGGCAGGTGTCGGCCGGCTCGCTCGCGGCGACCGCCGACGAGCTGTACTGGCTGAGCGGCTCGACGCCGCCGGTCGTGATGCGCGTCGCCAAGGCGGGCGGCAGCGCCGAGATGGTCGCGACCGCAGGCGCGGGCGCGAAGAAGATCGCGGTCGACGACGCGTTCGTCTACATCGTCTCGCCCAAGGACGGGATGACGCCGGGCAACGTGGCGCGCGTGGCGAAGACCGGCGGCACGCCGGCCATGATCGTCGCCGACTTCCCCGCGGGAGAGGTCAAGGCGCTGGCCGACGGCCTCTACTTCGCCGACGGCATGCAGGTGCTCAAGGTCGACAAGGCGGGCGGTACGCCGGCGGCGATCCTGACGACCACGGCGAAGGTGTCGAACTTCCTCCTCGACGGCTCCATCACGTACCTGTCGCTCGGCGCGCAGGTGGTCAAGGTGGCGTCGCCGACCGCGACGCCCGAGATCGTCGCGACGAACCAGGGCGATCCTGCGGCGCTCACCGTGCACGGCTCGCACCTCTACTGGCTGCAGGAGAAGACGGGCGCCGGCGCCGTCATGCGCGCGGCCCGGTAGTCGCGCGCGTCACCGCCGCGGTGTATGTAGAGCCCATGTGGAGCCTCGCTGCGTGGATCCTGATGTGGCCCGTCGGTCTCGGGGCCTCGAACCCGGACGCGCCCGTCATGACCTGGACCCGGGTCAACCCGGCGATCGGCAGCGGCACGTTCGAGGTCCACGCCGATGGGCGCTGGCGCTCGACGACGCGCGCGGTCTCCCACGAGGGCGCGCCGGTCACCGGCACCGTCAAGCCCGAGGCCGTCGAGGAGCTGCGGCGCGCGCTGCTCAAGCAGAAGTTCTGCGGGATCCGCTCGACGCACCGGCCCGGCGCCGGGGTGCTCGAGAACTACGAGGTGCTGACGGTGGCGCTGCCGGGGCTCGCGTGCACGGTCGCGATCGGCACGGCGAGCAAGCGCCCGGCGCGCATCGACGGGTGCCTCAAGGCCTTCCGGGCGCTCGGGACGGCGGCGCACGGCGGCGGTGACTACTCGGGGCCGTCGCTGCCCGGGATCGAGGCCCTCGGCATCGAGCCGGCGGGCGCCGTCACCGAGCGGCGGATCACGCGGAAGATCGAGCGCAAGACGCTCGAGCAGACGCTCGCCGACGGCCAGCAAGTGGCGCGGGACGTCCGGGTCGTTCCGGTCCTGAGCGCGGGCAAGCCGGCGGGCCTCAAGCTGTCGGCCGTGCGCGAGGGCGGCGTGGTGTGGCGCGTCGGCCTCGAGAACGGCGACGTCGTGCAGAGCGTCAACGGCCTGCCCCTCGCGAGCCCCGAGCTCGCCCTCGAGGCCTACGGCAAGCTCAAGACCTCCATCCACCTCACGATCGCCCTGCAGCGCGCCGGCAACCCGATGACCCTCGAGGTCGACATCATCCCGTAGCGCCCTCCAGAGGGCCTGTCCCTGAAGTCCGCTCCGTCTTCGAGGCGAGCGCAGCGAGCCGCAAGGGCGTAGCGAGCGAAGCGAGCGAAGACGCAGGGAGGGGGGCCCAGTTGAGCTTTGCTCAACTGGGGGAGGGGCGGCGCGCCCCTCCTG
>CAZQJC010000219.1:0-2320 GCA_964593795.1 uncultured Myxococcales bacterium | reverse complement strand
CCGCCTTCCGAGGCGGCCACACGCAACTAATTCCCCGCGGGCTCGGCGCCGCCGGAGGCCTCGAAGCGCTCGATGACCTTCTTTTCGTCCCCGGCGACCACCGTCACGCTCAGCGTCTTGTTGATGTTCTGCTCGGGGTTGACGAGCTGGATCTTGTGCTTGCCCGCCGAGACCGACATCCGGCGCTGCGGCGTCCAGAGCTGCGTGTCGCGGCCATCGAGGATGATCTTCGCAGACGGACGCGAGCCGATCGTCAGGAAGCCCTGCCCGCCCGCCGACGCGCCGCCGTCTTCCTTCGGCGCGCGCTCGCGCTCCGGGCCCGGCTCGCGCTCCTTGGGCGCCGCGGCCACCCGCTCGCGGGTGGGCTTCTCCTTCTCCTTGGTCACGCGCTCGCGCGGCGCCTTGGGCTCGCGCGGCTCCCGCGCCGCGGGCGCCACGGCCTCGCGCGGCTCGCGCTCGCGGCGGCCTTCCTTCTCCATGTGCGCCGCGACGACGACCTCGCTGCGCCCCTCGATGCGCACGTCCTCGCCGAACTCGCGGTAGCCGGCGCGCTGCACGATGACGCGGTACTTCTTCGACCCGTCGATGGCCTTGGACGCCGGCGTGTCACCGATGAAGTCGCGCCGCCCATCGACCTCGACGTAGGCCTTGCCGGGCATGTCGCTCTGCACGCGCAGCGTCACGCGCTCGGGCGACAGGCTCGCGCGGATCGCCGGGATCTTGCCCTTCTCGACCGTGATCTCCTGCTTCCACTCGGCGAGCTTGCCCGCCTCGCCGCGGATGACGAGCTCGTGCCGGCCGATCGCCACCTTGGTCGCGCGGAGCGGCGTCACGCCGAGGTAGTCGCCGTCGAGGTACGCCTTCTGGCCGCTCGGCTCGGACTCCAGCACGAAGCCGGTGTCGCTCGAGGCCTGCTCGAGGTCGCCGTGGAGCACGAGGCGCTCTCCGGCCTTGAGCTCGACCTCCTTGACGAACGGACGGTACCCCTCGCGCGCGAGCGTGACCTTGTAGGTGCCGGGCTTGCGCTCGATCGTGTACGGCGTGTCGTCGGAGACCTTCTCCTCGTCGACCGTGGCGGTCACGTCCGTCGGCACCGCGCTGACCTGGATCTTGCCGACCCTGGCGCCGCTCGCGAACACCACGTAGCCCGCCACCGCCATCGCGGCCACGGCCGCGCCGCCGACGATCGCCCACATGGTCTTCTGGGACTGGCTGCGCTCCGCGCCCGCCACGCGCGAACCGAACGTCGGGATCGGCCCGCCGCCGCTCGGCGGCCGCGTGCCCCGCGGGATCGCCGGCCCGAAGCTGCCCGAGTCGTCGTGGATCGGCTCGCGCCGCATGCCGGGCAGCGGCCCGTCGGTGGCCGGCAGCGGCCCCTTGACCACGCGCCGCAGCCCCGACTCGGGATCGCGCTCGGTGTAGAGGTCGAGCGCGCTCGTCGGCTTGTCCTCGTGCTCGTCGCCCTCGCCCTCGACGCGGCCGGTGTCGAACCCGGGCCCGTCGAAGCTCTGCTCGCCGAAGGGCGCGTCCGGATCGTCGCGATCGTAGACCTGGGTGGCGAGCTCCTCCTCCCAGCCCTCGTCGTCGTGATCGCCGTGACCGCGCGCGGCCGCGCCGTTGCCGCTGCCGTTTCTGTGCGGCGTCGCGGGTCCGCGGGGCTCGGGGATCGGTGTCGCAGGGCGCGCGGCGCCTGGCACCGGCATCTCCATCGCCTGCGCCATCGGCATGCCCTGGATCGTCGGCGCGCGCAGCGGCCCGCCGAGCGCGGCCGGCGGCGGCGGCGGCGGCATCGTCTTCTTGAGCGCGGCCTGTCCGGAAGGCGCCGACAGGCGCGGCGGCGGCGTCTCCGCCCCCTTGAGGTCCGGCTGGAACTGCTTGTACTGCTCGAGCTTGCGCGTCTCCTCCTCGATCTCGGTGGAGAACGTCCGCTTCATCCACGACGCGAGGTCCTTGCGCGAGTAGAACTCGCCCGCGGTGTAGATGAAGGCCTGCAGGTCGTCGTGCAGCTCTGCGCCGTTCTGGTAGCGATCCTCGGGATCCTTCGAGAGCGTCTTGAGCACGATGCGCTCGAGCTCCTCGGGGACCTTCCGGTTGTAGGTGGACGGCGGCAGGATCTCGACGTTGCGCACCTTCTCGAGCGTCGAGAAGTCGCTCTCCCCCAAGAACAGGCGTTTTCCCGTGAGCATCTCGTACATGAGGATGCCGACGGCGAAGATATCCGAGCGCTGATCGATCTCGAGCCCACGCACCTGCTCGGGCGACATGTAGCCGAACTTGCCCTTGAGCACGCCGGCCTGGGTCTTGGACGCGCGGTCCTCGG
>CAZQJC010000218.1:0-14281 GCA_964593795.1 uncultured Myxococcales bacterium | reverse complement strand
CCTGAAGCCCGAAGCCTTCAGCGACGGCGCTCGTCCACGGATCAGCGGGCCTGCGCAAGCCCGCATTCTCCAACGCAGTTCAACCCGTTCGGTGCTCTAGTGCCGCTCGTCAAATGTTCGACCGGTTTTGCACCTGGAGGGCGACATGGGACCGTGGTGGAGGCGGCACTCGCGAGCGCGGAGCGCGAGCCAACGCGACACCTGGTGCTGCCCGTCCGGGATTCCCCAGGCTTCCAGCTGATCCGGCGAGCGGCCCTGGGTGCTGGTCTTGCGCACGCTCCGCGTGCGCGAGTGCTGCCCCCACCTGGCGTGCACAGCGCTCACGTGTCTGAATGCCGGTCCACTTCTGACGGGCAGCACTAGTGCTTCGCACGCACGACCCTATATATTCGCATATGCGGATGTGTGTCGGATGGAGAGAGCGCCAGGGGCGCGACGGATCACGGTGGCGCGCGTGACGGCCGCGCGGCTCCTCCTCTGCGCCGCCCTGGCGCTCGCCTGCTCGAGCGAGCCGCCGCCGCCGGTGGTGGAGCCGCGTCCCAAGCCGAGCGCCTTCGATCCCTTCGTGGGCCCGCTCGAGAAGCTCGACCGCATCGACCTCGAGCTGACGCTCCGATCGGCCGAGACGCGCATGCTCGGGATGGACTGCGAGCCCGGCACCGAGGTCACGCTCGATCTCGTGTTCGACCGGCGCGGCACGGACCCGACCGCGCGCCTGGCCTACGCCGCGCTCGACGTCAAGGACGGCAGGCGCCTCTACCGCAAGGGACCGCTCGGCGGCCGGGTGAAGATCTACCGCGTCGCGGCGTGGCGCCCCGATCCGAGCTGGCGCAAGCCGTACTACGCGGTCGCGCACTTCGATCGCTACGCGTGGAAGGAGAGCTACGCGCTCGACGCCCCCACGCTCGCGCGCGCGAGCGAGGCGCCGTGGCCGCCCTCGATCCGTCACCTCATCGAGCTCATCTTCGGCGGCCCCTCGACGCGGCCCGCCGGCGCGCCGTCGCCGATGGATCGCATCGGCATCAAGCTCCGCGCGCGAGGCAGCCGCGTGGGCTCGATCTCGCTGCCCGGCTTCGAGCTCGCCCTCGACGGCCTCGACCTCGAGGGCCAGACCACCCTCGTGTGGGACGGCAAGACGCGCAGCTTCGTCGCCGAGGGCGTCCACGTCGGCGTGACCGCCCGCGTCGGCCACGGCCGGCTGCGCACCGCCACCCGCATGCTCGACGTCGGCCGCGGCTCGCTCGACATCACGGCGGATCGCGTCAGCCTGCGCGCCCCTTACGACGGCGGCCGGCCCACCGTGCGCGGCGATCTCGCGGTCGGCCTCTGGCTCGAGACCACCGCGGCCGAGTCACACCAGGGCCTCGACGGGCGCGTGGATGGCCACTCGAAGCTCGCGGCGCGGGCGCGCTTCGGCCTCAAGCTCGATCCGAGCCTGGCGCTCGAGCTGCGCGATGGCACCGTGGCCTTCGATCTCGACGCCCGCGTGCGGGCGCCGCGGCTCGAGGTGAGCACGCTCGCGCTCGACGAGCTCGATGCCCAGACGCACCTGTCGGCGCGGCTCACCGCGCGCCGGCGCGACGAGGCCCGCGTGGACGCCGACGCCACCGTCTCCTTCGACGCGCGCATGCTCGCCGACGTGCCCTTGCGCGCGGCCATCACCGCCGGCGGTGGCACGATCCAGACCAGCGCGCGCCTGGCCAAGGGCTCGCGCTTCCAGCTCGGCGCGAGGCATCCGGCGCGCGTTCGCCTCGGCATGCGCCTCGGGGAGGGGCCGGCCGCCACCGAGATCGAGCACATCGAGGGGGACGTGGCGCTCGCGGCGACCCTCGGGGCGCTCGTCGTGGACGGCCCCGAGGTGCTGGCGCGGGCCCAGCGCGCCACGCTGAGCGTCGGAGCGGACGCGCGCGCCGCCGAGACCCGCGCCACCGTCGCGGTCGAGCTCGCCCCCGGCTCGCGCCTGCGCCTGCCGCAGGGCGATGAGGTCAAGCTCGCCGAGCAGGGCGGCCGCGTGGCGCTGCGCGCGCGCCTGACGCCCATCGAGGGCCTGTCCCTGCCGCGCCTGCTCGCCGCGGACGGAGGCCAGCTCTTCGTCGATCTCGCGCCGTTCTCCGGGCGCTTCCTCGGTCACTCCGTCAACGCCCCGGCGGGTGCCCGCGCCAAGGTCGACGGCGCGCGCCTCGAGGTCCAGCGGGATCGCTACCGCCTGTTCGGTCGCGTGCTGCTCGACGTCGAGCCCGCCGAGCACGAGCCCATCCTCACGATCGACCGCAAGCGGCCCTCGCGCAGGTAGCGCGCCTTCACACGGCGTGCGCTATCCTGCGCCGCGATGAGCGCTCCCCTCGTACGCGGCGTCCGCTGGGGCGCCGTCGATGCCGGCATCCGCAAGCGCGGCGGCCTGGATCTCGGTCTGGTCCTCTGCGAGGGCCCCGCGAGCGCGGCCGCCGTCTTCACCCGCTGTCAGTCGGCGGCGGCGCCCGTGGTGCTGTCCCGCGCGCGCGTGCGCGCCGGCAAGGTCCGCGCGATCCTGGTCAACGCCGGCTGCGCGAACGCGTGCGTGCCCGACGGCGAGCAGGCCGCGCGCAGGAGCACCGCCGCGCTCGCACGCAGCCTCGGCGCCCGTGACGCCGAGGTCCTCGTGGCCTCGACCGGCGTGATCGGCGCGCGGCTCCCTGCAGATCGCGTGTGCGCGGCCATCCCCGCCCTCGTCGCTTCCGCCCGAGCCGATGGCCTGCCCGACTTCGCGCGCGCCATCATGACGACCGACACCGTGCCCAAGGTCGCGACCCGCACCTTCGGCGGGGTCACGGTCGCCGGCTGCGCCAAGGGCGCCGGCATGATCATGCCCGACATGGCGACGATGCTCGGGTTCCTGGCGACCGACGCCGTGGTGTCGCCCGCGCGCCTGCGCGCGATCCTGCGCGAGGTCGCGCACGAGAGCTTCAACGCCGTCACCGTCGACGGCGACACCTCGACCAACGACTCCCTCTTTCTGCTGGCGACCGGGGCCTCCGGCAAGCCCCTGGCGACGAGCGGCGAGCGGAGGCTGAAGACCGCGCTCCTCGAGGTCGCCGTGTCGCTCGCCCGCGCCATCGCACGGGACGGCGAGGGCGCCTCGAAGCGCATCGAGGTCTCCGTCGAGGGGGCCCCGAGCGCGCGCGCCGCAGACGCCGTGGCGCGCCGCATCGCGAACTCGCCCCTCGTCAAGACCGCCATCTCCGCGGCCGACGCGAACTGGGGGCGGATCGTGGCGGCGGCCGGCACCGCGGGCGTACGCTTCGATCCCGCGCGGCTCGAGGTCCGCATCGGCGACGCCGTGGTCGCGCGCCGTGGCGTGTTCACCGACGCCGCCGCCGAGGCCGCCGCGACCGAGCACCTGCGCGGCGAGGACGTGCGCCTGTGCGTGCGCCTCGGTGCCGGGCGCTCGCGCCGAACGGTCTGGACGTGCGACCTCACCGCCGACTACGTCCGCATCAACGCCGACTACCGGAGCTGAGCCCTCCGGGAGAGGGGCCGGGGGTGAGGGAAGAGATGATTGGTCGCGGTGCCTTCCAGGCGGCCATCAGCCGGTTCATAGATAGCCCGGAGAGCCCCTACCCGATCAGCTTGCCGAGGTAGCGCCGCCGGTGGCGGATCTCCTCGGGCGCGACCTGAACCTTGCCGAGGTCCCACACATCGATGGCCTTGGGTACCGACAGCGCATCGGGCGTCGCCAGCTTGGCGCCGGGGCCGACCACGAGCACGATCGGCGCGCGCGCCTCCCACCAGGCGCCGTCGTCCTGCTGGAACGCGATCGCCGCGCCCGCCCGCGTCACCTCGCGTACGCCGCTCGCGTGCACGACGCCGAGGTGCTCCGCCAGCGCCGGCCCGAGGCCACCAAGTCGCTCGTCGTCCGACGACTCGCCGATCAGCACCACGTCCGCGTTGGTCGCGCGTGCGACGCCCGCCAGCGCGCGCGACAGCGCGTGGTAGTCGGTGCCGTCCAGCGCGGGGTGCCACAGGCGGATCGCCCGGTCCGCCCCGAGCCGGCACGCGAGCTCCAGCGTCTCGTTCTCCGCCTCCGGTCCACACGAGATCGCTGTCAGCTCCACCGCGCCCGCCGACCGCAGGCCGAGGGCCGTTGCCAGGGCCGCCTGATCGCACGCGCCGAGCTCGAGCTGCGCGTCCGCCTCGCGCGGGCTCTTCGCGTTCCGCCGGATCATCACGGCCACGCGGATCGTTCCAGCCACCGTGCCCTCGGAAGGAGCACCCTCGCGGCGCACCGGCGCCGGCGCGCCCGAGCCCGCCACGGGCACCACGAGCGCCTCGACCTCGTCCGTCGCGCCCTCGCTCGTCGGGCCCTCGGGCTCCACCGTGGCGACGACCGACCGCTCGAGGTCGTCCACCTCGAGGCGGCGCCGGAACGTCCCTCCGTAGACGGAGCTCTCGAGCGCGAGCACGCCCTCCTCGTCCACCGCGAGGTTCGTCCTCGCGGCGAACGCCGCGCCGATCCGCGCGGCCAGCCGCGGCGCGATGTCCCGGCCCGCGGCGCCGTTCGCAAACAGCACCAGCGCCGGCGGGAACCGCTCGCAGACCGACTGCATGGCCGCCCCGTGCGTCGCAAAGGCCGCGCGCCCGACCAGCTCGGCGCCGGTCGCGAGCACCACGCGGTCCGCGCCGTGACGTGACAGCACCGCTACGAGATCGTTCTCCCCGTAGGCGGGCGGCGCCGCGCACGTGGCGACGGCGTACACCGTCGCACCGAGCTCCGTGGCGACACGACGCCCCTCGGCGAGGGCCCGCAACGAGCCTCCCGCCGGCCGCCCGTCGGCGACCTCGACGAAGACGAGCACGTTGGCCACGAGAGCAGCCTAGAACGCCTGTCTGACGGGGTCAAACGCGCGGCGGCCCTTTCTGTGACGAGGACCGCACGCCCCACCCAGCGCGGAGCGCGGAGCGGGGGCAAAGCACGTGGGTTCGAGCTACTCAGCGCCGCGGTTCTTGCGGAGCTGCTCGAGGACGCGCTGGTACTCCACGTCCCACTGCGTCGTCCCTTCCTGCAGGTTCTTGATGCGCCGGCGCACCTCCTGATCCAGCTCCTCGTCGAGCGACATGTGCTTCTGCAGCACCGGCCGGATGCGCTTTCGGAGCGTGGCGTCGTCCGAGAACACCTCCTCGATGAACTGCGAGTGCATGAGCGTCTCGGTCAGCTGGTTGAGCAGCCAGGACACGGCCTCCTCGCCGATGGCGAAGCCCGCCTTCTCGGCGAGCACGCGCTTGAGCTGCCCGAACTGGCCGTAGGGAAGCCCCTTCTGCTCGAGCATGTCCTTGGCCTTGTCGGTGATGTCGCGATCGAGCCGCAGGTACTCCTTGAGCACCGCCTCGAGGTCCTTGCAGGCCTCGGCCGCGTCGCCGATCTCGATGTCACCGGCCTCGCGCAGCACCTTGATGATGTCCGCCGCGCACGCCGGGACCTTCGCCGCGTAGAGCTTCATTGGGCGCGCAGCCTATCACGCGGGTGCGTGCTATGGATCTCGGGTGCTCCCGATCCGGGACGAAAATCCAGCCGCGCGCACGCCCTGGGTCACCTACGCGATCATCGCGATCAACGTCGTCGTCTATCTGCTGCAGCTCCAGATCGGCCTCGACCGGTCGGTGATGGCCTGCGGCGCGATCCCGGCGGAGCTAACCGGCGGCGTCGATCTCGTGGGCACGGCTCTGGTCGGCCTCGGCGGCCGCGCGCTCCCCATCGAGCACCTCGCCTGCCCGCTCCCGTGGCCGGGGACGCTGCTCTCCGCGATGTTCATGCACGGCAGCGTGCTCCACATCGGAGGCAACCTCTGGTGCCTCTGGATCTTCGGCGACAACGTCGAGGACGCGATGGGCCCGGGCAGGTACACCATCTTCTACCTGCTCGCGGGCCTGGCGGGGACGGCGCTCCACATCGCGGTCGATCCGAGCTCCCAGAGCCCGATGATCGGAGCCTCCGGCGCGATCGCGGGCGTCATGGGCGCCTACGCGTTCCTCTATCCTCGCGCGCCCGTCCTCACGCTGGGTCTGCCGATCATGTTCTACCTGCGCCTGCCGGCCTGGGTCGTGATCGGCGAGTTCTTCGTCGCTCAGTTCTTCATCGATCCGTCCTCGGGCGTCGCGTGGGCGGCGCACGTGGGCGGCTTCCTGGCTGGCGTCGGGCTGCGCTTCGCGATGGTCTGGCGGCGCCCAGAGCGGCGCGTCTGGTCCGGCTACCGCCGCTGAAGGTCTACTCCGTCTTCTCTTCGGTGCGCAGGAGCAGGATGAGCCGCAGGAACGTCTTGCCGACGGCCTCGGCGATGTTGCGAACGGGCTTGAGCGTGCGCTCGAGCGATGCCTCGTCCGCCGTCTCGCCGTAGAGCATCGCCACCACGCGGTCCTTGACCTTGATCGGCGCGATGAGCGCAAACTCGGCCGGGACGCCGCCCATCGCCGTGATGAGCGGGAAGTTCGCCGGGAAGGCGTCGATGGGCCCCATGTGGATGGCGCCCTTGGCGACCGGCTCGAACACGTTGCGTGGCTCCTCGAGGTTCACCCGCATCGACTCGAAGTCGGCCCGGTTCACGCCGGGGCCGGCCGCCTCCCAGCCGCTGATGATGTTGCGCCGCACGGTCAGCACCGCCGCGCGCTTGAAGTACTTGAGGAGCTGCGCGACCACGAGCGGTGCCACCGCCTCGCGCCGCTCGACCTCGTTGAGCTGGAGCTGGAACAGGTTCGTGACGCCGGTGACGTCCGGCGCCGGCGCGGCCGGAGCCGCTGCTGCCGGCGCAGGTGGCGGCGGCATCGCCTGGAAGTGCCCCGCCGGGGCGCCGTGGGGCGGCAGGGCGCCCTGCGGCGCCTGGGCGACGTGCCCCGGCGCCGGTTGCTCGAGCGGCACGAGCAGCTCCATCGTCTGGAACCTCGGCCTGCTCGGCCTCCCCGCTGCCGTCGCCTGCGGTGCGGGCGCGGCCTCGGGCGCCGGCAGATCCAGCGCGCCGATGCTGAGCGAAGGCATGTGCCCCGAGCCCTGGTCGGAGATCGTGACCTCCTTCGCCTGGGGATCGACCACCGGCGCGGCGGCAGGCGGTGCGGCGGGCCGCGCGCTCTGCTGGGCGGGTCTCGACGCGTGCTGCGCCGGGCGCGCGCCCGGCTGGGTGGTCCTCGCGCCCTGTGGCTGGGCGGGCCTGGCGGGCGGCGGCGGCGGCGCGGGCTCGGCAGGCGCCTCGTGCGGCTGGAGGCAATCGCGCAGCTTCTCGGGGCATGGGATGCGGAAGTACGTCTCGAGCAGGAGCGCGAGCCGCGGCTCGCTGACGACCGTGAGCTGGATGCGTGCCGACCAGCGCGAGCTCAGCTTGTCGAGCAGCACGATGTTCGACGGATCCGCCATCACGACGTGGAGCGTCTTGCCGTCCCTGCGCCACGGCAGGAGCTGCATGCTCTCGGCCTCGTACTGGCGCAGCATCGAGAGCGCGTCGTCGTCGGGCAGGTCGTTCCGCACGTCGATCGCGTTCCGCACCCCGTAGGTGCGCTCGAGCGCCACCTCGAGGTGCGCCTCGTCGATCGCGCCGATCTCGAGGAGCGCGACCTGCAGCGAGCCGCCGTACAGAGCCTGGACCTCGAGGGCCTTGGCCATGCGAGGCTGGGTGACGTACCCCAGCTTGAGGATGGTGTCGCGTAGGCGTGACAACGCGCTGATCGTACCACGCTCAAACGCGTCGGTCAGCGCCGCCGAACCCGACTACACGAGCTCGTCGATCATCTTCTGCAGCCGCTCCGCGGACGCGGCGCCGATGCGCGCGAAGATCTCCTGCGCCTCGACGAGCAGCTTCTTGCCGTCGAGCAAGTTGCCCCGCTCGATCCGGAAGCGCCCGAACCGCTCGAGGCCCCGCGCGAGCTCCCCGTCGTTGCCGACCTGACGGAACAGCTCGATGCCGCGGCGGAAGTAGTCCTCGGCCGCGTCGCTCCCGCGGCCCGGGTTCGTGTCGTCGAACAGCGTCGCCGCGTGGACCTCGCCGAGCGCGAGCAGCGCCTTGCCCTCGTAGTCGCGCAGGCGCGAGTCCGCCGCGATCGTGAAGGCCTGCCCGCAGAGGTCGCGCGCCGCCTGGCTGTGGTGCGCTTGCAGCTCGAGCAGGCCCAGGTTCCGAAGCACGTCGGACAGGAGGCGCTTGTCCTCGATCTCCTTGGCCAGCTCGCGCGCGTGCTCGAGCTGACGTCGCGCCTCGACGAGGTTGCCCTGCCACATCGCGACCTCGCCGAGATCGTCGAGCAGCATCGCTTGCAGGGGGATCGCGCCGATCTCTTCGGCGTTCTTGAGCGCGTCGTTCCACTCGCGGCGCGCGTCGTCGACGTCCCCGCGCAGCGCGAACACGATGCCGAGGTCCTTCTGCCCCTCGACCTCGCCGTGCCGGTCGCCGATCTCGCGCCGGATGGCGATCGCCTCCGACAGGTTCTTGTCGGCCTCCATGTAGCGCCCGCGATCGCGCTCGATGCGGCCGACGTTGGCCAGCGACGACGCGATCGAGCGCCGGTCTCCCATCCTCCGCCGCGCCTCCAGCGCCTTCTGCGCGCGATCGAGCGCCTGCTCGTAGCGGCCCATGAGCCACAGGACCTGCGCGATGTCGTCGAGCGAGCTCGTCACGCCCCGCGCGTCCTGCGCCTGGTGGAACAGCTCGAGCCCGCGCTCGAGGTACTCGTGCGCGAGGTTGAGGTCCCCCCGCTCGCGCCAGACGCGCCCCATCTTGTTGAACGCGACCGCGCCCTTGGCCCGCGACGCGACCACCCACGCGAGGCGCAGCATGCGCTCGAACGCCGCGAGCGCCGCGTCGTAGTCGCCCTTGAGGCCGTACACGCTGCCGAGGTCGTGCCAGAGGTGGATGCGGAGCGCGGTGTTGTGCGAGCCCGCGCACTCGAGCGCCGCGGAGTAGAGCCGGATCGCCTTGTCGTTGTAGTAGCGCGCGCGCGCAGCGTCGCCGGCGCGCCGGTAGCGTAGGGCCGCCTCGTCCGGCTCTCCAGCACGCTCGAGGTGTCGCGCCACCTCCTCCTGCGCCTCCTCGCCGCGCCCCTCGGGCCGCAGCTCGAGCCACTGCGCGAGCATGCGGTGGTGCCGCTTGCGCGCGGTGGGATCGATCTGCTCGTAGCCGAGGTCGCGGATCGGGAAGTAGGCGAACAGGTACTCGCGCTCGCCCGGGATGCTCGCGCGCGGCGACTCGAGGACGAGGCCGCGCCCGACCAGCCGCTCGAGCACCGCGCTCGCCGCGTCTCGCGAGCGGTCGCCCTCCTTGGCGATCTCCGACAGCGTGGGCCCGTCCGGATCCCCGTCCTCGGCCAGACCTTCGCCGCGCACCAGCGACACCACCGCGTCGAGCCAGAACGCCTCGCCGCACGACGCGGCCTTCTCGAGGATCGCGCGCTCCTCGCCGGGCAGCCGCCGCAGCCGCTCGCCGAGGATGTCCTCGTGCGTGGCGAGCCCCTCGAGATCCCCCACCAGCGTGGGGTCCACCGTCGGCGTGCCGCCCGCGGGTCGCGAGATCGCGCCGGCCTCCGCCAGCAGGCGCGCGAGATCCGTCACCGCGCGCGGGTTGCCGAGCCCCCGCGCGTGCGCGACCAGCCGGTCGGGGAGCTGCACGTCGCGCCCCACGAGCTCGGTCAGGAGCGTCAGCGCCTCCTCCGGCGGCAGCGGGCCGAGCTCCACGCGCTCCGCCTCGTGATCGCCCGCGCCGAAGCTCGGGTACGCTTCCCAGAGCGACGAGCGGCCGATGCACAGCAGCACCACCTTCTCGGTCGCGAGCCCCGCCGCCAGGTAGTGGATGAGGTTCACCGTCTCCGCGCCCGCGCGGTCGACGTCCTCGAACACCACGAGCAGCGGCTGCCGCTGCGCGTCGGCCGCCAGGACCCGCCGGGCCGCGATGAACACGCGCGCCTCGAGCTGGGCCGGGCGCTCCGCCAGCTCGCGCACGATGGGCGACTCCGGGAACGGCTGCCGCATCAGCTCGCCCATCAGGTGCGAGACCTCGACGGCCGCGCGCTCGCCCACGAGCTCGGTCACGTGCTCGACGATCCGCGCGCGCGCCTTGGCGGGCGCCTCCCCCTCGACGAGGCCGAACCGCGTCCCGAACAGGCGCACCGCGCCGGCGTACGGCGGCGCCGCGTGCCCCCCGCAGACACCCGACACGACCCGGAATCCTTGCGCTTCGGCGCCGAGGGCGATCTCTGCGGCGAGGCGGGACTTGCCGATGCCGCCCGGCCCCGTCAGCACCAGGAACGACAGCTCGGACTTGTCGCGACTGCGCCGCAGCGCAGCCTCGAGCCGCTCGAGCGGCGCGCGCCGCCCCACCAACCTGGCGCCCGGAGTAGGCGTCGCGTCACCCATCGCGGCGACACGATACCACGGCGTGTTACAACCGGGCCGTGAGCGCTGTTTCCTCGCAGAATCCTCAGTCCGGCGGGAGCGTCAGCGGCCCGCGCATCGTCTCCACCAACCCGGCCACGGGCGAGCGCCTCGGCGACGTGCCCGACGAGCCCCCCGAGGCGATCCGCGCCGCGGTGGCCCGGGCCCGCGCCGCGCAGGCCGCGTGGGGCGCGCTGCCGGTCCGCGAGCGCGCCGCTCGCGTGCTCGGCTTCCGCGACCAGGTCGTCCGCCGCGCAGCCGACCTCGTCGAGCTGCTCGTGGCCGAGTGCGGCAAGCCCCGCAACGAGGCCCTCGGCCTCGAGGTCATGCCGCTCGCGGACCTGGCGACCTATTACTGCAAGCGCGCCGAGCGCCTGCTCGCGCCGCACGACATCCCGCTCCACCTCATGATCCACCGGCGCTCGTACGTGCACTACGCCCCGCGCGGCGTCGTCGGCATCGTCTCGCCGTGGAACTTCCCGCTCACCATCCCGCTCGGCGAGGCCGTGATGGCGTGGCTCGCCGGCAACGCGGTGGTGCTCAAGCCCTCCGAGATCACGCCCCTCATCGCGCTCCTCGCCAAGGAGCTCTTCGACGCCTCGGGCTTGCCGCCCGACCTCTTCCAGGTCGTCACGGGCCGTGGCCCCGCTGGCGCGGCGCTCGTCGACTCGGGCGTCGACATGGTGCTCTTCACCGGCTCGGTCGCCACCGGCAAGCGCGTCGCGGCCGCGTGCGGCGAGCGGCTCATCCCGTGTGTGCTCGAGCTCGGCGGCAAGGCCCCGGCCGTCGTGTGCGCCGACGCGGACCTCGAGCGCACCGCGAACGCGCTCGTCTTCGGCGCCTTCGCGAACTCCGGCCAGGTCTGCGTGTCGGTCGAGCGCGTCTACGCGCACGAGCTCGTGCACGACGAGCTCGTCGAGATGGTCGTCGCCAAGGCGCGCAAGCTCCGTCAGGGCGATCCCCGCCGCGGCGAGGTCGACGTCGGCTCGATGACCTGGGACCGCCAGCTCGACCACGTCGTGGGCCTCGTCGAGACCTCCGTCGCGCAGGGCGCGAAGATCGCGCTCGGCGGCCGCCGCGGCCCGGGGGGCCTGTTCCACGAGCCCACGGTGCTCACCGGCTGCACGCAGGACATGGACGTCATGCGCAAGGAGATCTTCGGGCCGCTCCTGCCGATCATGAAGGTCGGCACGGAGGACGAGGCCATCCGCCTCGCGAACGACTCGCACCTCGGCCTCGCGGCCTACGTGTTCTCGAGCGACCGCAAGAAGGCCGAGCGCCTCGCCGAGCGCATCTCGGCCGGTACGGTCATGATCAACGACGTGCTGCAGACCTACGGCGCGCCCGAGACGCCCTTCGGTGGCCTCAAGCAGAGCGGAGTCGGCATCACGCACTCCGACGACGGCCTGCGTCACCTGTGCGAGCTTCGCCACGTCAACATCGAGCGCTTCGGTCCGCTCAAGAAGGAGCTGTGGTGGTACCCCTACTCGGACAAGGTGTACCGTCGCTCGCTCAAGCTGCTCGGCTGGCTTTTCCGGGGAGGACTCTGACCATGAGCAACGTCCGTCGCGTCGACAAGCCGTGGGGCCACGAGCTCGTCTGGGCGCACACCGATCGCTACGTCGGCAAGATCCTGCACATCAAGGCAGGTCACAAGCTCTCGCTCCAGTACCACGAGGTCAAGGAGGAGACGCTCTACCTGCAGAGCGGCACCATGGACCTCGAGTGGTTCCGCGAGGGCGAGGCGCCGGATACGCGCCGCATGGAGCCCGGCGAGGTCTTCCACGTCTCTCCGCGCCTGCGGCACCGCATGATCGCGGTGACCGACTGCGACATCTTCGAGGTCTCGACGCCGGAGCTCGCCGACGTCGTGCGCCTCGACGACGCCTACGGGCGTACGGGCACGAAGGAACCGTAGCCCCTACAGCAGCCCCGAGCGCACTAGTTGCCCGCCGCTCCAGTCCTCGTAGTAGTCGAACCGCCCGTCTGCGTCCTCGTCCGCCTCGATCCGCGAGAGCTGCCCGCGCGCGTACTTCATGCGCACGTCGGTCCGGCCGTCGCCGTTGGTGTCGAGCTCGCGCCGCTCGAGCGCGCCGCGCACCAGGTGATCGGTCCGGTCGAACCGGCCGTCTCCGTCGAGGTCGAAGCGCTCCCGCACGAGGGCGCCGGTCTCGTCGAAGGCCTGCTCGAGCTCGGGCCGTCCGTCTGCGTCCGCATCGCTGAGCCGGCAGGTGATCCGGCCGCCGAGCGACAGCGCGCGCACCGTCGGCTTGCCCTCGATGGAGCGAGCAACCGTCGCCCACTGCCGCCCCTTCGGATCACACGGCTCGCTGCCCACGCCCGTGACCGGACGCGGCTTCGCCAGGCAGCCCGCCAGGCACAGGGCGACGAGGACGCGCGTCAACGCCGCCAGGGTAGCGCCTCGGGACCTGGGTCCCAACTCATCGCATTTTGACAATACGTATATGGCCACATAGGCTCATGGGAGATGTCCCGCAAGAAGATCTCCACCACCGTGTACATCACGCCCGAGCAGGACGAGCGCCTCAAGGCCCTGCACGCGCGTACGAAGGTCCCGGTCGCGGAGTACATCCGCCAGGGCATCGACCTCGTCCTGCAGAAGTACGAGCGCGTCCTGCCCGGTCAGCTCGACCTGCTCGATCGCTAGCAGCCGCCCTCTCCCGGCACCGGCCCGCGGGATCTGCTATAGACCCGCTTCCCCGATGCCGTCCGACCCGAAGCTGATCCGCAACTTCTCGATCATCGCGCACATCGACCACGGAAAGTCGACGCTGGCCGATCGCATCCTCGAGGCCACGGGCGCGCTGTCCGACCGCGAGCGCAAGGACCAGTTCCTCGACAACATGGAGCTCGAGCGCGAGCGCGGTATCACGATCAAGGCGCAGACCGTTCGCCTCTCCTACAAGGCGCACGACGGCGAGACGTACACGCTCAACCTCATCGACACGCCCGGACACGTCGACTTCGGCTACGAGGTCTCGCGGTCGCTGGCCGCCTGCGAGGGCGCGCTGCTGGTCGTGGACGCGGCGCAGGGCGTGGAGGCGCAGACGCTCGCCAACGTGTACCTGGCGCTCGACTCGAACCTCGAGATCGTGCCGGTCATCAACAAGATCGACCTGCCGAGCGCGGATCCCGACGGCGTCAAGAAGCAGATCGAGGACGTCATCGGCCTCGACGCGTCGCACGCCGTCCTGGCGTCGGCCAAGACCGGCGTCGGCATCGAGGACATCCTCGAGGCGGTCGTCACGCGCCTGCCGCCGCCCAAGGAGAGGACCGCGACGCGGCCGCGCGCGCTGCTCTTCGACAGCTGGTACGACACCTACCGCGGCGTCGTCTGCCTCATCCGCGTGTTCGAGGGCACGCTCAGAAAGGGCCAGAAGATCCGCCTCATGGCCACGGGCCAGGAGTACGAGGTGCACGCGCTCGGGGTATTCGCGCCGCGCCCCGTCGAGGTCGACTCGCTCGGGCCGGGCGAGGTGGGCTTCCTGACCGCCGCGATCAAGACGGTGGCGGACGCCAAGGTCGGTGACACGATCACGGGCGCCCTCGAGAGCGAGCGCGCGACCGAGGCGC
Organism: uncultured Myxococcales bacterium; assembly: GCA_964593795.1. GTDB lineage: Bacteria > Myxococcota_A > Polyangia > JAHFDS01 > JAHFDS01 > JAHFDS01. The sequence continues at coordinate 312 of CAZQJC010000218.1, read as the reverse complement.
TCGCGGGCTTCAAGGAGGTCAAGCCGATGGTCTTCGCCGGGATCTTCCCGACGGACGCCAACGACTACCCTCAGCTGCGCGACGCGCTCGACAAGCTGCACCTCAACGACGCGTCGTTCTCCTACGAGCCCGAGACCTCGCTCGCGCTCGGCTTCGGCTTCCGCTGCGGCTTCCTCGGGCTGCTCCACATGGAGATCATCCAGGAGCGCCTCGAGCGCGAGTACGACCTCGACCTCATCACCACGGCGCCGACGGTGCGCTACCGCGTGATCGACACCGCGGGCGCGACCACCGAGATCGACAACCCCGCCA
>CAZQJC010000217.1:0-2446 GCA_964593795.1 uncultured Myxococcales bacterium | reverse complement strand
AAGGTGGTCACCAGGAGGGGCACGACTGCCCCTCCCCCAGATGGGCAAAGCCCATCTGGGCCCCCCTCCCTGCTTCTTCGCTACGCTGCGCTTCGCTACGCCCTTGCGGCTCGCTGCGCTCGCCTCCGCGGTTACGGCCTGCTTGCAGGAGCCTGAAGGCCAGCCCGGATCGGGGCTCCGGCTGAAGCCTGAAGCCTGAAAGCCTGAAAGCCTGAAGCCTGAAGCCCTCCCCTATCGGTCCCGCGACTTCAGGTCGTCGATCACGTCCTGGATGATCCGCTCGAGGCCGAGCTCGGGCTGCCAGCCCATCAGCTCGCGCACGCGCGTCGTGTCGGGCACCCGGCGGGGCATGTCCTCGAAGCCCTCCTCGTACGCCTGCGCGTAGGGAATCGTCACGATCTCCGAGGCGGAGCCGGTCATCTCCCGGACCTTCTCCGCGAGGTTCCGGATGCTGATCTCGTGATCGTTGCCCAGGTTGAACACGCCCCCGTAGGCCCGCTCGTCGCGCAGGAGCGCCACCATGGCCCGTACGACGTCGAACACGTGCGTGAAGCAACGCGTCTGCGTGCCGTCGCCGAAGACGGTGATCGGCTTTCCGCCTAGGGCCTGCTGCACGAAGTTCGGCAGCACCATGCCGTAGCGCCCGGTCTGCCCGGGACCAACCGTGTTGAAGAGGCGCGCGACGACCGTGGGGTGGTGCTTCTCCTTCCAGTACGCGAGCGCCAGGAACTCGTCGATGAGCTTGCTGCACGCGTAGGACCAGCGGCCCTTGCTGCTCGGCCCGAGCACGAGGTCTCCGTCCTCCCGGAAGGGAACCGCGACGGACTTTCCGTAGACCTCGCTGGTCGAGGCGATGAACGTGGGCTTCTTCTTCTTGGCGGCGAGCATGAGCACGATCTCGGTGCCCCGTACGTTCGACTCGATCGTCCGCACCGGGCTCTCGACGATGAGCCGCACGCCCACCGCGGCGGCGAGGTGATAGACGAGGTCCGCCTGATCGATGAGCTCGGCCATGAGCGGCACGTTGGTGAACGTGTCCACGTGGTAGCGAAACCTCGGGTGGCCCTTGAAGGCAGCCAGGTTGTCCGCTGACCCGGTCGAGAGGTCGTCGAGCACCGTGACGGCGTCTCCTCGTTCGAGCAGCGCGCGCGTGAGGTGCGATCCGATGAAGCCGGCTCCGCCGGTGATGAAGATCCGCATCGGTCCCATCGTACCCGACGAACCGCGGTCATCGCCCCTCGGACATTCAAGTAATGTCAGTTACATTCATTGCAGCCGAAGTGGCGGTATCCTGGCCTCGGGGAGCGGCTCGCCCCGAAGGTCACGATGACCTGGGTGCTTGTTCTGTGCTGCGGCGTGGTGGCCTCCCTCGCGGGCGGCCTCGGGCTGCGCCTTGGGCGCGAGCGGCGTCGCTCCGCCGAGCTCGACGCCCGCACCCGCGAGCTCGAGGCGGCGCTGGCCGGCATCCGTCAGGAGCTCGAGCGAACCCAGACCGAGGAGGCCAAGCGCGCCAAGGAGCTCGCGCGCTACCTGCCGACCGACGTCGCGCAGCGGATCGCGAGCGCTCCCGCGGACGGGGCCAGCATCAAGCGACGCCGCGGGCGGTTGACCGTGTGCTTCATCGACATCGTCGGCTTCACCAGCATGGCCGACAGCCTCGCGCCGGAAGATCTCGAGGCCCTGCTCAACCGGTACTTCACGGTGATGACCGAGATCGTGCAGAGCCGCGGCGGCACGCTCGACAAGTTCATGGGCGACGGGATCATGGTGTTCTTCGCCGGTGAGGGGGCCGACGCGGAGGCCGCGAGCGCCTGTGTGCGCATGGCGCTCGACATGCAGGAGGCCTCACGGCGCCTGGCGGACGAGTGGCAGGGACGCGGCTCGGAGGTGCCCCTGCGGATCCGCATCGGCATCGCCACGGGCTACTGCTCGGTCGGGAACTTCGGCTCGCACAACCGCGTGCAGTACACCGCCGTGGGCGGACCCGTGAACCTCGCGGCCCGCCTCGAGGCGGCCGCCGAGCCCGGCGGCATCCTGCTCGCTCACTCCACGTTCGGTCTCGTGCGGGACGGATTCTTGCTCGAGCCCGCGGGCACGCTGTCCCTCAAGGGCCTCGCCCGCCCCATCCACGCCTACCGAGCGCTCCGCGAGGCCGCACCGGGTGAGGCGCGCGCGGTGCTCGCTCCCGCCGGCACGGACGGCTAGTGCCGCTCGTCAATAGTGTGACCGTATTCGGTTCGGGGCGAAGACCTGCGCCCATCGTGCACGCGGCACTCGCGAGCGCGGAGCGCGAGCAAACGAGATACCTAGTGCCGCTCGTCAAATGTTCGACCGGTCTTGCACCTGGAGGGCGACATGGGACCGTGGTGGAGGCGGCACTCGCGAGCGCGGAGCGCGAGCCAACGAGACACCTGGTGCTGCCCGTCCGGGATTCCCCAGGCTTCCA
>CAZQJC010000216.1:0-28698 GCA_964593795.1 uncultured Myxococcales bacterium | reverse complement strand
CCGCAAGGGCGTAGCGAGCAAAGCGAGCGAAGACGCAGGGAGGGGGGCCCGGGTGGGGGTCGCCCAGCCGGGGGGGGGGCGGCGCGCCCCGCCGGCGGCGGCCCTCCGAGGCCGCCGATCGCTAAAGCGGCACGCCGAGGTCGGCGAAGGTGGCGACGATGACGCTGGCGACCTTGGTGGTGAACGGCATGTGGAGCGTGTCGGGGCGGTCCTCGGACATGTGGTAGTGCGGCGTGTGCTCGCCCGAGCTCGGGATGTTGTGCGCCTCGACGCAGTCCATCGGCGTGATCGCCGGGATGCCGGCGTTCTGGAACATCGTGTGGTCGTCACCCTCGCAGTAGTCGTGGCGGATCCACTTCTTGTGCGCGACGCCGAGCTGGTCGGCGATGCCGGCCATGCGATCGACCAGGGCCACCGAGCCGTTGTCCCCGAGGATGTCGAACGCGTCGCGATCGCCGAGCGGCCAGTACGCGATCATGTCGGGCGCGATGACGCCGCGGACGTCCATGCGGCTCGCCATGAGCGTCTGCGCGAGGTGCGCCGAGCCCTTCGAGCCCTGCTCCTCGGCCGCCGTGAAGACGAACCAGAGGCTGTAGCGGAACGAATGCGGCGCGAGGATGCGCGCGGCCTCGAGCACCGCGGCGACGCCGGAGGCGTTGTCGTCCGCGCCGGGCGCGTCGGTCATCGCCGCGCCGGACGTCGAGTCGTAGTGCGCGGAGAAGATGAAGATCACGCCGGGGTCCGTCGTGCCGGCCTTCTTGGCGATGACGTTCGCCGCCATGGTCGTGCCGACCGAGAACGGGTCGAGCTCGGCGGTCAGGCCATAGGCCTGCAGGCGACCGACCAGGTAGTCGCGCGCGGCCTCGTCGCCCGTGCTGTACGTGTAGCGCGAGCGGAACGCGACGAGATCCGCGATCGACGTCGTGAGCTGCGCTTGACTGACCTCGGCGGCGTACGACAGCGGGCTCGGGGCCATGCCGGAGCCCGCGGCGCCACCCGAGCCGGCGCCACCCGCGCCTGCGCCACCCGCGCCACCCGCACCCGCGCCACCCGCGCCTGCGCCGCCCGCGCCCGCCCCGCCGAAGCCCGCACCACCCGCGCCCGCACCACCCGCGCCCACGCCACCCGAGCCCGCGCCGCCCACGCCGGCGCTGCCGCCGCCCGCACCTGCCCGGCCGCCCGCCCCTGCGCCGCCCGCGCCCGATCCGCCAGGGCCGTTCGTGGCGTCGTCGCCGCAAGCGGCGAGCATCAAGGACACGAGCGCACCGGCGAGGAGCTTGTTCATTCGCCGCCTATAACATGCGGCCACGCGGCGCTCCAGCGGGCCCGTCGGAGGGGCGTGATAGACCCCACCCATGTTCCCCACCGCCGCCACCATCGCCACGGCCGCGAGCTCGCTGACGGTCGTCGTCGCGGTCATCTTCGGCGTGCTGACGCTCCGGCAGTGGCGCCGCGCCCGCCACCTGTCCGCGGCCGCCGAGCTCGTCGGCACCATCCGCGCCCCCGAGTTCACGCGCAGCATCGCGCACATCGTCGAGCTGCCCGAGGCGGCGCCCGCCGAGATGGTCCTGTCGGATCCCGACAAGCTCGCCGCGCTCTACAGCATCGGCCACGTCTTCGAGAGCCTGGGCGTCCTCGTCTATCACCGGCAGCTCCCGCTGCACCTCGTGGATCACCTGATCGGCGGCTACGTGCGCGCGAGCTGGAAGCGCGTGCGTCCGGCCGTCGAGGTGCGCCGACAGACCCTCGGCGTGACCTTCAGCGAGTGGTTCCAGTGGCTGGCCGAGCGCATGGAAGAGCACCCGGCGCCCGGCAAGGACCTCGGCGCGCCCATCTCCTTCAAGAGCTGGCGCCCCTAGTAGACGATCGGCGGCCTCGGAAGGCCGCCGCAGGCGGGGCGCGCCGCCCCGCCCCCACTCGCCACGGGCTCGCGGGCCCCCCACCCTGCGTCTTCGCTCCGCTTCGCGTCGCTACGCCCTTGCGGCTCGCTCGCTCGCCTCGCCCGACTAGCGTGCGGCTCGAGGCCCTCTGGACCGTGATGGGGTCCATGCTTATGTTCGGGCGGCCATGATGACCGTCCGACCTGCCAGCGAGCGCGGCCACGCCGACCACGGCTGGCTCGATTCCTTCCACACCTTCTCGTTCGCCGACTACCACGACCCGCGGCACATGGGGTTTCGCGCGCTCCGCGTCATCAACGAGGACCGCGTGGCGCCCGGCCAGGGCTTCGGCACGCACCCGCACCGGGACATGGAGATCATCTCCTACGTCCTCGAGGGGGGCCTTTCGCACAAGGACAGCACGGGCACGGGCGCGGTCATCCGGCCGGGCGACGTGCAGCGCATGAGCGCGGGCACCGGCGTCACGCACAGCGAGTTCAACGCGTCGAGGAGCGAGCGCGTCCACTTCCTGCAGATCTGGCTCCTGCCCGCCGAGCGCGGCCTCCAGCCGAGCTACGAGCAGAAGACGTTCTCGGAGGCCGAGAAGCGCGGGCGGCTTCGCCTCGTGGCCTCGCCCGACGGTCGCGACGGCAGCGTGACCATCCACACCGACGCCACGCTGCACGCCGGGCTGTTCGAGGCCGGCGAATCCGCGCGGCTCGAGCTCGCCTCCGGCAGGCACGCCTGGGTCCACGTGGCCCGCGGGCACGTGCGCGTCGGCGGTCGCGAGCTCGGCCCCGGGGACGCCGCCGCGATCTCCAGCGAGCCCGCGGTGGAGATCGAGGGCATCGACGGCGGCGAGGTCCTGGTCTTCGACCTCGGCTGACGACGCAGAGCGTTCGTGCCGCGGCGCGTCATTCTGGTTGACCGATTGGTCGGGCGCCATTACGCTCCGTCCGTGCGCAAGATCGAGCGAGTGGTCATCCTCGGCGCGAATGGCGCCATGGGCGCGGGATCCGGCGAGGTGTTCGCGGCAGCGGGCATCGAGACCTGGTTCCTGGCCCGCGACAAGGAAAAGGCCGAGGCAGGCCGCGCCCGCGCCGAGTCGATGGCGAAGTCGGACTCCATCTCCCGGTTCATCAAGACCGGGGGCTACGAGGCCGACCTGCCGAAGGCCGTCGCGGAGGCGGACCTCGTCCTCGAGTGCGTGAGCGAGGAGCTCTCGCTCAAGAACAAGTTCTTCGACCAGGTCGAGAAGCACCGCCGGGCTGACGCGATCATCTCGACGGTGTCGTCGGGCCTGTCGATCGCGGCCATGTGCAAGGGCCGCTCGGAGAGCTTCGCCAAGCACTTCCTCGGGCTGCACCTCTTCAACCCGCCGAACGTGATCACCGGCTGCGAGGTCATCCCGCACGCCGGCACCGACCGGGGCCTGACCGACTTCGTGATGTCGTTCCTCGAGGGCAAGCTCGGGCGTCAGGCGATCGAGACCAGCGACACGCCCGCGTTCTGCGGCAACCGCGTCGGCTTCAAGGTGCTCAGCGAGGTGGCGCAGCTCGCCGAGGAGCACGGGGTCGCGTACCTCGACATGCTCATCGGCCCGCACACGGGCCGGGCGATGCCGCCGCTCGCGACCGTCGACTTCGTCGGCTGGGACGTGCACAAGGCGATCGTCGAGAACTTGTTTGCGCACACCGAGGACGAGGCGCACGCGGCGTTCGCGATGCCCGCGTACATGGAAAAGCTCATCGCCGCGGGGCACCTCGGCAACAAGACGGCGGACAAGGGCGGCTTCTTCCGCCGGATCAAGAGCGCCGACAAGAAGGCACCGCCCGAGGTGCTGGTGCTCGATCCGAAGAGCGGCGAGTACAAGCCTTACGCGAAGCCCGCCGTGCCCGAGATCGTGACGACCATGCGCAGGCTCGCGCGCGTCGGCAAGTACGGCGCGGTGATGCAGGCCTTCCTCGAGATGCCGGGCAAGGACGCCGACCTCATGCGCCGCGTGATCCTCGGCTACGTCAGCTACGGCCTCGGCCGTGTCGGCGAGGTGGTCAAGGCCCCGCGCGACGTCGACCGGATCATGGGCTTCGGCTTCAACTGGGCGCCGCCGTCGGTGCTCGTGGACGTGGCCGGCGCCGGGCGCGTCGTCAAGGCGCTCGAGGCCAGCCGCCTCGCGGTGCCGCCCGTGCTGCTGGCGCACGCGCGCTCCGGCCGCAAGATGTTCACCGAGCCCTCCGTCGACGTGGGCCGCTTCTTCTACGCCTGACCCAGGGAGAACCAATGCCGACGCCCGTCTACGTCCTCGGTGGTTTCCAGACCGACTTCGCCCGCAACTGGACGAAGGAGGGCAAGCACATCGCGGCGATGATCCGCGAGAGCGTCGAGGGAGCGCTCGCCGCCACGGAGCTCGACCCGGCCGAGATCGAGGTCGGCCACGTCGGCAACTTCGCCGCCGAGCTGTACTCGATGCAGGGGCACCTCGGCGCGTTCCTCGTCGACGTCCACCCTGCCCTGTCGGGCCTGCCGACGGGACGGCACGAGGCGGCCTGCGCGTCGGGCTCGATCGCGCTCCTCGCGGCGTCCGCCGAGATCGAGGCGGGCCGGTACGGCCTCGCGATGGTCACCGGTGTCGAGCAGATGAAGACGGTGGACCCGAAGACCGGCGGTGACTACCTCGGCACGGCCGCCTGGTACGAGCTCGAGGCCAAGGGCGTCGAGTTCCCGTTCCCGAAGCTGTTCGGCCGGCTCGGCGACGAGTACGACCGGCGCTACGGGCTCAAGGACGAGCACCTCGCGCGCATCTCGGCCATCAACTACGACAACGCCAAGAAGAACCCGCTCGCGCAGACGCGCACCTGGTACATGAGCCAGGACCACGCGTGCCGCGAGGGCAAGTACAACGGCAAGATCGGCGGGCGCATCAAGATCAGCGACTGCTCGCAGGTCACCGACGGCGCGGTCACGGTCTTCCTCGCGTCGGAGGCCGTGGCGAGGAAGTACGCCACGCAGCGCGGGCTCGACCTCGCGAAGATCCCGCGGATCCTCGGCTGGGGGCACCGCACCGCGCCCATCGCGTTCGACGACAAGGTCGCCGAGGCGAAGGACAACCCATACGTCCTGCCGCATACGAGGAAGGCGATCACCGACGCGCTCGGGCGCGCGGGCCTCGCGGACTGCTGGGGGCTCCAGGGCATCGAGACGCACGACTGCTTCACGACGAGCGAGTACATGGCCATCGACCACTTCGGCCTGACGAAGCCCGGCGAGTCGTGGAAAGCGGTCGAGGAGGGCGTGATCGACCTCGGCGGCAAGCTGCCGATCAACCCGTCCGGCGGCCTCATCGGCGCGGGTCACCCGGTCGGCGCGACGGGCGTGCGGCAGATGCTCGACCTCTATCGTCAGACGACGAGCCAGGCCGGCGACTACCAGGTCGAGGGCGCGAAGCGGATGGCGATGCTCAACATCGGCGGCTCGGGCACCACGAGCTGCGTGTTCGTCGTCGGGACGTAGCTCAGCCGCTTCCGCCAGCCCCTGCGCCGCCGGCGCCGCTCGCACCACCCGCCCCAACGTCCGGGATGCAGATCATGCCGCCGCCGAAGAAGGTGGGCGCGGACCGGCAGCTCGCGCCTGCAGGACACGGCGGACTGGCCGCGGGATCGCAGACGATGGCGCAATGATCGGCCGTGGACGCGCCGGGCGTGCCGGAGATGGCGCACGCGCCCTGGCCGGGGCCGGGCGTCGCGCACGCGGAAGAGTCGGCGAAGCTGCAGGCCGGGGAGCAGAAGCCGCTGCCATCCCCCGCGAAGCCCAGGCAATCGGCGCCGGCCGGACAGGGCTGCATGGCCGAGCAGGCCTGACCGAGGATCGTCGGCCCGGTGCTCGGGCACGCGAGCCCGCCGCTCACACACTTGCCGCCGCCGCACGAGGTGTGGCCGTCCGGCATGTCGCAGTCGACAGAGAAGGGGCTCGCGCACGGATCGCACGTGTAGGTGGTCTCCATGCCGTTGCTGCAGCGCGTGACCTGCCGCGGACACGAGGTCGGGCGCGGGGAAACGCCCATTCCGCTGCCCCCGACGCCGCTGCCCGACACGCCACTGCCGGACATGCCGCTGCCCGCCACGCCGGCGCCACCTCCACCCGGGCGACTCCCTCCGGTTCCGGCCGAGCCGGCCGAGCCGCCCGCGCCACCCGCGCCGCCCGATCCGGCGGGCGGATCGCTACCGCAGCTCGTCCCGAGGAAGAGGAGAAGGATCCAGCCGGCGTTCGTCTTCATGCGGCCCCCGCGCGCGTGCGCAGGACCATCATGCACCGGGGCGGTCAGCGCGGACAGTCGGCCTCGCGCTCGACGGGATCGTCCTCCACGCGGCGGGCGCGCCAGCCGGCCGCGTCGGGGAGCAGCCGCGGCGTGAGCGGGTGGTCGAGCACGCGGGCGGGGATGCGCGAGCGATCGAGGCCGTAGAGCTCGATCACGTGCGCGACGAGGTCCACGCCCTCGTAGGGCTCGGCGTCGAGCTCCCGCTCGGCGTCGAACGCGCGGTACTCATGCAGGAACGCCGACGTGGGTAGGTCATCGTAGTAGCCGACGTCCGAGCGGTTGAGGACGTGGTTGGTCTCATGGACCAGGGTGGCCGCGAGCTCGCGCGCCGTCTTGCCGCGCGCGACGTAGATGCGGTTGCCCCACATGTACCCGTCGAGCTGCGAGGAGATCGTCCGCAGCACGGGGCTGCGCGCGTCGTGCAGGTGCTCGTACGCGCTCGCGGCGACGCGGACACCATCGGCGGCGAGGTCCTTGCGCACGCGCCCGAAGTCCCAGCAGGTGAGGTCCGCGAGCTCGTCGATGCGCACGCGGCCGTCGACGATCGACTGGAAGGTCAGCCGTCCGAGGCGCGTCGGGTGACGCTCGAGCAGCGCGAGCGCGCGGCCGACGTAGCGCCGGAACGCGGCCGTGGTGTGCGTCGGATCGACCTCGGGGAAGGCCGGAAGGGGCGCGTCGGCCTTGCCGTCGTCGTCGGGGGCCAGCCAGTACGCGTCGGCGTCCGCAGGGTCGGAGCCGGCCGCAGGCGTGCGGTCGGGCTCCCCCCCGCCGCCGCAGCCGCAGAGGAGCGCGAAGCCGAGCACCGTCCACCAGCGTCCGTGGGCCACGAGCAACTGCTAAGCAGGAACCGTGCCCACCCAGCGCCGGTGCGGCGACAGCGATTCCAGCGAGTTCGGCGTGGCCCGCTGCGGCCTCCTGTGCGCGTCGCCGGCCACTCGAGTGGCCGTCCCCGGCGCTCGATCGCGCTCCGATCGATCTCGGACGGCCCGTTCGATCGCACTCCGATCGATCTGGCGGAGGGGAATATCTGCGGGCAGGGGCGTTGACCCGGGGAACCCAACCAGGAGATCCCCATGAAGCGCCTGCTCGAAATGGCCCTAGTCGCCTCCTCCCTCCTCGTCGGCTGCGGCGGGGACGATGCCACCGCCCCGGACGAGATCGGCTCGGCCGAGGAAGCGCTCGCGCCCACCGGCGACTTCAGCCCGACCGCCATCGAGGCCGGCGGCCCGAACCTCCGCTTCGTGGGCGGCCTGACCGTCACGAACGGCATCCAGACGTTCACGATGAACCCGGGCGGGTCGTATGCCCTGCCCTGCTCGTACGGCCCTGCGCGGATCACCCACCGCTACGGCAACGGCGGCGCGCTCGGAGCGGGGAACCACGCCAACCAGTTCCGCGCGGGCGCGTTCGCGCTCGCACCGAAGGCGCAGCTCCCGCTCGCGTCGGGGCAGACCCGCAACGTGACCGACAGCTTCAACTTCCAGCAGCTCGCGCCGAACGTCCCCTACACCATGGGCGTGCGGCTCGACGTGCTCGGGCAGGTCGTCGAGACGAGCGAGCTCGACAACGCGCTCGCGGTGACCGTGCGCCGCCTCTGCCCGTAGGCGCAGAGCCACGAGAGCACAGGCCAGAGCAGCGCGAGGGCTCCACCGGGGCTCTCGCGCGAGCTCGCGAGCGCGCAGCCCGACGGCCGCGCGCCTGCCACGCCACCACTCGCAGACGCGCCACCTGCGCCGGCGCTCCCTGCACCCGCGCCACCTGCACCCGCGCCGCCACCTGCCCCAGACGATCCTCCGGCACCCGGAGGATCCGCGCACGTCGCCGCGCACGCACGCCGCACGCAGCGCCACGAGGGCGACTGCCGCGCCGCGCACGGGCTCTCGAGCTCCGCGCAGTCCTCGTCGGCCGCGCAGAGGTCGAACGCGGCGGCCGCGACGGGCGTGCCGTCGGGTCGCAGCGCGCGGAACGAGAGCGTGCGCGCCCGGACCTCGTAGAGGCTCGCGACGCACGTGCTCTCGGCGTACAGCGTGGCGGGGCTGCGCTCGGGGCGGAGCGGGTGCGGAGGCGCGCCGCTGCAGGTCGTGACGAAGCGCGTCCCGTCAGCCTCGGCGACGGTCAGGTTGTGGTTGTGCCCGGCGATGACGAGGTCCACGCCCTCGTCGCGCAGGATCTCGCGCCACGGCCGCAGGCCCGGCGCACCGTCGAAGAACTGATCGCCGTCGGCGTGGTTCGCGCCCTCGCTGTGGATGCCGCGGTGCAGGACGACGAGCTTCCAGCGCACGCGCGGATCGGCGTTCGCCGCGCGCAGCGTGCGCTCGAGGAAGGCCGTCTGGGCGTCGAGGATGCCGCGCGTGTCGTAGCCCTCTGTGACCCCCGTGTAGAGCACCGTGACGTGCACGCCGCCGAAGCGCACGAAGAAGTGGTCCTGCTTGCCCGCGTCGGGGGTCGGGAAGTCGAAGACGTCCCAGAAGTAAGGCGCGTCCTCCTCGTGGTTGCCCATCGCGGTCACGAAGGGCGCGCGCGCGAGCACCGGCGCGAGGCGATCGAAGAGCTCTCCCCAGCGGCCGATCTCGGGTTTTTCCCAGGCGCCGGTGGGGTTCGTGCTGGCCACGAGGTCGCCGACCCCGAGGACGAAGTGCGGCTCGAAGGCCCCGACGAGCGCGGCGACCTGCGAGACGGCCTTGCGCTCCTCGTCGCCATAGATCTGCGTGTCTCCGAGGACGGCGAAGCGCAGCGGATCGCCCGCGGGCGGCGGCGCGACGAAGGCGTGGTCGGGGCCGGCCAGGCCGTCCTCGATCACGCGGTAGTGGTAGGTCTCCCCGGCCGCGAGGCCCGAGAGCCGGAACGTGCCGCGGTGCAGACCGGTCCGCACGAGGCGCTGGCCATAGGCGATCGTCGGGCCCCACTCGAGCACGACCTCGCCCGCGTCGAACGCGTCGTAGCCGATCGCGACGTCGCCGTCGGTCGTGTGCGGCTGCAGGTACGGGCCGCAGAAGGCCACCTGCTCGGAGGGCGAGCGCACGCGCGTCCCCGTGGCGTCGGACGCGGCGAGCGCGCTGCGCCAGATGGCGACGCGATCGTCGGCGCGGCTCGCCTGGGGGGCGAGCCGCCGGTCGGCCACGTCCCCGCCGCTGCCGGAAAAGAGGACGTCCTTCTCCACGCCGGGGCACGCCGCCTCCGTGCACGGGCCGAGCGTGTACTTGTAGCGGAACGCATCGAAGGGCACGGCCACGTCGACCGTCGCGCGGAAGCGACGGTGGCCGACCGGCGTCATCGCGTCGTGCGTGAAGGCGTCCGCGACGCTGCGATTCGAGCGGAGCATGACGTTGCCCGCGACGGGCGTGCACGACGGGACCTCCACCTCGAACGTCACCGGCGCGGCGGCGGCAGCGCCGGTGAAGGCCACGACCACCACCACGACGGCGCCCACGACGGCCCCCTGCCAGCCCTGCATCGGGCGGAAGATATGCGTAACTCAGCTCGAAGTCACGAGCCGATCGGCAGGGTGACGAGCGTGCGCACCGGGGCGGTGCCGGGCGGGACGGCGAGCGCGCCGAGAGCCTCCTCGAGGCACTTGCGGAGGGGGGCGGGCGCGGACGGCTCGAGGAGCTCGACCTTCGCGGGGTGCGCGGCGGGGCCGAGCGTGATGCGCACGACGGCGTCCCGGAGGCCGCTCGCCTTCGCGGGGCCGGCGCACTTGCCGATCACGCCCGGGGCTTCCTCGCGTAGCCAGCGCTCGGAGACCTGGCGCGGATCGACGACGCGCGAGGCCGGCGGCGCGAAGCGACCGAGGGCGGCGGCGAGCTCGGGGGCGCGGATCGCGGGGTCTCTCTCGCCGCGCTCGAAGCGGGCGAGGTTGTCCCTCATGGCCTGGGCGAGGCTCGCGGGGACGCCCGGGAGCGACAGGCCCTTCCTCTCGAGCTCGACGGCCTTCTGCTTCTCACCGCGGAAGTTGTGCACCTCGGCGAGCGTGTCGAACGAGTTCGGATCGGTCGGGCTCGCGTCGAGCTGGCGCTTCGCCGCGACGAGCGCGGCGTCGTACGCGCCGACGCGCAGCGCCTCGTAGGTGAGCTCGTTGAGCGCGCCATTCGGCGCGGCCGCGACGACCTGCTGGACCAGGCGATCGAGCGTCTTCGGATCGGTGCGCGTGGCCGCCAGCGTCCCGAGGAGGTCGGAGCCTGCGCCCGGGTGCTTCGCCACGAAGGCCGCGACGCGCGTGCGCACGACCGACTCGAGCTCGCCGCGGAGCTCCTCCTCGAGGCGGAGCGCGCCGGCGCGGGCGCCGTCGGCCTCGTGCGCGGTGCCGGCGGCGGCCTCGATGCGCGCGAGCGCCGCGAGCTGGCCCTGGCGATCGCCGCGCGCGCGGGCGCGGCCGTGGACGGCCCAGAGGAGCGCGAGGTCGCCCGGGTGCTTGCGCAGCTCGGCGTCGAGGGCGCGATCGTCGAGCACCGCGCGGCGGGCGGCGTCGCGCAGCCACGGGTGGAGCTCGTCCTTGTCGTAGCCGAGCTGCCGCTCGAGCTCACGGCCGCCGGCGTCGAGGACGACCAGCGTCGGATAGCCGCGCACGACGAAGCGCCGGGCGGCCTCGAGGCTCGCGCCGCGCTCCGCGTCGTACTTGACGAACACGAACGGCGAGAGCTCCTGCTGCGACTGCGCGGTCTGTAGCTCCTTCCCGAGGAGCTTGCAGCCGCTTCACCAGACGGTGGAGAAGTCGAGCAGGATGGGCTTTCGGACGCGCGCGGCCTCCCGCAGCACGTCGGCGAGCGGGCGGGCGGCGGCCCCACCGTCGGCGAGCGCCGGCATCGGCGCGGAGGCGAGCGCGAGCACGGCCATGCATGTGGATAGACGCATGTATTGACCTCTGCGGCGAAGCTAGCACACTCGATGCGTGGGCCGATGGGCGCGAGCGCTGCTGGGGATCGTGTTCATCGCCGCGATGGCGTGGATCTACCTGCAGCGCACGGCGCGGGTGCGCGACGAGGCGCTGCGCAGGGCCAAGGAGCGCGGGGCGGCGACGCCGATGGGGGCAGGCGGGGCGCCGGCGGCGCGCTGATCACGGGCCGGGCAGCAGGTGGGGCAGGAGCAGCCAGCCCTCGAGCGTGCAGAGCGCGATCGCGAAGAGGTCGAGGATGAAGCCGATGCGGATCATCGACGGCAGGTGCACGCGCCCCGAGCCGAAGACGATGGCGTTCGGGGGTGTCCCGGCCGGGAGCATGAAGTCGCACGACGCGGCGACGCTCGTCGTGGCGAGGAGCGCGGCGTTCGGCGGCAGGACGCTCAGCATGACGTTGACGGTCGCGGTGTTGCTGGCGATAGCGGAGAGCGCCACGGTGGCGGCGCTGGCGAGCGCGACCTGCAGGACGAAGGGCATGGCGGACAGCCCCGCGAGCGATCGCGCGAAGAGCGCGGACAGGCCCGAGCCCTCGATGCCGCTCGCGAGCGCGAAGCTGCCGCCGAGCAGGACGAGGGTGCCGTAGGGCAACCGCCCGAGGCCCCTAAGGCCGAGCGTGCGCGTCGCGAGGAGCGCGGCGGCCCCGCCGAGCGCGACCACGGCCTCGTAGTGCTTGGGCTGCAGGCGCGCGCCGAAGAGGCGCAGCCAGGGCGGCTCGAGCAGGGGACGGAGCAGGTCTCCGGCGACCCAGAGCGCAGCGCAGGCGAGGAAGATCGTCGCCACGCGGCGCTCGCTCCGCGAGACGGGCCCGAGCGCCGCGATGGCCTCGTCGAGGCCCGCGCGGTCGCCGCCCTCGAGGCGGTCGCGCCTCGCGACGCGCCAGAGCACGCCCCAGACGATCGGCAGGAAGACGATCACGAACGGCAGGCCGATCCCGAGGTAGGTGACGAAGCCGAGGTCGATGCCGAGCCTGCGCGAGAGGAACCCGCAGAAGATGCTGTTCGTGCCCGTGCCGATCTTCGTGCCGATGCCGCCGACGTTCGAGCCGTAGGCGACCGAGAGCATCACCGCGCACGCGAACGCGGGGAGCTTGCGCCCTGCCGACTCCTCGAGCTGGCTCACGAGCGCGATCGCGATCGGCAGCATCATGACCGCCGTGGCGGTGTTCGAGATCCAGAGCGACACGGACGCGGTGGCGACGAGCATGCCGAGGAGCAGGCGCGGCGGAGAGCGGCCGATCGCGCGCATCACGTGGAGGGCGAGGCGGCGGTGCAGGCCGTGCTCCTCCATCGCGGCGCCGAGCGTCATGCCGCCGAGGAACAGGAAGATGTAGCCGTCGACGTAGGCGCCCGCGGTGCCGAGGAGGTTCTGCCCGGCGCCGCCCGGCAGGATGCCGAGCAGCGGATACGCGACCAGCGGAAGCAGCGCGACCACGGCCATCGAGCCGACCTCGAAGAGCCAGAACGCCGCCATGACGAGCGCGACCGCGGCGGCGTACGCGGGGCGGCTCCCGGTGGCCTGGCCGTGCAGGCCGGACGGTACGAGCGCGACGGCCAGCGCGGCGCCGACGCCGACCAGCGCGCCTAGGCCGCGGATCAGGCGGGCGGACACGACGGCAGCGTAGCGGGGCCCGCCCCCTCGGGGGGTAAGATCCTGCCGTGATCGCGATCCGCGCCGCGCTCCTGCTCCTGACGCTCTCCGCCTGCGGGGCGGACCTGACACCGCGTCCGTTGCGGCAGCCGGCGCGCATGCGCATCTGGGCCGAGGAGCTGCCCGAGGAGCAGATCGGCGCGCGCGTGGCGTTCTGCGCGGAGCAGGGCCTGGGCCTGAACGTGAACATCCAGAAGGGCCGGCACGACCGCGCGTACCTGCAGAAGGTGTGCGACCACGCGGCCGAGCACGCGGTCGCGCTGCGCCTGTGGCCGAACCTCTCGAACGAGTCGGGCTACTGGGTCGGCCAGGGCAACGCCGACGAGTTCGTGGGCTGGACGAAGGACCTGTCGTCGATGGCGAGGGCGGCGTGCCCGCGCCTCGACGGCGTCGTGTTCGACCTCGAGATGCCGATGGGGCGCGTGAGCGAGCTCGCCGCGATGCGCGCGGCAGGCGCGTCGAACCTGCAGATCGCGACGTGGTTCCTCGAGCACACCGACGAGGCGGCGTTCGAGCACGCGCGCGGGGTGCTGGCGGAGGAGGTGCGGCGGCTGCGCGCCGACGGCCTCTCCGCGACCGCGAGCACGCTGCCCATGAACGCCGACGACTACGAGGACGGCGACGAGACCATCGCGAAGGCCCTGTGGACGCCCGTCGAGGGCATCGACTGGGAGCAGGTGTCGTTCCAGGTCTACCGGAACCTGTACGACCAGCAGTTCCCGAACGCGGCGCGGACGCCGTACACGTCGGGCCTCGTCGCGAGCTACGCCAGGAGCGCGGTCGGAAAGTGGGGCGCGCGGGCGGCGGTGGACCTCGGCACGACGGGCGCGGGCATCGGCATCCCGACGGGGCTCGCGTCGGCGGCGGACCTGCAGTCCGACATCGCGGCCGCGCTCGCCGAGGGCATCACGCCCGGCCACGTCGCCATCTACTCGCTCGAGGGCGTCCTCGACAAGGCCGACGCGCCCGCGTGGCTGCACGTGCCGGCGCCCGTGGCCGCCACGCCGACGCCCGGCGACCTCGAGCCGCGCGAGCAGTTCCAGCAGCTCGACGCGCTCGCGCGCTGACGCCCGCGGGCGCGGCTACGGCGCGCCGTGGCAGGCCTGCGGCGTGAACATCTCGTCGGTGAGATCGTCCGCCACGTTGCCGGCGCCGCCGAAGCTCATGCCGCCCCACGGGTCGTAGCCGAAGAGCTCC
Organism: uncultured Myxococcales bacterium; assembly: GCA_964593795.1. Taxonomy (GTDB): domain Bacteria; phylum Myxococcota_A; class Polyangia; order JAHFDS01; family JAHFDS01; genus JAHFDS01. Next base: position 14,765 of record CAZQJC010000216.1, on the reverse strand, counting down.
ATCGACGTCCAGCCGTTCGCCATCGTGATGAAGCCCTGCGTCGTGAGGTTCATGAGGAGGCGCGCGTTGCTCTCGCCGGCGTTGAGGACGACCGGCGTCGTCGGCGCGGGCGAGCGAGTGCACGAGTCGAGGCACGTGGCGAAGAGCCCGCACGCGTCGAGCCGCGCGTAGCTGCCGTGCTTGTCCTTGCTGGCGTAGATGACCGGCGTCGGCACGCCGCCCTTGGGCAGGAGGTCGCAGGCGGTCATGCCGGGGCACACGCCGCACTCGCTCTGCCGCTCGCACAGCGTCCCCTGGTGCGAGATCGCCTTCTGCGCGACGAGGCCGCGCGGGGGCGCGACCGCGGGATCGATGGTGACGCCGAAGCCCTCGTCGTCGCCGTTGTGGCCGCCGAGGCCGCAGTCCCTGTCGTAGAGGAGCACGTAGGTGATCTGCACGAGCGTCGGATCCGCCGGGTGCTTGCGCGCCCGGAAGAGCGCGCCCATCGTCGGGCAGCCGTCGGTCGGATCGATCGAGAGGTACGGCAGGTAATCGCGCGCGAGGCGCAGCTCCTCGGCGTCGGCGAGGCCGTCGTGATCGTCGTCGGCCATCGCCGCGTCGGGCGCGGCGCCGTCGCGCATGCCCGCCGAACCGCCCGCGCCGCCCGCGCCGCCGGTCCCCGCCGAGCCGCCCGTGCCGCCGCGGCCACCGTCGCCCGGGCGCGCACCGTCGGTCCGAGGTGCATCGGTGCGCGCCGCGCCGTCCGCAGCGCGGGCGCTGTCGGGGCGCACGCCGGCATCGACGAGGAAGCCGCTCGTGTCGCCCGGGTGCTCGGTCTTGCACCCGAAGCAGGCGAGCATCCCGGCAAACGCGACGAGCCGCACGTCTCGACAGGATACGCGAACGGCGAAGACGCGACTACCCGCCGAAGCCGAGCTCCTGGCGAGCGGCGGTCAGGAGGTTGATGTCGGTCGTGCCCGCGCCGAGCTCGAGGAGCTTGGCGTCGCGCGCGAGCTTCTCGAGGCCGTACTCCTCCATGTAGCCGTAGCCGCCGTGCACCTGGATGGCATTCAGCGCCACGTCCACCGAGACCTGCGAGCAGTAGGCCTTGGACGCGTTCACGAACGCGGGGTCCTTGACCTTGTGCTTCTGCATCCACGCGGTGCGGAACACGATGTTCTCGACGTTCTTGAGCTTGATGAACATGTCGGCCAGGCGGAGCTGCACGGCCTGGAACTCGCCGATGGGCCGGCCGAATTGAATGCGCTCACGCGCATACGTCAGCGACATCTCGTAGCAGCGCTCGATGATGCCCCACGCCATCGCGGGGATGCCGCTGCGCTCGTTCGACAGGCTCTCCTTGGTGTCCTTGCGGCCGCCGGCGCCCTTCTCCTCACCCCCGAGCAGGTGCTCCTTCGACACGCGCACGTCCTCGAAGAAGATCTCGCTCGTCGGCGAGTCGCGCATGCCCATCTTCTTGAACGGCTGGCCGACCGTGAAGCCGGGCGTGCCGCGATCGAGGATGAACGTCGCGATGCCCTGCTCGGCGCGCGCCTGGCCCCGGTCGATGCGCGCGTACACGAGGAACACGTCCGCGCCCGGGCCGTTCGTGATGAAGGTCTTCGAGCCGTTCAGGACATAGCCGTCGCCGCCGTCCGGCCGCGCCGTCGTCTTCATCGACCCGAACGCGTCGGAGCCCGCGCCCGGCTCGGTCAGGCACCACGAGCCGATCTTCTGCATCGTCACGACCGGCAGCGCCCACCGCTCGAGCTGGTCCGCGGTGCCCTTCGACATGAGCGCGCCGCCCGCGAGGCCCACGGACACGCCGAAGCCCATCGCGAAGCCCGGCGAGACGCGCGAGAGCTCCTTGACCACGACGAACATCAGCATCGGATCGCCGCCCGCGCCCTCGACGAGCTCGGTCGGGGCGCCGTCCGCCGCCGTGCCCTCGCGCAGCTTCGCGATGCGCTTCTTCACGCCCCCCGCGGCCATCTGGTCGAGGCCGAACGTCTTGGCCATCTCGCGCATGAGATCGAACGGCTGCTTCTCGCCGTGCTCCATCGCGGGCACCTCGGCCGCCAGGCGCTTCTCGCACCACGACCGCACCATCTGACCCACCATCTTGTGCTGTTCGGACAGGGCGAAGGACATGCCGCATCGTACCGTCAATGCTGGTCGGATCCGACGGGCATTGGTGCTAGCTTGCGCCCATGCACATCGAGAGCAAGGACGTCATCGACCACCCGCAGTCGGAGGTGTACGCGCTGGTGCGCGACGAGATGCGCAAGATCGTCCCGTACCTGCCGAACATCGAGCGCATCGACGTGCTGAGCGCCGAGCGGGTGAGCCCGACCGAGGTGCACATGAAGAACCACTGGCACCCGAAGCTCGAGATCCCGGGCATCGTCAAGAAGCTCGTCAACCCCGAGCTGTTCTCGTGGCGCGACGACGCGGTGTGGCGCGACGACAAGGGCCTCGTCGAGTACAAGATCTACGGCCAGGTCGCGCGGGACGCGTACACCTGCTCGGGCATCAACTACTTCACGGCCGTCGACGGCAACAAGACCGAGCTCAAGGTGACGTTCGACCTCACCATCTACCCCGACAAGATCCCGGGCGTGCCGCGGTTCCTGGCCGGCAAGGTGCTGCCGATCCTCGAGGGCCTCATCCGGAACACGCTCGAGCCGAACCTCACGAGCCTCGCGAAGGGCCTCAAGGGCTACTTCGCCGCGCAGAAGAAGTAGGCACGGCCCGCAGTGACCCTGGACGAGCTGGTCGAGGAGAGCCGCGGGCACGCGTGTGCCGGCGTCGGCGCGCGCAAGCTCTGCGTGCGCCCGGTCGCGGTCGCCGACCTGCCGAGCCGCTTCGGCAGCTTCCGCATCGTCGGCTTCCAGGGCACCGACGAGGCCACGCCGCAGGAGGACAAGGAGCACATCGCGCTCGTCCACGGCGACGTCATCGGCGCCTCGCAGGTCGTCACGCGCTTGCACTCGGAGTGCCTGACCGGCGACGTGCTCGGCTCGCTGCGCTGCGACTGTCGCGACCAGCTCGAGGAGGCGATGCTCCTCGTCGCCCAGCGCGAGCGCGGCATCGTGCTCTACCTGCGGCAGGAGGGGCGCGGCATCGGCCTCGTGAACAAGATCCGCGTCTACGCGCTGCAGGACCGCGGGCTCGACACCGTGGACGCGAACCTCGCCCTCGGCTTCCGCGATGACGAGCGTGACTACGCGATCGCCGCGCACATGCTGCAGAGCCTGCGCGTGCAGTCGATCCAGCTCCTGACCAACAACCCCGGCAAGGTCAGCCAGCTCGAGGAGTACGGGGTCAAGGTCGCGGGCCGCCTGCCGCACGTGCTGCCGCCGAACCCGCACAACCGCTTCTACCTCGAGACCAAGGCCACGCGGTTCGGCCACTACATCGACTTCACCGGCAAGCCGCACCTGTCCGAGCAGAGCGACGCGGTGCGCGTCGCCGGCATGCCGGACGACGACGAGGCATGAGCATCGGCCGGCCGCACCGGCACCTCGCGCGGCTGGTGGGGATGTTCTCGGTACCACCGGCCCTGGTGGTGCTGGGCGGTGTCGCGTACCACGCGCTCGAGCACTGGACCTGGCTCGACAGCTTCTACATGGCCGTCACGACGCTGGCGACCGTGGGCTTCGGCGAGGTGCACCCGTTGTCCGACGGCGGGCGCATCTTCACGATGTTCTACATCCTGGGCGGCGTGTTCACGATCGGCTGGGCGGCCAGCGAGGTGATCCGCTCGGTGGTGTCCGGCGAGTTCAACCTGGCCTACGGGAGGCAGCGCTTGGAGAAGAACCTGCTCAAGCTGCGGGATCACGTCATCGTGTGCGGCTATGGCCGCATGGGCCGCCTGGTGTGCCAGGAGCTGTCGCACCTCAAGCTGCAGTACGTGGTGATCGACCGGAGCCCGGAGGTGCTCGCGACCTTCAACCTGCCCTACGGCATGGCGCTCGTCGGCGACGCCGCGGCCGACGAGGTGCTGCGCATGGCGGGGGTGGAGCACGCCCGGGCGCTCGCCGCCGTGCTCGCGTCGGACGCGGACAACCTCTACGTCACGATGAGCGCGCGCCTGCAGTCGGAGAAGCTGTTCCTCATCGCGCGCGGCGAGAACGAGGCGACCGAGTCGAAGCTCAAGCGCGCGGGCGCGAGCCGCGTGGTCTCACCCTACGTGATCGGCGGGCAGCGGATGGCGCACGCCATCGTGCGACCCGCGGTCGTGGACTTCATCGAGCTCGCGACGCGCTCGCAGCACCTCGACCTGCAGATCGAGGAGGTCGTGCTGACCGAGCGGAGCTCGCTCGCGGGGCCGCCGCTGCGCGACGGCGAGCTGCGCAAGCTGGGCGTGATCGTGGTGGCTATCCTGAAGCCGACCGGGGAGATGATCTTCAAGCCCGGCGGCGAGGCCGTGCTCGCGAGCGGCGACAAGCTCATCCTGCTCGGCAGCCGCGAGGAGCTGGATCGCGTCGCGGTGGTGGCGAAGGGCTGAGCGCGCTAGCTTACGAGTGGCCGCCTCGAAGGCGGCCACCAGGAAGGGCACGCTGCCCTTCCCCCGCCCGGGCACAGCCCGGTCGGGCCCCCTAACCGGCGTCTTCGCTCCGCTGCGCTTCGCTACGCCCTTGCGGCTCGCTGCGCTCGCCTCGGAGCCGAATGCTGCCGAGCAGAGCTCAGGGACAGGCGCGCTAGGCCGCGCTAGGCCGCGCTAGGCCGCGGTGGCGTGTGCGGCGGGGGCCGGTGCGCCGGTGACCTTCTTGCGGAGCTGCTGCAGGTCCCAGATCGGTCCGGCCAGGAACGAGAGCGGGTCGTCCTGGAACGCGGGCGCGTTCTTCTCGTACACGCCGTGGCCCACGAAATTCAGGCCCCAGCCGACGGTCCACGATCCGAGCGACGCCCACCACGGCGGCGTGTACGCCGGCATCGCGAGCAGGCCCACGGCGCCGCCGACGATCATCGGGATGCCGATCTGGTGCAGCAGGCGATTGGTCGGCTCCTGGTGCGTCTCTTCGTAGAAGGTGATCGCGTGCTGCCAGCGCTCCTTCCAGCCGCCCTTGAAGTCGGGGTGCTTCTCGCGCCAGGTGCGCTCGAGGCCGCGGGCGCCCGAGGCGAAGAGCGCGAGCGCGGTGGCCTTGCGGCCCAGCATGAGCGCGACCATGCCGCCGGCCGCGGTGGCCACGTCACGCTTGTCCTCGGGAACCAGATTCTTGAGCGTCTGGAGCATCGTCGAATCGCCTCCGGTCTGACCAACTGGTAAGACCAATTAGCACGGTCATGACGCCGTGCGCAACAGCATATTTCACGGGGATCGCTGACGGATTGCCGCGCGCGTCCCCAATCTCCCATTGAAGGGCGGCCGCCCCGGAATCCGCGCCCGACGCTCCACCGAGCGCGGGCGAGCCATCCATCTGGAGGAACGAATGCGTCATTCATGGCGGCGCCGCGCGCGCCTCTTCGGGGCATCGGTGTGCGCGCTCGGCGCGCTCTCGGCGTGCAACTCGCGCAAGGTCCAGAAGCCGTACTGCGAGATCACCGGACAGCAGAGCCAGATCTTCGAGCCCGTCTCGCGCAAGGTCGACCTCTTGTTCCTCATCGACGACTCGTCGTCGACGGACACCAAGCAGAACAACATCATCTGCAACTTCCCGAAGCTCGTGGACACGCTGGAGCGCATCCCGGGGGGCCTCCCCGACCTGCACGTGGGGGTCGTGTCCTCGAGCATGGGCTCGGGCGCGTTCGCGCTCACGGGCTGCGGCGATAGCAAGGACGGCGCGTTCCAGTCCACGCCGCGCCCCGTGCAGATCGATTGCTCGCGGTACGGCGGCACGTCGCTCGACACCACCGGGTGCACGGGCCCGACGGGCAAGGGCTACATCGACTACCGGTCGTCCACCGACAACAACGTCGCGGGGCAGCCGCTCTCGACCGCGTTCTCGTGCGTCGCGGCGCTCGGCTCGAAGGGCTGCGGCTTCGAGCAGTCGCTGCAGGCGGTGGCGCGATCGCTCGAGCGCGCGAAGGACCCGATGGACGCCGTCAACGGCGGCTTCCTCCGCGACGACGCGCTCCTCGTGGTCGTCGTGCTCACCGACGAGGACGACTGCTCGCTGCCGGCGGACTCGTGGCTCGCGGACACGCGCGACGGCGTGGGCCTCTCGAGCCCGCTCGGGCCGCTCGACTTCCGTTGCACCGACCGCGGGTTCCTCTGCGGCGGCCAGCGCCCGCCGCGCGACGGCAACGGCCAGCCACTCGAGTGCCAGCCCGACGACGGCGCCTTCATCGACGATCCGAAGCACGCCCTCTTGCCCGTGGTGGACCTCGTCCGGCGCGTGCAGGCCGCAAAGCCCCTCGAGAAGACGATCGTCGAGGCCATCGCGGGGCCGGCGCCGCCCGACGGCGAGTTCAAGGTCGTCCAGAACGTGAACCCGAGCACGATGGTCGGCTCGCCCGCGCTCGGCCCGTCGTGCCGTGGCGCCGAGGGCATCGGCGACGGCGCGCCCGCGGTGCGCGTGCAGAAGTTCCTCGAGGCGTTCGACCCGGGCAAGCGCATCGTCAACATCTGCCAGAGCTCCTTCGCCGCGTCGCTCGACTCGATCGCGCGCCGCATCGAGAAGCGCCTCAAGCCCTGCCTCCAGGCGCGCCCCCTCGACCGCACCGGCGTGGTGGCGCGCAAGGCCGCCGACGCCGACTGCGGCGTGAGCGACGTGCAGGCGGGGTCTACAGGACCCGATTGCCACATCGCGATCCCGCGCTGCGGAGAGGGTCCCCTGACCCCACCGGCGTGCGCGAAGGGCCTGCCCGCGGGCTACGCGAACACCTGCTTCTTCCTCGAGGAGGGGGCGCTCGACGAGGCGGGCAAGCCCCTTTGCGAGACGACCAACATGGCGGTGCGCGTGTGCCGCGGCGGCTACGACGCGCAGGCCAAGCGCTGCCTCGACAGGGCGGGCGAGGCGCCATCGGCCAGCACGGTGCGCGTCGCGTGCGCGTCGTGCACGCCGACCAACGGCAGCGTCGAGTGCGTCGGCGACGGCATCGACAACGACTGCGACGGCACCATCGACGACAGGGGCCCGCCCTGCGAGTGCTCGTGAGGTAGCCGCCCGGCCCACACCCTCCGACCCAAACGAGCGACCCGCGCGCACGCCCCGCGCCGCTACAATCGGGGCGTGCGCTGCCTCCTGTCGCTCGCGCTCCTCTGCGGCTGCACCGCGGCCGAGCCCGTCGGCGAGATCTCGCGTTCGCTGTCCGTCGATCCGCGCCGCGCCACGACGCCGACGCGCCAGGCGCGCCTCGAGGGCGCGGGCGACTCGGCGGTGCTGCGCGAAGGGCCGCTCGGCGCCGCGGCGCGCACGGTCGCCGAGGGCGTGCTGCCGCGCTTCTCGTATGCGCCCGACGGACGCACGCTCGTCTACGCGCAGCTCGGGCCGGGCGGCTACGGCGAGGCCGACCTGTGGGCGCTCGACGTCGCGACGGGCCGCGCGCGACAGCTCACGGCCCTGCCCGGCGCGGAGGAGGCGCCGCGCTTCGTCGACGCGCGCACCGTCGAGTTCGTCGGCACCGCGCGCGGGCTGCAGTCGCGCTTTCGCGTGTCGCTCGACGAGGGCGCGGTCGTGCAGCGAACGAACGTGGGCCTCTCCAAGACGGGCCCGGGCCTGCCGGCCGGCTACGTCTCGCCGTGGACGGACGCGCCTTGAGCCGGAGCCTCTTGGCCGCCCTCGCGCTCGTCGTCGCGTGGCCGGCCGCCGCGGCCGCGGAGCGCTTCCGCTTCCCGCTCTCCGACGACTGCGCCACGACCCGTTGCACGGTCGTGAGCGCCTACCGCGACGTCGGCATGGGCAAGGACTGGAGCTGCAGCGACCACACGTACGCGGGCCACAAGGGCACGGACTTCGCGATCGTCGGCAGCTTCACCGCGCAGGACGAGGGGCGCACGATCGTGGCCGCGGCGGCGGGCACCGTGGACGCCGTCTCCGACGGCGCGGGGGATCGCTGCACCACGGGCGACTGCCCCGGCGGCGGCGGCTTCGGCAACTACGTACGCATCCGCCACGCGGACGGCGAGGTCACGTACTACGCGCACATGCGCATGGGCTCGATCATGGTCGCCGAGGGCCAGGCGGTGACGTGCGGACAGCCGATCGGGCTCGTCGGCTCGAGCGGGCACTCGACGGGCCCGCACTGCCACTTCGAGCCGAGGGCGAGCAACGCCACGACGACGATCGAGCCGTTCGCGGGGGCGTGCGGCGCAGCCGAGAGCCACTGGGCCACGCAGGGCGCTTTCCGCGAGCTGCCGTGGACGCTGTGCGCCGGGCAGCCGGCGCCGACGTGCGCGCCGGCGGCCGACCTCGTCTGCGGCGAGACCACGGGCACGCTGAGCGGCACCGGGGGCGCCATCGCCGACTACGCGTGCGGGCGGACGGTCGAGCTCACGGGGCCCGAGCGCGTGTACCGGTTCGTCGCGGGCGCGACCGAGCGCGTGCAGCTCGCGCTCGCGGGCCTCGGCGCCGACCTCGACCTCCTCGTCCTTGCCGACGCGGGTGGCGGCTGCGCGGCCGACGGCTGCATCGCCGTCAGCGAGAACGGCAACACGATGGCCGAGAGCGTCGCCTTCGACGCGGAGCGCGGCCGAACCTACTACGTGGTCGTCGACGGCTTCCGCGGGGCCTCGTCGAGCTTCTCGCTCTCGGCGCGGTGCACCCAGGGGCCGGACGCGGGCCCCCTGCCCTCGCTCGACGCAGGCGCAGGCGGCGGCCCTGCGCCCCGCGACGGCGGCGCGGGTGGCGGAGCGCGCGACGCGGGCGGCGCGGGTCGGCCGCTCGATGCATCCGCCCAGGCAGATGGATCGCGCCGCGGCGACGCATCCGCGCGGACGGATGGATCGCGAGGCGCGGCCGCCGCCGACGCGGGCGCGGGCGGCGTCGTCTCCGGGGGCTGCAGCGCGGCGCGCTCGCCCGCCGGCGTCCCCGCGGCGCTCCTCGCCCTGCTCCTCGGCGGGGCTCGCGCACGGCGCCGGCGTTGAGCTCACTCGCCGAGGACCTGGCGCGGCGCGGCCGCTTCTCGATCGTGAGCCGGCTCGGCGAGGGCGGGATGGGCGTCGTCTACGAGGCGCTCGACCTGCGCCAGCGCGAGCGCGTGGCGCTCAAGACGCTGCGCGCGTTCTCGCCGGATGCCCTGCTGCGCTTCAAGCGCGAGTTCCGCGCGCTGGCCGACCTGTCCCACCCGAACCTGGTGCGCCTCGGCGAGCTCTTCGAGGTGGGCGGGCAGTGGATGTTCTCGATGGAGCTCGTCGACGGCGTGGACTTCCTGTCGTGGGTGCGCGGCGCTGCGGCCGAGGACGACGCGCCACCCACCGAGGAGATCTCTGCGGCCCGCGACATCACGCCCCCGCCGACGCTCGTGGGGGTGCCGTTCGACGAGCCGCGGCTCCGCGCCGCGTTCGGGCAGCTCGCGCGCGGCCTCGACGCGCTGCACGCCGCCGCCATGGTGCACCGGGACATCAAGCCGCCCAACGTCCGCGTGACGCGCGAGGGGCGCGTGGTGCTGCTCGACTTCGGCCTCGTCACGGAGGCCGAGGGTCCGGTGCCCGAGGAGGCGCTCTTCGGGACGGTCTCGTACATGGCGCCGGAGCAGGCGGCGGGCGCGCGCGTCGGTCCCCAGGCGGACTGGTACGCCGCGGGCACGATGCTGTTCGAAGCGCTCACGGGGCGCGTGCCCTTCGTGGGAAAGCCGATGGACGTGCTCGTCGAGAAGCAGCGCCGCGAGCCGCCCGCGCCCTCGAGCCTGGCGCCCGGGGTCCCCGCGGACCTCGAGCGGCTCTGCCTCGAGCTCCTCGCGTTCGATCCCGACGTGCGCCAGCGGGCACAGGCCACGCTCGAGGCGGCGCTGCCGCTCGAGGCCACGCGCCGCCGTGGCGCGAGCCACACGACCGTCTCGCTGCACGGCTCCGCGCCCTTCGTCGGGCGGGCGGCGGAGCGCGCCGCGCTGCACCGCGCCCTCGCGGCGCGGCGGGCCCTCACGGTGGTCGTGCAGGGCGACTCGGGCGTCGGCAAGACCGCGCTCGTCCGCGCCTTCTCGGACGAGGCGGCAAGCGAGGGTGCGCTCATCCTCTCGGGCCACTGCCGCGCGCAGGAGTCGGTGCCGTTCAAGGCCTTCGACGGCGTGATCGACCAGCTTGCGCACCACCTGTCGCCGCACGGCGAAGCCGACGCGCCAGACCGCGTGGCCCCCCTCCTGCCGCCGGACGTCGCGCTCCTCGCCGACGTCTTCCCCGTGCTGCGCCGCGTGCGCGCGATCGCCGAGGCCCCACACCCGGCGCACTCGATCGCCGATCCGGTCGAGGAGCGCCTGCGCGTCTTCGGCGCCCTGCGCGCGCTCTTGCGACGGCTCGCGGAGCGCAGGCCCCTCGTGCTCGCGGTCGACGGCCTGCAGTGGGCCGACCGCGACAGCCTGGCGCTCTTCGCGGCGATCATGCGCGCCCCCGAGGCCCCCGCCGTGCTGCTCGTCTTCACGGCGCGCCCCGGGGAGCTACCCACCTTGCCGGGCGAGGTGCGCGAGATCGCGCTCGGCGTGCTCCCGGCGGACGAGGCCACGGAGCTCGCGGCGCGCCTGCTCACGCGGCTCGGCGAGCCGATCGAGCGTGCCGGGGCCATCGCGGGGGCGGCTGCCGGGCATCCGCTGTTCATCGACGAGCTCGTGCGCGCGGGCGAGGCACGCGCCGCCCAGCTCGACGACGCGCTGTGGGCGCGCGCCGAGGCGCTCGACGAGCCCGCGCGCCGCCTCCTGCACCTCGTCGCGATCGCCGGCCGGCCGCACCCGCTCGCGGTGCTCGCGCACGCATCGGGGCGCTCCCCCGCCGAGCTCGGGCGGCTCGTCGCGCACCTCGGCATCTCTCACCTCGCGCGGACCCTGGGCGATCAGCCGGCCTGCGTCGAGCCCTACCACGATCGCGTGCGAGAGGCCGTGCAGGCGCGGCTGCCGGAGGCCCAGCGGCGCGCCTGTCACGAGGCCCTGGCCTTCGCGATCGAGGCGCACGCGGCCGACGACGCCGAGTCGCTCGCGGTGCACTGGGAGGGCGCGGGCAACCCCGAGCGCGCGGCCCGTCACGCGATCGTCGCGGCCGAGCGGGCCGCCGCCGCGCTCGCGTTCGATCGCGCCGCCGCGCTCCTCGGGCACGCGCTCGAGCTCCGCCCACCGCCCCCGGCCGAGGAGACCGCCCTGCGCGAGCAGCTCGGCGACGCCCTCGCGAACGCCGGTCGCGGCGTCCAGGCGGCGGCCGCGTACCTCGACGCCGCTGCGCTGGGCAGCGGCACGCGCGCGCTCGAGCTCCGCCGGCGCGCCGCCGAGCAGCTCCTGCGCGCGGGCCACATCGACGAGGGCATGGCCGCCCTGCGCACCGTCCTTTCGGCCGTGGGCCTGCGGATCCCCGGATCGCCGCGGCGCGCGCTCGCGTCGCTGCTCGCAGGCCGCGCGCGTATGCGCCTGCGCGGCATGCGCTACCAGCGCCGCGAGGCGGGCGAGCTCCCCGCGGCCGATCTCACGCGGGTCGACGTGTGCTGGTCGGCGGCGGCCACGCTCTCGATGGCGGACCACCTGTACGGTGCGCACCTGCAGACCCGGCACTACCTGCTCGCGCTCGACGCCGGCGAGCCGATGCGCGTCGCCAGGGCCCTTGCCGTCGAGGCGATGTACCTGTCGACGACGCTGCGCCCCGGCTCCGCGCGCATCGAGACGATGCTCTCGCGCGCGACCGCGCTCGCCAGCGAGCTCGGCGACCCGTTCACCCAGGCGCTCTGCCGCGGCACCGCAGGCATCCGCGCCTTCCAGGAGGGCCGCTTCGTCGACGCGCTGCCGATGGTGCAGGACGCCGAGCGCCTCTTCCGCGATCGCTGCTCCGGCGTGGCGTGGGAGGTCACCACGGCGCAGCTCTTCTGCGTGTTCTGCGCGTTCTACCTCGGCGACACGGAGGCGCTGTGCCAGCGCGTGCTCCGCCACCTGGAGGCCGCGGAGGCGCGCGGCGACCTCTACGCGAGCGTGAACCTGCGGCTCGGGCTGCCGAACGTCGCGTGGCTCCTGCAGGGCGATCCCGCCGAGGCACGCAGGCACGCCGCGGCAGCGCTCGAGCGCTGGTCCCCCGTCGGCTTCCACCTGCAGCACTACTGGTCGCTGCTCGCGCTCGCCAACGTGGATCTCTACGAGGGTCGCGGCCCGGACGCGTGGGCGCGCGTGGCCGCCGCCTGGCCCGCCCTCGAGCGCTCGCTCCTCCTTCGAGTCCGCAGCGTGCGCGTGGAGGCGCTGGCGCTGCGCGGCCGTGCGGCCCTGGCGGCGGCCGCGGCCGACAAGGGCCGTCGCGCGGCGCTCGTCACCGAGGCCGACCGCGCGGCGCGCGCGCTCACGTCCGAGCGCTACCCGTTTCCGGTCGTGATGGCGCAGCTCCTCCACGCCGGCGTCCTGCGCCAGCGCGGCAAGGAGGCGATCCCGGCCCTCGACGCCGCGCGCGCCACGCTGTCGTCGCTGTCGATGGGCCTTCACGCCGCCGCCGCGACCCACCGGCTGGCGGCGCTGAGCGGCCGCGGCCGGAGCTGGGCGCCGAACGACGCCGCGGCGAGGGCCTTCTCGGGCGTGCGCGACGTCGAGGCCATGACGCGCGTGCTCGCCCCTGGCCTCGAGTAGCCGGCACCGTCAGCGCGCGAGGGCCTCCGCGAGCGCCGCCGGGTCCACGATCGGCGCCTGGCACGCGCCGCGCTCGCAGACGTAGGCCGTGGGCACGCCGCCCGCGGGCACCTTGCCGGCGGCGACCGCCGCGAGCTTGCCGAGGCCCTCCACGCGCGAGGCCGGAGCCCCGAGGAACGCATGCGTCGGAGCGAATGTGTCCGCGAGGACGCGCCGCAGCGGCCCCGCGTCCGCGCCGTCGGGCCACACGACGACCACCTCGGCCATCGGCGTCGTCGAGTACTCGAGCGCGACGAGGAGCTCCGTGAGCGCCAGCGGCTGCTCGCGGATCGCCTCCGCGAAGCACCCGAACGCGCGGGTCGCCGAGTCCCGCCAGCGCGAGTCGAGCGTCATCGCCTCGAGGCGCAGCGCGTTCAGCGTCGCGATCGACGTCCCCGAGGGCTCGGCGCCGTCGAACGCGGGCTTCTCGCGCGCGAGCAACGACTCGTGCTCGGCTCCCGTCATGAACCAGCCCCCGTGCGCGCGGTCGGCGAAGCGCTCGTCGGTCTCGGCGCCGAGCCGCAGTGCCGCCTCGAGCCAGCGCGGCTCGAACGTCGCCTCGTAGAGGTCGAGCAGCCCCTGGGTGACGAACGCCCAGTCGTCGAGGAACCCCACCTGCCGTGCGCGCCCGTCCTTGTGGCTGCGGTGGAGCGCCCCGCCGGGCGAGAGCGGACCGAGCACGAACTCCGCGGCGCGCTCGGCCGCGGCGAGCCAGCGCGGCTCGGAGAGCACGCGCCCGCCCACCGCGAGGGCCGAGATCGCGAGCCCGTTCCACGCCGCGAGGATCTTGTCGTCGCGGATCGGCTGGATTCGCCGCGCGCGCAGGTCGTAGAGCTTCTGCCGCGCCCCCGCGAGCGCCGCGTGCTCGGCCTCGTCGGGCGCCTTCGCGAAGAGGATGCAGTGCCCCTCGAAGTTCCCCTCCGCCGTGACGCCGTAGTAGCGACAGAACCGGTCGGCCTCCGCGCCCAGGGCGCCGCGGATCTCCTCCTCCGACCACACCGCGAACTTGCCCTCCTCGCCCTCGGAGTCCGCGTCGGTCGCCGAGTACAGACCGCCCTCGGGCGAGGTCATCTCGCGGGCGAGGTAGTCGAGCGTCTCGCGCACGACGCGCGCGAACACCGGGCGCCGGGTCGACTGATACGCCTCGGCGTATGCGACCGCGAGCTGGGCATTATCGTAGAGCATCTTCTCGAAGTGAGGCACGAGCCAGTACGGGTCCACCGAGTAGCGCGCGAACCCGCCCGCGAGGTGGTCGTAGATGCCGCCGGCCGCCATCTTCTCGAGGGTCAGCGTCGCCATCTCCAGCGCGCCCGCGTCCCCCGTGCGCCGCGCGTACCGGAGCAAGAGGCGCAGCGGCACGTTCGACGGGAACTTCGGCGCGCGCTTGAGGCCCCCGTGCTCCGCGTCGAAGTTGCGCAGGAAGTAGGCGACCACCGCGTCGATGATCTTGGGGTCGGGCTCGTCGCCGCTGCGGAACGAGCCCTGGTGCGCGAGGCGTTCGCGCACGGCGTCGGCCAGCATCCGCGCGCTGCCCGCGACCTTGGCGGGATCGGCGGTCCACACCTGCTGGAGCTGCGCGCACAGCGACGGGAAGCCGATGCGCGAGCCACGCGCCCCGTCGCGCGGCGGGAAGTACGTGCCGCCGTAGAACGGCTCGCGATCGTGCGTGAGCCACACCGACATCGGCCATCCGCCCGAGCCCGTCAGCGCCTGCACCGCGCTCATGTACACGGCGTCGACGTCGGGGCGCTCCTCCCGATCGACCTTGATGCACACGAAGGCCTCGTTGAGCTGGCGCGCGATCGCCTCGTTCTCGAACGACTCCTCCTCCCTGACGTGGCACCAGTGGCACGTCGAGTAGCCGATGGAGAGGAAGACCGGCCGGCCGAGCCGCCGCGCCTCGGCGAACGCCTCGTCGCCCCACGGCCACCAGTCCACCGGGTTGTGCGCGTGCTGCAGGAGGTACGGGCTCGTCTCGCGGACGAGGCGGTTGACGTAGCGCGGGGATCCGTCCGCCCCCTTGTGGTGCGTGCGCGCCTCGTAGCCGGGGCCCTTGGCCGCCAGCG
>CAZQJC010000215.1:0-19296 GCA_964593795.1 uncultured Myxococcales bacterium | reverse complement strand
CAAGCTCGCCCCTGCGCTCCGGATCGTGGACGTGGACGTGGACGTGGACGTGGACGATCCGGAGCGGTGCCCGAAAGGCGTTGACGCCCAACACGGTATCTGGCGGCTCGCTGCGCTCGCCTCGAGCGCGAGCTTCGCGAGGTGGCCGAGGGGCGGTGGGATAGAGGCGCACGGCGGCTCACGATGTCGGCCCTGCAGGGGCAAGGCCGCAGTGGGCGAGGGACTCGGGCCGCACCGCCGCGCAACCGCGCGACATCTCGCCGGTGCACCTCGGGCCCGCGTCTTGCCAGAGGCGCGGGGATGCGAACCGCGCTCTGCCTGCTGCTCTCGGTCACCGGCTGCTCGGCCGCCTCGCTCCTCGACGCCGAGCCGCCCGGTGGGCCGGGGATCGCGGGCAAGGCCGACGACCCGCGCGCGCCGCGGCTCGACGCGCTCGTGGTGCTCGCCGAGCCCACCGACCTCGAGGCCGCGCGCAAGCGCGCCACGCGGGAGGAGCGCGGCCGGGCCGTGTACGACGCGCTGCGGGCGACGGCGGAGCGGACGCAGGCGCCGATCCTCGAGCACCTCTCGCGCGAGCGCATCGCTCACCGGCGCTTCTACGTGTCGAACCTGATCGCGGTGCGCGGCGTGACCCGCGCGCAGCTCGACGCGATCGCGCGGCTGCCCGGCGTGCACCACGTGGCGTCGGATTCGCCGAGGCGCATACTTCCCGCGGCGCCCCCGCCCACGGCGGAGGCGACGCGCGCGACCGCGAGCGTCGGCAAGAACCTCGTGCGCATCGGCGCGGATCGCGTCTGGAGCGAGCTCGGCGTGACGGGCCAGGGCATCGTCGTCGCCGGCCAGGACTCGGGCGTCGAGTGGACGCACCCGGCCCTGCGCGGCAAGTACCGCGGCGGGGCGGGCGGCGCGGTCGCCCACGACTACAGCTGGCACGACGCCATCGCGCGCCCCGTCGCCGGTGGCGCCGGCACGAGCCGCTGCGGCTATGACAACGCGGCGCCCTGCGACGACCACGGCCACGGCACCCACACGATGGGGACGATCGTCGGCGACGACGGCGCGGGCAACCAGATCGGCGTCGCGCCCGGCGCGCAGTGGATCGCGTGCCGCAACATGGACGACGGCGCGGGCCGGCCGTCCACGTACATCGAGTGCTTCGAGTGGTTCCTCGCGCCTTACCCGCAAGGGCAGGACGCGATGCGCGCGGGTGTGCCGAGCCTGGCGCCGCACGTCATCAACAACTCCTGGGGCTGCCCGGCCTCGGAGGAGTGCTCGGGCAGCGAGATGCGGCCGGTGCTCGAGGCGCTCTCGGCCGCGGGCGTCTACGTGGTCGCCTCCGCCGGCAACGAGGGCCCCGGCTGCGCGACCATCGGAGACCAGCCGGCGTGGATCTCGGACCTGACGCTCTCGGTCGGCGCGTTCGATCATCGAAGCGACGCCATCGCGGACTTCTCGAGCCGCGGTCCCTCCGCCCTCGACGGCATGGTGGGCCCGGACCTCGTCGCGCCGGGCGTGAGCATCCGCTCGTCGGTCCCTGGCGGAGGCTACGAGAGCAGCTTCTGGAGCGGCACCTCGATGGCGGGGCCGCACCTCGTCGGCGTCGTGGCGCTCCTGTGGGCGGCCGATCCGACGCTGCGCGGCCGCATCGACGAGACGACGCTGCTCCTGCGAAGGACGGCCCAGCCGAAGACCACGAGCGAGTCGTGCGGAGGCGTCCCCGGCTCCGCGGTCCCGAACAACACCTTCGGCCACGGCATCGTCGACGCCTTCGCCGCCGCCCGCGCCCGCGTCCGCCCCGACATCAAGCGCACGAATCCCCTCGCGCGCTAGGGCGGCGCTAGACGAGCAGCTCGAGCTCGCGCGTGAGCAACTCGCGCGCGATCACCATCTCGTGCACCTCGTCGGGGCCGTCGGCGATGCGCGCAGCGCGGGCGCTCCGGTACCAGTCGGAGAACGGGACGTCGCGGCTGTAGCCGAGGCCGCCGTGCATCTGGATGGCGTCGTCGAGCACGCGGCAGAGCAAGCGCGCGACGTGCAGCTTGCACATCGACGAGTACGGCAGGGCCTCCTTGGTCGCGCCGCGCTCGAGCAGGCTCGCGCAGTGGAACGTCATGAGGTTGCCCGCGTGGATGGCGACCGCGGACTCCGCGAGCATGTGCTGGATCTGGCCGTGCTCGCCGAGCAGCCGCCCGAACGCCTTGCGCGTCGTGAGGTACGCCTTGCACAGCTCGAGCGTGCGCGTCGCGAGCCCGAGCCAGCGCATGCAGTGCGTCAGTCGGGCCGGCACGAGGCGGCGCTGCGCGATGCGGAAGCCCTCGCCCACGCCGCCGAGGACGTCGGCGTCCGTGACGCGCACGCGCTCGAAGGTGATCTCGGCCTCGCGGTGCGAGAGCAGCGGCTCGGCCATGACGTCGAAGTCGCGCACGTGGCGCACGCCGGAGGCCTTGCGGTCCACGAGGAACATGGTGGCGCCGGTCTTGCGGTCCTCGCTCGTGCGCGCCATGACGATGAGGAACGCCGCGTCGCCGCCGCCGGTCGTGTACCACTTGTGCCCGTCGAGGACCCAGCCGTCCCCGTCCCGGACCGCGCGCGTGCGGAGGTTCTGCGGGTCGGCGCCCGCACCCGGCGCGGGCTCGGTCATCGAGAAGCCGCTCGAGATCTCGCCGCGCACGAGCGGCCCCAGCCAGCGTTCCTTCTGGGCGTCGGTGCCCGACGCGAGCACCACGTCCATGTTGCCCTGGTCCGGCGCGTCGCAGTGGAAGACGCGCGCGCCGACGGGCGAGCGGCCCATCTCGCGGAAGAGCACGCACATGCCCATCGGCCCGAGGCCGAGCCCGCCCCACGCGGGCGGCAGGTGCGGCGTCCACAGGCCCTCGGCGCGCGCGCGCGCCTGCAGGCCCTGCAGCGTCTCGTACCTCCGCACGCGGTCCTCTGCGATCACCTGCGCCTCGGCGGGCAGCACGTGCGTGTCGACGAAGGCGCGCACGCGCTTTCGCAGCGTGGCCAGCTCGGGTGACAGCTCGAAGTTCATCGGGGCCCCTTCGCGCCCGCCGGGGGCGCAGTCTCGCAGTCGTCTCGCCGGTCGAAGCGCGGGCTCGTGACCGCGAGGCGCTCGGCGAGCGTCGCGCGCGCGTGCCGCCACAGCGGTCCGCCGACCTCGCGCGAGAGCGTCCCTGCCGCGAGCGCCCGCGCGAGCGCGACGTCGAGCTCGCCGATGGCCTGCCGGCGCGCAAGGCCCGTCCCCGCGCGCGCCCGGTCCGTGGCGCCCGCGCCGAGCAGGCCCTCGATGCGCGCGAGCTCCGCCGCCGCGAGCGCGTCGTCGGCGCGCGCCTCGGCGGCCAGCACCGCGGCCACGTTCGCGGCCACGAGCGTGCGGAACGCGAGCGCCTTGTCGGGCACCTCCGGCGCGAGCTCGCGCTGCAGGAACGCCGCCATCGCCTCGAGCACCGTCGCCGGATCGGGCCGCTGCTGCACGATCAGCCCTCCACGCCCGCTTCGATGAGCCGCAGCGCCTCGTGCTCCATCTCGGCCGCGCGCTTGGCGATCGCGAGCAGCTCGAGGTCCTTGTCCTGACCCGACAGGTAGCGCTCGCCCTGGTAGAGCGCGCCGAGCGCCCACTTCACGTTGCCCGCGACCTCCCAGAAGTGCAGCGCCGCGGGCGCGACCGCGCGCCCCGTCGCATTCGCATAAGCAGATGCGAGCTCTCGGCGCGTGGTCACGCCGCCGGCGGGCCGGTCCACGCGCCCAAAGCGCCAGTCGCGCACGCAAAGCCAGCCGAGATCCTCGATCGGATCGCCCCAGTGCGAGAACTCCCAGTCGAGCACGGCGCACAGGCCCCTTGGCCCCACGAGGAAGTTCCCCACGCGGAAGTCGCCGTGCACGAGCGTCACCTCGGGGCATCCGGGCACGTGCGCCTCGAGCCAGCCGAGCGCCAGCTCGCACGCGAGGTGCGGCTCCGGCAGCGCGTCGAGCTGGCTGCGCATCGACGCGAGGACCGCGCGCGCGGGCTCCGCGCTCGGCCGCTCACCCCAGCTCGACAGGGACAGCGCGGGCGCGTCGGCGGGCTTGATGGCGTGGATGCGCGCGAGCGCGTCGGCCCACTGCGCGGGCAGCGCCAGCCGCGCCTCCGCGAGCTCGGGCGCCGCGACGACCTTCCGGCCGATCGCCTCGCCCGCGACGTGCTCCATGAAGTACGCGTGGGCGCCCGGGCGCACGAGGTCGGCCTGCAGCCACGAGACCGGCGGCGACGGCACGCCGCGCGAGACCGCGAGCGCGAGCACCGCGTATTCGGTCGCGCGATCGAGGCTGCCCGGCAGGGCGCTCCGCGCGTCGCTGCGCAGGACGCGCCGCAGGGTCTCGCCGCGCGCCTCGAGGGTGACGTCGAAGAGATCCTGGCACGCGCCGCCGGCCATCGGCGCGAGCGCGCGCACCGCGACCGGCGCGCCCACCTCCTTCGCGAGCGCCACCTCGATGCGACCGCGGAGCGCGGCGAGCTCCTCTGCGGACAGGGCGAGCGCCGGCATGGACGCAGAGCTTACCTTCGCGCCCGGGCCGCGCGCTACGCTCGCCGGATGCCTGTCCGAAGCGAGCGCAGCGGCCCCGTCCTGACCATCGTCCTTCATCGCCCCGACGTGCGGAACGCCGTCGACGGTCCGACCGCCCACGCGCTCGCCGAGGCCTTCCGCGCGTTCGAGGCGGATCGCGACCTCCGCGTGGCCGTCCTCTTCGGCGAGGGCGGCACGTTCTGCGCGGGCGCGGACCTCAAGGCCATCGGCACGCCACGCATGAACCGCGTCGCGCAGGGCGGCGACGGCCCCATGGGCCCGACGCGCATGCGCCTCTCCAAGCCCGTCATCGCCGCCATCTCGGGGCACGCGGTCGCAGGCGGCCTCGAGCTCGCGTGCCTGTGCGACCTGCGCGTGGCCGAGTCGAGCGCCGTCCTCGGCGTGTTCTGCCGCCGCTGGGGCGTGCCGCTCATCGACGGCGGCACGGTGCGCCTGCCGCGCATCGTCGGCCTCGGGCGCGCGCTCGACCTCATCCTGACCGGGCGCCCGGTCGGCGCCGAGGAGGCCCTGCGCATCGGCCTCGTCGACCGCGTCGTGGAGCCCGGGCAAGCGCGCGCCGCGGCCGAGGCCCTCGCCCACGAGCTCGCCGCGCTGCCGCAGACGTGCCTGCTCAGCGATCGCGCGAGCGTCTACGACGCCCTCGACCTCGACGAGGCCGCGGCCCTGGACCGCGAGCTCGAGCACGGCCTCGGCGCGCTCGCGGAGTCCCCCCAGGGCGCCGCGCGGTTCGTCGCGGGAGCGGGCCGGCACGGCGACAAGGCGTAGAGGAGCCTGTTGCGAAACGTGGACGTGGACGTAGACGTGGACGTGGACGATCCATGAGGTGCCCGATTCGACGCAGCCGGCCGCTCAGCGCACCCGCGAGAACGTGCGATAGAGGAGCCACAGCGACGGCGCGAGGATCGGCACGCCGAGCGCGAGGCCGACGACGACGAGGCGCTGCACGCGCGGGTGCGATGAGGCCGCCTGGAGCGAGAGGTCCGGCGGCACGAGCATCGGCGCCTGCGCGATCGCCCAGCCGGCGACGACGAGCGCGGCCGTGGCCGCGGCGAGCACGCGCGCCCGGCGGAAGGCGCGGCGCTGGAGCGCATGGGCGAGGCCGGCGTGGCAACCAAGCGCGAGCCCGAGCACGGCGAGGCCGGCCGGCGTGTGCACGAGCCCCGCCCAGATGCGCGGCGCCCCGCTCCTCGCGAGGACCAGCGCAAGGGCGCCGAGGAGCGCGACCACGGCGGCGGCGACCTTGGCGCGTCGTCGGAAGTCATCCGCGAGCTCCGCGCCGTCGCTCTCGGCCTCCACCGTGAGGTAGCTCGCCGCGAGCAGCGCGCACAGCGCCGGCACGAGCAGGCCCACCACGAGCGGGAACGCGCCGAGCCACGGCGCGAAGAAGCCGCCCGTCACCTCGTCGCCGGTGACGCCGATCGCGCCCGACGCGATCGCCCCGACGGAGACGCCCAGGGAAAAGGGCGCGATCGTGCTCGCGAGCGAGAACACGAGGCTGAAGCGCCGCTGCCCCTCGTCGGCGCGCAGCTCGTACGCGCGGAAGGTGAAGGCGCTCCCGCGCAGCACGACGCCCACGAGGAACACCTCGAGCGGCACGTGCAGCGCGATCGCCACGGCCCAGAACGCGCGCGGGAACGACGAGAACAGGATGACGACGGCGAGGATGAGCCAGACGTGGTTCGCCTCCCAGATGGGGCCGATCGCGCGCGCGATGAGGTCGCGCTGCGCCGCCCGCCGCGGGCCCGACGCGAAGAGGTCGAGCACGCCCCCACCGAAGTCCGCGCCGCCGAGCAGGAGGTACGCGACGAGCGCGGCCACGAGCGCGCCGCCGAGGATGCCCTGGTCGAGGGTCACGCGTGGTCCCCGCCGCCCGGCGCGGTCAGGTAGATCTGCCGCCAGAGCAGGTAAGCAGTCGTCAGGCCCAGGAACGCGTAGACGAGCGCGAAGCCGACGACGGGCACGCCGAGGTGCGGAAAGGGCGTCACGGCCTCGTGCGTGCGCATCACACCGTGGGCGATCCACGGCTGCCGCCCGAGCTCCGTGGTGAGCCAGCCGGCCTCGAGCGCGGCGAAGCCCGTGGGGCCCGCGGCGACGATCGCGATCAGCAGGAGCCGCGGCGGCACGCGCTCCGGCTCGGGGCGGCGACGCGCGCGGAGCGCCCAGATCGCGAGCGCGACGGCGAGCGCCGCGAGCGCCGAGCCACCGCCCACCATGATCTGGAACGCCCAGTGCGCCGCCGCCACGGGCGGCCAGTCCTTGCGCGGGAACTCCTCGAGGCCGCGCACCACGGCGTCGGGATCGCCGGCGGCGAGCACCCCGAGCATGCGCGGGATCTCGATGGAGCCACGGACGCGCATCGCCTCCTCGTCGGGCAAGCCGCCGAGGTGCATCGCCGGCCCGCGCTCGGTGCGAAAGTGCGCCTCGATGGCGGCGAACTTGAGCGGCTGGTGCGCCGCCACGTGCTTGGCCGAGCGATCCCCCGACGCGATCTGCGCGAGCGCGCAGACGCCGCCCACGGCGAGCGCGATGCGCAGCGCCTTGCGGTGGAGCGGCGAGCTGCCCCGGCGGAGCAGCATCCACGCGTGCACCGCCGCCATCGCGAACGCCGTGGCCTCGTAGCAGGAGAGCAGCACGTGCACCACCTGGTGGCGCCACGGGGCGGCGAACATCGCGGCGATCGGATCGACGTCGGCGACGCGCAGCCCCTCGAGGCGAAAGCCCGTCGGCGCGTTCATCCACGCGTTGACGAGCGTGACGAAGAACGCGCTCGCGGCGCCCGAGACCGCGACCACCACGAGCGAGAAGAGGTGCAGGCGCGGCGAGACGCGCCCGCGCCCGTAGAGGTAGATGCCGAGGAAGATGGCCTCGGTGAAGAACGCGAAGCCCTCGAGCGCGAAGGGCAGGCCGATGACCTCGCCGAACGTGCGCATGAAGCGCGGCCAGAGCAGGCCGAGCTCGAACGACAGCACGGTGCCCGAGACCGCCCCGACCGCGAAGAGGATCGCGGTGCCCTTGCCGAGGCGCTTGGCCAGCTCGAGCGCGTCGGCGTCTCCGCGGCGCGCCTGCACCTCCGCGACGAGCGCCAGGAGCGGGAGCGCGACCCCCATCGCCGCGAAGACGATGTGGAACGCGAGCGAGACGCCCATGTCCGCGCGCGCGAGGAACAGCGTGTCCATCAGCGAGGCTCCGATTCGCGTCGGAGGTCGAGGGTCGAAGGTCGGAGGCTACGGACCCGAGGGGCCGTCACGCGCGTCAGACGTCGTCGGAGGCGCGCTTGGCCGCGGTGGCCTTGGCGCTGTCGTCGATCTCGACGAACGTGCCGTACAGGATCGCGATGATCGCCGGCGCCGCGACCGCGTGCAGCTCCGCCGGGCCGCCGAAGGACGCCAGCTTGGGCGCAAGGCCGAGCGCCATCCAGCCGTAGTAGAGGCCCGCGCCCACGCCGAAGCCGAAGACCGTCTTGATGATGGGCGTCACGAGCGTCTCGTGCTTCCACGGCGCGCGCCCGCAGAAGAGGCCTGCCACCGCCGCCGCGACCCCGCACACCACGAACCCGAGCGAGCCCGACAGCCCCAGCTTGTAGGCGCCGAACCCGACGCCACCCCCGAAGATCGCGCCCTTGATGAGGCCCAGCAGGATCCGCATGATCCTGGGATTCTAGCCGAACGCGAGCGGAGCGCCATGCCCCCCTGCGTTCGGCCCGCGCCGCCTACCTCCGGAGCACGAAGCGATCCGCGTCGCGCACGAGCGTCGTGTTGCCGCCCGCGCGCCCGTGGTACTCGAGCGAGGCGACCTGCTGCTGCTCGGGGCGCTCGCGATCGAGGTGCAGCACGAACGTGTCGCCCGCCGCCCCGCGCTTGGTCACCGGCGACAGGGCCTTGGCGACCTGCTGCGCCTCCTTGATGGCCACGCCGGCGCGCACGAGCGCCTTCTGCACGGTGTCGCCGGTCTTGAGCTCGCCCTCGACCACCGCGTCCGGCGCCGCCTCGGGCGCCGCCGCCACGGCCTTCTTGGCCTCGCGCGCCTTGATGATCGCGTCGTGCGCCTTGTCCATGACGTCGCCGAAGCGCAGCCCGTCCTTGAAGAAGAAGACGTACACGTTGACCGCGACGAGCGTGGTCAGGACCAGCCCGAGCCGGAGCGTCCCCCGCCGCTGTCCCTCGCCCGAGCGGCCGTGCCGCTTCTTCTTTCGCCGTCTCGGGCGGTCGAGGTTCGTGGACCTGCTGCTGCGCTCGGACCTCATGGGGCGGGAATCCACCGTAGCGAACCGGTGCGGCCGGTCAACTTTTCGCATCGATTTCCGGGAGATCCTGCGCTCCCGTTCAGATCCGCCCACCCCGACTTCGGGAACCCTTCGTGGACGTGGACGTGGACGATCCGATCAGCGCCCCGCCACCTCGACCCCCTCGACCAGCAGGCTCGGCGCGCCCACCGTGCCGTGATGGACGAGGTCCGAGCCGACCTCGCGCACCGCGCCGAGCAGCGACAGGAAATCCCCCGCGATCGCGAACCCCGCGACGCCCCCCGCGCGCTCGCCCCGGGTGACGCGGAACCCCGACGCCCCGAGCGAGAACTGCCCGCGCGCCGGATCGATCGTGTGCAGGCCGAGCAGCTCGGTGACGACGAGCCCCGACCACAGCGACCGCTCGAGCGCCCGCCGCGACGTGCGTCCGGCCTCGAGCACCAGCGCGCCCGCCGCCAGCACCGGCAAGCTGCGCGGCCCCGACCGCTCGCACGAGCCCGTCGAGCGCGCCCCCGCCTCGCCGCTCTGCCGCGCGAGCTCGGCCTCGCGGCGATCGTAGAGCAGCCCGCGCAGCACGCCCCCCTCGACGAGGACGGTGCGCCGGCTCGCCACGCCCTCGCCGTCGAAGGCGCGCACCCCCGCGCCGCGCACGTTCGTCGCGTCGTCGGCGAGCGTCACGCCCGGCGCGCCCACGGTGGCGCCCACGCGACCGACGAGCGACTTGCCCTTGCGCACGGACTCGGCGGTGAGCGCCGGCGCGAGCGCGTCGAGCAGGCCCGCCACGACCTCGGCGTCGAGGAGCACGTCGTGCCGCCCGGTGCGGACGCTCCCGGCCCCGAGGAGCATCGTCGCCCGCTCGGCCGCGCGCCGGCCCACGCGCGCCGGCGCGAGCCCCGCCGCGTCGAACGAGAAGGCCCACGCATAGCCGACCTGCGCCTCCGCGCCGCGCTCGGCCACGAGCTGGACGTCCGTCGAGACGATGGTCTGGTGCGACGCCAGGGCCACGCCCGCGCGCGTGCGGAGGTGCGTCCACGTCTCCGCGTCGGAGACGCCGGTCCGGTTCACGCGCACGAGGCGCCCTCCGGCGCGACGGGCGGCCGCCTCGGCGGCGGCGGCCCACGAGGCCCGCTCGGCCTCGCTCGTGCGCGCGAGGGCGCGGTCGGCCGGCGGCACGGCCGGCAGCACCCCGACCTCCGCGGGCGTCGTGAACCCGCCCATCGGATCGCGATCCGCGAGGCGCGCGGCCCCGAGCGCCGCCTCGACGAGCGCACCTTGCCCCGCGGGCGACGCGTCGGTCGACACCGCGAAGCCGAGCCGCCCTCGCCGGAGCACCCGCAGCGCGAGGCCCCCCGAGGCCCGCGCCGTCTCGATCGCGTCGAGCTTCCCCTCACGCCGCTCGAGCGCCCGCTCGTTGCCGAGCTCCCAGTAGATCTCCCAGTCGTCGGCCGCCGAGCGCCCGAGGCGCCGCGCGAGCGCGTCCACGACCTCCGCGCCCACCGCCGCCGGGTCGGGCGCGCGCCGCGTCATCCCGCGCGATCCAGCATCTCTGCCGCGTGTGCGCGCGTCTTGGCCGTGACCTTGAGCCCGCCGAGCATGCGCGCGATCTCCTCGCGCCGCTCGCCGTCGTCGAGCCGCACGATGCGCGTGACGGTGCGCCCGCCCTCCTCGTGCTTCTCGACGCGGAAGTGCGTGCGGCCGACGGCCGCGATCTGCGGCGCGTGCGTCACGCACAGCACCTGCCGCCGCTTCGCGAGCTGCGCGAGGCGCCGGCCGACGAGCTCGGCCGTCCCGCCGCCGATGCCCGCGTCCACCTCGTCGAACACATACGACAGGACGTCCGGGATGACGAGCGCCTGCCGGAGCGCGAGCGTCACGCGCGACAGCTCGCCGCCCGACGCGATCTTGCCGATCGGCTGCGCGGCCTCGCCCTTGTTGGTCGCGAGGAACAGCTCCGCGCGGTCCCAGCCGGTTGCGCCGAGCAAGCGCCCCTCGTGGCCGAGGCGATCGCCGTCGCGCGCCGCCCGGGGCTCGAGCCGCACCTCGAGCCGCGCCGCCGGCATCGCGAGATCCGCCAGCGCCTCCTCCACCTGCTTGGCGAGCGCGCCGGCCGCGCGGGTCCGCGCGTACGAGAGGCGCGCCGCGACCTGGGCCGCCTCGGCGCGCGCCCGGGCGAGCGCCTGCTCCGCCTCGGCGAGGTCCTCCTCCGCGCGCTCGATCGCGGACAGCTCCGCCTCCATCTCCGCCTGCCGCTCGAGGACCTGCTCGATGGTGCCTCCCTTCGCGTGCTTCTTGAGCAGCTTGCCGATGGCGTGCAGGCGCTCCTCGACCTCGTCGAGCCGCGTGGGGTCCGCGTCCATCGCCTCGGCGTAGCGCCCGAGCGCACGCGCCGTGTCCTCGCAGCGCACGAGCGCGTCCCGTAGCGCCGTCGCGTGCTCGGCGAGCGCCGGATCGGCCTCGGTGAGCTCGCCCAGGCGCTCGATGTGCTCCGCCAGCTCGTCACGGATCGACCGCTCGCGGCCGTCGAGCGCCTCGGCCGCCGCCGCCGCCGCCTGCCGCAGCGAGTCCGCCGCGCGGAGCCGCTCGCGCTCGCGCGAAAGGGCCTCGTCCTCGCCCGCCGCCGGCGCGACCTCCGCAATCTCGCGCACGCAGAAGCGCAGGAAGTCCACGCGCTCCTCGCGCCGAGCCGCGCGCCCGGCGATCTGGTCCACGGCCGCCACCGCGGCCTCGAGCGCCGAGAACGCCCGCGCCATCTCCGCGAGGTCCTCGCCGAGCTCGGCAAATTCATCCAGCGCCTGCAGGTGCGTGCCCGCGTCGAGCAGGAGCTGGCTCTCGTGCTGCGAGGTCAGGTCGATGCGCGCGCCGACCTCGCGCCGCAGCTCGTCCGCCGTCACGAGCGCCCCGTCGAGGTAGTAGCGGCTGCGCCCGTTCTTGCCGATCGCCCGGCGCGCGAGCAGCTCGCGGTCGCCCACCATGACGATGGCCTCGACGCTGGCCTCGCTCTCCCCCGCGCGGATCACCTCCGCGCCGCTCTTGCCCCCGAAGCTCCGCTCCCCACGCAGGAGGCCGATCGCGCCGATGAGCAGGCTCTTGCCCGCGCCCGTCTCCCCGGTGAACACGTTGAACCCGGGCTCGAGCTCGAGCTCCAGCTCGGGGATGAGCGCAAGGTTCCGGATGCGCAGGAGCGCCAGCATGGAGAGACCATACCGGACGGATCCGACAAAGGGGTCCGGCTCGACTCCTCGACGCTTCGAACCCTCTCAGGGCGCGCTAGAAGTGCGCCAAGAAGTGCGCTTGGAACAGACAGGCAAGACAAGGGGTAGAAGGCAAGACAAGGGGTCAGGCTCAAGTTTTCAAGTTTCGCGCTGCGGTGCCGGTGCCCGACCAGACAAGGAGAGACCATACCGGACGGTTCCGACATGCTTGCGGGGCGCCCAAGACAAGGGGTCAGGCTCAAGTTTTCAAGTTTCGCGCTGCGGTGCCGGTGCCCGACCAGAAAAACTTGAAAACTTGAGCCTGACCCCTAGAACAGCGCGCGCGCTTTTCCGAGGGCGCGGCGGAGGCCGTGGTCGAGGTCGAGGGGGGCGAGCTCGTCCCAGCCGAACCAACGGAGCGCGCTGGCTTCCTCGAGCTGCCGCTCGACGGCGGCGCCCTCGGGCGCGAGGAGCAGGTAGCGGAGGTCGAGGTGCAGGTGCGCCGGCTCGTCCTTGCGCGCCGGGATCTCGTGCACGTCCACGTCGAAGAGGCCCGGCGCCCGCGGGTGCAGCGCCACGTCCGAGAGGCCCGTCTCCTCGCGCACCTCGCGCCGCGCCACGGCCAGCCCCTCGGCCTCGCCCGGCTCGGCGTGCCCGCCCGGCTGCAGCCACCGCGACAGCTTGCGGTGGTGCAGCAGCAGCACCCGCGCGCCCGACGCCGACAGCACGAGCGCGCTCGCCGTCAGGTGCCCCGCCGCGATGCTCCGGTCGAACGGCGACTCATTCGCCTTGACGAATTCGACGATCCGCGCGAGGTCGGCCGCCTCCTCCGCGTCCGCCGGCGCATGCGCCAAGAGCGCCTCGAGCAGCGCCGCACGCGCCACGTCAGTCCTCCTTGCCGCCGCCGTGGAACGCGTCCTCGCGGTCCTTGAACAGCACGTTGAAGGTCGTCAGCGAGCCGTAGCAGCGCGTGATGTACTGCTGGAATTCCACCTTCTCCGCGTCCGACAGCTTGGCGTGCCCGTTGAGCTTCGCCTCGAGGACGCGCAGCTTGTCGCGGATCATCACGATCTTGTGGAAGAAGGCGTCGATGGGCACCTCCTTGGCCTCGAGGCCCTCCTCGCGCGGCCAGATCTCCACCTTGCCGCCCTGCCACTTCTTCGCGAGCTCCACGTCGGTCGCGTCCACGCCGAGGTAGCGCCGCAGCTCGTCGCGCACCTGCGCCCGCACCGCGCGCGAGATCTTCTCCAGGTCTTCGGGGTCGATCGCCATGCGGCGAAGATAACGCGGGGCCCGGCCTCGTGACGCGCGCCTTTGGCACGGCAACAGCGAACAGCGCACCGCGAGCGCAGCGAGCGCGTGCCGCCCGCAGGCTTTGCCGAGGACGGCACAGGGACCCGCGCAGCGCGGAGCGCGGAGCGGGAGAGACACAGCTCAGCGACGAGTCGCCCGAAGTGCCCACCGAAGCACCGGAGCTCCCGCGAATCGATGTGGGTTCGGACTACGGCGAGAGCAGCCCCTCGAGCGGCCCCGAGCCGTCCTGCCCGAAGCGCTCGAGGTCGGCGCCCATCGCCCGGCCGAGCGCGCACAGGAGCTCGCCGTGCCGGCGCCCGTCTCGTCGCAGGAGGCGCCCCGCACGGATCACCCCGCCACCTCCGCCGCCGACGACGAACGGCATGTCGTCGTGGTTGTGCGTGTTGCCGTCGGAGACCTCCGTGCACAGCAAGGCCAGCGACTCGTCGAGCATCGTGCCCGCGCCCTCGGGCCGCATCGCCAGGGCATCCAGCAGGTACGCGAACTGCCCCACCCACCACGTGACCTGCTTGACGAACGCGTCGTACTCGCGGTGCCCGCGGTCGTGCGCCGCGCCGTAGTGCGACGCCTGGTGGCTGCGCATGTCGAACGCCGGGTCGTACATCGGCGTGCCTGCAAAGCGGCTCATCACGAGCTCGCTCGTGTGCATCGAGGCCTGGATGACCGCCACGCGCGACAGGCCACACGCCATCGCGAGGACCGCGAGGTCCGTCTGCGCCCGCAGGATCTCCGGAAAGCGCGCCGGGTCCTCGAGCGAGCCGTCTCCGAACGCAAAGCGCGGGCTGCCGCAGTCCGCCGCCGGCATCGTCGGCGTGCCGCCCGTCATCCCCTGCAGGCGTCGCTCGAGATCGCGCAGCGCCTCGAGGTGCAGGTCGAGCTTCGACTTCTCCGCCGCGCCGAGCTTGCCCTGCAGGTCCTGCACGTCCGCCACCAGCGCATCGAGCACGCTCGCGTCGGTGCCGTCACCCATGCCGCCCGCACCGCCGGCGCCGCCCGTCGTCGTGCCGCCCTGGAACAGGCGCGCGAAGGCCGCGCGCGGGTCGTCCTCGGGCGAGACCGTCGTGCCCGGCGCCACGTACGAGACGTGCTTGTCGCCCGACGCGCCCGCCACGTTCGCCTGGGCGCCCAGGTAGAGGTGCCGCACCGGCGCGCTCGCGCCGACCGTCCGCGCGAGGAGCTGGTCGATCGACTCGCCGCCACCGCCATCGCTCGCGGTCAGGAGCTTCTTCGCGCCGCCCGGGTGCGACCCCTCGTCCGCCGGTCCCATCGACAGGCCCGTCACGAACGTGCAGCGATCGCGTCTCGCTTGCAGCGGTGCCAGCACCTCGCCGAGCTGGAAGTCGGTCTCGCCGCCGGTCGGGTTCCACAGGGACGGCTCACCGCTCGACGAGCGGCCCGGCACGCCGTCCGGGAAGTAGAAGACGATCAGCCGCGCCGCGTGGCCCGATGCGTCCGCCCGCGCGCGCCTCCGCTGCCCGAGCGCGTACGACAGCGCCGCGCCGCCGATGGCCGAGGCCGAGAGGCGCAGGAACGCGCGCCGATCGAACCGGCTGCCACCACGGCCGCTCACGGCGCCCTCCGCACGAAGTCGGGCGCAAGCGCGATCGCGACCAGGAGCTCGCGGAGGTCCCAGTTGCTCTCGGCGAAGCGCGCGAGGACGGGCTCGAGCGTGCACGTGTCGCCCGCCGTGAGCGACGCGCCGTGCGCGAACTCGTGCGCTTTCTTCGCGAAGCAGGCCTTGGCCGCGCGGCTGTCGGCGATCGTGCGCGCGAGCTGTGGCAGCCCGTCGAACGGCGCGTGCGTCCCGGCGCCGAGCTGCTCGACGTCGGTCATGTCGCCCGACGCGTCGATGGGCCTTCCGTTCTCCGTCTCGCGCCAGCGCCCGACCGCGTCGAAGCGCTCGAAGCCGAAGCCCACCGGGTCGATGTACTGGTGGCAGCTCCGGCAGAACTCGCTCGCGGTGTGCATGCGGAAGCGCTCGCGCGTGGTCGCGCCCGGGTCCACAGGCGGCACGCCGCCCGCGTTCGGCGGCGGCGGCGGCAAGGGCTCGCAGAGCAGCGCCCGCCGCACGAAGAGCCCGCGCTGGATGGGCGAGCTCTGGTCCGAGTGCGCCGTGCTCGCGAGGATCGACGCGTGCCCGAGCAGGCCCGCGCGCCGGCCGTCGCCATACGGCACCTTGTCCCAGTCGCTCGCCGGCGCCGGAAGGCCGTAGTGCCTCGCCGCCGCGCCATCGAGCAGCGTGTAGTCCGCCGTGAGGAGCTCGCCGAACGTATGCGTGGAGTCGAATATGACGTGCGCGACGAACCGCCGCGTCTCCTCGGCGAGCGACGCCTTGAGGCCGTCGGTGAAGTCCGGGTAGAGCGCCGGATTCTTCTGCGCGCCGAGGACCTTCTCCGCCCCGAGCCACTCGAGCGCGAAGCGCCCCACCTGCGGCCGCGCGCGCGGATCGGCGAGCAGCCGCCGCAGCTCGCGCTCGATGCCCGCCGCGCCGCCCAGGTCCCCGCGCCGCGCCGCCTCGAAGAGCGCCGCGTCCGGCATCGTGCCCCACGCGAAGTACGACAGCGCGCTCGCGACCTCGAAGCCGCCGAGCTTGTAGGTGCCGTCCGCCTGCCGCTCGCCGATCTCCGCGCGATAGAGGAACGCCGGCGACGCGAGCATGGCCGTCACGACCGCGGCGGCGCCCTTCTTCGCGTCCCCGCGTCCGCTGTAGAGCGCCGTGTACCGCGCGACCTCCGCGTCCGACAGCGGCCGCCGGAACGCGCGCGCCCCGAAGCTCCGCACGAACTGCCCCGCGCACGCCGCCGCCGCGGGATCGCAGCCGAGGAGCGCCGGCAGATCGCTCGTCGCCGCCGCCGCCAGCCGCCGCGCCGCCGCGAGCGCCTCCTCCGCGTAGACGCTCGTGACGACCTGGGTGTCGCTGGCGCTCGAGAACGCGAAGCCCTCGGGCCGCGTCTCGACCGGCAGCCGCGCCGCCGGATCGAACCCGAGGTCGCCGCCCGAGCCGCACGCCACCGTGAGCACGCCGTTCTGCCCGCCGAAGCCGTCGGGCTCGCGATCGAGCGCAGCCGGGTCCGTCACCCAGTCGCGTTCGTCGAGCACGAGCTTGTAGCGGTGCATGCCCGCCGGCAGCTCGCGCGTGAGCGTCCACGCGTTACCCTGGCGCTGCATCGCCCAGCCGCCCGCCGCGATCGTGGGCGCCCAGCCGTTGAAGGATCCCGCGACGTGCACCGTCTGCAGCGAGCGCCCGCCCGCGTCGAAGGTGAACGTGCGCGTGCGGCACGCCGCGCCTCCTCCGCCGAGGAGATCCGCCACCGTGCGCCGATATTCTTCTCGCGTCAGGAGGCGCAGCCGCCGCGGAGGCAGCGCCGCCATTCCACCACACGCGATCGGCCCCTGCAGCGCGCCGAGCACGTGATCCGCCACGCGCGCCGCGCACCCCGCGTCGCACTTGTCCGGCGCCCCGAGGGGCATCCGCGCGTCGATCACGCCCACGAGCTCCGCGCGCCCCCGCGTCCACGCACGGAGCGACGGCCCCGTCACGCCCTGCGCGCGGTCGCCGTGGCAGCTCGCGCACAGCGTCGCGTAGAGCGTCGCGCCGTCGCTCGCGACAGCGCCCCCCGCACCGCCGGATCCGCCGCCGCTCCCGGCGCTCCCCGTGGCCGCCGAGCGCCCGCTGCATCCGGCAGCCGCCGCGGCCGTCCAGACGACCAGCACCAGGGACAGCCTGCGGCGCATCTGCACCGATTCGTATCAGAGCCGATCCAGTAACTCAACACAGAGTTACCATGCCGCGGGGCGTCAGACTCCTGGTTTCCCTGTGCTAGCCTCGGCACGATCGTGCCGGTGAGAGTGACTTCGAGCCCGCGGCGCACGCTGATCACGGCGCTCCTTGTCGTGGCCGCCGGCTGCGATCGCGGGGTCGACGATCCCTCCGATCCCGCCCCGGCCGGCGACGCCGCCGAGATCGCCTTCGACCGCTACCACTCGCAGGCCGAGATCGGCGCCTATCTGCGCGCGCTCGGCGCGCGGCATCCCGGCCTCGTGTCCTTCCATTCTCTCGGTTCGTCCCAGCTCGGTCGCGACCTCCCGTATGCGACGCTCGACGCCACGGGTCACCCCGGGGCCCCGACCATCCTGCTCAACGGCACGCACCACGGGGACGAGTGGGCTTCGACCGAGTCCGTGCTCGGCGTCGCCGCGTATCTCGTGGCGAACCGAGACGCACCGGGCGTCAAGGAGCTCCTGGCGCGTTACCGGATCGTCCTTCTGCCGCTCGTCAATCCGGACGGCCACGCGGCGGGCACGCGCGAGGACGCCCAGGGCCGCGACCCGAACCGCGACTACGCCTACCCCCTGCGCAGCGAGGCGGAGTCGTTCCACGTCCCCGAGATCGCCCTGCTCCGCGGGCTGCAGGACCAGGCGCGCTTTCGCGCCGCCATCGCGTACCACGCCGGCATGACCGGCGTGCTCTGGCCCTGGGCCTACGACGGGCTGCGCGCGCGCGACCTGCTCGCCTTCCGTACGCTGTCGAGGACCGCCACGCAGGCGATGGGCTTTTCCCTGTTCGCGCAGTCCTTCGACGACTTCCAGTCGACGGGCGAGTACCTCGACTACGCCTACATGAAGCACGACACGCTGGCCGTGACCTTCGAGGTGTCCGAGGAAAAGACCCCGCCCGACGGCGAGCTCGCTGCCGTGGTCGCCGGCGCCGTGCGCGGCACCCTCGCTTACCTGGACGCGGTGCGCCGCCTCGACGAGGGCACGCTCGTGCTCGATGCCGACGCCGCGAGCGAGTTCGGCGTCCTCGGCCCGAGGTGGTCGCGTGCCGATGCGCCGCTCGAGTAGGCGCGCGCGATTGGCCGGGCTGGTGCTCGCGCCCTGCGTCGCGAGCGCCTGCGCCGCGCCCGCGACGGAGGCCGAGACGGCCCTGCCGTTACGGGACGCCGAGGCGAGCACGGACAGCGCCGTGGTCGCGCTCGTCCGGACCCCCACGGCGTGCGGAAGCCTGCCGAGCATCCGCTGCACGGGGACCCTCGTCGGCCCGCGGGCCGTGCTCACCGCCGCGCACTGCCTGGACGGCCTCACCCCCGACACGCTCGCGGTGGCCGACGGCGCCGACCTCGCGGTCGCCCGGCGCGTGCACGCGGTGGCCGAGCTCCTGCGCCACCCGACCTACACCCCGGAGCCGCTCGCGAACGACCTGGCGCTCGTCGTCCTCGCCGAGCCCATCACCGACCTCGCGCCCCTGCCCCTCGCGACGGCGGCGATCGGCCCCGCGGACGTCGGACGCTCCGTGCGCGTCGTGGGCTACGGCCACCCCGGCGACGGGCCGATCGACGGCATTCGGCGCCAGGGCACGAACGTCGTGCAGTCCGCCGACGACGGCTCGTTCCTCACGGTCCCCGGGCCTGCGCTGGCGTGCAACGGGGACAGCGGCGGACCGCTGCTCGCCCAGGGCACCGACGGCGTCGAGCGGGTCGCCGGCGTCACCTCGTGGGGCGACACCTTGTGCGTGTCCGAGGCGTCGAACGTGCAGGTCGCCGCGCACCTCGGCTTCCTCGGGTCCGCTCTCGAGCGGGCACGCACGGCGCCCGTGACCGGTCCCCCGGCGACCTCGTGCCCGGACGCCGTGCCCGACGCAGCGCCGCCACCGGACGCAGGGTCCGCGCGCCTGCTCGGGGGCTGCGCGGCCGTGGCGACGTCACGACGCGGTGCGGGCGAATCGCGGGCGCTCCTCCTGGCCGGGCTCGTGTGCCTCGGGCTTCGGCGCGTTGGCGGCCGGGCGCGAAGCCCCCGTCCCCGGCGTGGTACGAAGCGCGCATGCGCCGCCTCGCGCTTCTCGTTTCCACCCTGAGCCTCTCCGCCTCCGGCTCGGCCACCGCCGCGCCCACGGGCGGACAGGTCACCGGCCAGGGCTTCTCCGGCCTCCTCGCGACGCCGGCCGCTTCAAGTCGCCCAAGGGGCCCAACCCGCGCATCGAGGA
>CAZQJC010000214.1:0-46824 GCA_964593795.1 uncultured Myxococcales bacterium | reverse complement strand
GCGGGCGCCGGCGGAGCGGGCGGCGGCGGCATGGGCGGCGGCGGAGCGGGCGGCGGCGGAGCGGGCGGCATCAGCGGTCAGTGCTCGATCTCGAGCGGAGCGCAGGTGTTCCTGCGCATCACCAACCGGTCGTCCCTCGTGTCGTACGACGTCAGGTGGGTCGACTTCATGTGCATGGAGCGCGCGCAGGGGACCTCGAGCCCGGGCGCCTCGGACATCATCCAGACGTTCCCGACGCACGTGTTCCGCATCTACGAGAACGACGCGAACCACCGGTTCGTGCTCGAGGTGGTCATGGGCACCGCGAATCGCGACGTGAACCTGCCCCCATGAGGGCGAAGACGAAGTCCGAGGGAGGGCCGATGAGACTTGCGACGTGGCTGGGTGCGCTTCTGATGGTGGGCTGCGGCGGCACGATGCTGCACAACCAGGGCACGCTGGTGCTCATGCAGGGCGGCGTCATGGGCGCCTCGGGCGACCCGGGCTCGCTGCCCGACGGCGTCATCCACGCGCTCCTGAGCGGGCCGACGTGCCCGTTCCAGTTCGTCAAGCCGGAGGAGTGGGCCGGTCACATGGAGCACATCCACAAGTACGCGAGCCCCGCGCTCAAGGCCGTCGGCAACTTCACCGTCTTCATCGGCGAGAAGCCCGGCTCGATCGGGAAGTCGTGCACGATCTTCCTCAAGCGCGAGGAGAAGGCCGTCTACACGGCGTACGCGGGCAGCCGCGAGCCGCACAAGGTCGACAAGCTCCCCGCCGATCTGTTC
Source organism: uncultured Myxococcales bacterium (assembly GCA_964593795.1). Classification (GTDB taxonomy): domain Bacteria; phylum Myxococcota_A; class Polyangia; order JAHFDS01; family JAHFDS01; genus JAHFDS01. Next base: position 46,057 of record CAZQJC010000214.1, on the reverse strand, counting down.
GACAACGAGGCCCTGCAGGTCGACGTCAACGTCGCCCGCGCCGCGATGGGCATGCCCGGCGGCGTGCCCGCAGGCCAGCCCGCCAAGAAGTAGCTACCGCGCGTCCTTCTCTTCCCGCGCCGACCGGCGCGGCGATGGCACCGCTCAGGTGGAGATGCCGAGCCGTGGCAAGAGCCACCGCTGGAGCACCGTCCAGGCCACGAGGAGCGCGATGAGCGTCAGCCAGTCCATCTGTCACCTGTGAGCCGCGGGACCGGAAAAGGGTTCACGGCGCGGGGTCCGATCCAGGTGGTGCATGCGACATGCCGCGGAGGTCCCCCGCGAAGCGCCACCTTACTGCCGCCTCCGCCCGGTTCTGCGCACCTTCTGCGGCACGCGTCAGCGGCCCAGCACCCGCTTCCAGCGCGACGGGGGCTTCTCCGGCGCCGGGCGCGGCTCCCCGTGGCACCGGCAGCGCTGCGCCGTCGGGACGTCGCCGAGCACCTGCTCGACGTGCGCTCCGCAGCCCGCGAAGGTGGGCTTTCCGCAACCCGGACACGTGACTCTCCTGCACATGAGTGCCTCCTTCCCACGTGGGAGCCACGCGCGCGAAGAAGGATTCGAGCGGAATCGCGACGAGCGGTCGGGCTCGGCACGGGCGCTGCATTTGTCCGGGGCGTGAATCCTTTTACCGCGGCGCGGCTCCTACCCGCCGTGAGCACGACAACTCCTCGCGTCGTCATGGCGCTCGTGGCGGTTTTCGGCGCGGTGGCGTCGCCGCGGGTCGCGTCGGCGGAGGGGCCCCAGGCCCTCTCGCTCCAGCAGGCCGTCGAGCGGGCGCTCGAGCGCCACCCCCAGGCCGCCGCGAGCCGCGCTGGCCGCGACGCCAGCCGCGCGCGGGTCGGTGCCGCGCGCGCCGCGCTCCTGCCGCGGATCGACTTCACCGAGTCCTATTCGCGCAGCGACAACCCGGTCTACGCGTTCGGGACGCGCCTCGCGCAGGACCGGCTGGTGCCGCAGGATCTGGCCTTCCCGGGCCTCAACCACCCCGACGCGCTCGACGACTTCCGCTCGCAGCTCTCCTTGAGCCAGGCGCTCTTCGAGCCGACGGCGTGGCTCGGGATGCGGGCGGCGGAGGTCGGCGGCGAGCTCGCCGCGGTCGGCGAGGAGCGCGCGCGCATGGGCGTCATCTTCGAGACCGTGCGCGCCTATCACGGCGTGCAGATCGGCGCCGAGAGCCTGCGCGTCGCGAGGGAGGCGCTGGCCTCGGCCGACGGGGACCTCGCGCAGGTGCGCTCGCTGGCGGCCGGAGGGCTCGCCACGGCGGCCGATGTGCTCGCGCTCCAGGTGCAGCACGCGGCGCTGCGCGAGCAGGAGATCCGCGCGCGAAACGCGGTCGCGGTGATGCGCGCCGAGCTCGCGCGGGCGCTCGGCGAGCCGCTCGACACGACGCTGACCCTGACGACGGCCCTCGACGACCGGGCGCCTGCGAAGCCCGCGGGCGACCTCGAGAGCGCCGCGCTCGCCCGCAGCCCCGACGCACGCGAGCCGGGCCTCGCCCGCCAGCTCGCCGACGTGGAGCAGCGCCGCGCCTGGTGGGCGTTCGCGCCGCGAGTCGTGCTGGGTGCGTCCTGGGAGGCGCACCGCCGCAGCTTCCTCGGGGACGGCGGGACCAACTGGCTCGTCGGCGTCTCGCTGCAGCTCAACCTCTTCAATGGCCTCGGCGATCGCGCCCGCCTCCACGAGGCCGAGGCGCAGGCGCGCCAGGCCAGCGCCAGGAGCGAGCTCGCGGAGTCCAAGGTGCGCCTCGAGGTCCGCCGCGCGCGGCTCGAGCTCGAGTCCGCCCGCGAGCGCGTCGTCGTCGCCCGCGAGGCGGTCGCCCAGGCGCGCGAGGGGCATCGCCTCGTGCAGAGCCAGCTCGCGCAGGGCCTCGCGCGGACGACCGAGGTCCTGCGTGCGCAGAGCGCGCGCCTCGACGCCGAGACGCGGCACCTCGCCGCGCTCTACGAACAGCGGCTCGCGGTCGTCGGCCTCGAGCTGGCGCGCGGAACGCTCACCCCCAGCTCGGAGGCGATCCAGCCATGACCCTCTTCCGGCTTTCGTCACTCGGCGCGCTCTTCGTGGGCGCGCTCGGCTGCGGCCAGCTCCACGACAAGGCGGAGCCCCCGGCGCCGCTCGTGAGCGCGCCGGTGGAGACCGTGCAGACCGGCCAGGTGGACGCGCTCTTCGAGGCCAGCGGCACCGTGCGCGGCCGAAACACCGCGATCCTCGCCCCGAAGGTCCCCGGGTACCTGCGCGAGCTGCGCGCGCGCCCGGGGGACCACGTCGGCGCCGGCCAGGTCCTGGCGGTGCTCGAGGCCAGCGACCTGCAGGCAAGCGTGCGGCAGGCTCGCGCCGCGCTCGACGAGGCCGAGGCGGCACGCGCCGGGGCCGAGAGCAACGCGGTGGCGGCCGCGAGCGCCGAGCGCATCGCGACCACGACGTACGAGCGGCTGCGCAAGCTGGCCGCCGATCGCGCGGTCACCGCGCAGCAGCTCGACGAGGCGGAGGCGCGCTACCGCGGCGCGCAGGCCCAGCGGACCATGGCCGACGCCGCCGTGCGAGCCGCGCAGACCCGCATCGAGCAGGCGCGCGCGGCCATCGGCGGCGCCGAAGCCCAGCTCTCCTACGCGCGGATCGCGGCGCCGTTCGCGGGCCGCGTCCTCGAACGCCGCGCCGAGCTCGGCAGCTTCCTCTCCCCCGGCGCCCCCGTCTACGTGCTCGAGCAGGACGGCCTTCTGCGCGTGGAGGCCGCGATCGACGAGTCGCTGAGCGGTCGCGTGCGCGTGGGCGACGCGGTTCACCTCACGATCGGTGATCGCCCGCCCATCGAGGGGAAGATCGGCGAGGTCGTGCCCGCCATCGAGGTGGGCTCGCGCGCCTTCCTGGTCAAGATCGACCTGCCGGCCGCGAGCGCCCCCGGCTTGCGCCCCGGCATGTTCGCCCGCGTCGCGCTGCACGCCGGCAAGACCGGTCGCCTCGAGGTCCCGGCCGCCGCGGTGTCCCGGCGCGGCCAGCTCGATCGCGTGTACGTGGTGGAGGAAGGTCGCGCCCGGCTGCGGGTCGTGACCCTCGGCGAGCCGCGCGGCGAGCGCGTCGAGGTGCTGAGCGGCATCGACCCCGGCGAGCAGGTCGTGGCGGCGCCGCCACCGGGCCTGGTGGACGGCGCTCGGATCGGAGGCGGCAAGTGATCCCGAGCGAGCAACCCCTCGGCACCGCCGGTCGGCTTGCGCGGATGTTCCTGCGCTCGAAGCTGACGCCGCTCTTGCTCCTCGCGTCGGTGGCCCTCGGCGCGTTCGCGGTCCTCCAGCTCCCGCGCGAGGAGGAGCCGCAGATCATCGTGCCGATGATCGACGTCTTCGTGGGCCTGCCCGGCGCGGAGCCGAAGGAGATCGAGCAGCGGCTCACCGTGCCGATGGAGAAGCTGCTCCGGGAGATCCCCGGCGTCGAGTACGTCTACTCCACCTCGAGCCCCGGGCTGTCCGCCGTCATCGTTCGCTTCGAGGTCGGAAGGGACGAGGCCCAGAGCATCCTGCGCGTGCGCGACAAGCTGGCCGCCCACGCCGATCGCATCCCCGCCGGCGCCACGGCGCCGATCGTCAAGCCGCGCTCGATCGACGACGTCCCGGTGCTCGCGCTGACGCTCTGGAGCAAGCGCTACGACGGCTTCCAGCTCCGCCGCATCGCCGCCGAGCTGCACGACGCGCTCAAGCGCGCCCCCGACGTCAGCGAGGTCACGCTCACCGGGGGCGAGCGGCGACAGATCCGCGTCGAGCTCGACGTGGCGCGCCTGTCCGCGCGCGGCCTCGGCACGCTCGGCATCGCGGACGCGCTCGCGGGCGCGAACGCACGCCTGCCCGCCGGGCGCTTCTCGAGCGCCAACCAGGAGATGATCGTCGAGGCCGGCGGCGTGCTCGGCAGCGCGCGGGAGGTCGGTCAGGTCGTCGTCGGCGCCTCGCAGGGGCGCCCGGTGTTCCTGCGCGACGTCGCCACGATCGTCGACGGCGGCGAGGAGCCCTCGACCTACGTGCAGTTCGGCTCGGGGGCGGCGGCCGAGGGCGCCTCTGCCGGTGCCGGCAACGGATACCCCGCCGTCACGCTCGCTGTGGCCAAGCGCAAGGGCACGAACGCCATCGAGGTCGTGGACGCCGTCCTCGCGCGGGTCGACGCCGAGCGGGGCAAGATCGTGCCCGCCGACGTCGAGCTCGCGATCACGCGCAACTACGGCGAGACCTCGAGCGAGAAGAGCAACGAGCTCCTGCTCCACATGGGCATCGCGGTGCTTTCGGTGGCGCTCCTCATCGGCTTCGCGCTCGGCCGCCGCGAGGCGCTCATCGTGCTGCTCGCGATCCCCGCGACGCTCGCGCTCACGCTCGCGGTCTTCTACCTCTACGGCTACACGCTCAACCGGATCACGCTGTTCGCGCTCATCTTCTCGATCGGCATCCTCGTGGACGACGCCATCGTGGTGGTCGAGAACATCGCGCGCCACCGCAAGCTGCCGGAGAACCGCGACAAGAGCATCGACGAGATCGCGGTCCGCGCCGTCGACGAGGTGGGCAACCCGACCATCCTCGCGACCATGACGGTCGTCGCGGCCATCCTGCCGATGGCCTTCGTGGGCGGCCTCATGGGCCCGTACATGCGCCCGATCCCCGTCGGCGCCACGGCCGCGATGGTCTTCTCGCTCCTCGTGGCGTTCATCGTGACCCCGTGGGCCACGGTCCGCTTGCTCGGCAAGGCCGGGCCGTCGCACGGCGAGGAAGGGGAGGGCCGCTCGACGCGCGGGTACCGCCGGGTGATGGGCGCGCTCCTGCGCGGGCGCGGGCTGCGGACGGCGTTCCTCGGCGGCGTCGTGGTGCTACTGCTCGGCTCGATGGCGCTCGTCGCGATCAAGGCGGTGCGCGTCAAGATGCTGCCCTTCGACAACAAGAGCGAGATCCAGGTCGTCATCGACATGCCCGAGGGCACGCCGCTCGAGCGCACCGCGCGGGTGGCCCAGGCGCTCGCCGAGCAGATCCGCCGGCAACCCGAGGTGACGAGCTACCAGAGCTACGTCGGCACCGCCGGCCCGTACACCTTCAACGGCCTCGTGCGCCATTACTTCCTGCGCCAGGGCGCGAACGTCGGCGACATCCAGGTGAACCTCCTGCCGAAGGGCGAGCGCGAGGCGCAGAGCCACGACATCGCCAAGCGCATCCGGACCGTCATCGGGCCCGTCGCCGCGCGGCTCGGCGCGAACGTCAAGGTGGTCGAGGTCCCGCCCGGGCCGCCCGTCCTGCAGACGATGGTCGCGGAGGTCTACGGGCCCGACCATCAGAGGCAGATCGAGATCGCGCGCCAGGTCAGGGACCGCATGGAGCACCTGGCCGGCGTGGTCGACGTCGACTGGTACGTCGAGGACGCGCAGGCCAAGTCCTCGCTCGTGGTCGACCAGGAGAAGGCCGCGCTCGCCGGCGTGCCCACGGCCGAGGTCGCGCGCGCGCTGCGGCTCGCGCTGTCGGGCGAGCCCGCGGGCTTGCTGCACGATCCACGCGAGAAGGAGGACGTCGCGCTCGTCGTGCGCCTGCCGCGCGCGGCGCGCTCGGACCTCGAGCGGCTGCGGTCGATCCGCGTGGCGGGCCGCGGCGGCGACCTCGTCAGCGTCGGCGAGCTGGTGCGGGTCCAGCGCGGCACCGAGGCCGTGAGCATCTACCACAAGAACCTCCTCCCCGTGGTCTACGTGACGGCGGACCTGGCCGGCGAGATCGAGAGCCCGATCTACGCGATGCTCACGCTCGGCCCGCAGCTCGACGCCCTGAAGCTGCCCGAGGGCTATGCGCTCAAGCAGTACACGGCGAGCCAGCCGACGCTGACGGATCGCTACGCGCTCAAGTGGGACGGCGAGTGGCACATCACCTACGAGGTGTTCCGCGACCTCGGCCTGGCCTTCGCCGCGGTCCTCGTCCTCATCTACGTGCTCGTGGTGGCGTGGTTCCAGTCGTTCTGGACGCCGCTCGTCATCATGAGCGCGATCCCCTTCTCGCTCGTCGGCATCCTGCCCGCCCACGGGGGCCTCGGCGCCTTCTTCACCGCGACCTCGATGATCGGCTTCATCGCCGGCGCCGGCATCGTCGTGCGCAACTCGATCATCCTGGTCGACTTCGTCGAGCTCCGACGCGCCCAGGGCATGCCGCTCGCCGAGGCGGTCATCGACGCGGGCGCAGTGCGCTTCCGCCCGATGGTCCTCACCGCCGCGGCGGTCATCGTGGGCGCGGCCATCATCCTCTTCGACCCCATCTTCCAGGGCCTCGCGATCTCGCTCATGGCCGGCGAGGTGGCCTCGCTCCTGCTGTCGCGGATGACCGTGCCGGTGGCCTATTTCCTGCTGAAGCGACGCGAGACCCGCACCGGCGCGCCCACCGCGCGCTCCGTCCCCGTGCTCATCCCTCCCCTGGAGTCCGCAAAGGAGATGTCACCATGACCATCAATCGTCTGCTCCGCCTGATCGCGGGCGTGTTCATCCTGCTGTCCGTGGCGCTCGGGCACCTGATCTCGCCCTGGTTCTACCTGCTGACCGCCTTCGTCGGGCTCAACCTCCTGCAGTCGGCGTTCAGCAATGCGTGCCCCGCGATCTCGCTCCTGCGCCGGCTCGGGGTGCAGGACGACACGCGGGGGCCGCTCACCCACTCGAGGGGCTGAAGACTTCGCACGGCGCGGGACCCCCTCCGCGCGATGCTCGAGCGCTTCGCGAACGCCGAGCTCTGACGCGGCGTGCGCAGGACCGGCGATCCCGATTACCCTAAAGGCTGGGCGCGCCGCGCCCGAGGGGGACGGGATGAAGCCGGTGATGATCGTCGAGGACGATCCGGAGATCAGGAAGCTCCTCCACACGGTGCTCGAGAAGCACGCGTACCCGGTCGTGGAGGCCCCGCACGGCCAGGCGGCGCTCGCGCTGCTCGCGCACGATCCCCTGCCCGGGGTGATCCTGCTCGATCTCTATCTGCCGGTGATGGACGGCTGGGAGCTCCGGGAGGCGCAGCTCGAGGATCCGCGCCTCGCGACCATCCCCGTCGTCGTGATCTCGGCCGCGGCCGACGTCCTCATCGAGCCCCTCGACGCCGTGCAGGTGATCAAGAAGCCTCTCGATCTGCAGCATCTCCTCAGCATCGTGGCGCGATACTGCGGACCGGGCGGCACCTGAGCGCGGCGACGAGCCGGCTGGCCGGGCCTGGTCCTTCGACCGGGGCGTGGTGCTTCGCGCCGGCGCGTTCGAGCCTGAGCCAGGCTCAGCTCGGGCTCGAGCGCCGGTCGATGGGCACGTAGTGGTTCACGGTGGGGCCGGTGTAGATCTGCCGGGGCCGTCCGATCCGCGTGTCCGGCGACTCGATCATCTCCTTCCAGTGCGCCGCCCAGCCGGGCAGCCGGCCGATCGCGAAGAGCACGGTGAACATGTCGGTCGGAAAGCCCATCGCGCGGTAGATGATGCCGCTGTAGAAGTCGACGTTCGGGTACAGCTTGCGCTCGATGAAGTACTCGTCGGCGAGCGCGGCCTCCTCGAGCTCGCGGGCGATCCGCAGGAGCGGGTCGTTCCGCCTGCCCAGCTTGGCGAGCACCTCGTCGCAGGCCTTCTTGATGATGCGCGCGCGTGGGTCGTAGTTCCGGTAGACGCGGTGCCCGAAGCCCATGAGGCGGAAGTCGCTCGTCTTGTCCTTGGCCATCGCGACGTACTTCTTGACGTCGCCGCCGTCGGCCTCGATGCGCTCCAGCATCGCGATGACCTCCTGGTTGGCGCCGCCGTGCAGCAGGCCCCAGAGCGCGCAGATGCCGGCCGAGATGGACGCGAACAGGTTGGCCTGGGAGCTGCCCACGAGCCGGACCGTGGACGTCGAGCAGTTCTGCTCGTGATCGGCGTGCAAGATGAGCAGGAGGTTCATCACCCGGACGAGATCCTCGTCGAGCGGATAGGGCTCGGCCGGCACCGAGAACAGCATGCTCAGGAAGTTGGCGCAGTACGACAGGTCGTTGCGGGGGTAGACGAACGGCTGCCCGATGGACTTCTTGTAGGCGTAGGCCGCGATGGTGCGCACCTTGGACAGAAGGCGCATGATCGTGATGTCCCGGAGCTCGACGTTGCTCACGTCGAGGCAGTCCGGGTAGTAGCTCGACAGCGAGCACACCATCGAGCTCAGGATGGCCATCGGGTGCGCCGTGATCGGGTAGCCGTCGAAGAAGCGCTTCATGTCCTCGTGCAGCATGGAGTGCCGCGTCAGCCGCTCCGAGAAGCGCTCGAGCTCCGTCCGCGTCGGGAGCCGGCCGTAGATGAGCAGGTAGGAGGTCTCGACGAACGTGGAGTGCTCGGCCAGCTCCTCGATGGGGATGCCCCGGTAGCGCAGGATCCCTTGCTCGCCGTCGAGGTAGGTGATGGCGCTCGTGCAGGAGGCGGTGTTGACGAAGCCGGGGTCGAGCGACACGTAGCCCGTCTGGGCCCGCAGCTTGCCCAGATCGATCGCCCGCTCGTTCTCGCTGCCCACGACGATGGGGAGCTCGGTCGTCTGTTCCGGGGTGATCACGCGTGCCTTCATGACCGATGGCGTAGCAGGGCGCGGGGCGGCCGGTTTGGACGGCCGACAAGTCCCCTGGCTCAATCTGCGCGGATCCGCCGTACGGCCGCCGGCCGGCTCGATGTTGTACAGTGCCAGGGTGCTTGGCCTCGGCGTGCGTCGCGTCAGGCCACCAAAGGGAGGTCGCTGATGGGTGCTGGAATCGCCGTCGGAGGTCTCGGCGGGCTCGTGCTGGGTTACGTGCTCTGCATGCTGATGCAGAAGGGCAAGATCGCCGCGCTCGAGGCGTCGTCGGCGGATCTCAGCGCGCAGCTCGGCGAGACGGAGAAGAAGCGCGCCAAGCTCGCGGAGGAGCTGAGCGGGGCCGCCGAGTCCCTGCGCAGCAAGGCGGACGAGGTGGGCAAGGTGCAGACGCGGCTCGAGGTCGCGGAGCGGCAGCGAAAGAACACCGAGGATCAGATCAAGCAGGTCCAGGGCTCGCTGGATGCGGCGTCGAAGGCCCAGCAGGCCGCCGCCACCCAGGCCGCCGAGGCGAAGAACCGGATGGCGGCCCTCGAGGCGCAGGTGCAGCAGGGCGCGAAGGAGGTCGATGCGCTCAAGCAGCTCCTCGAGCGCCGGGCCAAGGAGGGCTCGAAGAAGAAGGACGACCTCAAGAACGCCTTCGTCTCGGCGGGCCAGTCGCTCGAGGCCGTGCTCAGGGTCCTGCTCGAGCGGGAGTCGCAGAGCGTCGCGGTGCTCGCGGACGGCACGGGGCTCGTGGTCGCCGGCGCGGGCGACGCGGCCATGCGCGACGGCGTGGCCGCCACGTCGAACCTGATCGCGATGGCCACCAAGCAGCTCGACGGGGTCGTGACGTTCGGCGCGCTGCGGGCGTTCCTCCTGCAGGACAGGGACAAGAACGTCCTCGCCGGCAAGAGCTTCGACTTCTCCGGCGAGGTCATGTCGCTGGCGACCTTCGGCCCGAAGCTGCCGTCGGTGCAGGCCCTCGAGACCGCCGCCGAGGAGCTCGCGCGCATCCTGAGCTGAAGATCCGGCAGGCGGCGCGCCGTCAGGGAACGCTCACCGCGGCCTCGTTCGAGCCCTGCGAGAGCTGGCCGCCGCGCTTCGCGTGCACCATGTACGTGTACGTCCGGCGCGGCGCCGCAGCATATGATCCGGTCAGATGTTCCGCATCCTCCTCGTCGGCATCAAGGCCAGCGACCCGGTGATGCAGCTCGCGCCGTACTACCTCAAGGCGTACCTCGACAAGCACGGCTCGCTGGCGCGTGGGAGCTACGAGGTCGAGCTCCAGGTCTTCCCGCACGAGGCCACCGCCGACGAGATCGCGCGCGCGCTCGGCCCGACGCCCTACGACCTCGTCGGCTTCACCTGCTACCTGTGGAACATCAAGACGGTGCTCGCCGTCGCCGCGCTCCTCGAGGAGCGGTCCCTCGCGCGCACCATCGTGCTCGGCGGCCCCGAGGTGTCGCCCCGCGCGCGCGAGGTGCTGCAGGGCGCGCCCCAGATCGACGTGGTCGCCCGCGGCGAGGGCGAGGAGACCTTCCGGTGCCTCGTCGAGGCCCTGTTCCACGAGCGCGGCCTGTCCGAGGTCGCCGGCATCACGTACCGCGACGGCGAAGGGATCCACGAGCAGCCGCCCCGCGAGAGCATCGAGCCGATCGGCCGCATCCCGTCGCCGTACCTCGAGGGGCTCGTGAACGACATGGCCCACGAGCCGATCATGGTGACCGAGACCATGCGGGGCTGCACGTTCAAGTGCCACTTCTGCTACTACCACAAGGACTTCGATCGCATGCGCTACTTCGATCTCGAGCGCGTCGAGGCGGAGCTCGTGCACGTGCTGTCGCGGCGCCCCGCGCACCTCTACCTCATGGACGCGACGTTCAACATCCACCCGAAGCGCGCCAAGGACGTCCTGCGGCTCTACATCAAGCACAACCAGGGCACGCGCCTGCACACCGAGCTCATGGCGGAGCTCCTCGACGAGGAGCTCGTCGAGCTGCTGTTCGAGGCCAGGAGCGACTTCATCGAGGTGGGCCTCCAGAGCGCCAGCGCGGACACGCACCGGAGCATCAAGCGCTACTTCAACCGCCGCCGCTTCGTCAACGGCATCACGCTCCTCAAGAAGTACGCGGACAGGATGCCGTTCGAGATCTCGCTCATCGACATGCTCCCCGGCGAGGGCTACGGGGACGTCAAGCGCTCGATCGACTGGACGCTCGACCTCGATCCGCCGAGCCTCACCATCATGCGCCTGCTCCTCGTGCCGGGCACGCAGCTCGCAAAGGACGCCGAGAAGCTCGGCATCCAGCACCAGCCCGACTCACCGTACATGGCGAGCTCCAGCCCCGACATGAGCCCCGCGGACGTCGCGAACATCCACCGGCTCCGCTTCGGGCTCGGGACGCTCTACCACCCGTTCCGCCGCACCGTCCGCGCGCTGGTGCCGGCCCTCGGCATCACGTACACCGATGTCCTCGAGGCCTGGGCCCGCTTTCTCGAGGCCGCGCGTGCGGCCGCGGAGGCCGGCACGCAGGCCGACGACACGAGCTTCCTGCCGGTCCGGTTCTTCCGCTCGCTGTGCGAGGAGCGCGGCTCTCCCGCGGTCTTCGCGTCCATCGCGCCCACGCTCGACGCCGAGATGCTCTCGTTTCCGGCCAGGCAGCTCCTCGAGCTGGATCAGGGCCTCTTGCGCAGCTACGTGAGCTGCGAGGACGGGATTCGCGAGGGCCGCTTCTGACGCGCGTCATTCGCGCCACGAGAACCTCGGGGGCAGCGCCGGGAGCGGGGCGTCCCGCGGCTTTCTCGGACACGCGATGACGCCGCCGGGACCCGCGGTGGGCCGCAGCGCGATGCTGAGCGGCGTGATCGTGAAGTCGTCGCCGCAGCACCAGTAGAAGCGGGGGATCGCGGCCGGCACGTCCTCGAAGGGGATCCGGCCGTCGCGAGCCCGGACCTGCGTGCGGACGACCTCGAGGAACGACCTCCACTCGGCGGTGGCGAGGAGGTCGGACGGCAGCACTGCCGCGAGGAGCAGGCACGAGAAGCCGAGGCAGCGCCCCGCGGCCGCGGGGGTCTCGAGGACGTCGAGGAGGGGGCGCGGCAGGCGCGCGGACCTGAGGGCCCACAGGAACAGGACGATCGCCAGGGCCTCCAGGGAGCACGCGAGGCGCGCGCCGTAGTGCAGCGTCCCGAGGGGCCGGGAGAGGACGCCGAGCCACGCGAGGAGCGGCAGCGCCGCGAGCAGCACGAGGGGCGCCGCGAGGAGCGCGCACATCCGCGTGCCACGCAGCGCCTCGGGACGCACCCACGCCCAGGTCACGAAGGCCGCGAGCGCGAGGAACGTGAGGTCGAGCTGGAGGTTCTGCCAGAACAGCCCCGCGCTCTCCTCGGCGAGCACCCGCAGGCCGATCGAGCCGAAATTCCGGGCGATCGAGGCCGCTGCGACGACCGCGCCCGCGACGAAGAGCGAGGCGGCGAGGAGGGCGAGCGCCGCCCTGACGGCGGGGGCGAGACGGGGCCGCCACCACGCGAGGACCACGGCGCCCAGGACGAGCCCGCCCGTCGCCGGCGGCAGGAGCCGCACCGACGCCGGCTGGAGCGCGGCGAGCGACACGGCGGCCGAGACGGGCAGCAGGAGCAGCCACGCGCGCGCGGGCCACGCCCCGTGTCGTCCGAGCGACCAGACCGTCATCGCCGCCAGCGGTGGACCGAGGTAGAGCGCGCCCTCGTAGGCGCGCACCCCGAAGAGCGCGAGCCCCACCAGCATCACGCCGTCACCGAGCCGTGGTGCCCCGCCCGTCGCGAGCCACGTCGCGCTCGCGATCGCGAGGGCGAACCCGGTGCTGTACTCGCCGACGATGAAGAACGACGACGGCAGGAACACCGCGGCGATGGCGGCGACGACGGCCGAGAGCGCGATCGCATCGCCCTTCGCGCGGCAGAGCGCGAGCACGTAGAGCGCGGTCGGCGTCGCGAGCGCGCCGAGCGAGAACAGCCGCGCGAGCTGGTGGAGGTCGGTGACGCCGAGCCAGACCCCGAGCAGGAGCGGCGCCTGCGTCGCCCCGATGGCGTACTCGCGCGCGAGCGGGTTGTAGCTCAGGAAGCCGCCCACGCTCACCGTGCGGAGGAGGAACGGCGCCCCGTCCGAGAACAGCCCGCAGCACGACCAGGTCTTCCACAGCGCCAGCACGCAGAGCGCGCCGATGGCCAGGCGGCGCGTGGAGCGCGTGGAAGGGGTCAGGCTCAAGTCCTCGAGTATCGCGCGGTCGCCGGCGCCGGGCGTGCTGCGTGACGAGGCGAAACTTGAAAACTCGAGCCTGACCCCTCGTACAGTGACGTCCCGTGGGCTCCACCGGCGCGGAGGCGCGGATCGACGCACGCGCGGTCCTCGCCGCGGCGGTCGGGGCGGTGGGCCTCGTGCTGGCGGTCTCGCGGCCGCTGTTCGCCGCCTACGTCGCGGTGACGGTCGTCGACGGCCTGTGCCCGGCGGCCATCGCGTGGATCGCCAAGCGCATCGTGGAGCGCGTGCTCGCCGGAGACGCTCAGGGGGCGGTCGCGCTGGGGCTGACCGAGCTCGGCCTCGTCGCGCTGCAGTCGAGCGCGCTCCGGGTCCGCGAGGTGCTCGACGTGGCGCTGCGGGGACGCCTCACGCTCGAGGTGCAGCTCCGCATCCTCGAGAAGGTGCGCGGCCTCAAGCTCTGGCACTTCGAGGACTCGGCGTTCCTCGATCGCCTCGAGCGCGCGCGCTCCGAGGCGGGGCAGCGGCCCATGCACCTCGTGACGCACGCCTTCGTGGCCGCGCGAGGCGCCCTCCGCGTCGCGAGCTGCACCGCGCTCCTGTGGCAGCTCTCCCCCCTCGTCGCCGCGTTCGTGGCGTTCGCGGTCGTGCCGCAGTTCCTCGCGCAGGCCCGCATGGCGCGCGCGAGCTTCGCCGTTCAGCGCGCGAGGACCCACGCCGCCCGACGCGCCTGGTACCTGCAGACGTTGATGGCCGTCGCCGAGTACGTCCAGGAGATCAAGCTGTTCGCGCTCGGGGGCATGGTCGTCTCGCGCTACCGCGCGCTCGTGCAGGGCTTCACGGACGAGGACGTGCGCGTCGCTCGCCGCGGAGGCGCGCTCGTGTGGGCCGCGGGGCTCGTCACCTCCGGCGCGCTCTACGGCGCCTACGTCTACGTCGTCGCGCGGGCTGCCCAGGGCGCATTCGGGCTGCCCGAGATGACGATGGATCTCGTCCTGCTCCGGCAGACGCAGGGTGCGTTCGAGGAGGCGCTCGTCGGCGTCGCGCGCGTCCTCGAGTCGAGCCTCTACATGACGAACCTCTTCGAGCTCCTGGCGATGCCTGACGACGAGCCGGACGAGCGGCTGCCCGAGCAGCACTGGGTCGCGCAGGCGAGCCCGCCAGCGATCCGCTTCGAGGGCGTGTCGTTCCGCTACCCGGGCAGCGAGCGCCTCGCGATCGACGACGTCACGCTCGAGATCCGCCCGGGCGAGACGCTGGCCCTCGTGGGCGCGAACGGCGCGGGCAAGACCACGCTGGTCCGGCTCCTCCTCCGGATGCAGGAGCTCGGGGCCGGGCGCATCCTGCTCGACGGCGCCGACATCACCGCGGTCAGGCCGGCGGCGCTGCGCGGGCGCATCGGCGTCCTCTTCCAGGACTTCACGCAGTTCACGCTCTCGTTCGCGGAGAACGTGGGGGTGGGCTGGCTGCCGTCGCTGGACGACCGCGCCGCGATCGGCCGCGCGGTCGAGCAGTCGGGCGCGGACGAGGTGGCCCGTCGCCTGTCCCGGGGCATGGACACGATCCTCGGGCGGTACTTCGGTGGGGACGAGCTCTCGAAGGGCCAGTGGCAGCGTGTGGCCCTCGCGCGCGCCTTCATGCGCCAGGGCGACGTGCTCGTGCTCGACGAGCCGACGGCCTCCATCGACGCGGAGACCGAGCACGACGTCTTCCGCCGCCTGGCCGAGCTCGACCACGGCAAGACGTGCCTGCTCATCACGCACCGGCTCGCGGCGGTGCGGCTCGCGGATCGCATCGCGGTGATGCACGACGGGCGGCTCGTCGAGCACGGCACGCACGAGGAGCTCGTCGCGCGGGGCGGGCGCTATGCGCGGATGTTCGAGCTCCACGCCGGGGCCCTGCGCCCCGCGGCGGACGGCCGCGCTGGTATCCTCGCGGGGCCGGGGGGCGCGTGACGATCGAGACCTGGACCGAGCACCCGACGTTCCTGCGCGGCAGGCCGATCGAGCGGGTCGCCGGGCTCGCGCCGGCCGAGTTCGAGCGGCGCTTCGTCGAGGGCCACGGACGCCCCGCCATCGTCACCGACGAGATGGCCGACTGGCCCGCGCGCACGCGGTGGACGTTCGACTTGTTCCGCGAGCGCTACGGCGACGACCAGATCTACGCGAACTCGCCCCTCCTGCTCGAGGAGGACGTCGGGTGCCGGCCCGTGCAGGTGCTCGTGTCGCTGCGCGACTACATCGATGGCTTGCTGGATCCGGCGGCGCCGCGGAGGGTCGAGTTCCTCCGCGGCACGCCCGAGGAGCTCGCGCAAAACGGCCTGCCGCTCTACGCGCCCTCCTACCGCGCCCTGGCGCTGCACCCCGAGCTCGCGGCGGACCTGCATCCGGTCCCGCGCTTCTGCGACGACTGGCTGAGCCGCTTCCCCGCGTCGCTGGTCCGCTTCCTCGAGCTCTACGGCCAGCCCATCAACTTCCTGCTCGTCGCCCCGACGGGAGGCAAGGCGTTCCTGCACCAGGACTACTGGGGCACCCACACGTACCTCGCGCAGCTCGTCGGCAGGAAGGTCGCGGTCCTCTTCTCTCCAGCCGACACCGGCAGCCTCCACGACGGAGCCGTGCGCGATCCCTTCGATTGCGATCCCGCGCGCTTTCCGCGCTTCGCCCAGGCGACCCCCCACGTCGCCGTGCTCGAGCCCGGCGAGCTGCTGTTCGTGCCCTCGCTGTGGTGGCACTTCGTGATCACGCTCGAGCCGTCCCTGACGTTCTCGCGGCACCTCGCGACGGCCAGCAACGTCGGGCTCTACCTGGCTTCCTACCACGCCTACATGCTGGGCCTCGCGACGCGGCCGTCGGCGCTCGCGCCCGAGCTGCGCCAGCGCCTCTCGGGCTTCCACCTCGTCGCCGTGGCGGAGCAAGAGGACCTCCTCGCGCAGGCCGGCTCCGGGCGCAAGCCATGACCCGCGCGGTGCCGATCTACGTCGGCGACGAGCACAACGAGGCCTACTACCACTGGTACCTCGCGCGTCGCGACGGCCACCACGACGGCACGCTCGACGTCGTGCACATCGACGCCCACACCGATCTCGCGATGGCGGCGTCGCTCGGCGTCTCCCTCTACCCGCCGGCGGGGCTCTCGCCCGAGGAGGAGGAGGCGCACGTCCGGAGCCTCGCGTTCTCGCACCTCGACTTCGCGAACTGGATCCGTCCCGCGGTCCTCGCCCGCCTGGTCCGCAACGTCTTCATCGTGTTCCCGCGCTGGCGCAAGCCGGCCCGGCCGAGGCGCCAGCACACCTCGATCGCGTCGGCCTTCGGCGAGGGCCTCGTGCTCAAGCACGGCCTCGTCGAGAGCGCGGCGACGAAGCTGGCGTTCCCCGACCTCGTGCGCTTCCGGTACGAGCACAGGAGCCCGGAGGCGCTGCCGCGCGGGCGGCGCGTCGTGCTCGACCTCGACCTCGACTACTTCGCCTGTCGTGACTCGATCAAGAACGAGCTGTCGCTCGAGCTCGAGATCTCGGCGGAGCAGTACGCGAATCGCGCGCGCTTGCTCGAGGATCGCCGCCTGCCCTTCATGCAGCTCAGGCTCGAGGTCGTGGAGCGGGGCGGCAAGTACGTGGCGATCGTCCGCCCGCTCGAGGAGCCGGAAGAGGCGCACCTGCCGTCGATGGCCGAGATCGACGGCGAGATCGCCTGGCTCTTCGGCCACCTTCGCGCGCGGGCGCTGCGCCCCGCCCTCGTCACGGTGTGCCGCTCGTGCTGGAGCGGCTGCTGTCCGGCCGGCTACGTGGCCGAGGTCGAGGCGCGCGTCCTCGCGGCGCTGCGGAGCTGGCTCGGGTAGCTCAGGGCGCGGCGCCCGCGTCCTCGAGCAGGCCGAGCGCCTTGATCTGCTCGACGAACGCCTCGACGTCGCGCCGCGCCTGCTCGCGCTCGACGCGGAAGCGGGCGACGACCGCCTGCATGAGATCCTCCACGCCGTGCGAGCCGTCGAGGAGCTGCCAGACGCACTTCGCGGTCGCGTTGAGCGTGATGATGCCGTTGAGGTCCACCACCCGCGCGCCGGTCGGCACGAGGAGCGTGCTCCCCGCGACGTCCCGCATCACGAAGTCCCGGCGGGCCTTCATGGAGCGCGGCTCTAGCTGCCGCTGTACGGCCCGGAGCCGCAGGCGCTGCGCGTGAACTTCGTGCACGCGAGCAGCCGCTCCTCGGTCTCGAGCGGCACGAAGGTCGCGACGGGCGCCTCGTACTCCTCGCGCTCCCGGTCGTCGGCTGGGCGAGCTTCCGTCTTTGCCTGCGTCACGATCCCCTCCCCGGGTGGCTGACTCTCGATGATGCCCTGACCCAGGCACCGCCTTCAAGGCGCAATCGCGCCCTCGAGGAAGACCCGCTGGATCACGAGCGAGACGTAGAACGCCACGGCCTGCTCGACCGGCGACGAGGGGCCCGCCTCGGGGCTCGGCCCGGACACGAGACTGTGGAAGCGCTCCACGAGGTCGTCGAGGCCGGTCTCGCGATCGGTCGAGACGACCTCGAAGTCCCCGCCCGTGGTCACGCCCCGCCACGCCGCCCCGAGGTCGTCTCCGAGCAGCGACAGCCGCAGCCGCCGATCCGCGACCTGGAGCTCCCGCGCGATCTCGTGCTGCGCGGGGGAGAGGCGGCCGAGCCGCTCGCCGCCCTCCCGCCCCACGTCGCGCAGGTAGGCGAGGCCTCCGTACAGCATGAGCTGCTGCAGGCCCGTCGTGCCCGTGTCCACGATGCGCACGATCGGGTGCTCCCGCAGGTGTGTCACCCACAGCTCCTCGACGATCGCGAGCACCCGCTTCCGGAAGCCGTCGCGCGCGATCTCGCGCCGGATCACCGCGTCGCTCTCGTTCGTCGCCGTGCCGAACAGCGTCGCGGGCCCGGGCCCGGCGAGCCGCTCCTGCTGCAGCGTCCCCTCGTCGAGCTCGATGCGCAGGCCGGTGGCGAAGCGCGCCTCGAAGCAGCCGCCCCCGTAGCGCTCCGTGTGCATCGCGAGCCGCGAGATCTGGAAGAGCGTCGAGTTGACGAGCGCGTTGTCGTGCCAGAACGACACCTTGTGGAACCCCGGGATGTCGGGCCGGGTCTCGCGGGTGAAGCCGTCCGGCCCGATGACCTCCGCCTCCAGCGCGCGCAGCGTGGCGTGCTCCTCCTCGCTCATGAGGCGAGAGCGGTTGAGCCAGAGCGCGCCGGCGCGGCGGCCCGTGAAGCGCTCGAGCGCCGGCAGCAGGTGCTCTGCGTCCGAGCCGAGGACGAGCAGCCGCTCCTCGGGGCGCCAGGAGATCCGCGACACGAGCCCGTGCAGCACGCGCGCGCGATCCGCGAACAGGCGGTAGATCTGGTGGGTGTCGAGCTCCGTGATGCCGGGGTAAGGCGCCAGCGCGGGGCCGGTGAAGCGCTCGAGGTGCTTGACGACGAAGGCCAGCGTCCCGAGGAGGTCGCTCGGCCGTCCTCCGAGGGACTCGATCTTGCGGGTCAGCAGGGACAGCAAGGCCGCCTCGTCGAGGATCTCGTCCGACGTCAGGAGCGCGTCGGACAGGGCCCGGTAGAACCCCGTGGCGGTGCGATCGCGCGGCAGCCGCAGGAGCTCCTCGAGGAGCTGGCGCGTGGCCTCGACGCCCGCGCCGACGGCGTGCTTGACCCGCGAGCCGCTCGCGGACGCGCCGACGGAGAGGGTCTCGACCTCGCCCAGGCGCGGATCACGCGCGACCTCCTCGTCGTTGCCGTCCGGGACGAACTCGTCACCGACGTAGCAGACGAGCGCCGGATCCAGGCCGGACGCCGTCACGAGGTCGTGGACCGCGTCCGCCTTGCTGCCGTCGCGATGCAAGAGCTGCAGCTCCGTCGCGTCGGCCGCGTAGAAGCGCACCTGCGCCGCCACCTCGGGGCTCGCCTCCTCGATCGCGTCCACCAGCGCGCCCCTCAGATCCCGGCCGCGCGGCAGCCGCACGAAGACCCCCGTCACGCCCCGATCCGGCGCCGACTGCACGATCAAGCCGGTGGCGGGGAGGCGCCTCGCCGCCTCCTCGGAGCCGAGGCAGTCGCTCGCCGGCAGCAAGGGCGCGCGGGACAGGCCCAGCCGGGCCAGGGCCTCGCGCACAACCTCGGGCGTCTCGTCCGGGAGCCGGTAGCGCCTGGCGTACGCGGCCTCGAAGCCCACGTCGGGATCGCGGAGCCGGCTGCGTCCACCGCTCGCGTAGAGCCGGAGCCCCGGAACGCCCGACGCCCATGCCCCCGCGCGAGCGAGGGGCGCCACGACCTGCCAGCGCAGGCGATCGTCGGGCATTCCGGACACGAGCCCGACCCGCACGCCGGACTCGAGGAGGCGCACGAGCAGCGAGGCCATCGCGTCGGGCACCACGCGCTCGCGGTGGGTCACGGTTCCGTCGACGTCGAAGACGAGCGCGCCGCGGGCGCCGACCTCGTCCCAGCGGCGGTGGATCCGGGCGACGACGCCGCGGCCCGCCGCGGTCAGGTGATGCCCGGGGCGCACATGCAGGGCAGGGCAGGGAGGTGTGGGCAATCGCGTCGACCCGAACGAAACCGTCACATCGGCCCTCCGGGCACGATAGCCTGGAGCCATGTCGAACCGTCGGCGTTCTGGGGTGATTCCGGTCGTCGGGCCGAATCTGCCGTCCGTGTACGGCCCCCTGACGCAGGAGCTGCACTCGCGCGCGGCGGTCGCCCGACAGCCCATCAATGGCACGTTCGAGCTGACCGTGCGCTGTAATCTCGGCTGCGGCTTTTGTTACAACAAGAAGCTCCCCGGCTGCGGCGTCTCCAAGGGCATGGAGCTCGCGCCCCCGCAATGGCTCTCCATCGCGGAGCAGGCCGTGGATCGCGGGATGCTCTTCCTGCTCCTGACGGGCGGCGAGGTCTTCCTCTACGACCGGTTCTTCGAGCTCTACGAGCCGCTGTCGAAGATGGGGATCATCCTGACCATCTTCACGAACGCGACGCTCGTGACGCCGGAGCTCGCGGCGCGGCTCGCCGAGGCTCCGCCGAGCAAGATCGAGGTCACGCTCTACGGCGCGACGCGCGAGACCTACGAGACGGTCACGGGCTCGCGCGGCAGCTTCGACCGGTGCATCGCCGGCATCGAGGCGCTGCTCGCGCACGACCTGCCGCTCGCGCTCAAGACGACGATCACCAAGCAGAACGTCGCCGAGCACGATGCGATGCGGGACCTGGCCGCCGGCTGGGGCCTCGGCATCGTGTCGAACCACATCCTGTCGCGGCGGCGCGATCAGCTCCCGAGCGACGTCGCGACGAGCCGCCTGTCGGTCGCGGAGGCCCTGGTGCTCGAGACCGAGAACAGGCGGAGGGATGGCTTGTCGGTGCCGGACGCCGCCGCCCTGGCGGCCGCGCTGTCCGCGCCCGCCGTCACGGCCGCGGCGACCGTGGGCCCGACGGCAGACACCCCCGGCGCGCCGCGGGGCCTCGGGCGAGCGCTGCCGATCCTCGCGTCAGCCAGCCCCGCGAAGAGCGGCTGCGGCGACGGCGGCGGTTGCTCCTCGGGCGAGACCGGCATCCGCTTCCTCACGGAGTCCGCGGCCGCAGCGGCCGGCCCCACGCAGGGGGGGGGCTCCTGTGGCAGCGGCGGCAAGGACGGCTCGAACTTCTACTGCAATGCGGGCAAGGCCGTGTTCGTCGTCGGGCCGGATGGCGCGATGAGCGGCTGCGTGGACCTGCCGCAGCCCGCAGCGCCGACGCTCGAGATCGGCTTCGACGCCGCGTGGGAGGCCCTGCAGCGCTTCACGGACGGCGCGCCAGGGCTGTCCGAGCAATGCGCCTCCTGCGATCACCGGGACTGGTGCAATCGCTGTCCCGCGTGGTCGTACCTCGAGACCGGGACGCTCAATGGCCCGGTGTCTTACCTCTGCGAGCTGCACAGCGCGCGAAGGAAGGCCTTCGGCTGACATGCATCGGATCTCGATTCGGGTCGCCGACATCGCGATCGATCTGACCAGCCCGCGATCGCCCGCCGAGCTCGGCCTCGGGGCGCGGCTCCTGCCGTTTCTCTCCGATCCTGCGGCCGGCGAGCCGCTGCGGCGGATCGCGCTGCGCTGGGAGCCGCGCCCGGCCATTCCCGCACCGGAGGGCGAGCTCGTCTTCGATCCAGGCTCCATCTGGAAGATGTACCGATCGGCCGGCGGCTGGCGGGCGACCTTCGCCTATCCAATGGACCCGCCGCTGCCGGACGCGGAGGGCGTGCTCGTCGCCAATGCCGCGTGGGACGAGCTCACGCTCCTCGAGGCGCCGACGGGCGAGGATTGGCAGAGCCTGCTCGTGGCCGGCGCCGGCGAGCTCGCATTGCGCGCGGCCGTGGTCTCCACGGGCGGCCTCGTCCTCCACAGCTCCGGGATCGACGACAATGGACGTGGCATCCTCTTCGTGGCCCATTCCGGGATCGGCAAGAGCACGCAGCTCGCGTGCTGGCGCCAGGAGCCGGGCGTCGTGCCGCTCGCCGAGGACCGCAATGCCGTGCAGACGCGCGGCGGCCCGACGTGCCACGCGACGCCGTGGGGCGGCGATCCGGGCTCCGCGAACGCGCACGCCGCGCCGCTCTCGGCGCTGATCCTGCTGGCGCAGGCCCCGGAGAACCGCCTCGAGCGCCTCGAGCCCGCCCTCGCGGCGCCCCTCGTCGCCAAGCACGCCTGCCTGCCCTACTGGGACGACGTGCTCATGGCGCTTGCGCTCGAGAACCTCGGGACGATCCTCGCGCGCGTCCCGGTGTATCGACTCCATTGCCGTCCGGGACCGGAGACCATCGCGCTCGTCCGGTCGGCGCTGTGAAGGTGGCCAGCGCCGAGATCATGCCGGTGATCCGCTCGGTGATCGCGGGCGGCCAGGCGGTTCGCCTGACGGTGCGGGGCGACAGCATGCGGCCGTTCCTGCGCGACGGCGATCAGGTCGAGCTCGCGCCGGCTCCGGCGCCGCGCGTGGGCGATCCCGTCCTGGTCCGTGCCGGCCGCGGCCCCGAGGCGCGCTACCTCCTGCACCGCGTGGTGCGCCTGGCGCACGAGCACGTGTTCGTCCGCGGAGACGCTCAGCGAGTCGAGGAGGGGCCCTTTCCCGTCGACGACGTGATTGGACGGGTGACGACCATCCTGCGCGCCGGCCGGACCCTCGACCTCGACCGGCGGCGCTGGCGACTCGCCGGTCGGGCCTGGGTGGCCGGTGGGCCCATGGTCGTCGGTGCCGTGTCCTCCGCGCCGGCCCGGGTGGCAAAGCAGGCCGTCCCGAAGCCCGTCACGCGCCTCGTCGCCTACGCCCGCAGCGCCCGATGGGTGCTCGGTCAGCTCGCGGAGCCGCGCCCACCGGAGCTCGAGCGACTCGAGGCCTTGCTCGCGCGGATGCCCGACGAGGTGGCGACGTCGCCCGACCGGGAGGCGCTGGCCGTGCTCGACGAGCTCTCCGAGGCGGCCAGGGCGCACGGTCTCTGGCTCGTCTTGCGCCACTGGTTCGGAGATCCGTCTGCACGGACCGCGTCCAGCGACCCCGGGGACCCATTTCGCAGGGCCCTCGTGCGCGACGTCCTCTTCCGGCAGGCGCTGCGCGAGATCACCGCCGCGCTCGAGAAAGCGCAGGTCCCGCACTTCCTCCTCAAGGGTCCCACCCTCGCGGCGCGTCTCTACCCGGAGCCCTGGCTCAGGCCGAGCAGCGATCTCGATCTGGCGATCCCGCGAGACGGCGTGGAGCGCGCCTTCTCGGCGCTGGCGCAGCTCGGGTACGAGCCCCACGACGCCCCGGACTGGAATCGCTGGCTGCTCCGCCATCACCACCACGTCAAGGTGGTGGGGAAGGGCCTGCCGCCGCTCGAGCTCCATTTCACGCTCAACTCCCGGTTCGGCACCCGGATCGAGAGCGCGCGATTCGTGGCGCGGGCGATCCCCTGCCGCCTCGACGAGGGCCTGTCGATCGACGTGCTCCCGCCCGAGGACGAGCTCCTCTACCTGTGCACGCATGCCGCCGGGCACCTGTTCGAGCGCCTCCTCTGGCTGCTCGACCTGCGGCTCTTCCTCCGCAAGCACCCGGCCATCGATCTGGAGGCGGTGCTGGGCCGCGCGCGGGCGCTCGGCACCGAGCGGGCGTGCGAGCTCGCGCTCGCGCAGCTCGACCGGATCTGGGGCAGCCGGTTGCTCTCGCCCCGGAGGGCTCGGCCGATCGTGCACCGCGCCGCGCTGGCCGCGCAGAAGCTCTATCTGCGGACCGAGCAGCTCCCGAACCCGCGCAGCCGCATCATCGGCAGCGGCCTCTGCCGCTCCGTCGTGTGCGACTCCTGGCGCACGCGGACCGCGCTCCTCGACGAGTGCCGCAGCGAGCTCGACCTCGTCGGGCGATGAGCTCGCACGACCTCCCGCTTGCCATCGCCGGCATCCAGATCGATCTGCGGAGCCCTCTTGGCGCCGGCGAGCTCGGGATCGAGGACCGGCTGGGGTCGTTCTTCGGGCCCCTCGCCGATCCGATCGCGCGCGTGGCGCTCTGGTGGGAGGAGGGCGACGCGCCGGAGCCCCCCGGGGAGCTGATCTACGATCCCGGCTCCATCTGGCGGATGTACCGGAGCGGCCCGGACTTTCACGCGGTGCTCACGTATCACGACGCGGTCCTGGCTGAGCAGGCCCGCTGCGTCCTGCGCACCGACGCCGGCTGGGACGACGTGACGATCGTCGAGCGGCGAAGTGCGGCGCCCTTTCGCAGCTTGCTCGGGGGCGGCGCCGGCGAGTTGCTCCTTCGCACGACGATCGTGCGCACGGGCGGCCTCGTCCTTCACGCCTCCGGCGTCGACGATCACGGTCGCGGCATCGTCTTCCCCGGGCGCGCGGGCGCGGGCAAGAGCCGGCTCCTCTCGCTCTGGCAGGGGGTCCCCGGCGCCGTGGCCATGAACGACGACCGCATCGCCGTCAGGGTGGGTCCCTCGGGCGCCGAGTGCCACGGCACCCCCTGGGGCGGCACCGAGGACATCGCCCGCAATCACGCCGCGCCGCTCGCGGCCCTCGTGCTCTTGGAGCCTGAGCCTGCGCTGCAGCTCGAGCGCCTCGCGCCGGGCGCCGCGATGCAGCGCCTGATCCCGCGCGCGTTCCTGCCGTTCTGGGATCCTGCGCTGCTCGAGCGCGCGCTGGCCAACCTCGAGGCCCTGGTGGCCCAGGTGCCCGCGTACGTGCTGCGCGGCGCCCCGTGCGCCGAGGCCATCGCCCTCGCGCGCTCGGTGCTGTGACTCAGTACAGCATTCGGGTGGACCACGGCAGTCATCGGTTCCGACGATACCCATGGCCGCGGCTTCATCGCCGCTCTCGGTGCTTTTTGCTTGCTAGGTCACGTGAGTATCAGCTAGGTAGAACACGTTCTATTTCTGGTCCTGGCTCACGCCCGATCGAGGCAGAGCCCCACGCAGGGGAGCGTCAATGACGAAGCACGGATGTTTCGGCGAAGTTCGCAAGAACCATGTGCTGGGTGCGTGCCTGCTCGCACTGGCGCTCGGCGCCGGCTGCGGCGACTCGAGCGGAGGAACAGCGGGAGCGGGAGGAACAGCGGGAGGAACAGCAGGAGCGGGAGGGGCGGCAGGCGCGGCAGGAGCGGCAGGGACGGCAGGCGCGGCAGGCGCGGCAGGCGCGGCAGGGGCCAGCACGGCGCCGCCCGCGGACCCGAAGATCACGCTCACGTGCAACAACCCAGGCGTCGCGATCGTGAGCGGGCTCAACGGCAACTGGCCGGCCGGCGGACACACGCGACAGTTCTACGTCGCCTTCCCGACGAACATGACGGGCCCCCTGCCGGTGATCTTCCAGTGGCACGGCCTCGGCGACTCGGCGGCGAACTTCCAGGGCTTCCTCCAGCGCGGTGGCGTCGGCCCCGACGGGGATCCGAGCTTCCCCTACATCTTGATCACGCCGCAGAGCCTCGCGCTGACGCCCTACCGCGCCACGCCGAAGCCGGGCGTGGAGTGGGACCTCCAGGACGGCACCGGCGCCGACAAGAACCTCGACCTCGCGTTCTTCGAGAGCATGCTCGGCTGCCTCAACGCGCAGCTCAAGATCGACCCGTCGCGCATCTACACGACGGGCTTCTCCGCCGGCTCGATCTTCTCGGACCTGCTGCACTCGCACTACCCGCAGTGGATCCCGGCGGTCTACGAGGCCTCCGGCGCCTGGATGAACGACAAGCCCGAGGCCGACAGCCTCAACACGCTCAACATCGTCCCGCGGGACAGCATCGTGTGGGATCCGCTCGAGGCGAGCGACCAGGGCACGATCATCGTCAGCCACGGCGGCGCGAACGACAAGTACGACATCGGCGGCCTCCAGGTGATCAGCTTCGAAGACTGCGCGGCAATGGCGCTGCCCTTCCTGAAGACGAACAACCGCACCGCGCTCGACTGCCCGCACACGCTCGGCCACCAGCCGCACCCGAACATCACGCCTCGCATGATCATCGAGTTCTTCAAGGCGCACGTCGCCGGTAAGCCGAGCCCGTACCTCACGTCGGGCCTGCCGAGCGACTTCTCGAGCCTCTGTACGCTCCAGGCGCCCTGAGACCGCTGGATCGATCCCGGTTTCGAACAACCGTCGCCGCGGTCGGATCCTTCCGGCGGGGGTGCTCAGCTGCCGCCTCGACGGCGGCCTCCCGCCCAGCGCGGGTAGCCGTCCTTGTCGCGGAGCACGAGCTTCTTGCCGCGAAGCGTGAGGTCGGTCGCGATCAGGATCGGGCTGCCCTCGAACTGCACCCGGGACCCATTCACGGTGACGTTGTCTCCGGTCTTGAACGAGAATCCACGCGCCACGATGTGACGCTCCGGACCCAGATGGACGACGAGGGTCTCCTTGGCCGTCTTCACGGTGATCCGGACGCCCTGCATGCCATTTCCGCGAGCGATCTTGTCGACCGAGGTGATCGCTCCCGATAGTGTCTCGACGGTCTTGTCGTCGAACAGCTGGCCGCAGCGATCCCAGCCCGGGCCGCTTCGCTGAGCATGGGCAGGGCCGCCAGACAGAGCGACCAGCACGAGGCCAATCATCAAGCGTCGCATGGTGAACCTCCTTCCAATCCGTCCTCAGACCACAGGCGGGGCGTCCAGCAGCCGCTCGAGGGCACGACGAAGACGCGCATCGGCCTCGCCAGCCAGCTCGGCGAGCGCGGGCCGGTCGGCTATCTGGAACATCGCCGCCGGCCGCGCGATCGAGACGACTGCGCCCGAAGGCTCCTCCAAGGCGCAAACGCTGCACGGGAGTAGCGGCCCGATTCCGAGATCTGCGCCGAGCGCCTGGGCGGCCAGCGTCGGGTTGCAGGCCCCGGGGATCGTGTAGGGACGAAACTCCAGAGCGAGCTTCTCCTTGAAGGTGGCCCGCACGTCGATCTCGGTCAGTGCGCCGCACCCTTGTTCCTCGAGCCTGAGCCGGTCCATCTGTCACCTGTGAGCCAGAATGTGGTGCGAAGGGTTCGCGGTTCGGAGCGACCCTCGTCGATCGTGGCGACTGCATGCACCGTGCCGGTGAAGGAGGCATGGCGCCAGGAGGCACGGCACGGGCGGACCAGGGGAACGGAGAGATGCCGCAGAGAGAAGACGCTCCGAAGCAATCAACGGTTCGCCGGCCGTGCCTCCCAGCTGTTCTTGTTCCTGCGGGTCACCGCCGCACGGCGATCCCACCACCGGCGAAGTGATCGTCGGCTTCCTCGTTGAGCCCTGCGCCCACGCGCACGTCGAGCTGGAGATCCGCCGTGACGGCCAAGGTCACGCCACCATCGACGTAGTACTCGACGCTCTCACCGGCGGCCGCGGGCACGAGGCCGTACACCTCGAGGAAGGTCCCCACACCCCCGCCGAGGCGGCGCGACCCTCGTTCCGTACGTGCCGCAGACGTGGCTGCGCCGAGGCTTCGCGACCCTGCTCGCCTACATCGCGGTTCAACTCATGCTCTCCGACGGCAGCAAGAAGGTCTCGGCCGCACTTCCGGGCATGGTCGCCGTGGGCCTGCTGTGGGCCGCCTACGCGGTCAAGCGCGCGCTCGGAAAGCGCCCTCCGCCGCCTCGTCGTCGCGACCCGCCCGTGGACACCGAGTATTTCCTCTGACGAGGCAAGGCATGGCTCTTGCTGTGGATATGGGCAGTTCTCGAGCGGTGAACCCATTGGCTCCGCCGCGGCTCTCACCCAGTGGAGGCCACCGATGGACACCGTCGTCACTTCCTCGCTCGCTCCGACCCAGGTTCCCGCTTCGCGCCCTGCGCCGTTTCCGCACCACTACAGGGTCGCGCTCGACTGGAGCGCGTCCTCGGTGGCCGCACTGAGCGCTCCTCCGCGCGCGGTCATCGCCGGCGGGGCGCCCCCCGAGTTCGGTGGCACGAACGCCTGGTGGAGTCCCGAGCAGCTGCTGCTAGGCGCGGCAAGCCTGTGCCTCATGACCACGTTCCAGGCGCTCGCCGCGCGCAAGGCGCTTCCGCTCCTGTCCTACTCCGGCCGGGCGGAGGGCACGCTCGACAAGACCAGCAGCGGGCTCGCCTTCACGTCGATCGTCCTCGAGGTCACGACCACGGTGGCCGAGGCGGACGTCACGCGCGCCGAGCAGCTGCTCGCCGAGGCGAAGAAGCACTGCATCGTCGCCAACAGCCTCAAGGTGCCGATCGAGCTGCGCGCCGTGGTCCAGGCCGCGGCGGGGTGAGCGAGCATGGCCGGTTGACGTATGCTCCACCGGAGGTCGCTGAATGAAGACGGTCGCGCTCGCCATGCTTTGCTTGCTGGCATCCTGCCGCCAGCCCGAGGGCGAGGCGACGAAGCCGGCGCCCGTGGTCCCGCCCACGCCCGCTGCTCCATCGGCACCCGTGAGCTCGTCGACGACGGCGCCCGTCGAGAACGCGCAGGCGGTCCTCGACCGCATGGACACGCGCGCCGCGGTGCCGCTCCTGCCGATGATGGCGAACCACCAGAAGCAGAACATGCGAGACCACCTGCTCGTGGTGCAGGAGATCGTGCTCGCGACGGCGACCGATGACTTCGCCTCGGTCGAGAAGGCTGTGACGCGGATGGGGTTTTCGGAGCAGATGGGGCAGATGTGCACGCACATGGGCGCGGGAGCGCCTGGCTTCACGGAGCGGGCGCTGAAGTTCCATCACACCGCGGACAGCATCGCGGCCGCGGCACGCAAGCGCGACAGGAAGCGCGTGCTCGATGCGCTCGGGACCACCCTGCGTCAGTGCACCGAGTGCCACGCCGCGTTTCGTCAGCGCGTCGTCGATCAAGGGACCTGGACCTCCCTGACCGGCAACGCCCCTCCCGAGCACTCGCCGGGGCATTGAGCCGGCATTACGCCGCTCCGCTGCACCGCGACTTCTATTCGAAGCCCGGTGCGTGCATCGCGGCCATCCTCGACGGGCTCGCGATGCCCTGCGCCCGCATCGCGGCATCGGCGGTCGTGGTCAGGCCGTCCCCCTGACTCCCCTCGAGGAGCCGGCCGAGCCGCCAGCGCGCGATCTGGCCGTAGAGCGCCATGTCGGCAGCGTCGAACGAGGTCGCCGCGAGCTCCAGTTGCCGCCTGGCCTCGTCGTCGTCGCCGCGGCAGGCCGCCACGCCCGCCTGGATGAGCCGCGCCCACGGTGCGGCCCAGTCCGTCCCTTCTCTCGCGATGCCCTTCGCCGCCCGCGCCGCCTCGCCGAGCAGCCGGTTTCGATCTGCGCCCCTGGCCCCCGCCGCGGCCAGCAGCGAGCTGCGCCCGCGTAGCTGCAGCGCCATGATGCGCAGGATCTGGATGCGAAACAGCATGGTTCGCTTGGCCTGGGGCCAGGTGTCGAGCACGCGGCGCCACGCCGCCTCGCCATCGCCGAGGTAGAGGTCGATCTGCTGCTGCGCGAAGAAATGGTAGAAGTGCTGCGTGTGGAAGGCCTGCTGCGACCACGCGGCAATGGCGGCCTCAGCCTCTGCCCGCGCAGTCGTCGGATCGTCGCGCATGAGCCAGACGCAGTTCAGGTAGCCCGCGCGCAGGTGCGTCAATGCATAGAGGTCGCCGCGGTCGTACGCCTCGCGCAATCGCAGGGTCAGGCGCCGGTCCATCTCGGCGAGCTCGCCGAGGTACGCCAGACACTCGAGGCTGAAGAGCTGGACGGTGTCGAGCTCCCACGAGACCCCGACGCAGCGGTCCCGCAGGATCTGCTCCGCCTTCTCACACGCGACGAGGCCGGGCCGGAAGCGCCCCTGAAGGTACGCGGCGAGGCCTGCCATGCCGGTGGCGAGGCCGATCGCGTGCGGGTGGCTGGTCGTGGCGGCGCGCTCCGACGCGAGGTCGATGAGCCGCGCCACACGGTTCGTCGTCCGGTTTCCCGCGGTCGCCAGAAACGGAATCTCCATCGCGAGCGCCCGCGCGATCCGGTACGGCTCGCCGGCATCCAGGGCGAGAAGGAGGTTCCGGGTCTGGAAGTCCGAGGCACAGAGCGGGTCGGCGACGGCCAGGCCCGCGGCCACCGACCAGCACACGTCGATCCGCGTGAGCTCGGAGGCCGTCACCTGGCTCGTGTCGCGCGGCTGATACGAGAGGCCGCGCAGGCGCAGTCGCGCCCGTCGGAAGAGCAAGGAGGCGAGCGCGCGCCGCGGTGTCGGCGGCAACGACATGTCGACGGCCTCGAGCACGCTGCGGATCGCGGCCAGCCCCTCGTCGATGTGGCCGCTGCGGAGAAGCTGCTCGGCTGCTCGGCGGCGCAGCTCTAGCGCCTCGGCGGCCGTCGCCCCGTCGCAGGCCGACAGGAACGCCGCAGCCGCTTCGGCACCCCGGCCCGCGTTGGTGAGCGCATCGGCCAGCGCCTCCTCGAGCGCACGTCGCGGCGCGGCTTCTGTCGTCAGGCTCAGCAGCCGCCGGTAGAGCCGCGCGGCGCGATCGAACGCCAGCGCCTCGGCGGCGCGACGAGCGGCGGCCTCCCCATGCGCCAGCGCGCGCTGGGTCTCGCCGGCCCCGAGCCATTGCTCGAACAGCAGCTCGGGATCGCCGCGCCCCGTGCCCTCGATCGCGACGGCGAGCCGGTGGTGCAGCTCCTGCCGGCGTTCGACGGGCTGACGTGCGAAGACGGCCTCGCGGACGCGGTCGTGGTAGGGCTCGGCGAGATCCGTCCGCCGCGAGCCCGTCGTGCGCGCGAGGTTCGCCACGCGCAGGAGCCCGAGGCGCCGATCCAGATCGTCGAAACGCGCCTCGAGCGCCTCTGCGAGGATCTCCTGGGACACGGGGCCACCTGCGGCGGCGAGGATCTCGAGTAGCTCGCGCGCGGGCGCCTCGAGCCCGGCCACACGCGCCCAGAGCGCCTCGTCGAGGTGGACGGGCGCCGCGCTTGCGTGCCCCTCCACGGCGTGGCGCACCAGCTCGTCGATGAACAGGGGATGTCCCGCGGCTTCGTCCGCGACCGTGGCCGCCTCGACGTCACCGCCGGCTCGGGACAGCAGCGTCGTCGCGAGCGCCCTCGCCTCGTCGGCGGCGAGGCGCCCGAGCGTCAGCCGGCGCACCGCACCGAGAAGCGCGGCGCCGCCGGGCACCTGTCCCTCGCGGCTTCGCGTGGTGGCGAGCAGCAGGATGGGCGGCGAGGAGGGAGGCCGCAGGATCTCCCCCAGGAGCGCGAAGCTGTCGGCATCGGCCCATTGCAGGTCGTCGATGGTGACGACGAGCGGGGCACGCAGGGCAACGGCCGCGAACAGCTCCCGCAGCGCCGCGAAGACGCGCGAGCGCAGCTCCTGCGGATCGATGCGGTCGTTGGTCCGCGGCGACTGGGCGAGCAGCTCGACCCGCGCCAGGGACGGGAACACGAGGGGCAGGAGCCCGGCGTGCCGCGGCATCAGGCGCGCGGCCTGGGTCTTGTCGAGCCGGCGCAGGTGCCTGCCGAGGGCATCGAGGACGCCGTCGAGGGCCTTGTACGGCACCGATTCGCGCTCGTAGCAGCGGCCGGACAGCACCACGAGCTGGGGGTCGCGCCGCGCTGCGCCCTCCACGAAACGCCGCACGAGCGCGCTCTTGCCGATGCCCGACTCGCCTTCGATGAGGACCTGCACCGCGCCGCCGGCCTGCACCTCGTCGAGGGCGTGCGCGAGCTGGTCGAGCTCCGCGGTGCGCCCCACGAAGCTCGAGGCGCCACTGTGCGAGGTCCGTGGCCGCGCCGAGATCGTGCGCGCGGTCCCGGGGCTCGCGCCCGCGAGCACCTCGGCTGCGCCGGCACGCTGGGTCGGATCGAACCGCAGCAGCGCGGCGCAGAGCGCGCTCAGGTCCTCGGGCACTGCCACCCCGAGCGTGCGCAGCTCCGGCGGCTCCCGGCGCTGCTTGTCCATGAGGATCTGCAGGCCGCTGCCCTCGAAGGGAAGCCTGCCCACCAGCGCCTCGTAGAGCACCACGCCGACGGCGTACCAGTCGGCTTCGATGCCCACGGGACGCGACGCGCCCTGCTCGGGAGCCATGTACGCGGCGGTGCCGACCACGCTCTGCTCGTCTTCAGCGTCGTCGTCTGCGCGGTCCGCGACGAGCCCGAAATCGAGGAGCACCACCCGGCCCTCCGGCGTGACGCGGATGTTCGACGGCTTGATGTCGCGATGGATCTTGCCGGCGTCGTGGAGCGCGACGAGACCTGCCGCGAGCTGCCCGAGCGCATCACGTAGCCGCGCCTCATCGCAGCCTGCCCGCGCCGCGGGCTGCGCGTCCTGACCGGGCGGAGCCGGCGCCGCGTCGATGCGCACAGTGGGATCCGAGCGCGCGAACCGTGTCGACGGCCGGACGTGGGCGAGGAAGTCCGTCCCGGGCACGAGCTCCATCGTGAAGAACCAGTCGCCACCTTCCTCGAACAGCTCGCCGAAGCGCACCAGGTTGGGGTGCTCGAGATCTTGCAGCGCGCGGAACTCCTGACGGAACCGAAGGAGCGCGTCCGCCTGCCGGCCCCTGAGCGTCTTGAGCGCCACGGTGACGCCGCGCTCGAGGTCCTCCGCCTCGTACACGACGCCCATGCCGCCCGAGCCGATCTGCCGGACGACCCGAAACCGCTGCGTGCCCTTGAAGTCCGGCCGCTGCGGTTCGGCCGAATCGCTCGAAACGCTCATGGGCCCGCAGATCGTACACCCGGAGCATCCCACTCTCGGCCAGGGACGCCTGTGCCTGGGGGTCGCGCTTTCGGTGCATGGTACGCTGACCAGAGGGGCGGTCGTGGAGCGCGTGGACGTTGCGGTGATCGGCGCCGGCCCGGGTGGGCTCGCGGCGGCGGCTGCCCTCAAGCAGGTCGGGATCGACGCGCTCGTCCTCGACCGGGAGCCGCAGCTCGGCGCGAGCTGGCGACGCCACTACGAGCGGCTTCACCTGCACACCACACGCTCGCTGTCCGCGCTCCCCGGGCTGCCGATCTCGAAGGCCTACGGCTCGTTCGTCGCGCGGGCCGACGTGGTCCGCTACCTCGACGACTACGCGCGCCATCATGCGCTCGCGTTCCGCTTCGGCACGGCCGTCGAGCGGCTGGAGCGTGCCGATGCGGGCTGGCGCCTCATCACGCCTGCGGGAGCCCTCGCGGCGAGCTCCGTGGTCGTGGCCACCGGGTACTCGAACGCGCCGCACCTGCCCGACTGGCGCGGACGGGCCACGTTCCCCGGCGAGCTGATCCACGCCAGCGCCTACCGCAATGCGAGCCCCTACCGCGGCAAGGACGTGCTCGTCGTAGGCACCGGCAACACCGGGGCCGAGATCGCGGTCGATCTCGTCGAAGGCGGCGCCGCCTCCGTGAAGCTGTCGGCGCGCACACCGCCCAACATCGTGCCCCGTCAGGTGGCGGGCATCCCGACGCAAGCGCTCGGCATCCTGCTGCGGCCTCTGCCCGCCTGGATCGTGGATCCGATCGTCGCCGTCTTCTCGCGGATCACGCTGGGCGACCTGACCCGCTACGGCGTCCCCAAGCCGCCGCGCGGGATGTACACGCAGGTGCTGCGGGACGGCGTCTTGCCGATCCTCGACGTGGGCCTGGTCGCGGCGCTCAAGCGCGGGCAGGTCGAGCTCGTGCAAGGCGTGGAGGGCTTCGAGGGCGCCGACGTCCTCCTGACCGGTGGCAGGCGCGTGCGCCCACAGGCCGTGGTGGCGGCGACGGGCTATCGTCGCGGGCTCGAGGAGCTGTGCGGTCACCTCGGGGTGCTCGATCCGCGCGGGTGTCCGACGATCCACGGCTCGCAAGTGCACCCGGACGCGCCAGGCGTCTACTTCGCCGGCTTCACCAACCCCGTGAGCGGAGCCCTGCGTGAGCTGGCGAAGCAGTCCGTGCGCATTTCACGCGCCATCCGCCGCGCGCACTCGACACGGCGCTGAGAGGGCGCCAATGAGCGATCGATGTTTGCGGGGCGCGCGATGAGCACGACACGAATCGATGCGGCCGGCCGGCGCACGCGCGACCAGGAGATCACGCGGCGCATCAGCCTCACGGTGGGCACCGTGCGCGTGCTGTTCTGCGGCATCTTCCTCGCGCTCGCCGCGTGGCTCGTCCCGAGCATGCCGCGCTGGGCCTTCTGGGCTTATCTCGCGTGCGCGGGTGCGGTGCTGGGCTGGATCTACAGTGACCTGCCCGGCCGAAGTGTCCGGGCGTTCCTGATCGGGCTTTGCGACGTGGCGGCTCTGACGTACCTGGCGCATGGGCTCGGCAGCTACTCGTTCGCGGTGGTCGGATATCCGCTCCAGGGCGTGCTCTATGCGATCGCCGTCGGACCGCGCATTGCGGGAGCGCTCTCCGGCGTTGGCGCCATTGCATACGTCGGGCTCCTGGCCGCCGAGAGCCAGCGATGGATCGTCCACGCGCCGTACGCCCCGGAGTGGCTGCAGAGCACAGACGTCGCGCCCCCCTTGGCCGCGCTCGGCATCGGCGGCACCGTCGCCGCGATCACCGCCGTGGCGACCGGCGCGGCGATCCTCCTCACCCAGCGCCTGGCGGCCGAGCGTCAGCTCTCGGAGTCGCTCCTGCTCAACGTGCTGCCGGCCTCGATCGCCGAGCGGCTCAAGGACTCCGCGGACTCGATCGCCGAGCGCTTCGACGAGGCCACCGTGCTCTTCGCCGACGTGGCCGGCTTCACGCCGCTGTCGTCACGCCTCGCGCCGGAGCAGGTCGTGCAGATGCTGGGCGAGATCTTCTCGCGCTTCGACGCGCTCGCCGAGCGGCACGGTCTCGAGAAGATCAAGACCATCGGTGACGCCTACATGATGGCGGGCGGGCTGCCTGGCCTGCGGGCCGATCACGCCGAGGCCGTCGCGACGATGGCGCTCGAGATGGCCGAGGTGGCGGCCGGTTGGCAGACGCCGACCGGGGATCCGCTGGCGCTTCGCATCGGCATCCACTGCGGGCCGGTCGTGGCGGGTGTCATCGGCTGGAAGAAGTTCAGCTACGACCTCTGGGGCGACACCGTGAACACCGCCAGCCGCATGGAATCACACGGCGCGGCCGGCCGGATCCATGTGTCCTCTGCGGTCCACGAGAAGCTCTCCAGCACCTTCGAGTTCGAGGACCGGGGCGAGGTGGAGATCAAGGGCAAGGGGCCGATGCGCACGTACTTCCTGGTCGGCCCACGTCGCTGAGGTCGACGCCCGCCGCGTTCGACGTTACCGCCGCGTAGCGCACCACGCGGTCGGGCCGGAGTAACAACTCGCGACCTGGCACGTACCTCCCCGCGGCTGGCAGTTTCTTCGCTTGCGACGACAGGATGCGCGCCCGATGCTGCGGGCGTTGCTTTGACGAAACGACAGGGACAGGAGGACAGCGTGGACGAAGCAAAGCTTCATGACTTCATGGGCAAGCTGGTGGGCGACATGGGCGGGGCCGCCATGATCGCCAGCGTGATCCTCGGCGAGGAGCTCGGGCTGTATCGGGCGATGGCCGACGGCGCGCAGATCACCGCGGACGATCTGGCCAAGAAGACCAGCTGCAACCCGCGCCTGGTGCGCGAGTGGTTGAGCGCGCAGGCGGCATCGGGCTACGTGGAGCACACCGACGGCAAGTTCCGGCTCCCGGCCGAGCAGGCGATGGCGCTCGCGAACGAGGACTCGCCGGTGTTCGTCGCCGGCGGCGCCGTCGTCCTGGCGAGCATGTACCTCGACAAGGACAAGGTGGTCGCTGCCTTCCGCGGCAACGGCGGGCTCGCGTGGGGCGACCACCACCCGTGCATGTTCTCGGGCACCGAGCGGTTCTTCCGCCCGGGCTATCGGGCGAACCTCGTGTCGAGCTGGCTGCCTGCGCTCGAGGGCGTGGTCCCGAAGCTCGAGCAGGGCGCCAAGGTCGCCGACGTCGGCTGCGGGCACGGCGCATCGACCGTGGTGATGGCGCAGGCCTACCCGAAGTCCCGCTTCTTCGGCTTCGATTACCACGGCGCCTCGGTGGAGACCGCGAAGAAGCGCGCGAGCGAGGCGGGTGTCACCGACCGCGTGCAGTTCGCGCAGGCAAGCGCCAAGGCGTATCCCAACCAGGACTACGACCTCGTCTGCTTCTTCGACTGTCTGCACGACATGGGCGATCCGATCGGCGCCGCCCGCCACGCCTTCCAGGCGCTCAAGCCGGGCGGCACGGTCCTCCTCGTCGAGCCGTTCGCGAACGACAAGCTCGAGCAGAACCTCAACCCGGTCGGCCGGATGTTCTACGCGGCCTCGACGTTCGTGTGCACGCCGAACTCGCTCTCCCAGGAGGTCGGCCTCGGCCTCGGCGCGCAGGCCGGCGAGGCGCGTCTGCGCGGCGTGTTCATGGAGGCGGGCTTCAAGCACTTCCGGCGGGCAGCCGAGACGCCGTTCAACCTCGTCCTCGAAGCGCGGAAATAGAAGTCGATCCGAGCACCGCCGAGGGCTGACTGCCCTCGCGCCGGCCCACCACCGCCCCCATCTGGTTCCGGCTCGGTTGCGACCGCGCCACCTTCGCGAGATGCTGTGAGCACCAAGCAGTCGAGCATGCCCGAGCCGGAGCTTCCCGAACCCCCTTTGAGTCCAAGAAGCCGCCTGAGCGCCTGGCGGCGTGCGCTCGCTCCGTTGCCCGAGGCGGGCCTCGAGCGCGGTCGCGGTCTGCTGCGGTCGGTCATGGCGCAGGCCGTGCCCGGCAGCTTCGAGGACCTCGGCAAGGTGCTGCTCCACTCCGCCCTGGTCGGCCTCGCTGCGGGGATCGTGGCCGTGCTCTTCCTGGGTGGCCTCGAGCTCGTCGAGCGCGGCTGCCTGCAGTGGCTGGCTGGCTACGTACCCCTCCGCGCGCAGGGCGAGGCATTGCTCGGCAGCGCACACACGGGCGCGTTTCGCCCCTGGGTGCTCATGTTCCTGCCAGCCATCGGCGCGCTCGGCTCGGGCCTGCTCACCCAGCTCGTTCCCGAGACCCGCGGTGGTGGCGGCGACGCCATGATCCGCGCCTATCATCACGAGGGCGGCGTGGTCCGGCGCCGCGTCATCTGGGTCAAGGCGCTGGCGTCCGTCCTCACGCTCGGCTCGGGTGGCGCGGGCGGACGCGAAGGGCCCACCATGCAGATCGGCGGAGCGCTCGGCTCGGCCGTGGCGAGGGCCCTCTCGGTGAGCCCCCGCGAGCGCCGCATCCTGCTGGTGGCCGGTGTCGCCGCGGGCATCTCGGCGGTCTTCAAGACCCCGCTCGGAGCGGCGCTGCTCGCGGTCGAGGTGCTCTATCGCGACGACTTCGAGACCGACGCGCTCGTGCCGGCCGTGCTCGCGAGCGTCATGGCCTACTCCGTCGTCATCTCGGTGTCGGGGGAGTCGGTGCTCTTCGCCCACGCGCCGCGCTACCCGTTCGTGCCGTCGCATCTGCCGCTCTATGCGCTCATGGCGCTTCTCGTCTGCGTCGTGGCCAATGCGTTCCTGTTCGCGCTCGGCAAGGTCAAGGCAGCGTCGGAGCGCATCCCGGTACCCGGCTGGGCACGCCCGGCGCTCGGCGGCCTCGCCCTCGGCCTCGTGGTCACGCCGGCGATCTGGCTGGTCGGGCTGCGCATCGACGCGCCGGGCCAGGGACTCGGGATCCTCGGCGGTGGCCACGGCGCCGCGCAGATCGCCATCATCGGCGCGAGCTGGCTGCCTGGGGGGTGGCTCGGCGTGGAGCTCCTGCTCTTGCTCTGCGCCGGCAAGCTCGTCGCCTCGGCGCTGACCATCGGCTCCGGAGGAAGCGCGGGCGACTTCGCGCCCTCGCTCGCGCTCGGCGCCTTGTTCGGCGGTGCCTTTGGTCGCGCGATCCAGCTCCTCGCGCCGACCGCTGGGATCGATCCGGGCGCCTTTGCGCTGGTCGGCATGGCCACCTTCTACGGCGGCGTGGCGCACGTGCCGCTGGCCGCGCTCGTGATCGTCTGCGAGCTCGCGGGGAACTACGACCTGCTCGTTCCGCTCATGCTCTCGGTGGGCGTCGCGTTCGTGCTGCTCCGCGGCCGCTACCTCTATCACGCGCAGGTGCCGTCGCGCCGCGACTCTCCGGCGCATCGCGAGCCCGATCGGGGTGACGTGCTCACCGCCATGCGGGTCCGCGCCGTCATGACGACGGGCCGCCCCTACGCCACGCTGGAGCCAGGCACTCCGGCGACGGAGATGCTGCGGCGCATGTCCGGTAGTGCGTGGCAGGACACCTTCCCCGTCCTCGATCCCGAGGGGCGCCTGCTTGGCATCGTGCCCGCGGAGGTGGCCCGCGCGCTCGCGACACCCGAGGGTCAGGAGGCCGCGGTGATCGCCTCGGACGCCATGCAGCGCCCCGTGACCGTGCGCGCGACGGACGATCTGCGGACGGCCAGCAAGCTCCTCCTGGAGAGCCACTTGCGCGAGCTGCTCGTGATCGACGAGGCCGGTCGGATCGAGGGCTTCCTCGACGAGGCCGATGTGGCCCGGGCCTACCTGCAAGCCACGCGAAGCCCGAACCAATCGGGCATGCAGACGCTGCGCTAGTATAGGAGTGCGCCGGTGACGGAATCCTTGCGCTGCACGGCTTGCGGCTCGGCGTTGCCGCCGGGGGCGCGGTTCTGCGCACAGTGCGCCGCGCCGGTCGCGGCCGCCCCCGCCCCACGGCCGGCGGGTGAGCGGAGACAGGCCACGATCCTCTTCGCCGACATCAGCGGCTACACCCGCCTCTCGAGCCAGATCGACCCCGAGGAGCTGCACGAGCTGCTGCAGCGCTACTTCGCCGCCGCGGACGCCGCGGTCCGACACTACGGCGGCCGCGTCGACAAGCACATCGGAGATGCCGTGATGGGCGTCTTCGGCGCCCCGCGCGCCCATGACAACGATCCCGAGCGCGCCGTGAGAGCGGCCATCGACATCCACGCCGCGATGGAGCGCCTGTCCACCGAGCTCGGCCGCGAGTTCCGCGTGCACATCGGCATCGCCAGCGGTGAGGTCGTCGCCGCCGAGTCCGGCAGCGACGTGCACCGCGAGTACACCGTGCTCGGCGACGCGGTGAACCTCGCCTCTCGCCTCGATGGTCTGGCCAAGGGCGGGGAAACGGTCGTGTCGGCTCCGGTCCGGCTGGCGGTCGCGCGGCTGTTCGACGCCGAAGACGCCGGCGAAGTAGACGTCCGCGGCCTCGACGAGCCAGTGCGCGCCTACCGCATCCGGGGTCTCGCTCGCGAGACCGCGCCGCCCCTGCGGCCGCTGGTCGGGCGAAGGACCGAGCTCGAGCGACTGGAGGCGATGCTCGACGAGGTGTCGCGGGACCGCGCCGGCCGCGCGGTGCTGGTGCGGGGGGAGCCCGGCATCGGAAAGAGCCGCTTGCTGGAGGAGGTGCGACAGCGCGCCCAGCGAGGGGCCTTCCGCTGTCACTCGGGGCTGGTGCTCGACTTCGGCGTGCGTCGTGGAGAGGATGCCATCGGGCTTCTTGCACATGGCCTGGTCGGGGTGAGCGCCCACGCCCCGCACGAGGCGCGCGTCACCGCTGCGAAGCAGGTCGCGGGGGAGCTCGCGTTCGATCAAGCCACCACCGCCGCGCTGTTCGATCTGCTCGCCCTGCCCCCACCGCAGGCCGATCTCTGGCACGCGATGACCGACGCAGGCCGGCGCGACGCTGGCGATCGCGCGCTCGGGCGGCTGGTGGAGCGCGTGGCCTCCTTGTCGCCGCTGCTGCTCTCGGTCGAGGACCTCCACTGGGCCGACGCCAGCACCGGGGCCCGCCTGCGCGCCATCGCCAAGGTGGTCGCCGGGCTGCCCGTGGTGCTCTTGCTCTCGAGCCGTCCAGAGGGCGACTGGGCGGGCGAGCTGGCCGAGCCAGCGCGCGCGCTCGTCCACGATGTCGTCGATCTCGCGCCGCTCGGGCCCGAGGATGCCCAGCAGATGGCCGCGGAGCTCGTGGGCGACGACGCTCCCGCGATCGCGCGCTGTCTCGCGCGCGCTGCAGGAAACCCGCTCTTCCTCGAGCAGCTCCTCCGGAACGCGAGCGAAGCGGCGAGCGACCAGATCCCCGATTCGGTGCAGAGCCTGGCGCAGGCACGCGCCGACCGGCTGCCGGCCGCGGACCGCGCCGCCTTGCAAGCCGCCTCCGTCCTCGGCCAGCGCTTCGCGCTCGAGCCGCTGCGTTTCCTGCTCGAGGACGTCGGCTACGAGTGCCGCGAGCTCATCCGACACCAGCTCGTCAGGCCCCTCGGCGACGAGCTCCTCTTCGGCCACGCGCTCATCCGCGAGGGCATCTACAACTCCCTCCTTCGCCCCGTGCGGCGCGCGCTCCACGCGCGGGCAGCGGTCTGGTTCGAGACGCGCGATCCGGAGCTCCACGCCGAGCATCTCGATCGAGCGGACGCGCCAGGCACCCCTGCCGCCTACTTCGCCGCCGCGACGGTGGCCCGCGCCGAGCACCGCTCCGCACGCGCCGTGGATCTCGCGCGCCGCGGCGGCGAGCTGGCCTCCTCGAGCGCGGAGCGATACCGACTCGCGATCCTGGAGGGCGAGTCGGCCCGCGACTACGCCGACGCGCCCGCCGCGCTCGCCGCGTACGCGCGCGCGCTCGAGAGTGCCGAGACCGACCTCGATCGCTGCCGCGCCCTCATCGGCACCGCGGAGGGGTTCCGGATCAAGGCAGGCCTCGCCGACGCCGCTGACGTGCTCGATCGGGCCGAAGCGCTCGCCACGTCGCTCGGCCGCGATGTCGAGCTCGCCAACGTCCTCCTCATGCGGGGCAGCGCGGCGTTCTTCCGTGCCCAAGGAGCCGAATGCCTCGATTTCGGTGAGCGAGCCTACGCGCACGCACTCCGCGGCGGCGATGTCGAGCTTCAAGCACGCGCATTGTCGACCATTGCGGACGCGCATTTCTGCTCCGGGCGCATGCGCTCCTCACACGAGTACTTCCTGCGGTGCGTCGACCTCTGCCGTGCGCACGGCCTCTTGCGCATCGAGGTGGCGCAATACTCCCAGATCGGCAGCACGGCGCTCTTCCTGCACGACGTGGCCGGCGCGATCACGTGGATGCACCGCGGCGTCGAGGCCGCGCGTCGCAGCGGGAACCGTCGTGCGGAGTTCTTCGCCGGGACCGGCGTGGTGTGGATGTCCACGCTGACAGGTGCCGTCGAGGAGGCCCTCGCCGCCAGCGAGGCGCTGAGGAAGCTGACGACCGGGTTGGGATTCTTCGCGATGGGCGCCGATGGCTGCTCGATTCGACCGCTGCTCGCGGCAGGAGATCGAGCCACGGCGCGCCAGCGCTGGCGAGCCGTCAACGCGCAGATGTCCGGCTTCGGGGCGCTCGCCAACCACGAGCCCGGCATCTCGGCCCTCTGCGCGGACACCGCGGAGGAGCTCGACCTCGGCCTGGCCGACGGGGAGCGCATCCTCGCGCAGGCGGCGCTGGGAGACTCGGTGATCGGCTACTTCATCGACGCGATCGACGCCTGCCATCGCTTCGGGCGGCCCGATCGCATCGAGGAATTCGCGTCGCGACTCGAGCAGTACACCGCGGCCGAGCCGTTTCCCTATGCCACGTTCCACGTGGAGCGCGGCCGCGCACTGGCAGCGCACTTGCGAGGCGATCGAGGGCCGCCGCTGACTGCCGTGCTCGAGCGGCTCGCCGCGGAGGCGCGCCGACTCGGATTCTCTCCGGTCGTCGGCGAGCTCGAGCGCGTGCTCGCCGACAGGTAGCGGAAAGGGAGGCGTCCATGGAGGCCGTCCCGCCGCATGGTCCGCGACGGGTATGATGCCCGGAGCAGAGGGGATGACGGAGCCATGAACCTGCACCCCCTCGTCGAGTCCCAGCAGCCCATCGAGGACTCGCCGTCACGACGGCGCAAGGACCGCCTCGCGAACCAGGGCGCCGCGATCGGCGGTGTGATCATGGTGGTGTGGGCCGCAGGGTACGCGGTCAGCGACTGGCGGAAGTTCGCCCCGATCATCGGCTGCAACCTCACGGCCGCCGCGTTCTGCTTCGCCGCGGTCTGGCTGGCTCGGCGCGGCCTCCTGGCGGCGGCGCGGCACCTCGTGCTCGCGATGGTGGTCTGCTACCTCGCCGCCGTCACGTGGCTCATCGGCCGCGACAATGGGCTCCACCACTGGTACTACCTCGTGCTCGTGGTCGCCGTGTTCACCGCGCCGGGCCCGATCAGCGCCCGCGTCTACCCCGCGCTCGGGATCGCGGGCCTGGTGGCGTGCACGTGGTGGGCCCCCGCGGTCGGCCCGATCGTCGCCGTCTCACCCCGGTTTGCAGAGCTGTCGAACGCCCTGCTGTCCGGGCTGGCCTGCATCTTCATGCTGCGGGCCTTCGACCGCGACATGGTGACGGTCGAGGAGCGGCTCGCCGCGGAGCACGCGCGATCCGAGCGGCTGCTCGCCAACATCCTCCCCGAGGCCATCAGCGCACGCCTCAAGAGCGGCGCCACCGTGATCGCCGATCGCTTCTCGACCGTCACGGTGGTGTTCGCCGACATCGTCGGCTTCACCGAGCTGTCGAGCCGGATCCCACCCGAGCAGCTGGTGGAGATCCTGAACAGCGTCTTCTCGCGGTTCGACGATCTCACGTCCCGCCACGGTCTCGAGAAGATCAAGACGGTCGGCGACGCGTACATGGCCGTGGCCGGCCTCCCGGAGGCCTGCCCCGACCACGCCGACCGTGCCGCCGGCCTCGCCCTCGGGCTCATCGAGACGGTCGAGTCGCTGCCCCTCCCGGCCGGCATGTCCCTGCAGGTCCGCGTCGGCATGCACTCCGGCTCGGTGGTGGCGGGCGTGATCGGCAAGCGCAAGTTCGCCTACGATCTCTGGGGCGACACCGTCAACGTGGCCGCCCGGATGGAGTCGCATGGCCAGCCCTCGGCCGTGCACGTCAGCGAGGAGACGGCCGAGCTCCTCACGCCGCGCTGGCGCCTCGAGCCCCGCGGGACGATCGTGGTCAAGGGCAAGGGCGACATGACGACCTACTTCCTGCACGGCCCGGCCTGATCCTCCCGCGCACGCCGGTCCCGACGAGGCCGCCTCCGGGGACGTCGAACAGTGGGCCGACCGGGACTCGAACCCGGCACCAACGGATTAAA
This sequence comes from uncultured Myxococcales bacterium, assembly GCA_964593795.1. Classification (GTDB taxonomy): domain Bacteria; phylum Myxococcota_A; class Polyangia; order JAHFDS01; family JAHFDS01; genus JAHFDS01. The sequence continues at coordinate 3,826 of CAZQJC010000214.1, read as the reverse complement.
AGTCCGGTGCTCTACCTGATGAGCTATCGGCCCGAGGAGATCGATGTTGCCAGGTCTCACCTCACCACACCGAGAACCCGGCTGTCACGCGCTCCTTGCGAGCCACTCCCACTCGTTCCGCACGGGAGCTGCTCGCCCCGGCGGCCCGGTGAAGCGCGCCGGGCCGGCGGGAAAGGCGCTACATTCGCGCCGTGGCCAAGCCTACGGTGCTGCTGGTGGAGCCGGACACGGGGAACCGCGTCGCGCTGCGACGGGGCCTCGTCCAGCGCGGGTTCGTCGTGCTCGAGGCGGCGAGCTGCCCGGCCGCGTGGCGCCTCGTGCAGACGTCCCTCGTCGAGGCCATCGTGCTCGTGCGGTCCACACCGGTGACCGATTGCATCGCGCTCGCGCGGGGCATCCGGCGGTCGCCCGCCTCGGGCGTGCCGCTCGTCGCGATCGCCGACGAGCGCCGCGAGCAGTTCGCCTTCCGCGTCGGCACGCCCAACGCCGCGCCCCACGACATCAAGGCCGACGAGCTCGCGGCCATGCTCACGCAGCTCCTCGAGGCCGCGCGCTCCGAGCCGCGCCCCGAGATCACCGGGCGTCGCCGGCACCCGCGCTACGCGGTCCAGATCCGCGCGCAGTACCAGGCGTTCGGCCGCGCCGGCGAGGGCTCGACCGGCGACTGCCTGCTCCTCGACGTCAGCGCGGGCGGCTGTCGCGGGGGCCTCGCCAGCGGCGCGCCTCCTGCGCGCGGGAGCCGCCTAGTCGTGAGCTTCCAGTTGCCGCGGCTGGGGCAGGGCGGTCGCACCGTGGTCAAGATGGGCGGGCAGGTCATGTGGTCGATCCCCGCCAAGCCGGGACGCCCCGCCAGCTTCGGCGCGGCCTGGATCGGCGCGACCCCCGACGCATTCTGCGAGCTCGTCTCTGCGCTCGACGATCGCGAGCATCGCCGCCAGCGCACGGCGCTGCCGCCGGTCGATCCGTCCGGGCCGGTGACGATCGTGCACGCCTCGCCGCCGCCCGCGCCGGTCGTGCCCGACGATCCGCCGTTCCGCGCCATCGAGCAGCTCCTGCTCGACGTGCCCGAGGCGCATCGCCGCGCCGAACGCATCGAGGGCGCGCTCCGGGCCCTCGGTGAGCGGCACGATCCCGAGGTCGAGACCCTCCGTCGGTGCCTCGAGCGCGCCCGGGTGCGCCTGTCCTCGGCACCGCCTCCCGCCTGAGCAGTCCGGGGCAGCGGATCGTGCGGTTGACCACCCCCGGCCCTGCAGAATAAACTAGCAAAGATCAACAGGATTCCGGCGATGAGCACAAACGGCACGGAGAGGCCGCGCTCGGTGCAGGTCGAGCTGGCGGGACAGCGAGTGCGCTTGCGCACTGATGTCGCGTCGGCACGTCTCGACACACTGGTGGCGCAGATCAACGCGGAGGCAGCCGCGGCGGCGGCCGGCCGCCGATCGCCTCCGCCCGCGACCGCGCTCGTGGCCGTGGTGGCGCTGCGCCTCGCCGATGCGCTCGAACGGGAGCGCCGGGCGGCGAAGAAGCTGCGCGCGGAGGTCCGCGCGAGAGCACGTCGGATCCTGGAGGATCTGGATTCCATCGCCCCGCGTGGAGCGCGATCGGCATGAGCGAGCGAGCTCGTGCGCGCGAGATCGCGGGGCAGACAAAGGTGACGAGTGACAGCAAAGGCATGTCTTTCCCGCGGGGCCTCGGGGCCCCCCGGTTCGATCGCACGCACCGCGCGGGCCGGCCGACCTAGCGACGTCAGGGCCGCTTCGTGACCGCAGGGGTCGGCATCTACATCCTCGTGGCGCTCGTGGCCGTGGCCATCGGCGTCTACGTCGGGCAGATCCTCGCGCAGCGGGGCAAGCCCGAGCAGGAGCAGTCGGCGCACGACGAGGTCGAGCGCGCGCTCGCGGAGGCCCGCGAGCAGGCGGAGGTGCTGCGCAAGCGCGCCGAGGTCGACGCCAAGGAGCTCATGCTCCAGGCCAAGGGGGAGGTGGAGCGCGAGACGGCGTTGCGGCGAGGGGAGCTGTCCACGCAGGAGAACGCCCTGCGGCAGCGCGAGGCGGCGGCGGAGCGGCAGAGGGTCGATCTCACGGTCAAGGACGAGCAGCTCGGCAAGCAGGAGAAGCTGATCGGGCAGCGCGAGGCGGCCGCCGAGGCCGCGGCCAAGAAGGCCGCCCAGATGCTCGAGGAGGCCAAGGCGCGGCTCGAGAAGCTCGCGGGCCTGACGGCCGAGCAGGCGCGCGACAAGCTCGCCGCCGAGGTGGCCGAGGACGCCAAGAAGCAGGCCGCCGCGGAGATCCGCAAGATCGAGCAGGAGGCGGAGGAGGAGGCCAAGGCGCGCTCGCGGCGCATCCTCGGCACCGCCATCCAGCGCTACGCCGGCGAGTACGTCGCCGAGCGCACGGTCGCCGTCGTACCGCTGCCGAGTGACGACCTCAAGGGCCGCATCATCGGGCGCGAGGGGCGCAACATCCGCGCGCTCGAGGCCGCGCTCGGCATCGACATCATCATCGACGACACGCCCGAGGCCATCACGATCTCGTGCTTCAACCCGGTCCGCCGCGAGATCGCCAAGCTCGCGCTGTCCAAGCTCATCGCCGACGGCCGCATCCACCCGACGCGCATCGAGGAGATCGTCGCCAAGGTCACCGACGAGGTGAACGCGGTCTCGAAGGAGGTCGGCGAGCAGGCGGTGTTCGACCTCGGCCTGCACCGCATGCACCCCGAGCTCGTGGAGCTCGTCGGCAGCCTGCGGTTCCGCACGTCGTACGCGCACAACGTCCTGCAACACTCCATCGAGGTGGCGTTCCTCTCGGGCCTCATCGCCGGCGAGCTCGGCCAGAACGTCAAGCAGGCGCGGCGCGCGGGCCTGCTGCACGACATCGGCAAGGCGGTCGAGCACCAGCAGGAGGGCTCGCATGCGCAGGTGGGCGCGCAGCTCGCGCGCAAGTACGGCGAGCAGCCGCGCATCGTGCACGCCATCGAGGCGCACCACGGCGAGGTCCCGCAGGACAGCATCCTCGACCACATCGTCGACGCGGCGAACCTCCTGTCTGGCCAGCGCCCCGGCGCGCGACGCGAGCTCCTCGAGTCGTACGTCCAGCGCCTGACCAAGCTCGAGCAGATCGCGACGTCGTACCCGGGCGTCGAGCGCGCCTTCGCCATCCAGGCGGGCCGCGAGGTCCGCGTGATGGTCGACAACGCCGCGCTCACCGACGACCAGGCCACGGTGCTCTCGCGTGACATCGCGCGGCGCATCGAGACCGAGCTCAACTACCCCGGCACCATCCGCGTCGCCGTCGTCCGCGAGACCCGCGCCACCGACTACGCCCGCTAGTTGCGAGTGGGCGCCTCGAAGGCGCCCACCAGGAGGGGCACGACTGCCCCTCCCCCGGATGGGCACAGCCCATCCGGGCCCCCCTCCCTGCGTCTTCGCTCGCTGCGCTCGCTACGCCCTTGCGCCTCGCTTCGCTCGGCTCGAACGCGCCCACCCTTGCCCGCTTCGCGAGGGACGCCCTGTCCCGCTCCGCGGCGGGTGTGCGCATCCGAGATCGTGCTCGTGCTCGTGCTCGTGCTCGTGCTCGTCCGGGGTCGGGCCGGGCGAGCGCACCGCGCTCGCATGACCGGTGACCGGCCGACAGGAGCCATCCCGGCCGGCAGCACCGGATGCGCGCTGGCGGGCACGGGCGCCTCAGGCCAGCGCGAGCTCCCTCGTCGCAGGTGCGCGAAACAGCTTGAGCAGGTTGTGCGTCAGGCAGACCAGGGTCCACTCGCAGCGGACCTTGTCCAGGCCGCGTAACGAGAAGCGGCGGAAGCCGCGGGCCTGCTTGATCTG
>CAZQJC010000213.1:0-22491 GCA_964593795.1 uncultured Myxococcales bacterium | reverse complement strand
GTCGGGAGAGGGGCGGTTGCGCGACCCGAACGCTCTGCGGGGGTGAGGCCGGGCGTGGTGTAAGGGGCCAGAAGTTCTGGGGTGCTGGACTCCCAGAAGGACATTCCATCTGCCTAGGCAGATGTGACGAATCATGAGAGCGATCGGCTAGCTGCCCCGGCGCGCGCGGCCGAGCACGATCACGGTGCCGGTGCACTCGACGTCGATGCGGCCGGGGCCCGCGGGTGTCACCCTGGCCGCGGTGCCGTCGCAGGTGACGGTCGCCCCGGCGGACCACGTGCGGCGTGGAACCGTGAAGCGGTGGACGCCGCGCCCGCCGGACACGCGCACCGTGAGCACGCCATCGTCGAGCGAGATCGCCTCGAGCCTGCCCGCCACGGCCTCGGGAAACGGGCGCGCGAGCGTGTCGGCGATCTCGCCGCGCAAGGCGCCCCGCGCCTCACCGGCGGCGTCGTAGAGGCCCCAGGCGCCCTGCGTCCACTCCTCGTAGACCCAGAAGGCCCACGAGGCGCGCGCAGCATCGAAGGCCGTGAGCGCCTCCTTCGTGAAGCGAAGACCATGCGGATCGGTGGGCGAGGCGCCGAACTCTCCGACGAGGAGCGGCGCCCCGTGCGCCCGCGCCTCGTCGACGGCGTTGTCCACGCTGGCGCGCAGCGACGCCACGTCCTCGGTCTGCCAGCCGTCCTGGAACACCTGCGTGTAGACGTGCGGCGCGTAGATCGCATTCGCGTACCCGAATGCTTTGTCCACGCGCGCGGAGTCCTGGAGGTTGCGCAGGCTGTCGGGCTCGAACGCCACCGGGAGCGCAGGCGCGGCCGCCCGTACGGCCTCCGTCACGCGCGCGTGGAACGCGTCGAGGGCCGCCTGATCGCCGAGCGGCACCGGCTCGTTCTGCAGCTCGAGGCCGATGACGCCCGCCTGGCCGACGAGCCGCGACGCCACGTGCGCGGCCATCCGCGCGTAGGCGTCGGCGAGGCCGTCGACGTTCCCGTACAGGCTGGCGAACGCGTCCAGCACCGGCTTGCTCGTGCGCCGGGAGCCCAGGTCCTCGAGCGGTCCCCCGAGCCGCATCGGCGGCGGCGGCACGATGGCCCAGTACGGCGCGCCGTCCTCGCCAATCTCCTTGGAGTAGGCGTCCTGGTGCAGGTCCACCAGCGTAAGGACGCCCACCTCGCGGCACGCCTCGACGAGCTCGAGCACGCGATCGAGGTACGCGTCCTCGTACCGCCCGCGCACCGGCTCGATCGCGCTCCAGTTGATGGGCAGGCGCAGGAAGTTCAGCCCCAGGTCCTCCGCCAGGAAGCGGCAGTCCTCGCGACCGAAGGGCGGGATGGGCTCGAGCGCCGTGCGCCCGTCGTCGAAGGTGACGTCGAAGAGGCCGCGCGCGCGGACGTTCACGCCGCGGAGGAGCACCTGGCGCTGGCTCCCATCCACGAGCAGCCCGTCCTTCGCCTGCAGCGCCGGCCACGAGGCTCCGGCGGGCGGCATCGCGGCGCGTTCGCCGCAGGCAGCGTTCACGAGGGCGAGGATCACGAGTCCGCTTCGCACGGGCGGACCATAGCGAAGGGCGGTCAGGGCTGCCAGGCGGACGGCGGCAGCGCGAACAGGCAGCGCTGGATCTCGTCGATCGATCGGGCGGCGAGCGCGCAGTCCTCCTCGGCGCGCGTCACAATCCCCTCCTCCTCGCAGCCTCGCGCGGCCTTCGCGGCCGCCGCGGGTCGCCTCGCGACCGCCGCGACGTGCGCGCCGAAGCGCCTGCAGTCGGCGGGCGGGTGCAGGCCGCTGCGCACGGCGGAGAGGGCCGCGTCGAGCACGGCCGCGCACGAACCTGCGCGCGTGCTCTCCCAGAGCGCGGCGAGCTCTCTCGGCGTGCGCGCCGCGCACCAGCGCGCGCAGCCGGGTCCGGCGCCGAGCGGATCGCGAGCGCGACACGCATCCAGGCGCGCGCACACGGTCGAGCAGGCTTCCACGACCGGCACGGGGGGCTTCCAGGAGCACACGTCGTCGCGCGTCTGATGCTTGCCGTCGGGTCCCGCCGAGCAGATCCCCGCACCGCCCGGCAGCGCGTCGTCGCAAACGAGCCGGAACCCCACGTCCCACGGATCGGCCTTGGTCACGCCGAAGGTGACCCAGTCGATGCTGGTCGGGCAACGCCCGCGGACCACCTCGGGCCGCAGCTTCGGCAAGAGGTGCGCCGTCTCCTCGAGCTTGCCGACCATGACGCGCGCCGCGCGGACACGCGGATCCGGTGCCCCCAGGGCACTCGCGAGCAAGAGGAAGACGATGGTTCTCAATGTGCCTCCTATCCGGCCGAAGCCCGAAGCCCGAAGCCTGAAGCCACCCTATATGATCCACGCATGGAGACCCGATACGACTTCGCCCCGTTCCTCGCGGACCTGCGCACGAGCCCGCTCGACGACGACCGCGTGCTCGGCGCCTGGCTGGGCACGATGGGCGCCGGCGACGCGCTCGGCGACGTGCGCGCGTACGGCGCCGACGTCGTCGGCCCGCTGTGGGAGCTCGCCGACGAGGTCGACCGTCCGGATCGCCTGCCGGTCATCGCCGAGTGGGACGCGCACCGCCGCCGCGCGAGCACGCCGGTGCGGCTCGCCCCGGGCATCCCCGCGCTCTGGGACGCGTCGTTCGGCCGCGGCCTCGGCGCTCCCGCCGGCGACCGCGCCGCCGACGCCGCGCGCCTGGCGCGGGTCTTCCTGCTCGCGCAGCTCGGCGAGGTCGGCACCGTGTGCCCGCTCGCTTGCACCGAGGGTCTGGTCCGCGTTGTCGAACGCCACGGGGGAGACGCCCCGCGGAGCGCGGCGCGCCGCGTCCGCGCCAACCAGCCCGGTCGCGTCGTGCACGGTGCGCAGTTCGTCACGGAGATCCACGCCGGCTCGGACGCAGGGCGCGTCACGCTCGACGCGACGCCCGCGGGCGCGGGGCGCGTCACGCTCGACGGCGCCAAGTGGTTCTGCTCGAACGTCACCGCCGACTACTGGATCGTCCTGGCGCGGACCGCGGGCACCGATTCGGACGCTCAGCTCGTGCTCGTCGACCGCGCGGAGGCCGAGGCGGCCGGGGCCGTGTCAGTCGATCGCCTCAAGGACAAGCTCGGCACGCGCGCGCTCGCGACCGCCGAGGTCACGCTCCGCGGCGCGCCGGCGATGACGGTCGGCGAGCCCGGTCGGGGCCTCGCCATCGTGGTGGGCGTGGTGCTGACGACCTCGCGCGTCTGGACGGCCCTCAGCTCGTCGGCCTTCGCGACGATGGCGGCTCGCGGCGCCCGGGCGTACGCGCGCTTTCGCACCGCCTTCGGCCGCGCGATCGGCGAGATGCCGCTCGTGCGCGCCGAGGTCGAGCGCGTGACGCGCGAGGCCGAGGAGGTCGAGGCAGGGACCCTCGCGACCACCGCGCGCTGGCTCGGCGCCACCGCCGGCGGCAGCGACGAGGGCGAGGAGCGGCTCGTGCGCCTCCTCGTGAGCCTCACCAAGCGCCGCGTCACCACGCGCGCGACACGCATCGTGCACGACGCGATGATGGTCCTCGGCGGCAACGGCATCGAGGAGCGCTTCTCGCCGCTCCCACGCCTGCTGCGCGACGCGGTGATCAACGAGACCTGGGAGGGCCCGCACAACCTCCTTTGCGCCCAGGCCCACAAGGATCTCGCCGGCTGGCACCGAAAGGACCTGGCGGCGCCCACGCTCGACGCGCTGCTCGACGGCGCGCCGGACGCCACGGCCCTGCGCGACCGCGCGCTCGCGCTCCTCGCCGAGCCCGCCGGTCCGGCGTTCGCGGACGTCTGCGACGCGCTCTTCGACGCACACGCACGCACCGCGCGTGCGCGCCTCACGACCTGACGACTCTGCTACGATCGGAGCGCGATGGCGGAGCGCTTCGCCCGAAACCCCGACGTGCTCTTGACCGAGCTCGACGACGGAACGGCCACCTGCCTGCTCCCGGCGACGAGCTTCCACTTCAAGCTCAACCGCACCGCGCTCTTCCTCTGGAAGGCGCTCGAACAGGGGCCGCTCTCCGCCACCGACCTCGTGGAGCGCCTGACGTCCTCGTTCCGCGTCAGCAGCGAGACGGCACGCTCGGACGTCGAGACCGTGGTCGCGCACATGGTGCGCGAGTCGCTGCTGAGCGTGCTGCGGTAGCTGACGATCTACTCGATGGCGTCGAGCACGGCGCGGGCGAGGACCTCGTCGTCACCTGCGGCGAGCTCGCGGCCGCCGACCCGCACACCTGCGAAGCCCGAGACGGTGACGATCGCGTGGACGCCCGCCGCCGCCACCTCGGGCGCCGCCCCCCCGCTCACGACCGCCGCGATCCGCCCCGCGTCGAAGAGCACGCGCTCGACGAGATACGCGCGCGTGCGCGCGGCCTCCTCGCTCGCGCCGCCGACCTCGATGACGACGCCGCGCTGACCGAGGCGCGCCCGCCGCTCCGCCGCGCTCACCTGCGTGCGCGAGCCCGAGGACCGCGCCACCGTGCCCGCGTCGCCGGCGATCATGCCCGCGCCGACCGTGTCGCTCGTCAGCGAGTCGATGAGCACGAACGCGCCCGTCGCGCGGTTCCGCGCGTACGGGTCGAAGAAGATCGGCTGGTGGCAGCGCACGGTGAGGCGGCCGATGTCGTTGAGCACGAGCCGCTCCGCCGGGTGCGGCGCCAGCGTCTCGGGATCGACCACGTGCTCGACGCGCTCGATGCTCGCGCGCACGAGGCGCGTCGTGTGCTTGAGCAGGTACGACTTGTCGGGATCCAGCGGGCGCTCGGAGAGCCACACCACCATCGCCTCGAAGCGCTCGGCCGACGCCGGCCGCGCACCCTCGCGCACCAGCATGTCCCCACGGCTGACGTCGATCTCGTCGGCGAGGCGCACCGTCACGCTCATCGGCGAGAACGCCTCGTCGAGCGGGCCGTCGTACGTATCGATCGACACGACCGTGCTCTTTCTGCCAGACGGCAGCGCCTCGACGACGTCGCCCTTCTTCACCACCCCCGACGCGATCTGCCCGGCGAAGCCCCGGTAGTCGAGGCTCGGGCGGATCACGTACTGCACGGGGAAGCGCAGGTCCTCGAGGTTGCGGTCCTCCGCGATCGGCACGCGCTCGAGGTGCTCGAGCAAGGTCGGGCCGGTGTACCAGGGCGCGCTCGGCGCGCGGTGCACCACGTTCTCTCCGCGCAGCGCGGAGACGGGCAGGCACAGGACATCCTTGATCCCGAGCCGCGCACCGAACTCGGTGAGCTCGCGCGAGATCGCGTCGAACTTCTGCTGATCCCAGCCGACGAGGTCCATCTTGTTCACGCACGCGACGAGGTGCGGGATGCCGAGCAGCGCCGTGATGTACGCGTGCCGGTGCGTCTGCGCGAGGACGCCGAGGCGCGCGTCGATGAGGATGATGCCGACGTTTGCGGTGGACGCGCCGGTCGCCATGTTGCGCGTGTACTGCACGTGCCCGGGCGTGTCGGCGATGATGAGCTTGCGCCGCGAGGTCGAGAAGTAGCGGTACGCGACGTCGATCGTGATGCCCTGCTCGCGCTCGGCGCGCAGGCCGTCGGTGAACAGGGAGAAGTCGATCTCCCCCTCGGACCCCTGGCCGCGCGTCGCGCCCTTTGCGGAGGCGCGCTTGACCGCGGAGAGCTGGTCCTCGTAGATGCCGTGCGTGTCGTGCAGGAGCCGCCCGATGAGCGTGCTCTTGCCGTCGTCGACCGAGCCGACCACGACGAGCCGCAGGAGCTCCTTCTGCTCGTGGCGGCGGAGGTACGCCTCGATGTCGGTCCGCGCGAGCTCCTCGTCGGCGATCATCGTCAGAAGTACCCTTCGCGCTTCTTGGTCTCCATCGAGCCCTCCTCGTCGTGATCGATGAGGCGGCCCTGCCGCTCGCTGTGCGTGGCGAGCAGCATCTCGCGGATGATCTCGGGCAGCGTCGTCGCGCTCGAGCGGATGGCGCCCGACAGCGGGTAGCAGCCGAGCGTGCGGAAGCGCACGACCTCGGTGTGCGGCGTCTCGCCGGGCAGGAAGCGCATGCGCTCGTCGTCCACCATGATGAGCGTGCCCTCGCGCTCGACCACCGGGCGGGGCGCGGCGAAGTAGAGCGGCACGATCGGGATGTCCTCGAGCCACACGTACTGCCACACGTCGAGCTCGGTCCAGTTCGACAGCGGGAAGGCGCGGATGCTCTCGCCCTTCTTGATCCTGCCGTTGTAGAGGCTCCACAGCTCCGGCCGCTGGTTCTTCGGATCCCACTGGCCGTGCGCATCACGGAACGAGTAGATGCGCTCCTTGGCCCGCGAGCGCTCCTCGTCGCGCCGCGCGCCGCCGAACGCGGCGTCGTAGCCGCCCGCCCGCAAGGCGTCGAGCAGCGCGTGGGTCTTCATGACCTGCGTGTACTTGTTGGAGCCGTGATCGAACGGGTTGATGCCGTCGGCGATCGCCCGCTCGTTCTTGTGGACGATGAGCTCGAAGCCGTTCTCCGCGCAGAAGCGGTCGCGGAATTCGATCATCGCGCGGAACTTCCACGTCGTGTCGATGTGCAGGAGCGGAAAGGGCAGCGGCCCCGGCGAGAACGCCTTCTGCGCGAGCCGCACCATGACCGACGAGTCCTTGCCGATCGAGTACAGCATCACGGGCCGGTCGAACTCGGCGGCGACCTCGCGCAGGATGTGGATGCTCTCCGCCTCGAGCTGGCGCAGGTGCGTCAGGCGGTGGTGGTCGAGCGTCTGAAGGGCCCTGGTCACGGCGACGGAATCTCATACCACCTTTTTTGCGAGTGGCCGCCTCGGAAGGCGGCCACCAGGCGGGGCGCGCCGCCCCGCCCCCGGCCCCACCCGGCAAACCCGTGCCCTGGGCCCCCCACCCTGCGTCTTCGCTCGCTGCGCGAGGGACGCCCTTGCGGCTCGCTCGGCTCGCCTCGCGGACGGCTGGGCGACGATCTGCGCACGCAGGAGCGGCCACTCCTCCGAGCGGACTCGAGGTGCCAAGCTCTCCCCTGCGCTCCGGATCGTGGACGTGGACGTGGACGTGGACGTGGACGATCCGGAGCGGTGCCCGAAAGGCGTTGACGCCCAACACGGTAGCTTGCGGCTCGCTGCGCTCGCCTCGGTCAGTCCTTGGTCCGTGTTGCCTGTTGCCTGTTGATCTAGTCCTTGTTCCTCCGGTCGGCTGCGGTGAAGCTCTGCGCATGCGCGCCGTCGTGTTCGATCCGTCGCTGGTCCGCCTCGCGCTCGCCAAGGGCCTCGGGCGCTGGGTGCCGTCGCTCTACCTCGGGCCCCGCTCGAGCGTGCAGCTCCGCGAGCTGCCGGCGCCGACGCTGCCCGGGCCCGAGTGGGTCAAGCTCCGCCCGCTCCTCTCGGGGATCTGCGGCACTGATCTGGGCGCCGTGTTCGGCAAGCTCTCGCCGGCGCTGACGCCCTTTTCGTCGTCGCCCGGCATCCTCGGCCACGAGGTCCTCGGCGTCGTCGTCGAGGCCGGCGCGCAGAGCGGCCACCGCGAGGGCGATCGCCTCGCCATCGACCCCATGATCCACTGCGCCGTGCGCGGCCAGCCCCCTTGCGCGGCGTGCCAGGGCGGGCACTACGCGGGCTGCCGGCGCGCGGGCGAATCCGACACGTTCGCGCCGGGCAACTTCATCGGCTTCCACAAGGAGCTCGGCGGCGGGTGGGCGGACCTCATGGTCGCGCACCGGTCGCAGTGCATCCGCGTGCCCGACGCGCTCGACGACCGCGTGGCCGCGCTGCTCGAGCCGCTGTCGGTGGCGCTGCACGCCGCCACCAAGTACGTCCCGAAGGACGACGAGCACGTCCTCGTCATCGGCGGCGGGCCGATCGCGCAGCTCCAGGTCGCCGCGCTGCGCCTGCTCGAGTGCAAGGCGCGCATCACCGTGTCGACGATGGCGGACTTCCAGGCCGACTGCGCGCTGCGCATGGGCGCCACGGAGGCCCTGGCGTTCTCGCCCGACCAGAGCACGAAGAAGCTCGCCGCGCTGGTCGGCGCGACCGCGTACAAGCCGCTCCTCGGCGCCGACGTCTACGCCGGCGGCTTCGACGTGGTGTTCGACTGCATCGGCTCCCGGCAGTCGATCGATCAGGCGCTGCGCCTCTGCCGCCCGCGCGGCACCGTGCTCATGGTCGGCGCGGCGGCGCTCGTGCCGCTCGTCGACTTCACGTTCATCTGGTCGCGCGAGCTGCGCCTCGTCGGCACCCTCGCCTACGACGTCGAGGACCTCCCGGGACGGCCCCGCCAGCGCACGTTCGAGCTCGCGGCGGAGCGGGCCCTGTCGACCTCGCTGCCGCTCGCCGAGCTCGTCACCCACACCTACCCGCTCGAGCGCTTCGAGGAGGCCATCTGGGCCAACGTCAAGCGCGGCGCCTCGCGCGCGGTCAAGACGCTGCTCGCGCCATGACGACCGCCACCGCAGGCAAGGCCGACCTCGTCATCGACGACATCGGCGTGCTCCTGACGATGGAGGGCACGGGCCTCGGCGTCGTCGAGGGGGCGACGCTCGCGTGCGCCGGCGGCCGCGTGATCTACGCCGGCGGGCGTCGGGGCTTTGCGGGCGAGCTCGCGCCGGGCGGCGAGCGCGTGGACGCGGCGGGCCGGATGGTGACCCCCGGCCTCGTCGATCCGCACGCGCACCCGATGTTCGGGGGCGACCGCGCAAACGAATTCGCGATGCGCGTCCGCGGCGACTCCTACGCCGACATCCAGGCGGCGGGCGGCGGCATCTACAGCTCGGTGCGCGCGACGCGGGCCGCGGCCGACGAAGCGCTCGTGGCGGCCACGGTCGCACGCCTCGCGCGCATGCGCGACCACGGCACGACCACGATCGAGGCCAAGACCGGCTACGCGCTCGAGCTCGAGGGCGAGCTGCGCATGCTGCGCCTCTACGCCGAGGTGGCCAGGCGGGCCCCCGTGCACCTGTCGCCGACGTTGCTGGCGCACGTGCTGCCCGCGGAGGTCAAGGACGCTCCCGCGGCGCGCGCCGCTTATATATCCGCTTTCGCAAATGAATTGATCCCGCGGGCGGCGGCCGAGCGGCTCGCCGACGCGTGCGACGTGTACTGCGACCAGGGCGCCTATGTGCTGGCCGAGGCGCGCGCGCTCCTCGAGGCCGGCCGGCGCGCGGGCCTGGGCCTGCACTGCCACGCGGAGCAGTTCACGCGCACCGGCGCGACGGCCCTCGCGGCCGAGCTCGGGGCGTGGTCGGCGGATCACCTCGAGAGCGTGACGGATGACGACGCGCGCGCGCTCGCGGCGGCGGGCACGGTGGCCGTGCTCCTGCCCGGCGCGATGCTCACGCTCGATCTGCCGCGGCCCCCGGCGCGCAGGTTGATCGAGCTCGGCGTGAAGATGGCGCTCGGCACCGACTGCAACCCGGGCTCGTCGATGACGGAGTCGCTGCCGCTCCAGATGTCGCTCGCGTGCATGCAGCTCCGCGTGACGGTCGAGGAGGCGTGGCGCGGCGTCACGCGGCACGCGGCGCGCGCCCTCGGGCGCGATGGCGGCCGCCTCGGCGTGGGGGCAGCGGCGGACGTGGTGCTGTGGGACGCGACGTCGCCGGCGGAGGTGCCCTACCAGCTCGGGCGGAACCTCGTCGCCCGGACCTGGGTCGGGGGGATCGGGTAGGCCCTACTCCGCGACGCGGACGAGCTGCTTGCCCTCGTTCTGCCCGAGGAAGAGCCGCGCGAGCGCCGCCGGCGCGCGCTCGAGACCGACCTGGACATCGACGCGGTCCTTGAGCTTGCCCTGTGCGAGCCACCCGGCCATCGGCAGGATCGCCTCCGCCACGCGCGGGAGGTAATCGAGGACGATGAAGCCCTCCATGCGCCCGCGCTTGAGCAGGAGGTTCATGTAGTTCTTCGGCCCGGGGCCCGGCGCGGCCTCGTTGTACCGGGAGATCGCGCCGCAGATGACCACGCGCCCGCGCATCGCGAGCTTGGCCAGCGCGGCGTCGAGGATGTCACCGCCCACGTTGTCGAAGTAGACGTCGATCCCCTTCGGGCAGGTCTCGCCGAGGCGCGCGGCGACGTCCTCGCCCTTGTAGTCGATCGCCGCGTCGAGCCCGAGCTCCGCCGTGAGGTACCGGGCTTTCTCCGCGCCGCCCGCGATCCCCACGACGCGGCAGCCGATGATCTTCGCGATCTGCGCGACCATCGAGCCCGTCGCGCCGGCCGCGCCGGAGACGACGACGGTCTCGCCGGCCTTGGCCTTTCCGACGTCCAGCAGGCCGAAGTACGCCGTGATCCCGGTGATGCCGAGCGCACCGAGGGCGGTCTCGATCGGCACGCCGGACGGCAGCGGCATCAGCGCCCCGGGCTTGCCCGCCGTCACGATCGCGTAGTCCTGCCAGCCGAGCAGCCCCTGCACGAGCTGCCCCTCCGCGAACGCCGGGTGCTTCGACGCGACGACCCGCCCCGCGCCGCTCGAGCGCATGACCTCGCCGATCTCGACCTTCGGCAGATAGGTGTCCATCGACATCCACCCGCGCTGCGTCGGATCGCACGACAGGCACAGCGTGCGCACGAGCACCTGCCCCTCCGCCAGCTCCGGCACGTCGGCCTCGTTCCACCTGAAGTCCGCCTCCGACACGAGCCCCGTCGGCCGCCGCGCGAGCACCCACTGCCGATTCCGCAAAGAAGACATGCCCGGACGGTACAAGGGGTCCGGCTCGACTTGTCAACTCCCGCCTCCGGCTATACTCGTCTTCGGATGAGCGCCTTCGTCTCCAAAAGGGCGTCGGGTAGAGCGAGCCTGGCAGATCTGCTGGCCATCCCCGACGACGTCCGAAGGCACGAGCTCATCGATGGCGAGATCGTCCCGAAGGAACCGGCCTCGGGCAGGCACGGCGGGGCGCAGGGCCGGATCTTCCACCTCCTCCAGCCCTACGATCGGCGGCCCGGCGGCCGCTGGCCTGGTGGCTGGATCTTCGCGACCGAGGCGGACATCTACTTCGACCCGCAGAACACGCTGCGACCGGACGTGGCCGCGTGGCGCCGGGAACGCCTCCCCGAGCTGCCGCGGGAGGTGCCCATCCAGGTGGCGCCCGACTGGACCTGCGAGGTCCTGTCCTCCAACAAGCGTAACGATCTGGTGCGGAAGAAGCGCGTCTATCACCGGTCCCGCGTGGGCCACTACTGGGTGGTAGACCCCATCGAGGAGACCCTCGCGGTCCATCGCTGGTCCGCCGAGGGCTACCTCGAGGTGATCACCGCAGAACGAGGCGAGCGCGTTCGCGCCGAGCCTTTCGACGCGATCGAGATCGCCGTCGGCGTCTTCTTCGGCGACGACGAGGAGTGAAGCGTGGCTACTGAAACGTGTATCCGAAGTTGAAGTGGAATCGCCCGGTGGGGTCGTCGCCGGGCTCGGGGTCGAGCGGGAAGGCGTACTCGAAGGACAGAAAGCCGATCGGCAGGCCCACGCGGATGGGCGCGAAGCCAACGGCATGGCGGAAGCTGCGCAGCGAGAAGCCCGCGTAGCTGTCCACGACCAGGCCGGTGTCGAAGAAGAGCGTGCTCTTGATGGGCACCTTCTTCGACGCGAGCCACGGGAACTCGATCTCGAAGTTGTAGACGAGGCGGATGTTGCCGCCGGCGGGGCGGCGCACGCGCTGCAGACACGGCTCGCCCGCGCCGGGCAGCTCGATGCACGTGTCCTCGGTGCGCAGCATGTCGGCCTCGAAGCCACGCACGGTCGTGTCGCCGCCGGCGAAGAAGCGCTCCGTCTTCGGCAGCAGCACCGCGCCGCCGAGCGGGAAGCCGTGGTCGTAGCGCATGCCCTGCGCGAGCGCGATCTGCCCGCCGAGCGGCACGAAACCCTGGGCCGTCGCGCTCACGCGGAAGTACCTCGCCGAGTCGCCCGAGATCCACAGGTTCGGGTCGGCGTACGCGGTGATGATCGTCGCGCGGTAGCCGCGCCGGGGCAGCAGGGGGTTGTCGCGCCGGTCGAGGTCGAAGCCGGGGCCGATCGACGAGACGAACGTCTGCGTGTTGAAGCGCTGCTGGTCGTCGCTCGGGCCGGCCGGGCGCACGAGGTCCTCGGGCCGCGTCACCTGGCGCAGCGTCCACTGCAGGAACAGGTTCGCGCGCGGCAGCACCTCGCGCTTGAGCGTCGTGATCACCTGCTGCGTCTGGATGAGGCCGAGGCGCTGCGTCTCCTCCGACCGCGCCTCGCCCTTGAGCTCGAGGCGGAAGCGCGAGTTGAGGAACCGCGCCCACACGAACGTGGTCGCGATCTCCCACAGGCGCTGACCGTACGTGCCGCGCACCTCGAGGAGGTACGCCCCGCCGAAGATGTTGCGGTTGAGGTAGCCCGCCGTCACGTAGCCGAGCGCGTCGGTCGCGTAGCCGCCGCCGAGCTCCACCGTGCCGTAGTCGTCGTAGCGCTCCTCGACGTCGATGACGATGTGCACCGTCTGCGGGTCGCTCGACGCCGGGAGGAACGCGAGGCGCACCGCCGAGAAGAGGCCCGTCGAGCGGATGTTCTGCGTCATGCGCTCGACGCGTGACTCCTCGTAGAGATCGCCGCGGCGCAGGTCGATCTCGCGCCGCAGCACGCGCTCGCTCGTGTGGTAGTTGCCGCGGATGAGGACCTCGCCGATCTTCACCGGCTTGCCCTCGTCGATCGTCCAGAGCACGCGCAGCGAGAACGGGTCCTTGGCCTCGTCCGCCTGGAGGAGGCCCTCCACGCGCGCCTCGCGGTAGCCGATCTCCTTGTACGCACGCTCGATCGTGCCGCGGTCCTTGTCGAACGCGTCCTTGGTGTACGTCTGCCCCGGTCGCATCGCCATGCGCCGCAGCAGCGTCTCGCCGTCGAAGTGGTGCTTGTCGCCCCGGAAGGCGATCACCATGCTGCCGACGCTCTTGCGGTCGCCCTCCTCCACCGAGTAGCGCACGTAGAGCGAGTCGGGCCGGGGCACGGTCGCCTCGAGCGCGGCCAGCACGCCCGCGCGATCGAGCGCCTCCTCGTCGGGAGCGAGATCGCCGTCCGCCTCGGCCTCCGCGAAGCCCTGCACCTTGTAGGACGCCTTGATGAGCTCGACGTCGCGCTCGATCTGCGCGCTCGTCGTGTAGCCGCCTTCGCCGAGGCCGATCGTGCCGAGCGGCGGGTACACCCGCGTCTCGACCACGCCCGCGAGATCCTCCTTCTTGACCTTGTCGTTGCCGCGGAAGTCGACCTTCTTGACCCGCATCTCCGGGCCCTCGACGATCGAGAACTCCACGCGCTGCAGCGCGTCGGTGGCCTCGACGACCTTGCCGCGCACCTGCGCCAGGAAGTAGCCGTTCTGCTGGTAGAGGTTCTGCAGCGCGCGCGCGTTCTCGTCGATCGTGACGTCGTCGTAGCTGTTGAGCTCGTTGAAGACGAGCACCCGCTTGAGCTCGTCGTCCGTCAGCTTGGCGTTGCCGCGGAACCCGACCTCGAGCTTCTTGCCCTCGCGGATGCGGAGGTTCAGGTTCACGACGCCGCCCTTGCGATCGATCGACTTGGTCTCGTCGAAGTCGACCGACACGCGCACGGCGGCGAAGCCGCGGCGCTGGTACTCCTTGCGCAGGTTGGCGACGCGCTGGTTCAGGCGCTCGATCGAGAACGCCTCGCGGTTCCAGCCCGGCACGGGCGGGCCCACCTTGCTCAGCGTGTCCGTCGCGTTCGCGAGGTTCAGGCCCGCGAGCTGCTGGAACTCCTGGAACGGCGGCGCCCAGTCACGCTCGTGCCACTTGGGCAGCATGATGTCGTCGATGGCCTCGTCGTCGAAGGCCTTGTTGCCCTCCTTGTGCAGCTTGCCGTAGCGGTACGTGCGGCCGAGCTGCACGGTGACGACGAGCTTGACCTGCCCGGGGTGGTCGAGCGGCTTGACCTCGATCTTGGCCGTCGCCTCGAAGAAGCCCTCGCCCTTGAGGTAGGACGTGATGCGCGCCTTCTCCTGGTCGAAGTCGGCGTCGCGCTGCGGCCCCGGCGGCGGCAGGCGCAGGCCCCCGCGCAGGCGCAGGCGTCGCTTGATCTCGTCCTCGAAGAGCGGCCAGTTGCCGTAGATGCGCACGATGCGCACGAACTGCACCGGCGCGAGCGTCAGCGTGACGGCGATGCCACCCGGCCCGCTCTTGGTCGCGAGCTTGTGCTCGTAGCCGAGGAGGCCGAAGAGCGCCTCGAGGCGCTCCGCGGACGACGGCTGGCGCTTGCGCCGCTCGCGGCACGCGGCGTCGTCCTTGGCCTTCGGTCCCGTGCACGCGACGGGCGTGAAGAACCAGCGATCGCCGAGCTCGTCCGCGACGGTGCGCTCGAGGATCTCGGGCTTGTCCCACCACTGCTTCTTCTCGCCGACGAGCGTGACGCTCGCGATCGGCCGGCTCTCGAGGTTCGGGATGAAGACCCCGCTCACGCCGAAGATGCCGCCGGCAGGCAGCTCCCACGCCTCGATGCCCGGGCGAAGCGCCTGCACCTTGGTGCCGGGCAGTGGCGACACGAGCGGGAAGACGTTGTCGGGATCGCCCGGCTCCTTGGCGCCCTCGGCCGCCTTCTTGGCGTCCGCCTTCTTCCTGTCCTCGGGCTTCTTGTCGCCCTCCCCCTTCTTCTCGCCCTCCCCCTTCTTCTCCGGCTCCGCCTTCTCCTCCGGCTCCTCCGCTCGCGCAGCGCTCGCCGACGCCACGAGCGCGAGCAGAGCACCCAGTCCGAAGCCTGAGGCCTGACGCCTGAAGCCTGAAGCCCGAAGCCTCCTCACTTCAGGAACCTGTGCTGGAACAGGAGCTGCGTCTTGAGCACGCTCTTGGCCTCGTCCTCGGTGCCGTCGCCGCGCACGCGCCGCTCGAAGAGCACGAGGCCGCCGAGGTCGTCGTGCAGGCGCAGGTCACCGCGCGCCTCCTGCCGGCCGCGACCGACCAGGCCGAGCACGATGCGCCCGCGCGCCGACAGGTAGCGGTTGAAGCGCTTCTTGATCACCATCTCGGCCGACTCCGGGCCGATCGCGAAGTTCACGTCGGCGGTGAAGCCGAACAGCAGCGTCTTCATGAGCGACTGCGCCGCGGGACCGAGCAGGTCGTTGAGCGGCGCCGACATGAGGTCCTTGACCGCCTGGTCGGCGACCGCCGTGCCGCCGCCGCCCTGCGACGTCCGGATCTCGTTTCGCAGGTCGGTGGGCGCGCGCTTGGTCGTCAGGAGGATGAGCGTCTGGCCACGGTTGAGGCCCGTGTTCGTCGTCATGAGGTTGATGAACGGCGAGGGCTTGGGCTTGCCCGTGACCTCGAGGACCACGAGGTGCTGCACCTCGTTGGCGTCGATGAGGTCGTTCTCGGCGCGGATCGCGAACGTCGGCGTGTCCTCGCCGAGCTTGCCGCCCTGATCGAACGAGATGGTGCCGCTCGTGCGGTCGAAGCGACCCTGCCAGAACGGGATCTTGAAGCCGCCCTGGACGAAGCGGACCTCGCCATCGAGCGCCGGCTGCGCGGCCGTGCCGAGCACCGTGAGGTTCGCGTCGAGGCGCATGTCGGCCAGGTTGTTGCGGATGACGATGCCGCCCGGGGACGAGATGCGGATCTCGAGGTCGGTGTTGGCGAGGATGGGGTTCGGTCCCGCCTTGGTCTTCTTCTTGCGCTTCGGGCCCGTCGCCTCGCCGGTGACCTCGAGCCCCTTTCTCGCGAGGATCTTCGAGAAGTCGACCTGCTGCGTGACCTCGCACTCGACGATGTCGACGTTGCCCGAAGCCGTGAGGTCCTCGAGGTCCCCGCGCAACGACAGGTTGGGGCTCACCGACACGAACACGGTGCCGGGGATGCGGTACGGGATCTCGCGCCCGACGACCCGCAGGTCGATGTTGTCGATCTTGAAGTTGTCCTTGAAGTCGATCGCGCCGTTGATCGCGATCGAGCCGTCCTCGATCTTGGCCTTGATGTCGTCGATGTTGATCTTCTTCTGGTTGAAGTAGATCTTGCCGCCGAGGAGCTGCACCTGCGCGAACTTGCGCACCCGCAGCTCGATGCCCGAGAGCGGGATCGTGATGCTCCCGTCGATCTCCGGCTTCTGCGCCGTGCCGCCGACGTTGGCCTGGATGCCGAGGGCGCCGGAGGCGTCGGAGACCGCGGCCGGCGCCGCGATCTCGGCGATCTTCGCCGGGAGCTCGCCGATGACGCTCGCGTCGAGCTTGCCCGGCTTCCAGTCGTCGGTGAGCTTGGCCTTGCCGGCGATCTGCAGGAGGCCCCCTGCGACCTCGACGCGCAGGCCCTGGATGGCCGCGAGCGCCTTGCCGTCCTGCCGGTTCTGCACCTCGATGCGGCCGCCCGCGATGCGCACGGGCTCGGCGAAGCCCTGCGGGAGCAGCGCCGCGCCCTTGAACTCCATCACCGCGGCGATCTTGGGCGCCGCCATCGGCCCGCTCATCTGCGCCTCGAGGAGGAGCTTGCCGCGCGTGCTCGCGAGGCCGGCGCGCGCGACGTACTCGACGATGCCGAGGTCGATGGCCGCCGAGACGCTCGCCTTGGAGTCGAGCGGGCCGACCTGCCCCTCGACCGCGATCGTCCCCGCGTCGCCGGTCAGGCGCAGGCTCGAGACGTTGATCACCTGCGTCGGCCCGTCGAAGGCGATGCGGATCGGCTGCTCGTTCTTGACCTCGAGCCGCTTGATCGAGCCGTCCTGCGTCTCGCCGTCGAAGCCCACGCGCAGGTCGGGGATGGTGACCGAGGCGAACTGCAGCGTGCCCTCGGCGAGCGCGACGTCGACGACCGCCGAGAGCGTCGTCGAGAGGTTCATGATGTTCTTGAGCTCGGGCTGGAAGTCCTCGGCGTGCACGTTGCGGAGCTGCAGCCGCACGTTGCCCGCGAGCTTCGGGAACGGCTGCAAGGTGCCGTCGATCCACACGCGATCGAAGAGCACGCCGTGGATCTGGATGCCGTCGGCGCCGGTCGCGAGCTGCAGGTGCCCCTCGCCGAGCGCGAGGTCGCGGAACTTCGCGCCGATGATGTCGATCGCGCCCTTCGGCCGGAAGTCCTTGTCGGTGGCGTTGCCGGAGACCGAGAGGTCCGCCGACACCGTGGCCTGCACGGGCACCTTCGCGAGCTGCGCGAGCGACTGCACCGCGAGCGGCTCGAGGCGCAGCTTGACGTCGAGGTCGCCCGTCTTCGTGCCGTAGGTGCCTGCCACGGCCACGCCGCCGCCGGCGTCACGCGTGAGCGAGACCCTCTCGAGGACCGCCACGCCGTCGGGGCGCAGGCGCGCGTCGACCACCACGTTCGAGACGCGCTCGCCCTGCGCGGCGAGCTTCGGGATGCGCAGCGAGACCTTCGCGTCGGGCGCGTTGGCGTGGCCGCGCGCGGTCACCGTCCCGGAGACGATGCCCTGCAGGAGCGGCGGCGGCCTGGGCTTGTCGGGATCCGGCGGCGCGAGCTCGACGCGCGAGAGGTCGATGCCGGCGAGCGCGAGGTCGGCCGAGATGCCGGGCGAGCCCTTGCCGAGCGTCGCCGCCGCCTTGCCCGTGATGTGGCCCCCGAAGCCGGCGAGATCGAGCCCCTCGACGCCCGCCGTGTGCCCGTCGTAGCTCGCGTGCGTCGTGAGCTTCTCGGCGCGGTACTGCCGAAAGCCGGGCTCGACCACCGTGATGTCCGCCTCGACGCGCGGCGAGCTCAGCGTCCCCCCGGCCTTGACGTCGATGGTCGCGCTCTTCGCGAAGCGCTCGAGCCCGAGGTCGGCGAACATCGGCGCGAGGTCCGGCGCGAAGAGGCGGAGGCCCGCGCTCAGCGACCCGCCGCGCTTGGCGTCGAGGTCCGCGCTCGCCTTCGAGTCGATGTCGAGCGTGCCCGCGTTGATGCTGAGCGACTTGAGCGTCGCGAGGCTGTTCGTGATGCCCGCCCTGAGCGCGATCTGCACGGCCCTCGGGAGCTGCTTGATCTTGGCCCTCGGGCCGCGCGCGAACTTGAGGTCCATCTCCTCGACCTCGAGCCGCTCCATCACGTCGAGCAGGCCCCGCACCTTGATCACGCCGAAGACGCGCCCGAGCGGGCCCCCGACCGCGAGCGGCCCCGGATCGAGATCGGGCCACACCTGCGCGGCCATCGTGCCCGTCTCGAGCCGGAGCTGCGCCTTGGCCGCGAGCGTGCCGCCGGGCAGCTCGACGCGCTTGAGGTTCACATCGACGTCGCCGTGGCCGCTCTTGTAGGTCGCGTCGGCGAGGAGGTTCGAGATCCTGATCGGGGGCTTGGGCGCCTTCTGCGGGACCGTCGCGCCGATCCCCTCGAGGTGCGCGTCGGCGATGATCGGGTCCTCCTTGGTCGAGTGCACGTGCACGCGGAGGAGGGCGTCGGGCGCGCCGCCGAGGCCGACCGGCACCGCGAAGGTCTTTCTCACCTGGTCGAGCAGGCCGGAGACGTGCAGCAGCTCGAGGTGGAGGTCCATGCCGCCGCGCGGGTTCTCCTGCTTCCTGCGCACCTCCTCGGGCGTCGGATCCATGATCCCGAGGAGCGCGCCGGAGAGGTCGAGGTCCGCGCCGCCGAGCTTGCCCGCGAGGCTGACGTAGAGATCGTCCGGCCGCTTGGCCGCGGTCTTGGGCTTGCCCGCCTCGGGCCCGTCGTAGAAGCCGATGCCGAACGGCGCGTGCAGGTCGTCGATCGTGAGCTGGCCCGTGGGCGTCGCGACCGCCGCGTGCGGGATGCGCGGGCGCAGGTCCACGAGCATCTTCTCGCCCTTGATGTTCACGCCCACCGTCGACTCGAAGCCCTGGACGTCGATCCACATCTTGGGCGACAGGCCCACGTGGACCTCGATGGGCCCGAGGTGCGCGTTCGTCACCTCGACATCGGTGGTGTCGGGCTCGCCGGGCTTCTTCGGCTTCTTCGGCTTCTTCGGCTTGGGGGGTTTTCTGGGCTTGAAGGCGTTGCCCGCGAAGCCGGCCGCCGATTCGACGTTCGCCAGCGTGCGCCCGACGGAGAGCTCGGTGACGCGCACGCGACCGCCGAGGATGGCGCGCATGTCGACGGCCACCTTGACCTCGGAGACGTGCGCGACGAGCTTGCCCTGGTCGTCGCGGACCTCCACGTCGCGGACGCCGAGCGCCCAGGGGTTGCCCGTCACGATGTTGCCGAAGGGCAGCGTCCAGTCGATCGAGCCGATGTCGATCCGGCCCATGATCTCGTCGTTGGCGATGCCCGAGACGAAGCGTCCGAGGCGCGGGCCATTGAGCGCGAAGCGCGCGGAGACCAGCACGACCAGGACGAGCGCGACCAGGCCGCCCACGGTGATGCCGAAAATCTTCAAGAACTTCTTGAGGATGCGCACGTTCGAGCGGCCGCAGGTTAGCACGACAGGTGCTATGCTCGAACGTCCATGGCGGCGGTTCGCGTGCTCATCGTGGAGGACTCGCCGATCATCGCCGCGGCCCTCGCCGCCGTGCTCGAGCGCGACGCCGAGATCGAGCTCGTGGGCATGGCACCCGACGGCAAGAAGGCGGTCGAGACCGTGGCGGCCGTCGCGCCGAGCGTGGTCGTCATGGACGTGCACATGCCGGTCATGGGCGGCCTCGAGGCGATCGAGCGGATCATGGCGCAGACGCCGGTGCCCATCCTCGTGTGGACCGCGGACCCGATGTCGGACGCGCTGTCGTTCGAGGCCCTCAAGCGCGGCGCGCTCGAGCTCGTGCGCAAGCCGACGGCGCTGCACTCGTCGTCCGCCGAGACGCGCGAGCTCGTCGCCAAGATCAAGATGCTGGCATCGATCCCGGTGATGCGGCGCCCGGCCCCGTCGCCGCGCACGGGCGTCACGGGCGCGTTCCAGATCCTGCCGCCCAGACCCGAGCTGCGGCGGGCGGTGGGCATCGTGGCGTCGACCGGCGGCCCGGGCGCGCTCGCGGAGCTGCTGTCGCGCCTCCCCGTCGGCTTCGGCGCGCCGATCGTGATCGTGCAGCACCTCGCCGCGGGGTTCGCCGCCGGGCTCGCGGCGTGGCTCGGCAAGCAGGCGGCCGTCGAGGTGAGGGTCGCCGAGGCCGGCGCGGCGCTCGTGCCCGGCGTCGCGTTCCTCGCGCCGGACGGCACCCACCTGACGCTGAGCTCGGCAGGGCGCGTGCTGCTGTCGGAGCCCGGGCCGCGCAGGCCGAGCTCGCCCGAGCACGTGCCGAGCGGCGACGTCATGCTGGCCTCGCTGGCGCGGGCCTACGGCAAGAGCGCGATCGGCGTCGTGATGTCGGGCATGGGCGAGGACGGCGCCGTGGGTCTCGGAGACGTGCAGCGCGAGGGAGGCACGACGATGGTGCAGAACGAGGCCTCATCGGTGATCTTCGGCATGCCGCGGGCGGCCCTCGAGCGCGGCGCCGCGACCCGATCGTTCACCCCGGCCGAGATCGCGCGGGAGCTGGCGAAGTGCTGCGGCGCGAGCTAGCTTGCGATCCGTGGCCTCGGAAGGCCACGGCAGGCGGGGCGCGCCGCCCCGCCCCCACCGCGGCAAAGCCGCGGCGGGCCCTCCACCCTGCGTCTTCGCTCCGCTTCGCTTCGCTACGCCCTTGCGGCTCGCTACCGCTCGCCTGCCCGACGATCGCCGTTCGGGGACAGGCCTTGGCGCAGGACGTAACGGTCGGCGAGCCCTGCCGTAGATCGTGGGCATGCGCATGAGCGAGCACGACGGACCGCCGCGTTTCCGGACGCCGCTCGGCGTGCCGCCGCCCGATCCGCCGGCCCCCTCACCGTCGGGGGCGCCGACCCGCGATTCCCGGGGCGCCGGTTTTTCGGTAGCCTCGGGGGTAGAGGCTCGGACGGTGCCAGAGGACTTGTCGCAGACCCGCGTGGATCCGCCACGCGTGCTCCTCGAGGTCGGGGGGATCGGCGGCGTGCCGTTCTCCGCGAGCGAGATCCGCCGCGGCGTCATCATCGGCACGGGCCCCGAGGCACAGCTCCGGCTCGACGGAAAGCAGTGGCCGCGGGTCTCGGCGCGGCATGCGCTCCTGCGCGAGCGCGAGGGCGCCGTCTTCGTCGAGGACCTCGACTCGGAGTCGGGCACGTTCGTCGGCGGGATCCGCGCGTCCTACCCGGGCGTGCTGCTCAAGACGGGCACGCGGATCGCGCTCGGCTCGGACGGGCCGACGCTGCTCGTGACGCTGCCCGGCTCGCCGATGTCGACGCTGCCGGGCTTCCAGTCGGTGCCGAAGCAGACGACCAAGGAGGAGCCGGTCGCGCCCGCGGAGACGCCGGCGGCTCTGCCCGTCGCGCCCGCGACGACCGTGCCCGAGGCAGCGGCGCTGGCCGCGATCCAGGCGGTCGACGAGGGCGCACCGACCCTGCGCAAGGCGCCGGTCGTGGGCCAGACGCTGCTCGGCATGCCGCCGGTGATGACGGAGGTGCAAGCGAGCGCGCCGGCGAGCCCACCGCCGAGCCCGCCCACGAGCCCACCGGCGACCCCGGCGGCGAGCGGCGGCGAGATCCCACCGGCGAAGACCGCTCTCGGCGCGCCGGCCCTGCGGCCGCTGCCCGGCATGGTGCCGGCGCCGGGGGATCCCGAGCCGCCGAGCCGCGAGAGCTCGGGCCTGAAGAACCTGCCGCGCCGCGAGGGATCCGGGGCGGGTCCCCTGCCCTCGCGCGAGGGCTCGGGCGCCCGCGCGCTGCCGTCCCGCGAGGGCTCGAAGCCTCCCGCGGCGCCGGTCGCGACGCGCGAGGGCTCGAAGCCGCCCGCGACGCGCGAGGGGGCGCGGCCCCTGACGATGTCCGCCACCGACCAGCCGACGATGCCGCGCGAGCCGCGGACGGCGCCGGGGCTCATGCCCGTGCCCATCGACAACGTCAACGAGGTGGCGCGCGCGATGGCGCTCAAGGTGGGCGCGGGGGCGCGGACGATTCGCCTGCTCGACGCGGTGGCTGCCCAGGTGCAGGAGCGCGAGCAGGGCGCGCGTCGCAGCCTGCGCAAGCTGTCCGTCGTCCTCGGCGTGCTCGTGCTGCTGACGGCCGTCGTGGGCGGGCTCTACTGGTGGAGCGCCGTGCGGCGCGAGCAGGCCGCTCGCGAGCGGGCGTGGGCGCTGGCCGAGGCGCGCGAGCGCGAGCGCACCGAGGCGAAGAAGCGGATCGCCGATGCCATGGCCGAGAAGGTCGCAGCGGAGAAGGCGCTCAAGGAGGCCAAGGAGCAGGCCGACCGCGAGATCGTGGCCACGATGGAGGCGACGGCCGAGCAGAAGAGCGAGCTCCTGCAGCGGCTCGCCGCGGAGGCCAGGGCCAAGGCCCGCGAGCTCGAGCGCCTGCAGCGCGAGGCCCGGGAGCCCGCGGAGCCCGACCCCGCGAAGCCCGAGAGCAAGCCCGAGGGCAAGGAGCAGAAGAAGTTCCAGCTCCCGCCCGTGACGAAGAAGCCGCCACCGCCGCCCGAGCCCGAGAAGCCCGAGCTGCGGTAGCGGCGCCTCTCATCATTCGTCACATCTTCGTACCGACCGAGTCGAAGGGCTGAACGACGAAATAGATCAATAGAACAACAGAGCAACAAGGAACAGGGAACGCCTGAGGTCGGTGGCTTCGACGGGCCGATTCGCTAAGTCGTGACGGCGCCTGCCT
>CAZQJC010000212.1:0-9753 GCA_964593795.1 uncultured Myxococcales bacterium | reverse complement strand
GCTCTCCGCGCTCCGTGGGGCCCCGTGTCGTCCTCGGCACAGCCTGCGGCGACACCACGCTCGCTTCGCTCGCTTTGGCGGACGCTCTCGGGCCCCCTGAACCAGGGACAGCCCTCGGGTGACTCGTGGCTGAGCTGTGTCTCTCCCGCTCCCAGGGACAGCCTCTGCTCGCCTCACCCCGCGGCCTTCGGCACCTTCGCGGCCACCCGCACGATGCGCTCGCGGACGAAGCGGGCGGCGTCGTCGTCATCCCCGGTGGTCGGCCAGAGGAGCTCCATCGGCGCCCCCGGCAGGGAGAAGGGCAGGGGCGCCGTGCGCAGCCGCGGCCGCGTCGCGCGCACCTGCGCGGCCACCAGCGCGGGGATGGTCGCGAGGCGCGCCGAGCCCTCGACGAGCGCGCCGATGTTCGCGAAGCTCGAGACCGAGCAGCGCACCTGGCGCCGTCTCTCGGTCGCGTCCTCCACGATGCCGCGCAGATCGCCGTTGTACGAGACGACGACGTGCTCGTGCTCGAAGTAGCGACGCTCCGTCAGGCGGCCCGCGCCGAGCCGCGCGTGCCTGGGATCGAACAGGCAGACGAAGCCGCCGGAGAAGAGCGCGCGCCGGCGGATCGCCCCCGGGAGGTCGTCCGCGACCGTCACGGCCGCGTCGATCCTGCGCGACGCGAGCGCCTCGCCGACGGTGCGGAACTGGACGGGCAGCGTCACGAGGCGCATGCGCGGCGCCTCCCGATCGAGCGCGCGCAGGAGCGCGGGCAGGAGCCACTGCTCGGCGGCGTCGGACAGGCCGAGGCGGATGGCTCGCTCGCTGGTGCGCGGGTCGAAGGCCGGCGCCGAGAGCGCCGCGTCGACGAGCGCGCCGAGGTGCGGGGCGATGTCGCGCAGGAGCTGCTCGCCCCGGCTCGTCAGCGCGAGTCCCCGCCCCTGGCGGGCGAACACCGGGGTCCCGATCGCGGTGGTCAGGCGGCGGAGCGCGGCGCTGACGGCGGGCTGCGTGAGGTAGAGCTGCGCCGCCGCCGCGGTGACGCTGCCGAGCTCGGCGGTCACGGCGAAGACGCGCAGGAGGTTGAGGTCGAGGTCTCTTTCATAACCCCTGTTCATGAGTCGAATCTATCCTATTCACTGGTGTGATTCGATGGACAGCCGTAGCTTGAGCTCGAGAGGTGAACGATGAGCCAGTCGAACACGCAGCGGAGGCAGCTCGGGAAGGTGGGACCGGAGGTGTTCCCCATCGCGCTCGGGTGCATGGGGATGACCGGCATGTACGGGGCGACGAGCGAGGACGACGGGGTGGCGACCATCCAGGCCGCGATCGAGCGCGGCGTGACGCTCCTCGACACCGGCGACTTCTACGACATGGGTCTGAACGAGCTCCTCGTGCGGCGCGCGATCGCGGGCCGGCGAGATCGGGTGCTGCTCTCGGTGAAGTTCGGCGCCCTGCGCGGCCCGGACGGGGCCTGGCTCGGCGTGGACACGCGCCCGGCGGCGCTCAAGAGCTTCGCCGCCTACAGCCTGCGGCGCCTGGGCGTCGAGGTGATCGACGTGTATCGCCCCGCGCGCCTCGATCCGAGCGTGCCCATCGAGGACACCATCGGCGCGATCGCAGAGCTCGTGCAGAAGGGCTACGTGCGCCACATCGGGCTGTCGGAGGTCGGGGCCGACACGATCAGGCGCGCGCACGCGGTCCATCCGATCGCCGACCTGCAGATCGAGTACTCGCTCGTCTCGCGCGGGCCAGAGGCGAAGATCTTCCCAGTGCTCGAGGAGCTCGGCATCGGCGCGACGCTCTACGGCGTCCTGTCCCGGGGCCTGCTGAGCGGCAGCAAGCCCGGTGGGCCGGCGGACTTCCGCCGCTACCTGCCCCGGTTCTCGCCCGAGAACCTCGCGCGCAACGAGGACGTGGTCGGCCGCGTCCGGGCCTTCGCCGAGGCGCGCGGGCAGACCCCCGCCCAGCTCTGCATCGCGTGGGCGCTCGCCCGTCAGCCGCGCTTCGTGCCGCTCCTCGGCGCGCGGACCTGCGCGCAGCTCGCGGGGGTGCTCGGGGCGCTCGAGCGGCCGCTCTCTGCGGCAGAGGTCGCGGCGCTCGAGGCGCTGGTGCCCCCGGACGCCGTCGCCGGAGGCCGCTACGCGGAGGCGCAGCTCGCCCACCTGGACAGCGAGCGGTAGCTCGGCACCCCCACGACGGGAGTCGGGTGGCACGGGCGTTGCGTCATCGGGAGGTGGAGGTGCCGCGATGTTGCAGGTCAACGAGCTGCCGCGCATGGACCGGACCGACAACCTCACGGGCTGCTGCCCGCGGTTCCAGCCGGCAGACTGGGATGGAGAGGAGCTGCGCTTCGAGCACAAGCCGTTCGTCCGGGCCTCGACCCGGAGCCTGTTTCACATCCCGCTCAACATGGGCGCGGTCTTCAAGCGGACCTGGAGGGCGATCGAGCAGGCGCACGCCGAGCAGGGCGGCACGCTGGTCCTCAGCCACGACGACTCTCCGTGGCACGCCGACCACCTGTTCGCGGTGGACCACGCCGTCCCGGGTGCGGACATGGTGCACCTCTCGGGCACGTTCCTGACCAGGGTCTTCGATGGCCCGTTCTCCGAATCGCGCAACTGGTGCAGGGCGATGGAGCAGCTCGTGCAAGAAAAGGGCAAGCGGCTCGAGAAGCTGTTCTTCTTCTACACGACGTGTCCGCGCTGCGCGAAGGCGTACGGGCACAACTACGTCGTGGGCCTCGCGCAGGTCCGCTGACGAAGCTGAGCCGCAGCCGCCCGCCTGAGCCGGCGCGCCTGCGCGTCAAGCGAGGCACATCCAATGCATTTCCGAGGCGCATGCGCATTGCATTCCAGGAGCTGCTGAAGCAGGCGTTTCACGCCGCCTCGTCCGACAACGTCAATGCGGCCCTCGAGGCGGCCAGGCACAAGCTCGAGGCGGAGCGCCACGCGGGCGCCGCGGCCTTCGAGGTCGTGGTGCCCGGCAGGGTGGACCTCTCGTGGTTCACCTCCATGCTGCACCGGCTCGTCTACCACTGCGAGTCGACGGGTGCGCGTCTGCCCGGGTGCGGGGGCGTGTTCGTGGCCTTTCACCACGGCGATCGGCTGTTCTGCGTGCGCGCGGCGGACGTGGTGCGCTTCGGCTGCGCGGCCCTGCAGCTCACGCCTGCCCAGCTCGTGCAGATGGCCGGCACCGGTGAGATCCACTCGGCGATGCGCCAGTCGTAGTGGCAGGGCGCCCCGCGGGGCATCGCGCAATGGGTGCGTCAGGCGCCCGAGATCGCCTCCAAATCGGCGGCAGGAGCTCCCACGGGCTGCGCGGGGATCGCGCGCCTGTAGCGGTCCCGCTGCCCGCGCGGGTGGCACGTGGCTCGCAGTATCCGGAGGTATGACCTTCCGCGATCGCGTCGATGCAGGTGCGATGAGGCCGACCTGGCCCACGATCGCCAAGCGCCGGAGCCCGGGCGAGGCGGCGCCGAACCTCGCGGACTACGCGGCCGCGTGCGCCGGCTTCTCGTGGGCCGAGGCGCGCGCCGCCCTCGAGGGGCCCGCGGGAGCGGGCCTCAACATGGCCGAGGTCGCGGTGGCGCGGCACGCCCGCGGGCCGCTGGCCGACCACGTGGCCATCCGCTTCCTCGGCAAGGGCGGCGAGCGCAGCGAGCTCACCTACGCGGAGCTGTGGCGGCGCGCGGGCGCGTTCGCGCGGGCGCTCGAGGGGCTCGGCATCCAGCCGGGCGACCGCGTGTTCTCCCTGCTCGGGCGGGTGCCTTCGCTCTACGTGGCCGCGCTCGGGACCCTCGCGGCGCGCGCGATCTTCTGCCCGCTGTTCTCGGCGTTCGGGCCCGATCCCGTGCGGGCGCGCCTGGGCCTCGGCGGCGCGCGCGTGCTCGTGACGACCGCGCAGCTCTACGAGCGCAAGGTCGCGCCCATCCGGAGCGAGCTGCCGGCGCTCGAGCACGTGCTGTTCGCCAGTGCGCCGGATGCGCGTGTGCCGGGGGCCCGTGGCCTCGACGAGCTCCTCGCCGCTGCCGGCCCCGCCGCCTACTCGTCGGCGCCCACGCCGCCCGAGACGCCGGCGCTCCTGCACTTCACGAGCGGCACGACGGGCACGCCCAAGGGCGCGCTGCACGTGCACGAGGCGATCGTGATGCATCACCTCACGGGTCGGCTCGCGCTCGATCTGCACCCCGCGGACGTCTTCTGGTGCACCGCCGATCCAGGCTGGGTGACCGGGACGTCCTACGGGATCCTCGCGCCCCTGTCGAACGGCGTCACGATGGTCGTCGACGAGGGTGAGCTCGATCCCGCGCGCTGGTACCGCACGCTCGAGGACGAGCGCGTGACGGTCTGGTACACGGCTCCCACCGCGATCCGCATGCTCATGCGCGGGGGCCCGGCGCCGCTCGCCGGTCGCGACCTGTCGCGGCTGCGCTTCCTCGCCAGCGTGGGCGAGCCGCTCAACCCCGAGGCCGTCGTGTGGAGCCAGGAGACCTTCGGTCGGCCGTTCCACGACAACTGGTGGCAGACCGAGACGGGCGGGATCATGATCGCCAACTTCGCGTCGATGGAGGTACGGCCCGGCTCGATGGGACGGCCCCTGCCGGGTGTGGAGGCCGCGATCGTTCGGCGTACCGGGAGCGGCATCGAGCCCGTCACCGAGGGAGAGCAGGGCGAGCTCGCGCTGCGCCCCGGCTGGCCGTCGATGTTCCGCGCCTACTGGGAGGCGCCCGAGCGCTACGCGAGGTGCTTCGTGGGCGGCCTCTACCTCACGGGCGACCTCGTGCGCCGGGACGGCGACGGCTACTACTGGTTCGTCGCGCGCGCGGACGACGTCATCAAGACGGCGGGGCACCTCATCGGCCCGTTCGAGGTCGAGAGCGTGCTGCTCGCGCACCCGGCGGTGGCGGAGGCGGGCGTCATCGGCAAGCCCGACCCCGTCGCCGGCGAGATCGTCAAGGCGTTCGTGGCGCTCAGGCCCGGCTTCGAGTGGAGCGAGGCGCTGCACCGTGAGCTCGTCGGTCACGCCAGAAAGCACCTCGGCCCGGCGGTGGCGCCGCGCGAGATCGCGGTGACGGACGCCGTGCCGAAGACCAAGAGCGGCAAGATCCTGCGCCGGCTCCTCAAGGCGCGCGAGCTCGGCCTGCCCGAGGGCGATCTGTCCACGCTCGAAGGCGGTGCGCCGTGACGCCGGTCGAGCTCGATCGCGGCGAGGCGCTGCGCCTCCTCGAGCAGATGATCCTCTTGCGCCGCTTCGAGGAGAAGAGCGCGGAGGTCTATGGCCTCCAGAAAATCCGCGGCTTCCTGCACCTCTACATCGGGGAGGAGGCGGTGGCCGTCGGCGCGATGGCCGCCCTCGACGCGCAGGACCCGGTGGTGGCCACCTACCGCGAGCACGGTCACGCGCTCGTGCGCGGCGTCTCGCCCGCCGCGGTGATGGCCGAGATGTACGGCAAGGCGACCGGCTGTGCGCGCGGCCGCGGCGGCTCGATGCACCTCTTCGACGTCGGGCGCGCGTTCTACGGCGGCTACGCCATCGTGGGCGGCGGCCTGCCGATCGCGGTAGGCCTCGCGCTCGCCGACAAGACCCTCGGGCGCCCGCGCGTCACGGCCTGCTTCTTCGGCGACGGCGCGACGGCCGAGGGCGAGTTCCACGAGTCGCTCAACCTGGCCGCGCTGTGGCGGCTGCCGGTGCTGCTGCTCTGCGAGAACAACCTCTACGCGATGGGCACGGCGATCGAGCGCTACCGCGCCGGCTCGATCGCGGATCAGGCGACCGCCGCCGGCGTCCCGTCGGCGCGGGTGGACGGCATGGACGTCCTGGCCGTGCTCGGCGCCGCGCGGCGCGCCGCGGGCGAGGTCCGCCAGGGGCTCGGCCCGCGCCTCCTCGAGCTGCGGACGTACCGCTTCCGCGCGCACTCGATGTACGACCCCGATCGCTACCGCGACAAGGCCGAGGTCGCGAGCTGGAAGGCGCGCGATCCGATCCCCCGCCTCGGGGGGCAGCTGCGCGAGCTCGGCTGGATCGACGACGCCTCGCTCGCCGCCATCGAGGCGCGCGTCGCGCGCGCCGTGGACGACGCGGTGCTCGCCGCCGAAGAGGTGCCGCTCGAGCCGGTGGCGGATCTCGACAGGGACCTCTACGCGCAGGTGATCCCATGAAGCGCACCACCTACCGCGAGGCCGTGCGGGGAGCGCTCCGGCAGGCGCTGCTCGGCGATCCGCGCGTGTTCCTGATGGGCGAGGACGTCGGCCGCTACGGCGGCGCGTACGCGTGCAGCCTGGGTCTGCTCGAGGAGTTCGGGCCCGAGCGCGTGCGCGACACGCCGCTTTGCGAGTCCACCTTCGTCGGCGCCGGCATCGGCGCCGCGATGGGGGGCCTGCGTCCCATCGTCGAGATCATGACGGTGAACTTCAGCCTGCTCGCGCTCGACCAGGTGGTGAACAACGCGGCGACGCTCCGGCACATGTCCGCCGGCCAGATCGAGGTTCCGCTGGTCGTGCGCATGGCGACGGGCGCGGGTCGGCAGCTCGCGGCGCAGCACTCGCACAGCCTCGAGAACTGGTACGCGCACGTGCCCGGCATCAGGGTCCTGGCGTCGGGCACGGTGCAGGACGCGCGCGACATGCTCCTCTCCGCGCTCGCCGATCCGGATCCGGTGTTCGTGTTCGAGCACCAGGCCCTCTACCCGATGGAGGGCGAGCTCGACGACGACGCGCCGCCCGCCGACGTGTGGCACGCGCGCGTGGCGCGGCCGGGCCGCGACCTCACCCTCGTGACCTACGGCGGCTCGCTGCCGAAGACGCTCGCGGCGGCCGAGACGCTGGCGCGGGGCGGGGTCGAGGCCGAGGTGATCGATCTGCGGTGCCTGCGTCCCCTCGACGAGGCGACCTTCGTCGCGTCGGTGCAGCGCACGCATCGCGCCGTGGTGGTCGACGAGGGCTGGCGCAGCGGGAGCCTCGCCGCCGAGGTGGTCGCGAGGATCGCCGAGCGCGCGTTCTTCGACCTCGAGGCGCCGATCGCGCGCGTCTGCAGCGCCGAGGTGCCGATCCCGTATGCCAAGCACCTCGAGGACGCGGCGCTGCCCTCTTGCGAGCGCATCGTCGCCGCAGCCCGGCAGACCCTGGAGGCCCGATGACGCCCTTCGTGATGCCCTCGCTCGGGTCGAACATGGAGTCCGGCACGGTCGTGGCCTGGCACAAGAAGGCCGGCGACCGCGTGCAGCGCGGCGACGTCGTCGTCGAGATCGAGACCGACAAGGGCAACATCGAGGTCGAGATCTTCACAAGCGGCGTGCTCGAGTCGCTCCTGGCGGAGCCGGGTCAGAAGGTGCCCGTCGGCCAGCCGCTCGCGATGCTGCGCGAGGACGGCGTGCCCGCGGACGCAGTGGCGCCGGCCGTGCCCGCGCCGGCCGTGGCCCAAGGTGCCATCCCGGGCCCGGCGTCCGCGGTGCGGGCCTCGCCGCTCGCGCGCCGGCGCGCCCGCGAGCTCCTCGTGGACCTGGCGAAGCTCACGGCCACGGGGCCGCGGGGCATCGTCTCCGTGGAGGACGTCGAGCGCGCTGCCGCCGTGGGCGCCGAGGCCGGGGCGGCTGCGAAGGCCGCGCCGACGGCTCCTCCGGCGGCGACGTCGCTCGATCGCATGCGGCGCGCGATCGCGGCGGCGATGGTGCAATCCAAGCGCGAGATCCCGCACTACTACGTGGCGACCACCGTCGATCTCGGCCCCGCGATGGCGTGGCTCGAGCGCGAGAACGCCGGCCGGCCCCCCGACGCGCGCCTCATCCCGGCGGTGCTCTTCCTCAAGGCCGCGGCGCTGGCGCTCCACGAGATCCCCGAGCTCAACGCGCGCTGGACGGGCGCCTCCGCGCCCCCCCTGCCCGACGTGCACGTGGGTGCGGCGATCGCGCTGCGGGGCGGCGGCGTCGTGTCGCTCGCCATCTCGCACACCGACCGGCGGCCGCTGGGCGAGCTCATGGCCGCCTTCAAGGACCTCGTCGCGCGCGCGCGCGCCGGTCAGTTCCGCAGCTCCGAGATGACCGACGGCACGCTCACCGTGACGAGCCTGGGCGATCGCGGCGTGGAGGAGGTGTGGCCGGTCATCTACCCGCCGCAGGTCGCCATCGTGGGCGCGGGCCGGATCCTCGTGCGCCCCTGGGTGATCGACGGCGCGGTGGTGCCGCGTCCGACGGCGCGGCTCACGCTCGCGGCCGACCATCGCGTCAGCGACGGCCACCGCGGCGGCCTCTACCTGCGCGCCATCGAAGCACTGCTCGCGCAACCGGAGCGCCTATGACCCCCACGGAGATCGAGACCACCTTCTTGCACACGCTCGCGGAGATCGCGCCCGAGGCCGATCTGTCGAAGGTGCCGCGAGGCGCGGATCTGCGTGACGCCCTCGACCTCGACTCGATGGACGTCGTCCGCCTGGTGTCGATGCTGCACCAGGCGCTGGCCGTGGACATCCCCGAGGCCGACACGGGGCGCCTGCTGACGATCGCCGGCGCGGTGGAGTACCTGTCACGCTCGCGATCGACTCGAGGGTGACGCGACCCCGATCCGGTTGCCCTGCCGGCCCTGCCGGCCCCGGGCCCTTCCCAACGGGCACCTCCGTGATCAGGTTGCCGACATGCGACCTGCATCGGGATTCATGCCTCGCGCCCCGCTTGCGGGCCTCGGTCGCGGCTGGGCGTGGAACACCCTCAAGACCGGCGTCCTCCTCGGCGGGCTGACCGCGCTGGTCGTGCTAGTGGCGAACCACCTCGGCGGCACCACCTGGGCCCTGGGCGCGCTCGCAGTCATGGGCGCGACGAACTTCGGCAGCTGGTGGTTCTCCGATCGGATCGTGGTCGCCATGCACGGCGGGCAGGAGATCCCCGTCGAGGAGGCGCCTCGACTGCACGCGATCCTCGACCGACTGGCCGCGCGAGCCGGCATCCCGACGCCGCGCCTCGTGTGGGTCCCCGACCGGGCGCCGAACGCGTTCGCCACGGGCCGCAGCGTGGATCACGCCGTCGTGGCCGTGACGCAGGGGCTGCTCGACCTGCTCGACGAGGCCGAGATCGAGGGCGTGCTGGCGCACGAGCTGAGCCACGTCACGAACCGCGACATGCTGGTGATGACCGTGGCCGCCACCCTCGCCGGGGCGGTCTCTCTCGTGGCGCGCATGGCGGGCTGGGCGATGCTGCTTGGCGGCGGGCGAGACGACGATCGCCGTGGCAGTGGGCTCGAGGCGCTCCTCCTCGTCGTCCTCGCGCCGATCATGGCGCTGCTCGTCCAGCTCGCGGTCTCACGCTCGCGCGAGTACGGCGCGGAGGACGAAAGCCACCGTCGGCCATCTTCATGACACGCGCCTGTGCAACTTGAACGCGTCATCCGTCGCCGACAGCCGCTCGATCTCACGCGCGCTGCCGATGCCCTGCGACATCGCGTAGAGCCACAGGCGCAGCTTCATGCGCGGCGACAGGGTCGGCCGCCCAGCCTCCCCCTCGAACGAGCGCGACCGCTCGAGCAACCGGTCGAGCGGCAGCGTGCCAGTGACCGCCCACAGCACCCGCGCCGGGTGCGTCGACGGCAGCAGATCCTCCTGCACCTCGAAGCGCATGACCACCTGTTTCCGCGCCGGCTCGACGGTCCGCTTGCGTCCCATGCGTCCCAAACCCGCTTCCGATCAGGGCATTCCCGCAACTTCATCGAAGCGCCGCCGACAACCACGGCATGCACGAGCCCTGGACCTTCGACCACGAGAAGCTCGACGTCTACCGCAAGGCCA
>CAZQJC010000211.1:0-36832 GCA_964593795.1 uncultured Myxococcales bacterium | reverse complement strand
CCCGCACGCTCTGCGGGGGTGAGGCCGGGCGTGGTGTAAGGGGCCAGAAGTTCTGGGGTGCTGGACTCCCAGAAGGACATTCCATCTGCCTAGGCAGATGTGTCCCCCCATTCCGGCCTCCGGCCTTCGTGGGGCCCCGTGTCGGTCGCGCCGAAGGCGCGCAGCGTCAACATGCGACACAGCCTGCGGCGACACCACGCTCGCTACGCTCGCTTTGGCGGACGCTCTCAGGCCTACGGGAACTAGGGACAGCCGGACCCTCTAGCCCGAACCAGCGCTCACCCACCGCCCGCGGCGAACTGGCCGTAGGCGGCGAGTGACTGCGACGCTCCCAGGTCCAGCCTGCCGATCACCCGCATCACCGGGTTCAGCGTGTGGCCATTCGGCAGCACGAGGCGCAGGTTGAGGGCGGCCTCCGGGTCGTCCTCGTCGATCTCCAGCACGCCTCCCCCCACCGCCCCCGCGATGACCGCAGACAGATAGGCCGCGATCTCCAGCACCGCGTCGTTGCGCCTCGTCGTCAGGTCGCTCGTCGGGCCCGGCTGGCCGCCCGGAGCCTCGCGCTCGAAGTACGCATCGAGGGTGCGGAGACACGCGAGGGACAGATCGAGCGGCGTACCGCGGCGCATGAACGCGCGCCCGACGTTCAGGATACCCACCATCATCTGCCCCTTGATCGCGTCGCCGCGTGGCCCCGTCGTGCGGTACTGGAGCCCCTTCTGCAGCGAGATGCCGGCCATCGTCGTGGCGCCCGCCGGCTTTCCGGCGGTCCCCGCGGCGAGGGCGGCCGGGGTCATCGCCGCGTAGCCCGGTGACGTCGCGACGGGGACACGGTCGCCTGGGTCGCCCGGCGGCGCAGCGCTGGGGGGTGGCGCGCTCGGGGGCCGCGCGGCCGTCGCGTGTGGCTCGGCGGCCGGGGTGTGCACCGGGGTCGCCTCCGCCGGCGGCGCCGACGTGGAGATGCGCTCTCCGCGCGCCGGGGTGCCGAGGTGACGCAGGAGCGCCGTCCCCACCTTCTCGGCCACGGCGTGATCGGGCGAGCGACCCTTCTTGATCAGGAAGGCGTCGAGGTCCCTGCCCGAGAACGAATCGATCGCGCGCGCACCGAGCGTCGCGAGCATCTCGAGCACCTGGCCTCGGTAGATGTTCCTGTGGACCGTCGACAGGGTCGCGAGCTCTGGCGAGGCCAGGAAACTCTCCACGAACTTCCGCCGCTCGTCCTGGCTGGCCATGCCCGCTCCGTCCCCAGAATACAGAGCGCCCGAGACGCCCGCAAACTCGCGGCCCCCGGACGCGATCAGCCGATCGAGGCCGCCGCCACCCGCGCGGCCTCGAGCGTGGCCGAGACCTCCGCCTCCCCGTGCACGGCCGAGACGAACGCCGCCTCGAACTGCGACGGCGCGAGGTAGACGCCGCGCTCGAGCATGGCGCGGAAGAAGCGCGCGTAGCGCTCGCGGTCGGCGCGCTTGGCCGTGGCGTAGTCGGTCACGGGATCCGCGGTGAAGAAGAGGGTCATCATCGCGCCCACGTGGTGCCCGAGCGCCGGAAGGCCCGCCGCGCGCACCGCCTCCACGAGGCCATCGGCGAGCCGTGTCGTCGTACGCTCGAGGCGATCGTACAGGCCCGGATCCTCCGCGATCATCTCGAGCGCCACGCGGCCGGCGGCCACCGCGAGCGGGTTGCCCGACAGCGTGCCGGCCTGGTAGACGGGACCGACCGGCGCCACCACCGACATGACGTCGGCGCGGCCACCGAAGGCCGCCGCCGGCAGGCCGCCCCCGACCACCTTGCCGAGCGTCGTCAGATCCGGCCGGATGCCGAAGCGCGCCTGCGCGCCACCGGCCGCCACGCGGAAGCCCGTCATGACCTCGTCGAAGATGAGGAGCGCGCCGGCGCCGTCGCACAGCGAACGCACGCCCGCGAGGTAGCCCTCGGCCGGCGGGATGCAGCCCGCGTTGCCCATGACCGGCTCGACGATCACGCACGCGATCTGGTCCCGGTGGGCCTCGAACGCCGCGCGCATCGCGGGCAGGTCGTTCCACGGCACGATCACCGTGTCACGCACCGCGCCCTCGGGCACGCCCGCGGAGTCGGGCAGGCCGAGCGTCGCGACGCCCGAGCCCGCCGCCGCGAGGAACGCGTCTGCGTGACCGTGGTACGCGCCGTCGATCTTGATCACCTTGTCGCGCCGCGTGAACCCGCGCGCGACGCGCAGCGCGCTCATGGTCGCCTCGGTGCCCGACGACACCATGCGCACGCGCTCGCAGCTCGGCACGAGCTCGCGGATCCGCTCTGCGATCTCGACCTCCATGCCCGTCGCGGCGCCGAAGGAGGTCCCGTCCTTCGCCTGCCGCTCGATGGCCTCGACGATGCGCGGGTGCGCGTGCCCGAACAGCAGCGCGCCCCACGATCCCAGGTAGTCGATGTAACGGTTGCCGTCCACGTCCCAGACCGCCGGCCCCGCCCCGCGCGCGACGAACACCGGATCGCCCCCCACCGCCCGGAAGGCGCGCACCGGCGAGTTGACGCCGCCGGGGATGACCCCGGCCGCCCGCGACCACAGCGCGTCCGACTTGGTGCGCTTCATGCCTCGCCCTCCTCGTCGTCCGCGTCGGCGACGTCGTCGTCGTCGTCGTCCTCGGGACCGACCTCGATCTCCGCCGGCGTGGCCTCCGCTTCGGCGCGCGCGGCGAGCACCGCGGGATCCGCGACGTGCTCGCCCTCGGCCTCGGGCAGCGACTCCATCGCGACGACGCGCTCGCCCTCGTCGAGCCGGATGATGCGCACGCCGGTCGTGATGCGCGACATCGTCCGCAGGCCATCGACCGGCATGCGGATGAGCTTGCCGCGATCCGTGATGACCATGAGGTCGTCCACGTCTCGCACGATGCGCACCCCCACGACCTCGCCGCTCTTGTCGGTGGCGCGGATCGCGATGACGCCGCCCGTGCCGCGGCCCTTGGTCGGGTAGTCGGCCAGCGGCGTCCGCTTGCCGATGCCGCGCTCGCACACGGTGAGCAGCGTCGCGCCCTCGTCCCTCGGCACGACCACCATGCCGACCACCGAGTCGGTGTCGCGCAGGCGCACGCCGCGCACGCCGGCCGCCGCGCGGCCCATCGCGCGCACCTTGGTCTCGGAGAACCGCACCGCACGTCCCCGGCGCGTGCAGAGGAGCACGTCCTGCTGCCCGTCCGTCATCGCCACCTCGACCAGGCCATCGTCCTCGCGGAGGCCAATCGCCTGCAGGCCCCCCGCGCGGAGGTTGCGCAGGTCGTAGAGGTCGAGGCGCTTGATGACGCCCTTCTGCGTCGCGAGCACCACGAAGGACTGCCCCTCGACGGCCTCCTTGCCGCGAGCGAACTCCTTGGTCGGCACCGTCGCGACGACCTTCTCGCCCTCTTGCAGCTCGAGCAGGTTCACGAGCGCCTTGCCCCGCGCGGCGCGGCTCGCCTGCGGCAGCTCGTAGACGCGCAGCTTGTACACGCGGCCCGCCGACGTGAAGAGGAGCAGGTGATCGTGCGTCGACGCGACGAACAGGTGCGCGACGAAGTCCTCGTCGTCCCCGCCCTGCGCGCCCGTGACGCCGCGCCCGCCGCGCTTCTGCGCGCGGTAGTCGGACACCGTGTTTCGCTTGACGTAGCCCTGGTGCGTCACGGTGACGACCATGTCCTCGTCGGCGATCATGTCCTCGATGGCGATCTCGCCCTCGAGGTCGAGGAGCTGCGTGCGGCGCGCATCGCCGTACTGCTCGCGCACCGCCTCGAGCTCGCCGACGATGACCGCCATGAGCTCCGCCTCGTCGCTGAGGATCTGCTCGAGCCGCGCGATGAGCGCGCGCACCTGACCGAGCTCCTCGATGATCTTGTCGCGCTCGAGGGCGGTCAGTCGGGACAGGCGCATCTCGAGGATCGCCTTCGACTGCCGCTCCGAGAAGCCGAAGCGCGACATCAGGCTCGTCTGCGCCTCCTCCGGGCTCTTCGACGCGCGGATGAGGGCGATCACCTCGTCGAGGTGATCGAGCGCGATGCACAGGCCCTCCAAGATGTGCGCGCGGTCCTTGGCCTCGCGCAGCTCGAACAGCGTGCGCCGCGTGACCACGTCGCGGCGGTGCTGCACGAACACCTTGAGCGCGTGCTTGAGCGTCAGCAACACCGGGCGGCCGTCGACGATCGCCAGGCAGTTGACGCCGAAGCTCTGCTGGAGCTGCGTGTGCTTGAAGAGGTTGTTCTTGACGACCTCGCTGATGGCGTCGCGCTTGAGCTCGATGACCATGCGCATGCCGTGGCGATCCGACTCGTCGCGGAGATCGCTGATGCCCTCGAGGCGCTTCTCCTTGACCATGTCCGCGATGTCGGTGAGGAGCTTGGCCTTGTTCACCTGGAAAGGCAGCTCGGTCACGATGAGCGAGACGCGCCCCGTCTTCGGGTGCACCTCCTCGTCGACCTTGGCGCGGATGGTCAGCGAGCCGCGCCCCGTCTCGTACGCCTGGTGGATGCCCGCGCGGCCGAGGATGAAGCCCGCCGTGGGGAAGTCCGGTCCGGGCACGTGCGCCATGAGCTCGCGCGTGGTGATCGCCGGATTGCGAATGAGCGCGATCGTGGCGTCGATGACCTCGCGGAGGTTGTGCGGAGGGATGTTCGTCGCCATGCCGACGGCGATGCCCGCGGCGCCGTTGACGAGGAGGTTCGGGAACTTGGTCGGCAGGACGACCGGCTCCTCCTCCTTGCCGTCGTAGTTCGGCTGGT
The DNA here is from genome assembly GCA_964593795.1 of uncultured Myxococcales bacterium. GTDB lineage: Bacteria > Myxococcota_A > Polyangia > JAHFDS01 > JAHFDS01 > JAHFDS01. The sequence goes on along the minus strand of CAZQJC010000211.1, from coordinate 32,087 downwards.
GGTTGACCGTCTCCTTCTCGAGGTCCGCCAGCAGCTCGCTCGCGAGCCGCGTCATGCGGCACTCGGTGTACCGGTACGCGGCGGCCGGATCGCCGTCGACACTGCCGAAGTTGCCCTGGCCGTCGACGAGGATGTAGCGCATGGAGAATTCCTGCGCCATGCGCACGAGGGCGTCGTACGCGGCCTGATCGCCGTGCGGGTGGTACTTGCCGATCACGTCGCCGACCACGCGCGCGCACTTCATGTACGCGCGGTTCCAGACGTTGTTCAGGCCGAGCTGGGCGAAGAGGATGCGGCGATGCACGGGCTTGAGCCCATCGCGCGCGTCGGGCAGCGCGCGCGAGACGATGACGCTCATGGCGTAGTCCATGAACGACGTCCGCATCTCCTCTTCGATGGCGATCGGAATGCGCGATTCGGTGGGAGCGTCCAAAGCGACCTCGGTTCTACAGATTCGTTTGAAAAATCAGATGCTTGGAGGGTGTGAAGGGATAGCGCGGATGGGCCTTCTAGGCAAGCGAGAAGCGCGCTCCGCGATGCGATCCGTCGGGGTCGAAAGGGCGTAGAATGAGGGCCGGTCGGGATTGCGGAGCCAGCAACACAGGGGGAGGGGGCGGTGCTGAAGAGACGCCTGAGGGCGACGCTGATCCGTGGCTCCGAGAGCCACCCCGCGGTCACCGAGACGCTCGCGCTGCGCGAGATCACGCTGCAGACGACGTGGCACGTCCCGCCGGGCACGCGCCTCATCGTCGAGCTGGCCATGCCCGAGGGCCCGCTGCGCTTCGCGGCCCTCGCGCGGCGCTCGCACCAGCCGGGCGATCTGCTCGCCGGTCACGTCGCGGGCGAGGTGACGCTGGAGCTGGTCGGCTCCGTCGGACCCGCCTACCAGGCGCTGGTCGAGCCCGGCGCGAGCGCAAGGCCGCAGGCGGCGCCGAAGGCCGAGCCGCCGAAGGCCGAGCCGCCCAGGGCCACGCCCCCCGCGCCCGGGGCGACCGCGGCACCGGCCACGCGGGGACCACGCAACGTCTCCGAGGTGCGCAAGCACCCGCGCTATCCGATGCAGCTCCTGGCCCGCTACGAGTTCTTCGTGGGCAGCTTCCCCGATCTCTTGCACGAGAGCGCGACGGTCGTGATCGGCCGCGGGGGCTGCATGCTCGAGACGGGCGTGCGGACGGAGACCGTCTCGAGACGCCTGTGCGTGCACCTCGTGTTGCCCGCGGGCGAAGAGGTCGCCGTGACGGGCTCCGTGGCGTGGGTGAACCCGGCACGGCTCGGCCCGGGCGGGGCCCTCGAGCAGAGCGGGACGATGGGTGTGTGCTTCGATCCGGCGGAGGCCCTGCCCGACCCGTTCCTCGAGCTACTCGCTCGGTGCGAGAGGGAGGCGCAGGCGAGCGGCGCCGCCCCGCCCCGGGTCAACGACACGACCGAGATCCCGGTCAGGCGGGCGGAGCAGGCGGCCGCGGAGCCTGCCCGGCCGCGCGAGGTGGCGCTCACGCGCGCCGAGGCCTTCCGCAGGAAAGTGGCCGCGGACGCCGCCGCGCGGTCGCAGACGCCAGCTCCGCCCCCGGCCGCTCCGGCGCCCGCCGCGATGTCGGCGCCCGCGCGCACTGCCCGGGCCGCGCCGCCGAGCCGGCCCGCCGAGCCCGCGGTCGACGTCGAGGCCATGCTGCGCGAGTACGCGGCCGAGCCGGAGTCGACGCCGCCGGCACGCAGCGCCGAGCCCGCGCCGGATCAGGCGGCCCTGGACGCCCTGCTCCGCGACTTCCTCGGCAAGAGCGCCAGCGGCGGCTGATCAGGCCTGCGCGGCCTGATCGATCGCGCGCAGCCGGCGCGACCAGCTCGGATCCTGCTCCGCGTCGCTCGCCCAGCGGGCCACGTACTCCCGGAGCCGCGCCACCGTTGCAGCCTGGAGGTGCGGCGTCTTGCCCGCGGTCCCTAGGAGCACGAGGTGGTCCACGAGGTCGAGGAAGAGCTGGCGAGCCTTGCTGTCCTCGCCGGCGTCGCAGAGGCGCATGACCTGCACGAGCGACGAGCCGAAGCGCGCCTCGAGATCGGCCGGCACCGCCGAGCCGAGGATCGGCAGCTCCCGCGTGGCCGACTGCGGGACGGGGGAGGCCGTGCGCAGCCGTCGCACCATCGGCGCGTCGTCCTCGCCCTCCTCGGCGGTCGCCTCCCGCGCGCGCAGCTCGAACTTGGTCCGCCCGATCTCGAAGCTGTCGCCGGGCGCGATGGGCTCCGGCCCCTGGCCGAGGCGCCTGCCGTCGAGCACCACCCCGTTGCGGCTGCCGAGATCCTCGATCCACAGCCCGCGGGGCTTGCACAGGATGCGCGCGTGGCGGCGCGAGACCCCCTCGTCGTCACGCACCCGCACGTCACAGGTCGCGTCGCGCCCGATGACGATCTCGCCGTCCGGGGGCAACCTGAGCTCCGAGCCGCGAAAGCAGAGCAGGATCTGCGGCGGCGACGCCATCAGGGAACTCTACACCCAGGCCGCGACCTTCGCCTGTTACACGCGTGCGTGATCGCGGCGCGGCGGCTACCATCCGGCTCGTGTGCGGCCGGATGAAGCTGACCACCCCGGCGGAAGAGCTCTTCCGGGTGCTCGGCTGGCCGGTCGACCCGAGCTGGGACCACGCGCGATGGAACGTGGCGCCCACCCAGGTCGTGCTGGCCCTCCGCGGCGGCGGGGACCGGCTCGAGCCCATGCGCTTCGGCCTCGACGACGGCCGCAAGCTGCACATCAACGCACGCGCCGAGACGCTGTTCGACCGCCCCGTCTTCCGCGAGTCCGCGCGCGCGCGACGCTGCGCCGTGGTGATGGACGGCTTCTACGAGTGGCGCCGCGAGCCGGGGACCTCGGCGCAGCCGTTCCTGTTCGAACGGCCAGACGGCGCCCCCTTCTGGCTGGCCGGCGTCTTCGCGGGACGCCCTGGCGGCCCCCCCGGCGTCGCGGTCGTCACCACGAAGCCGAGCGCCGTCGTGGCCGACATCCACGATCGCATGCCGGCGCTCCTCGCGGGAGAGGCGCTTTCGGCATGGCTCGACCCTCGCGAGACGCGCGCGGACGTCCTCGGCGCGCTCCTCGCGCCCGACGAGGCGCTCGTCCGCCGCGCCGTCAGCAAGCACGTCAACGCCGCCGCGAACGACGACCCGCGCTGCGCCGCCCCGGCGGAGCCCGAGCCGCAGCTCACCCTGTTCTGAGCGGAGACGATCAGCTCGTGTAGAGCATCCCGGCGGGCGACCAGCGCGCGCACGCGGACGCGAGGGACTCTGCGTCCACCGGCGATTCCACGCCCCTGACCGTGATCGCGCGGATCCCGCGGGCCGTGAGCCCGTCCGACGTCATCACGAAGCTGCGACCGGCCAGGAGCTCGAGCGCCTTGACCTCGTCGGTGCCGGGCGCCACGTCGACCTCGATCTCCCCTCGAACCCTCATCGTTGCCATGCCGGGTGGCCAAGCAACCTCGGGGCCAGGCGCCGCGCGATCCAAGTGCCGGAAAGCCCGACGCGACTGACGCGCGCGCTGCGCACTCATGCGCGCAAGTGGATGCGCACCGCGCATCGCGACGCGGCTCGCCGTGCGTCAAATGATGCGTCGTGGTGGCGTCAGCGGCAGAGGTAGTCGCGGCCCATGAACGTGCTGCGGCACTCGTCGTCGGAGCGGCAGCCGAGGTAGCGGCACACGTCGCTCTCGCAGCGCCAGTTGTCCGCGTCGGTGATGGGGGTCGTGGTGGCCGCGCCGCCGTTGCAGTCGCCGGGGGCGCTGCAGGCCTGGTAGCAGGCCTTGAAGGACGTGCCGCCGATGGCGCGACACAGCCAGCGCGCGCTCCCGCCCGCGCGCGACATCGAGCGCTGACACTCGTCGTCCGTGTTGCAGCCGTTCCACCTGCACACGCCGTCGTTGCAGGAAAAATTCGCCGAGGCGTAGGCCGCGTCGTCGGTGCCGCAGTTGCCCTGGGCCTGGCAGGCCACCTGGCAGAGCGGCAGGCTCGTGCCCTCGGGCGTGCGGCAGACGTAGTTGCCGAGCGTCTGGCACTCCGCGTCCGAGCGACAGCCCGTGTAGTCACACGCGCCCGTCGTGCACGACCAGTTGTCCTCGTCGTAGGACGGCACCATCGGCGTCGCGCACTGCGCCACCCCCGTGCAGGCGGGCTTGCAGCTCCGCAGCACCTCGGGCATGCCCCCGCTCCCCGCGGAGCCGGCGCCGCCGCCGGAGGAGCCCGCCTGTCCGCCCGAGGAGCCCGCATTGCCGCCCGAGGAGCCCGCCTGTCCGCCCGAGGAGCCCGCATTGCCGCCAGAAGCCCCCGCATTGCCACCGGACGCCCCCGCATTGCCGCCAGACGCCCCCGCATTGCCGCCGGACGCCCCCGCATTGCCGCCGGAAGCGCCGCCGCGACCCGCGATCCCGCCGCTCCCCGCACGCCCACCATCGGTGGCGCCGCCGTCCGTGCCGCTCGACCCGTTGCCGCAGGACGCGAGCACCACCAGGAAACCGACCGTCACTCCACGCATGGGACGCCCCCTCACGGTGAGAACCCGATCCACGCGCGCCGCAGGATGGCGGCCGCGAGCCACTCGGTGACGCTGGCGTCGACGGCCAGCTGGCGCAGCTCGATCCGCGCGACGCCCGCCGCGGAGGGGGCCACGGCGACGTCGACTGCCTGCCCCTCGGGGCGGCAGTCCACCAGCACCACGGCGTCCACCTGGCCACCGTCCCGCTTGCGCGCCGGCTCGAACGCCGCCCGAGGCCAGGCGAGCATCGGTTCGCCCGCGGTCTTCTTCGCGAGCTTGCGCAGCGCCGTCTCGCCGATCCGCGCGACGTGCGCCTCGGCGGCGACGAGCCGCGCCTCGACGTCGCGGACGCATGCCTTCGACGGCGCGCTCGACTGGGCGTCGGGCGTCATGTTGACGAGCAGGACCTCGAGCGGCCGCTCCCCCGCCCGCGCGAGCCCGGGCCACGCGATCCAGGCGAGCACCGCGCCCGCGATCCACGCCCGCGATCTCACTGGCCCGCTCCGACGCGCGTGGCGGCCGCGATCCACTTGCCGAGGGACTCGGCCTCGAGTGGCGCGCCCACGGGGCCCTCGATGCGCTCGACGTAGACGGGCGAGACCTTGCCCGCGCGGAACACGAGGATGCCCGCCACGCCGCGCGACGTGCGCTTGGGCTTCTTGCCGCCGGGCGGGAGCACCTGCAGCATCACGATCGTCGCCGCGTCCTTCCACTCCGAGGGCCACGCGGGCGGCGCAGCCGGCCTCCCCTTGAGCCAGGTCTCGCCGACCGCGCGCTCCGCGTCGCTGCCCTCGCCGATCTCCACGGCGCCGCCGATGTTCTTGCCGAGGTCGGCGAGCGCCCGTCGCTCCGATCCGAGCAGCTCGCCGCCCAGCAACGTCACCACGCGAGTGCCCTCGGGGCCAGCCGCGTCCGCGCGCGCGGCGCCGAGGGTCGAGAGCAGCAACAGGGCCAGGAAGGCATTCTTCATCGGCCGGCATTCTACCGGAGAGCGCGCGCCGGACGGGCACGTTGACACCCAGCGCCCCGGCGCCGGACACTCCCTCCTTCGGACATCAGGAGGGGCTCATGTCGCGCGTGGTTCGCAGTGCAGTGTCGCAGGTGAGGAATCCGGTCGACCCGTCGAAGCACCCGATGGACAAGGTCAAGGCCGCGATGATCGAGCTGCACGTGGGGCTCATCCGGCAGGCGGCGTCGCAGGGCGTGCAGATGATGTGCCTGCAGGAGCTGTTCTACGGCCCGTACTTCTGCTGCGAGCAGGACACGAAGTGGTACCGGCTCACCGAGCGCGTTCCCGACGGTCCGACGACCAGGCTCATGCAGGACCTCGCGCGCGAGCACAAGATGGTGCTCGTGGTGCCCGTCTACGAGGAGCACCAGACCGGCGTCTACTACAACACCGCCGCGGTCATCGACGCCGACGGCAGCTACCTCGGCAAGTACAGGAAGACGCACATCCCGCACACGCTGCCGGGCTTCTTCGAGAAGTTCTACTTCACGCCCGGCGACATGGGCTACCCGGTCTTCAAGACGCGCTACGCCAACGTCGGCGTCTACATCTGCTACGACCGCCATTTCCCGGAGGGCGCGCGCTGCCTCGGCCTCGGCGGCGCCGAGGTCGTGTTCATCCCGTCGGCCACCGTGGCCGGCAAGAGCGAGCACCTCTGGTTCCTCGAGCAGGCGGCGCACGCGGCGGCCAACGGCTACTTCGTGGGCACGAACAACCGCCCCGGCTTCGAGGAGCCCTGGAACTTCGGCGAGTTCTACGGGCAGAGCTACTTCGCGAACCCGCGCGGCCAGGTGCTGGCCAAGGGCAGCCGCGACAAGGACGAGCTCGTCGTCGCGGACCTCGACCTCGACCTCATCCAGGAGGTGCGCGACGCGTGGCAGTTCTACCGGGACCGCCGGCCGGAGATGTACTCCGCGATCTCGCAGGTGATCCGTTGAGGCGCGCGCTCCTCGGATGCGCGGTGGCGGGCGCGCTCGCGCTCGGCTGCTGCCCGCCGCGCAAGCTGCAGGTACCGGTGGAGGCGGAGGCGAAGAAGCCCGAGCCGCCGCCGCCGCCTCCCAAGGCGCCCGAGGAGCCGAAGGTGGGCGCCGCGCGCGACCTCCGCTTCCTGCTCGATCGCGTCCCCGCGCAGGCCGCGGGGGTGGCGCTGCTCGACCTCGCGTCGATCCGCGCGGACCTCGCGATCGCGCGCGCCGAGGGGCCGATGCCGGACCTCTCGTACGACGAGGTGGTGCGTTACCTGCGCACGCGCACGGGCCTCGACCTCGACAAGCTCGACGCGGTCGTGGTGTTCATGATCGAGCGTCCTGCCGCGGCGGGCGGCACGGCGCCCACGCCCGATCCGGACGGCGCCATCGTCGTCACGACGCCGGGGGACACGACGGCCCTGTCCGCCCCGCCGGCGGGGAACCACGGCGGCGTGGCGCTCCACGACGCGGGCGCGGGGAGCCTCTACGCGCGCGTCGGAGAGAACCTCGTCCTCGGGACGCCGGCCGCGGTGCACGCCTTCATCGACGTCCAGCAGGGCAAGGCCGAGTCGGCCGCGAAGCGGCAGCCGCCATACCTCGAGGCGCTCGCCAAGGTGCCCGCCGGAGTGTTCGTGGGCGCGATCGCGGAGGTCCCCGCGCCGCAGGCCAAGGCGATCTCGAGCGCGATGGGCCTTCGCGCCGCCGCCCTCGGCGCCACCGCGGACCACCGCATCGCGGTGCGGCTCGTGGGTCGCCCCGACGGCCTCGCGCAGATCGTCCAGGGCCTCGAGATGGGCGTCGCGGAGGCGAGGAACGAGGCCAAGAAGATGCGCGATCAAGCCGACCAGGAGAAGGATCCCTGGAGCGGCGCGATCAAGCTCGCCGCGGCGATCACGCTCGACCACGCCGCGGGCCGCCGCTACCACTCGCTCGTCGGTGACACCCTGTCCATCGACCTCCCGCTCGGCAAGTCCGCGCACGGCGGCACCGCGGTCCTCGTCGCCGGCATCGGCGCGGCCGTCGCGATCCCTGCGTTCACCAAGTACATCGCGCGCTCGAAGACGAGCGAGGCCACGACGAACGTCAACGCCATCGCGCGCGGCGTTCAGGCCTACTGGATCGAGCACCGCGCGCTGCCGGCCGCCGCGGGCCCGTCCCCCAGGCAGAAGCCCGGCGCCGCGAAGCTGGCGCCGTCCAAGGCCGACTGGGACCAGCCGGGCTGGAAGGCCGTCGCGTTCGCGATGGCGGATCCGCACTACTACCAGTACGAGCTGCGCATCGGCGGCGACGCCGCCAAGAAGAAGGGCAAGAAGAAGTGCGGCGGTCAGTGGTTCGAGGCCATCGCGGTCGGCGACCTCGACGGCGACGGCACGGTCTCGCGCTTCGTCAAGCGCGGGCGCGTCAACGACAAGTGCGAGCTCGAGCTCGAGCCGAGCGTCGCCATCACCGACGAGACGGAGTGATCGCGCGCGGCCGCCCCGCCGGCTGAACCGCATGCGCCCGGTCGACCTCGCCGTCCTCGAAGAAGCCACGCGGCTGCTCCGCGAGGGCGAGCCGTTCGCGGTGTGCACCGTGGTGCGCACGGGCGGTTCGACGCCGCGCAAGGCCGGCGCGAAGATGCTGGTGCGCGCGGACGGCAGCTCCGTCGGCTCGATCGGGGGCGGACGCATCGAGCACGAGGTGATCGCCGTGGCGGTGCGCGCCACGCGGCAGGGCGGCCCCCGCGTGGTCAAGGCGCACCTCGTGCGGGACCTGGCGATGTGCTGTGGAGGCGAGATGGAGGTGCTGGTGGATCCCCTTTCGGCGCCCGAGCGGGTGGTCGTCTGCGGCGGTGGGCACGTCGCGGCGGCGCTCGCGCCCGTGCTCGCCCGCGTGGGCTTCGACGTCCTCGTGTGCGACGAGCTCGAGGGGTTCGCCACGCGCGAGCGCTTCGCCGAGCCGGTCCGCCTCACCGACAGCTTCGATCCGGGCGACTGGGGCGTGCCGCTCGACGAGCGCACGTCCGTGGTGATCGCGACGCGCGATCACGCCCTCGACCAGCGCATCGTGGAGGCGCTCGTGGACCGGCCGCTCGCCTACCTCGGGTGCATCGGGAGCCGCGGCAAGCTCGCGCGATTCAGGAAGCGCCTCGAGGCCAAGGGCATCGCCGAAGGCGCCATCGCGCGCGTGCGCGGCCCGATCGGGCTGCCGATCGGCGCCGAGACGCCGGACGAGATCGCGCTCAGCGTGGCCGCGGAGCTCGTGCAGCTCCGGGCGGAGCGCCGCGGGGCCCCGGGCCCGTCCACCGTGACAATCGAGGAGGGGTGATGCGGGTCGCGACGATCGTGCTGAGCGCGGGCGAGTCGAGGCGCATGGGGACGCCGAAGGCGCTCCTGCCCGTCGGCTCCGGGGGCACGGAGCAGTCCTTCCTCGGGCGCGTCCTCGCGACCGCGCGCGCCGCGGCGGCGCCCGTCGTCGTCGTCCTCGGTCACCACGCGAGCGCGATCCGCGCCGGCGTCGAGCTCGCGTCCGTGCACGTCATCGAGAACCCGAGCCCCGAGCTCGGCATGCTGTCCTCGCTCAAGGTCGGCCTGCGCGCGCTGGCCGAATCGCCCGCGGACATCACGGGGGTCCTCGCCTGGCCGGTGGACCACCCGCTCGTGCGACCGGCGACGGTGGCGCGCCTCCTCGAGGAGCACGCCGCGCACCCCGGCCGCGCGATCGTGCCGCGCTTCGAGGGCCGCGGCGGGCACCCCGCCCTCTTCGCACGCACGCTCTGGCCGGCCCTGCTCGCCCTGCCCGACGACGGCGGCGCGCGCGGCCTCTACGAGCGCCAGCCGCGCGCGGTGGTCCGGATCGACGTGGACGACCCGGGGGTGGTGCACGACGTGGACACGCCGGACGACTACCGGAAGTTGCGCGGCCCGGTGTAGTCCGCTGTAGTAGAGGGAGCCCGCCATGCGGCGGGCCCCTGGCGCGGTATGCTTCCGAAGCGATCCACCGATGGAACGACGCGAGATCCAGCGTCTCCACCAGCGCCGCGTCCGCCCCTGGGCCGCGAGGCGGAGGGAGCGCGCTTGATCGAACGGCGAAAGCCGCTGCTGACGAGCGACGACGTCGTGCTGCCCCCCGAGGCCCGTGAGGCCCTGGAGGAGATCGCGATCGAGCAGCGCAAGAGGGACCGCCCGGCGGGCGCCGACATCAGCCCCCGCCGCGTGCTCGTCTGCGGGCCGCGCGGCTGCGGCAAGTCCTCGTTTGCCGAGGGGCTGGCCTCCGAGCTCGACCTCGGCCTCGTGACCGTGCGCCTCGATCGCCTGGGGCAGATCCCGGCGATCTCGCGCGCGGCGCGCCTCGAGCACGCGTTCGCCGACGCCGGCACCGAGCGCGCCGTGCTCCTCGTGGATCTCGATCCGGTGCTGCGCCCGGGCGCGCCGACCGGCGTCCTCGACTCGGTGATCGAGCTGTCGCTCGATCATCGCTCCGACAGCCCGGTGGTCGTGACGGCCACCGACGAGACGCTGGTCCCGGGCTCGGTCGTGGCGCGCTTCGACCTCCACACCTTCGTCGGCCCGCCCACCTCGTCCGACGAGATCGCGCTCTTCCTGTCGCGGCGGCTCGCGTCCGTGCGCCACGACCTGCCGCTCGGCGACCGGGCGTTCCTGCAGCAGTTCCTCGGCCGCTCCTACGCGTCGATCGAGCGCGTGCTCCTGCGAGCGATCGAGCGGTCGATGCTGAGCGGCGCCGAGCCCGTGGCGTCCGAGTTCCTCGCTGGCCCCGAGACGGACCCCGGCCGCAACCGGTAGAGCGGCGATCGCCAGCTAACGCCGGCCGCGCTTCTTGCGCTTGCGCGGGCCGTTGTCGCGCGGCTCGGGGCGCTCTCGCGGAGCGGGGCGGTCCTCGGCCGACGGCACGCTCGCGTCTGGCGGCATCACGTACGCGTCGGGCACGAACGAGATCTCGGTGCGCCGGTTGCGCGCCTTGCCCATCGCGCTCGAGTTCGATCCCAGCGGCCGCGTGTTGCCGTAGCCCCCGGCGTAGAGCAGGTGGGAGGACACCTTGCCCTCGTCGGCGAGGAAGCGCACGACGTTGATCGCGCGCGCGGCCGACAGCTCCCAGGCGGTCGGATAGAGCTCGCGCAGCGACGCCTCGCTCGGTCCGTCGTCGCAGTGCGCGCCGACCTGGAACATGCGCCCCTTGACGCCACGGAGCACCTCGCCGAGCCGCCGCAGGATCTCCTCGCCCTGCTCGGTCAGGTCCGACTGGCCCGGCTCGAACAGCGACGGATCGTAGAAGGTGAGCGTGACGGCCCCGCGCAGCGTCGAGAGCTCGACGTTCGGCCCGACGAGATCCTTCTTGAGGCGCTCGGCCAGGGCGGAGTCGTCGACCGGCGCGGGCCCTTCCGCGACCGGCTCGGCGCGCTTGACCTCCTCGGCCTTCTTCCGCGCGTCGCGCTCCTTGTCGACCTGCTTCTGGCAGGCCACGAGCCCCTTCTTCTTGTCCGAGAAGCGCGTGAACAGGAACGCCGAGAAGCCGACCGAGAACATGACGATCGCCCACGGGATCAGGCGCCACAGCGTCGCCGCCAGCAACACCTCCGTCGACTCGGGCTTGTCCAGCTTCACCGCCATTCGGAGTCAGCCTAGTGCCGCTCGTCGGAAATGTGAAGCAATCGGCGACGCGGCGGGGGCTCCTCGACTCGCGCTATCATCCCCCCGTGAGCGGGAACCCCGCGCGGCCGCGACTGCGCGCCGTGGAGAGCTTCGCCGCGGGCGGCGGCCACCTGGGTCTGCGGGATCCTCTGGGCTTCTCCGAGGAGGTGATCCTCCTCGATCGCAGGGCGGTGTCCATCGCGGCGCTCATGGACGGCCGGCGCGACGCCGCCGGCATCGCCGCGTTCCTGACGGCGCGCGGCGAGCCCACGCCGGTGGGCGAGGTCGAGACGCTCGCCCGCTCGCTCGAGCGGGCGCACCTGCTCGAGGGGCCGTCGTTCGAGCGGCGGCGTGCGGCGGTGACGGCCGCCTTCCGCGCCTCGCCGAGGCGCCCCGCCCACCACGCGGGCCTCTCGTACGCGGCCTCGGCGGCGGCCCTGCGCCGGGAGCTCGACGGCTTCGCGCATCGCCGGGCGCACGCGCACCAGCGCCCGCGCGCGATGGTGACGCCGCACATCGACTTCCAGCGCGGCGGCAGGAGCTACGCGACCACCTACGGGGCGCTGCCGAAGGGCCACGCGAGCGATCCTCCCCTCCTTTGCGTCGTGCTCGGCACGGATCACGTCGGCTGGCGCCACCCATACACGCTCACCAAGAAGGCCCACGACACGCCGCTCGGGCCGGTGGCGTGCGCGACGGACGCCGTGGACGCGCTCGCCGAGGCCCTCGGCGAGGAGGAGGCCTACGCCGACGAGGTCCACCACCGGACCGAGCACTCGGTCGAGTTCCAGGCGGTGTGGCTGCGTCACGCGCTCGGCGGCCGGCCGTTCGAGATCGTCCCCGTGCTGTGCGGCTCGCTGCACGCGCACGTGCTGGCGCGCCGCTCTCCGGCGCGAGAGGCACGCATCGCGCGCTTCCTCGACCGGCTCGCGGAGATCGCGGCCGGGCGCGAGACGCTGCTCGTGGCGGGCGCCGACCTCGCGCACGTGGGGCCGCACTTCGGCGACCCGCACCCCCTCGAAGAGCGCGGGCGCGAGGCGCTGGAGGCGAGCGATCGCACGCTCCTCGCCGCGTGCGAGGCGGGCGACGCGGAGGCCTTCTTCGACGCCATCGCGGCGACCGGCGACCGGGATCGCATCTGCGGCCTCGCGCCGATGTATGCGCTCTTACGAATGATTCCCGGGGCGCGCGGGCGGTCCGTCGCCTACGAGCAGTGCCCCGTGCCGGGCAGCGACGGCTCCTGGGTCAGTATCGCCGGCGTGCTCTGGCCGTAGTAAGGTCCCCCGCATGTCGGCCACCAACATGTACCTGCGCGAGCTCGCGGAGCGAGCTGCGCTCCTCCTGCGACTCCAGCACGACCGCGCGTACGTCAAGGCGCGCTTGCACGCCAACGTCGCCTGGGACTTCGAGCTGCAAGGCAAGCCGGCGTTCGCCGGGCAGATCGACAGGCTCGTGGACGACGTGTTCACCCGCGCCGGGGTCGACGGCGCCGCCAAGAAGAAGGGAAAGTGATCGTGAGGAACTGGATCATCGCGCTCGCGCTCGGCGCGGCGCTCGCCGGTTGCGGCGTGCCCAAGGAAGAGCACCAGAAGGTCGTCGAGGCGATGCGCAAGCTCGAGGGCGACTTCGCCAAGATGAAGACGCGCGCCGAGAAGGGCGAGGAGCAGGCCTCCGTCTACAAGGGACAGCTCGAGGCGCTCGGGCAGGACATGTCCAAGCTCAAGGAAGGCCAGGAGATGACCTCGGCCGAGCTCGAGCTCGCGCGAAAGCGCATGGACGAGCTGCGGCGCCAGCAGGACGCGAACGAGGTCCGCATCTCGCAGTACCGAAAGCTCGTCGACAAGCTCAAGACGATGGTCGCCGAGGGCAAGATCCAGCTACGCGCGCGCAACGGCCGCCTGACCGTGCGCCTGCCCGACGAGATCCTGTTCCCGCCCGGCAAGGCCGACCTCAAGCAGGAGGGGCGCGACGCGCTGTTCCAGCTCGGCGCTGCGCTCCGCGAGATCGACGATCGCGACTTCCAGATCGCCGGCCACACGGACAACGTCCCGATCAAGAGCAAGAAGTTCAAGTCGAACTGGGAGCTGTCCCAGGCGCGCGCGCTGGTCGTCTTGCAGATCCTGATGGAGGCGGGAATGGACCCGCGTCACCTCTCCGCCGCCGGCTTCGCCGACATGGCGCCGGTGACCGACAACTCGACGGACGACGGCCGCAAGCAGAACCGGCGCATCGAGATCGTGCTCGAGCCCAACATCAAGGAGCTGCCGAGCATCGACGAGGTCCTCAAGCCCATCCCGACCAAGCGGACGACCGGGCCGCAGGGCTCGTAGCCGGGCTCAGCCCACCGGCGGCTGCGTCTCCGCGGCCGCCAGGATGCGCCGCATCTCCGTCGGGTGTGCGGCCCACAGCTCCGCCTCCCCCGCCTCGATCGTCCCCGATCGCACGAGCTGCAAGAGCGAGTCCTCGAGCGTGGACATGCCGTGGCCGCGACCGGCCTGCATCAGCGACACGAGCTGGAACGGCTTGCCCTCACGGATCACGTTGGCCGCCGCGTTGCCGCCGATGAGGACCTCGAACGAGCCGACCCGGCCGCCGCCCGTGCGCTGACACAGCCGCTGCGAGACGACGCCGCGGAGCACGTCCGCGAGCTGGATGCGCGCGGTGCCCTGACGCTCGGCCGGCAGGAGCGACACGAATCGCTCCACCGCGGCGGGCACCGAGGGCGCGGTGGTGGTGGCGAGGACGAGGCAGCCGCGGACGGCCGCCTCGAGGGCGAGACCGGCGGTCTCGCTGTCGGGCAGGTCGCCCAGCACCAGGACCTCGGGGTCCGCGCGCAGCGCCGTCCGCACCGCAGACGAGAACGACTCGGCGTGCACGCCGACCTCACGCTGGTGCACGAGGCAGCCCTGGCTCTCGTGCAGGATCTCGATCGGATCCTCGATCGTCACGAGGTGCGCCGTCCGCTTGCGGTTGACGAAGTCGACCAGCGCGCCGAGCGTGGTCGTCTTGCCGCTGCCGGCCGGGCCGCACACGAGGATGAGCCCGCTGCGCTGCGTGGAGAGATCCACCACCACGCGAGGCAGCCCGAGCTCGCCCGGCGACGGCAGCTCCGTGCCGAGCAGCCGCAGCGCGGCCGCGGCGCCCGCTCGCTCGCGGAACATCGTCACGCGGAGGCGCAGGGACTCTCCGCTCGGCAGGACCAGGCTCGCGCCGAAGGTGACCTCGCCACGCTGCGAGTAGGCGGCGCGGCGCTCGGGGGGCGCGTGCTCGAGCAGCGACTCCACGAAGCCGGTCTCGTCGATCGCGCCGGGCTCCTCGAGGACCCGCAGGCCGCCACCCGCGCGAATGAGCGGCGCATGGCCGGTCTGCAGGTGCAGATCGCTCGCGCACGCATCGAGCGCACGCTGGAGCAGCGCGCCGAGCGGCAGCACTACGCGCGGCGCGCCGTGCGCGGTCGGCTCGACCGGCATGGCCTGCATGACGCCACTGCGGACGGGGACGGTCCCGCCCGCGATGGAGGCCGGCGAGGGCAGGTCGGAGCGAGCCGCCTCGGCCGCGGGCAGCGTGGGCGGAACGGCCTGAGACACCGCGCCCGCTGCCATCGTGGCCGCGACCTCCGCGCCGTTCGTCGACAGCATGGCCTCGTCCGCCGCCTCCATCATCGCCGTGAGGAAGTGGGGCTGGGGCAGCGCGTCGGCGGCGGGTGCCGGGGCGGGCGCAGGGGCGGGAGGTCGCGCGCCGACGAAGTCGCCGAGGCCCTGCGGCAGGGTCGCCGCGGAGACCTCCCGCGGAGGCGGCTCGACCTGCCCGCGCTTCGCCTGGGAGGCGGGGATCGCCACCGGCTGGATGCGGCCGAGCGCGGCGGCTCCGAGCGATTGCGTGGCCGCGGGCGGAGGCGGCGCCGCGGTGACCTCGGGCTCGAGGTTGATCTGCACGCCCTCGTCGGGCGCCGGCGCGATGGAGACACGCCACGCGTCGCGCCCACTCGGCTCGACCGACACGACCAGCTCGCCGTGCTCGCTCGTGTACCGGAACATCGCGCGGCCGCCGGAGGACACCTCGGCCATCGCCTGCGCGGGCGCGATCTCCTCGACGATCTCCACGAGGTTGGCGTGCGTCAGCTGCTGGTTGGCGAACCGGTCTCCGGTCGCGAAGCGGAGCTGCACGTTCGCGTTCGACTGCAGGATCATCTCCCGCGCCTGGAAGCGAATCAGGCTCTTGGCGTAGTAGTCGATCTTGGCCACCAGCTAGTCCTCGACGACGCGGAGCACGTGCTCCTTGATCACGAAGTAGGTCCTCGACGCCTGCCAGACACGGAAGCAGCGGTCGTGACCGTTCAGGAAATCGGCGACGCGAGCGCTCTCCATCGGCGCCGTGTACAGGAGCTCGCCCTCGAGCGAGCTGCCGTCACGGAGCTCGAGCGTCACCTTCTTGCGATGCGAGAAGAGCTCGAGCTCGTCCTCCTCGAGCACACCGTTGTCCACCGACACCCACAGCAGGGACGACCGGCCGAGGAGGGCCGCGCGACCGTCCTCGAGCACGGGAACGAAGGAGGTGGCGCCATCGAGCAGATCGGAGAGGCGCTCGGGGCGATGCGAGTGCGCGCTCGTCTCCGCCAGGAAGACCTCGGCCGGCCGGGCCGCGTGTCCTGCGAGCGCAACCTCCACTGGGACGCGGCGCTTGGGCACGCGCAGGTGCTGGCTCACGGGGCTAGCGTACCGTGTGATCTTCACTCCTGTAAATCCCTCTCCTCGTCGTTTTGCCTCGACAATCACGATCCCCTCCCGAAGACTGAGATCAGGCGGTCTCGCGCGTAGGTTGGACGAGCGACGGTGATTCGCTCGCTCGGGTTGGGTGGCGGGACGCTCTGGCGAGGAGGTTTCGATGCCTCGTTCGGTGATGGGTCGGCTCGCGTCCGTGGTGCCGGCTCTCGTCCTCGGGCTCTCGGGATGTGCGCACGCACCGCGCCCCGTGGAGCCGCGCCGGGAGGCCTCCGCGAGCGGCGTCTGGGACCACGTCAGCGCGGCGCGCGACGGCAACGGCGACCAGCGCATCGAGCAGGCGGAGTGGCACCTCGTGCAGCGAGGGGGCACCGTCGCCGGCTTCTACCTCCACCGCGTCACCGTCGTCTCCGCGGACGGCAACCTGTACCGCTGCAACCACGGCACGCGCTACGAGCGCCGCGCGCGCGTCGACGTCGTCGGCAGCGTGGCCGGAGACGAGGTGGAGCTACGAGAGGTGCGCTTCGAGCCCGAGCCCGGGCCGTGCGAGAGCGGACGTCACACCCTGCTGTCCTGGCGCGCCACGCTGGGCGAGCGCAGCGCGGCGCTCTGGTCGATCGAGGCGCCGGCGGCGGCTCCGGCGATGCTCTTCAAGCGGCCGGTGGAGCGCACGCATGTGCTCGCCGCGCACCTGCCGGGTGGACCCTTGTCGGGGCGGTGGGACTGGGAGATCAAGAGCGTCGACATCAACGGCGACGAGCTCATCGAGCGCGAGGAGTGGCACCTCGATCAGCGCGGCACCGAGGTCAGCGGGTATTACGACCGCCAGGTGCGGAAGATCTCCGGGGACGGGCTGCCCTTTCGCTGCTCGCGCGCGCCCGAGTACGTCCACCGCACGCGCTACAAGCTCGACGGGGTCGTGCGCAGCGGCAAGGTCGAGCTGCGCGAGGTGGACTTCAAGGCCGACCCGAGCGACTGCGCGACGCCCCGAGGCTCCCTCGACGCCTACCGCGGGACGTGGAACGGCGACGAGCTCGTCCTGTCGTGGGGCACGGGGTTGCAGGTCCTCAAGCGCGCGACGAACCGCTCCGCCCGCCGATAGAAGGCCGTCGCCACCCGCCACCGCTCCTCGAGGGGCGATGGGCGGCAGAGGCGCCCGCTCGTAAATCACCGGGCGTCTTGCTTCCGGCGCAGGCGCTCGAGGGCCTTCTTCGCGATCGCCTTGACCTCCGCGTCGTCGTGGCCCTCGGCGACGAACTCGAGGTACTCGGTGGCCTCCCGGCCGCCGATCTGGGCCACGGCGTCCAGGATCTTGCGCATCGAGTCGACGTCACGGAACTGGATGTCGGACACCATCGGCTTGACGGCGGAGGGATCCCCGATCTGCACGAGCGCGCCGAGCGTGGCGTCGCGGACCTCCTCGCTCGGGTCCTTGAGCAGGCCGATGAGCTTCGGCACCACGGCGCGCGACTTGCGATCGCCCGCTGCGCGCACGGCGGCGCGCCGGCGCTCGGTGTCGGTGCTCGCGAGCGCGGCGAGGAGGACGCTCTCGTCGCCGCTGCGCAGGCGCGCGTCGTCGGCGACGCCGCCGAGGACGTCCGCGATCGCGCGCTGGGCGTGCTCCGTGAGCAGGGCCGAGGACGGCGGCGCCGCGGGATCGACGCCCGCGTCCTTCGGATGGGCGAGGCGCTCGACGGCAGCGCTGGCCTCGAGCGGCGGATCGTCGAGGCTGTCGGGGCGCTTGCAGGTCGCCTCGGCGAGGCTGCGCAGGAGCAGCGCCCCGCCGCCATCGCGCAGCCCCACGGTGCGCAGGCGCACCTCGCAGCGATACGCGTCCTCGCGTGGGGGGTGGCCCGAGAGCGGCGTGACGTCGAACGCGGGCGCGAGCACGCGGGCGCCGATCTCGCGCACGCGCGCCTCGGACAGCAGGGCCACGAGCGCCTCGGTGCTGTCGTCGCGGAAGGTCAAGGCCGCGATCTGCGGCCGGGACGGCGCCTGCTGCCGGCACGAGTCGCAGCCGCCGACGAGGAGCAGGAGGGCGAGCGCGTGACGCATCACGCGGCCAGGGCGGGGCGGCCGGTGCGCGCGCCGAAGTGGCCCGCGATCGCGCGGCCGAGGGGCTCGAGCGCGGGAGGCTCGGCAAGGAGCAGGTGGAGCGAGGTGACGCCGCAGCCGACCAGGCCGCACGGCACGATGACCCCGAACGCGGAGGGGGGAGTGGTCACGTTGAGCGCAAAGCCGTGGATCGCCACCCCACGCGACACATGGACGCCGAACGCCGCGAGCTTGTCCTGCCCGAGCCAGAGTCCCGGCCGGTCGCAGCGGTACTCCGGGTGCACGCCGAGGGGCGCCAGGGCGTCGCAGATCGCGCCCGCCATCGCCTGCACGTGCGCCCGGACGCCCTTGCCCACGCGCACGACCGGGTAGCCGACGAGCTGCCCGGGCCCGTGGTAGGTGACGTCGCCGCCTCGGCGCGAGCGATGGAGCGCGACACCCTGCTCGACCAGCGCCTCGGGCGGCAGGCGCAGGAAGCGGTCGTCCGCGTTCCGGCCGAGGGTCACGACGGGATCGTGCTCGACCAGCAGGAAGGTCTCCTCGACGCGCCCCTCGAGGACGCCCTGGCGCAAGGACTCCTGGCGCGTCTCCACGCTGTCGTAGGGCGCACGCCCGAGCCACGTCACTCGCATGGGGGCATGGCTACGAGGCGAGGCCCTCGAACATCTCGGCGTCGAGGAGCTCGACGGCGATCGCGACGCGCTGGATGCCGATGCCGTGCGTGGCCGCCAGCTCGACGATGGCGTCGACGTCGAGGAGGGTCACCGGTGCGCCGCCCCGCGCGGCCTCGGCGAGCGCGTCCGCGCCGATCCGACCGAGGGTGACCACGACGGCCTCGGTGGCGGCGTTCGCCCGGACAGCCTCCCGGGCGTCCGTGACGGCGCGCCGCGACAGGTCGAGGCTCGAGGCCACCATCCACGCGACCACGCGCTCGCGGCCGCGCGCTCGCGCGCCGAGGGCGATGAACGTGCGGTCCTCGCGGCGCAGGGGGACCCAGTCGCGCACACCCCACGCCTCGAGCAGCACCCGCAGCACGCTCGCCGCGCGATCGGGCGCCAGGCCCTGGAGGCGGCGCCGGAACGCCGCGCGCACCTCGCGCCTGAGCCCGTCGACGCGCTCCTGCAGGGAGCGCTCCTGCCCCGCGAGGTCCGGCTCGAGCGTGCGGGCCCCCAGCGAGAAGCGGCCCTCGCCGTGGACGCGGAAGCGCGGGCGGAGCCCGGCCGCGGCGCGCGTGCGGTTGTCGGCGTAGAGCGCGATGCGCAGCGCGTTGCCGTGATCGTTCATCTCTCGCAGCAGGCCCCGACGAACGGCCAGGTGGATGATCTCGGAGGCGACCATCGGGCGGCCGGTCGAGTGACCGCGCAGGATCTCGAAGGCCGCGTCTGCGAGGCGCGCCGAGTCCCCGCGGGGGCCTGCGCCGTCCCGATCCGCAGGAGGCTCGGACGGAGGCGCCTCGGCGGGGGGCCGCTCGGCGGGGGGCCGCTCGACCGGAGGTCGCACGGCCGCGCGGGGCGGGGGTGCGGCGGGCGCCTCGGCGACCTGCGCGGGCTCGAGCGCCGCGGCCGCGACGACCGGCTCGGCCTCCGTGCCGCCTTCCGCCGCCGCCACGCTCGCCTCATCGAGGCCCTCGTCGTCGTCCTCGTCGTCCTCGTGCGCGTCGGCCACACCATTCGCACCGGGCGCGTGCGGAGACACCTGGCCGTCGGCGATCAGCAGCGGCGCGCCGTCCGGTCCACGTCTCCGGCGCCCACGTCCGCCCCGCCGGCGTCGGCGCTTGCGGCGCGGTTCGCCCTCGACGGCCGCCGACACCTCGGCGCTGGGCGGGCCGCCAGGGTGCTCCACCGGCAGGGGCTCCACCGCCGCCTCGCGCTCCTGCTCGGTCGGCTGGTCGGGCGCGTCCGTCCCTTCCGCCGCCAGCTCCTCCGCCGCGGGCTTGCCCTTGCGCGCCCGGCCTCGCTTGGCCTCCGCCTTCGGCTCGGGGCCCTTGGCCTTCTTGGCGCGCGCGGCCGGCGCCTCGGCCTTGGCCGCCGAGGCCTTCTTCTTCGGGGCCGGCTCCGGCGCCTCCGGCTCCGGCAGCGGCGTGCGCTCCCCCTCGGGCGGGTACTGCTTGAGCCCGAAGGTGCCTGGCTGCGTGCGCACGAGGCCGTGGGGCTCGTTCTTGCGCCGCACCGCGTTCTGGAGCTGGGCCTGCATCGCCTCCTCGGGCGTGCGGCCGACGTGGGAGAGCATCTGGTGCTTGATCGCGAGCTCGGTGAGCCGCTTGTAGTGCAACGGTCGCCCCTCGCTCTGGAGGATTGCGACCGCCGCTTCGAGAAACGTCATGGCGCCGGATACTACTGTGTTTGCCTACCGGACGGGCCGCGGCGTGAGAGAATCCCCGCGTGCCTTTGCGGCGCAGAGTGGCGCTGGTTGCGTGCGCCGGGGTGCTGAGCGTCGCCGTCCCTCTGGCCGGCTGGATCTGGGCGACCCGGGTGCTCGAGCGCAGGGTCGTGACCGCGCTCGGGGAGCGCTTCGGCCGCCCCGTGACGGTCACCCGGGCGCGGCCGCTCCTGTCGGGCGGAGTGCGGCTGTCCGGCCTGCGGATCGCGGGCACCCCGCCGCTCGCGCGGGCCGAGCTCCTCTACGCCAGTGAGGTCGACGTGGAGGTCGACGTGCCGAGCCTCTTCCGAGGCAGGGGCGTCGTGCGTGCCGTCGAGCTCCGAGGGGCGCACCTGCTCGTGGTGCGCGACGCCGCGGGTGCGTCGAACCTCGGCGAGCTGCTCGAGCGGTTGCGCGGGCCGGGGACGGCGCGCTCGGGCGAGGCCACGCCGCGCGCGGAGTTCCACCTGCGCATCGACGACGGTGACGCGACCCTGGTCGAGCGGCGCGCCGACGGCACGCTCATCCACGCGGAGGCGCACGGCCTGTCGGGGGAGCTGCGCGGCGGCGCGGGGCGGCTGCTCCTCGGCAGCACGAACGTCGAGGTGCGCCACGGCTCTCACAGGGTCACGCTCGAGGCGGGCGAGCTCGCGCTCGACGTGGGCCCGGGAGGACGCCGGCCGCTGCGCCGCGCCGCCGCCACAGGGCTCCGCTTCGGGCTTGGCGGCCAGCCGCCGCTGCTCGAGCGCGTCGTGGCCTTCGTCGATGCCGAGCGCGCCGGCTTCCGCGTCCGCCTGCGCGCGGGCGAACGCATGCGCATGGACGCATACATCGGAGAGGACGGAGAGATCGAGGGCGAAGCGTCGGCGCTCGGGCTCGCGCTCGCCGGCCTCGACGCGCTCGCGGTGCCGCGTGGGTTCGGCCTCGCCGCCGCGCGGATCTCCGGGCACCTGCGCGCGCGCCGCCAGCTCGCGACCGGGGAGGCCGGGCGGCCTCTCGCGCTGCAGGCCGAGCTCGACCTGACGGGCCTGCGCATCACGCACGAGCGCCTGGTCGGCAAGCGCCCGGTCGACGGCGCCGGGCTGCGCGCGCAGGTCGACGGGCTCCTCCGCGCAAGCCCCCCCCGGCTCGACTTCAACGCGCGCGCGCTGTCGCTCGGGCGCCTGGCGGGGCACGCCGAGGGCTTCGTCACGCTCGCGCCCGCCACCGGCGAGCTCAGGGCCGAGCTCCCGGAGCAGCCGTGCCAGTACGCCCTCGAAGCCCTGCCTCGTGCCGCGCTGCCTCGGCTCGACGGCCTCGCGCTCGCCGGGCGGGGACGTGGGCGCGCGCGGGTGCGCTTCGACGCTCGCCAGTGGTCCGCGCTCGAGGTCGAGCTCGACCTCGACGCCACCGGATGCTCCGCGCTGCGCGACGCCGACCAGGCCGAGATCCCCCGCCTCCTGCTCGACCACGTCCCCTATCGCGTCACGGAGCCGGGCGGGCGCGTGCGCGACTTCCCACTCGGCCCGGCGAACCCCGCGTGGACGCCGCTCCAGTCCCTCGATCGGCGCATCCCGAACGCCTTCCTGTCCGCCGAGGACGCGCGCTTCTACTCGCACCACGGCTTCGACCTCGAGTACATCCGGCTCGCGATGGTGCGCGACCTGATGATCGGCAAGGTCGAGCGCGGCGCGAGCACGATCAGCCAGCAGCTCGTCAAGAACCTCTACCTCGAGCACACGCGCTCGTTCGCCCGCAAGCTCGAGGAGGCCATCCTGACGTGGCGGCTCGAGCAGGTCGTCCCGAAGCGGCGCATCCTCGAGCTCTACCTGAACGCCGTCGAGCTCGGGCCCGGCATCTTCGGCCTGCGCGAGGGAGCGCGCGCGTGGTTCGGCAAGGAGCCCGGCGCGCTCTCGGCGCTCGAGGCCACGCACCTCGCGATGATCCTGCCGGATCCGCGCGGGTTCTGGCGGCGCATGCACGAGCGGGCACCTGATGCGGAGTGGCACGGAAAGCTCTACGACCTCCTCTCGATCATGCGCCGGTCGGGCCGGCTCTCCGCGGCAGAGCTCGAGAAGGAGCGGAAGAAGACCCTCGAATTCGCCCCGCTCGAGCGCTAGTTCTAGCGCCGCGCCACGCCCTGGGCCGGCGTCTCCGTGCGCACGCGGAGCTCGCCGCTCGCGTCGGCCTCGACGACCACGGTGCCGTCCCAGCCAGTCGCGTAGATCGCGGCGTCGAGCCGCAGCGCCGAGAACGTGGAGACCGCGTCGGCGACCTGCACGTCGAGCGGAGAGCGGCGGCGGCGCACGGCGCGGGCGATGCGCTCCACGGCCACGCGGCGCGGGTGCCCGAACTTCCAGGCGGTCCAGGCGTGGCGGCGCTCCGGCCGGCCCATCGGGATGACGGCGACGTCGGGCGTCGTCGCACCGAGGAGCACCTCGGTGGTCCCGTTGTACGAGCCGTGGTGCGCGATCTTGAGCACGTCCACGTCGAGCATTCGCCCAGCCGCATACTTCGAGACCAGCGCCTCCTGACCCGCGACCTCGAGGTCGCCGGTCAAGAGGAACGACGCGCGGCCGAAGTCGACGCGCAGGACCACGCTGTGGTTGTTGGCGTTGTCGAACGACGAGCGCCCGTGCGAGTCCGCCTTCCAGCCTGGATCGACCGGCACGCGCCCCCAGAGGGCCGTGAGGCGCGGGTCCACGCCGTCGCAGCGAACGGGGTCGATGACGTCGTCGGTCAGGCCCGCGGGCCCGATGGCGTCGGTCGAGACCTCGTGGAGGCGCGCCTCGGGGTGCTGCGCGGCGAACTGGCGCACCGCCGCCACGCCGGCCTTGCCCGAGCCGGTCGTGATGCCGTCGTCGACGAAGCCGCGGACGGAGAAGCGCTCGAGCACGCGCCGGACGCCGTGGGTGTGGTCCGCGTGCGGATGCGAGAGCACGAGCGCGGCGAGCGTCCGGCGGAGGTCGGGCCGTCCCGTGAAGAAGCGGTCGAGGTAGCCGAGGAGCAGCTCGTCGCTGTCGATGTCAGCGTTCTGCTCGCCGCCCGTGTCGACCAGGATCGCGGCGCAAGGGAACTCGAGGAGCGTCGCGTCGCCCTGTCCCACGTCGATGAAGTGGGCCCGCATGACGCCGCGCTCGCCCGCCTGCGTCGGCGCCACGGGCGGTGGGGCGCTGCAGGCCAGCGCGAGCAGCAGGGCGAGGAGCGCGCGCCAGGGCACCGAGCGAGCATAGAGCGAGTACGATGCCGCGCGCGGCGATGAATCCATCCGCTCTTACGAATGCATCACTGGCCGTGCTCCTGCTCGCCGCCTGCGCGACCCCGGCGCGCACCCCCGCCCCCGCCGCGGCGCACCCGACCGACGCCGCCGCGCACCGGGTCGCCTCGAACATCCTCTTCT
This sequence comes from uncultured Myxococcales bacterium, assembly GCA_964593795.1. Taxonomy (GTDB): domain Bacteria; phylum Myxococcota_A; class Polyangia; order JAHFDS01; family JAHFDS01; genus JAHFDS01. The sequence continues at coordinate 8,457 of CAZQJC010000211.1, read as the reverse complement.
CCGACTACGCCGGCTCCGCCGCATGCAAGCGCTGCCACCCGGCCACGTACGCCGAGTGGGCGGCCTCGCCCATGCGGCGGATGACCCGCGCGGCCGAGCAGGCCGACGTGCGCGCCCCGTTCGACGGGCGCGTCTTCCGCTTCCACGGCGACACCGCGCGCCTCTCGGCGGTGGGGGGCGCGCGCTTCATGGAGCTCGACTCTCGCCGGTACGGGCGCCACGCCTTCCGGCTGACGCGCGTCATCGGCGGCCGCACGCGCGAGGACTTCGTCGGAGCGGAGGTCGAGCGCGCCGCGCCGGATGCCCGCTTGCTCGAGCCGGGCGTCGAGAGGGTCCTGCCCGTCAGCTTCGTCTACGCGTCGGGCCTGCGGCTCAAGGGCTACTCCGTGATGGTGGGCCCGCGAGACGCGCTCGTCGCCGGTCCGGTGTGGCAAAAAACGTGCATCCTCTGCCACAACACCGCGCCCTATGTCCTGTCGGTGCTGGGCGCCCTGGCCGGCCCGCGCCCGCCCGGCTACCAGGGCGAGGTCCCCGACCGCGTGCTACCCAGGCATCAGCGCTGGTCGTACAAGGTCCGCGACTGGAAGCCGATGGCGCGCGCCCTCGACGAGGAGATGGCGCGGCTCGGCGCCCCGCGCTCGCGCGCCGAGGGCCCCGAGCTCGTCCGCGACGCGGTCGTCGCGGTGCGCGATCACCTGGGCCCGCAGCACCTCGTGGAGCTCGGCATCGGCTGCGAGTCCTGCCACGGCGGCGCCCGCGGGCACGTCGAGGACCCGTCGGTCCTGCCGAGCTTCCTGCCCGAGAGCGACCTCGTCCGCATCGGCCCCCAGAAGGGCCGCGCCGCGACCCGCGCCGAGGCGATCAACCGGGCGTGCGCGCGCTGCCACCAGGTGCTCTTCTCGCGCTACCCCTTCACCTGGGAGGGGGGCCTCCGCACGCGCCTGCCGGGCGGCAGCAACATCAACTCCGGCGAGGCGCGCGACTTCCTGCTCGGTGGCTGCGCGACCGCGATGGCGTGCAGCGACTGCCACGACCCGCACACGCACGATCGCAGGAAGGAGCAGGCCCTCGAGACGAACGCGGGCAACGCGGTGTGCCTGCGCTGCCACGATCGGTACAAGGCGCCCGAGGCCCTGCGCGCGCACTCGCACCACGATCCCGCGGGCGCCGGCAGCGCCTGCGTGGCGTGTCACATGCCGAAGAAGAACATGGGGCTCGCCTATTCGCTGACGCGCTACCACCGCATCGGATCGCCCACCGATCCGGCCCGCGTCTACGGCGACCGGCCGCTCGAGTGCTCGCTTTGCCACGCCGATCGCTCGACGCGGTGGGCGCTCGAGGCGATGCAGCGGCTGTGGGGCAAGCGCTACGACGCGGAGCTCCTGCGGCCGATGTATGGCGACCTCGACGCGCCCCCGCTCCTGCCGGTGCTCGCGCTCGGAAAACCCCACGAGCAAGCGGTCGCGATCGCGCTCCTCGGCGAGCGCCGGGACCGCGCGGCCGTGCCGGTCCTGGCGCGCCAGCTCGCCAGCAAGTACCCCCTGCTGCGCTACTGGGCGCGGCACGCGCTCGAGCGCATCACGGGCAAGCACGTGGAGATCGATCTCGACGCGCCCGAGGCCGAGATCGCGGCCTCGGCGTCACGCCTCGCCGGCGCCGCGCTCTCGCCCGCCCGCAGCGAGGGTGGCGGCGGCGACGACGAGGATTGAGCGTCGCCACGATCACGATCCGCCGAGGCGAGCGCTCCCTCGCCGCAAGGGCGTCCCTCGCGCAGCGAGCGAAGACGCTTTGCCCATCCGCGGGAGGGCCGGCTTCCCAGCCGGCCACACGTCAGCTAGAGCCTGTCCCTGCAGTCCGCTCCGTCTTCGAGGCGAGCGCAGCGAGCCGCAAGGGCGTCCCTCGCGCAGCGAGCGAAGACGCTGGGAGGGGGGCCCAGTTGAGCTTTGCTCAACTGGGGGAGGGGCGGCGCGCCCCTCCTGCGGCCGCCTTCCGAGGCGGCCGATCGCAGGCTAGATCTCCTGCCAGCCCTCGCGGGAGATCGCGCCTAGCAGGAGCACGTCGCCGTCGTCCCAGCCGACACCCACCGCGCGCGGGTCCTTGGGCGCCACGGCCGCCGCGACGGCAGGCAGGGCGGCGCGCACGAGCAGCGCCGCGCACGCCACACACGCCAGGTCGGCCACATTCCTGGCCTTCGCGCCCGCGCGCGCGAGCGCCGTGGACACGCGCCAGAGCGCGGCCGGCGACGCGTACCGCCCGTCGGGGAACCAGGCCGGATCGCACGGCCAGTCGTCGTCGAGCGGATCGAAGCGATCCGCGCCGGCGACGTACAGCAGCGCGCCCGTCTCGCGGCTCTCGCCGTCCTGCCCCTCGAAGAGGCCGAACCAGAGCGCGACCACGTCGTCCCCGGGGCGCTCCTTCTTGCCCAGCTCGCGCAGCCAGACCTGCAGGGCGTCCACGTCCTCGCCGAGGCGCAGGCGCCCGAGCTCGTCCCACGCCTTGTCGGGGGCGGCCTTCGAGAACAGCGCGATCAGCGCGGCCCAGCCCTGGTCGAGCGGGCGGTCACCGAGCGCGAGGGTGAGGGCTTGGTCGGCGAGATCGGACACGGCGCCACGGTAGACGACCTCGCGCGGCGCGGGCGTCACATTCGCATGGACGCATGTGATGCGCCGCCCCGTCCGCACCGGTATGCTCTGCGCGGGTGGAGATCGTCGGCCTCATCGCGCTGTCGTTCGTGGGCTCGGTCTTCTGGCTCGTCAACACCGAGGGCACGGCCATCGTCTACGGCTCGCAGAAGGGCTGGAACCCGCTGGTGGTCGGCTTCTGCTGCGCGATCGGCCAGCTCGGCATGCACTCGATCCTCTACTTCGCGGGTGGCCGCGTGCTCGCCAGGTGGCGCTGGCTGCGCGAGCGCGAGGCGCGCGTGCGGGCGCGCTACGGCGAGCGGCTCGAGAAGCGCTACCTGGGGCTGTCGGCCTTCGCGGCGCTGACCGGCGCCCCCCCGGTCGTCATCATGTCCGTGCTGGCATCGGGGTTCGGCATCCCGGCGCGCCACTACCTGCCGCTCATGTTCCCGCTGCGCGTCGTCCGCTTCACGATCCTGGCCGCGCTCGGCGTCCAGATCGGCGCGTGGTGGCGGTCGATGTTCTCGTAGTTTGCGAGCGCCTCGGAAGGCGCCCGCCAGGAAGGGCACGCTGCCCTTCCCCCGCCCGGGCACAGCCCGGTCGGGCCCCCCTACCTGCGTCTCGCTACGCTACGCCGACAGCGACAGCCTGGGCCGAGTGTCCGCGGATCGCGGGTCAGGGGCAGCGATCGGTCGCGGCCATCGGCACCGGCGTGCCGGGCGTCCAGCGCACCGCGTGGAACGTGGTGCCCTGGAGGTCGAGCTCGATGGGAGAGCTCACGTCGCCCACGCCCACGCCGCAGAAGGCGTCGGCGGACAGCGTCGCGCCTCCGAGCAGGATGCGGCCCTTGATGACGTCGCCGCCCGCGGTCGGCAGCTCGAGCGAGGGCACCCACACCTCGAAGCGGCCGTCGGCGTCCACGCGCGTCGTGAACGTCACGAGCGCCGGCGTCCCCGGGGGATCCACCGCGCGACGCAGCGCCCCGTCGAGCGAGCCGCCGCCGATGGGGCCCGCACCGCCCGCGCCGCCCGCACCCGCGCCGCCCGCGCCGCCCGCGCCCGGGCCCGCCGGCACGTAGGCCAGCGAGGCCCAGAGCTGGAGCGGCAGCGCACCGGCGAGGCGCGACGACAGGATCCAGTGGCCCGAGAGATCGGCGAGGTGGCTCGGCACGCGCGACAGATCGGGCGACATCGGCCGTCCGGCGTCCGCGGCCCCCGCGTCGGGCCGCATCGGCGCGGGACCCGCGCCGGGGCAGCGCTGCGGGACGTCCTTGCGCAGGAGCATGTCGCCCTCGTCGCGCCGCGCGGAGAACGTCGTGCCCGCCAGGTCGAGGACGAGCGGCTCGTCCACCGAGCCGGTGGCGCTGCCGCACCACTCGTCCTTGCCCAGCGTGCGCGAGTCCATGACGACGATCGCCTTGACCGTCGTGTTCACGGGCAGCTCGTTCGGCCCGAGGATCAGCGGATCGGCGCGCAGGATGAACTTGCCGTCCGCGTCGATCATCGTGTCGATCTCGAGCGCGGAGGCGCTGTAGGGCGTGGGGTCGCCGTCCGGCCGCGCGAGCCAGATGCTGACGTGCGCGTGCACGGGCGGCGGGCCCGCGTCGACCGTGAACCGCATGCGCAGGGCGAGGTTGATGCCGCCGGCGAGCAGGCTGTTGACGAGCCAGGTGCCCGACAGCTCCTCGTAGTGGCTCGGGGCGCCGGCGCCACCGTCGCGCTGGCTGCGATCCGCGCGGTGCAGGAAGTCGTCGAAGTCCTGCTTCGGGCCGTTCGAGCAGCTCGTGCCGAGGAGCACAGCCAGGCAGGCAGCCGGCACGACGCGCATCGCGAGATCGTACCAGCGCGGCCCGGGCAGGGGTAGCGTCAGCGCTCGAGCGCGAAGAACGCCACCAAGGTCGCGGCCACGCCCCAGACCACCGGGTGCACGCCGCGCGCGCGGCCGGTGGCGAGCGCGAGCACCGCGTAGGTGACGAAGCCGTAGCCGATGCCGTGGGAGATCGAGTAGGTGAGCGGCAGCGTGACGAGGGTGACGAAGGCCGGGATGGACGCGAGTGGATCGCCGAAGTCGATGCGCGCGAGCTCGGCGAACATGTGCAGGCCCACGATGACGAGGGCCGGCGCGGTCGCGCACGCGGGCACGACCCCGGCGAGCGGCGCGACGAGCACGCACGCGAGGAAGAGCAGGCCCACGACCACGGTCGAGAGGCCCGTGCGCGCGCCCTCCGCCACGCCGGCCGCGGACTCGATGTAGGCGGTGACCGAGCTGCAGCCGAAGAGCCCGCCGAGGATCGCGCCGAGGGCGTCCACCGCGAGCACGCGCCGCGCGCCGGGGATGCGCCCCTTGGCGTCGGTGAGGTGCGCCTGCTCCGCGACTGCGCTCGCGGTGCCGAGCGTGTCGAAGAAGTCGACCATCAGGAACGACAGCACGAGCGGCAGGTGCTCGAGGCGCAGCGCGCCCCGCACGTCCGCCTGGAAGAGCGTCGCGAAGCTCGGCGCCTCGAGCTTGCCCGGCAGGTGCGCGACGCCGGCGGCGAGGGCGAGCGCGGTGGCACCGAGGATCCCGAAGAGGATCGCGCCGCGCACGCGCCGCGCGACGAGCACGGCGCAAAGGAGCAGGCCCGCGAGCGCGATGAGCGGCTCGGGCGCGCGCAGCGTCCCGAACGAGACCGGCGGCAGGATCGCGGTCGGGTCCCTGGACAGCACCGCGATGGTGCCGGAGGGCACGACGACGAGGCGCGCCTGGACGAGGCCGATGAAGGCGATGAAGAGGCCGATGCCGCCCGCGATGGCGCGCTTGAGGTCGCGAGGGATCGCGTCGAGCACGGTCTCGCGCAGGCCCGTCGCCACGAGCGCGAGGACGATGACGCCCTCGAGCACGATGATGCCCATCGCGGTGCGCCAGCCGCCGACCTGGCCCGCGACCTGGAAGGCGACCAGGGCATTCAGGCCCATGCCGCTCGCCAGCGCCAGCGGGAAGTTCGCGAATAAGCCCATCGCGAGGCAGGTCAGGCCCGCCGCGAGCGCCGTGGCCGCCGTCGCCGCGGGCACCGGCACGCCGGCCGCCGCGAGGATGGCCGGATTGGCGAACAGGATGTACGCCATCGTCAGGAACGTCGTGACGCCGCCGCGCACCTCCGCGCCCACGGTCGAGCCGCGGGCGTCGAGCTGGAAGCGCCCAAGGAACATCGCGCGCACGGTAGCATGCACGGTCGTGGATCCTGGGGTGCGGGATCGCGTGCGCGGCTGCCTCCTCGGAGGCGCGATCGGAGACGCGGTGGGTCTCGTGACGCAGTGGCGCGCGCTGACGCTGCGGCGCGCGCTGCCCGCCCCCGATCTATCTGCTTATACGCATGTATCGTGCTGGCTGCGCCCAGCGGGCGCCGTGTCCGACGACACGGTGCTCTCCATCGCGGTGGCCGAGTCGCTCGCCGCGGTCGGGGCGGCCGACGGTGGGGACGTCGCGCGGCGGATCCTGGCGGCGTGGCCGGAGGTCTTCGGCGCGGGTGCGGCCACTCTCCGCGCGGTGCGCGCGCTCGCGCGGGGCGTGCCGTGGCACCAGGCCGGCGTGCCCAGCGCGGGCAATGGCGCCGCCATGCGCGCCGCGCCCATCGGCCTCCTCTTGCATCGCGACCTGGCGCTGATCCCGGCGGCCGCCGCGACCCTGTCTCGCGTCACGCACACGCACCCGCGCGCGATCGCGAGCGCCACCGCGATCGCAGCGGCCACGGCGCTCGCGATGCGCGGCGAGGCGGCGAGCGGTCTTGCGACGATCGCGCCGCTCGTGGAGGCGGACGACCCCGCGCTCGCTGGCTGGCTCGCCGAGCTCCCCGCGTGGCTCGCTCGGCCCGCCACACAGACGCGACGTTGGCTGGTCGCGCTCGGCCGGCGGCGCTGGTCGCTCCAGGGCCGGTCGAGCCGCTACACCTCGTGGGCGGTGCCGACCACGCTCGGTGCGCTCTGGGCGTGCCTCGGCGCGCGGGACTTCGAGGACACGATCCTCCGCGCGGTGTCGCTGCGGATCGACGATGACACGACCGGCGCCATCGCCGGTCAGCTCGCGGGCGCCGCGGCCGGGCTCGCCGGCATCCGCCCTGCCCTCGCCGAGGGCCTCGCGGAGCACGCGCGGTGGATCGGCGTCGCCGACGCCCTCGCCGATCGCATCACGGCCACGCGATCCGATCGAGCGTTCGCCTGAGCCGCTCGCCCCGGCCCGGGTGCACGTGCGCCACCCAGGCCACGCGACCGGTGAGGTGTGCGCGAAAGCGATCGAGCGGCTCGCTCGTCTGCGTGGCCGGTCCCTTGGTCGCGCAGTTGTGCAGGATCGCACGCAGCCTGTCGATCTCGTCACGCCCCAGGCCGAGGCGCTCGTTGACCACCACGCCCGCCACCTCCTGGCGTGCGCTCGCGGGGAGCACCCTGGTCTTGCGGAAGTTCACCGCGAAGCCCTCCTCGAACGCGATGGCGGCGACCTGTGTGGTGAACCGGTCCGTGGCGCTCTTGCTCCGGCGCGGCCCCGAGAAGGCCAGATCGTCCGCGTAGCGCGTGTATTCACTGCCGGACCGAGTCGCGAGCGCCGCGATCCGGAGGTCGAACGGAAAGACGCAGAGGTTCGCGAGCGCAGGCGAGGTCGGCGCCCCCTGCGGGAGGTGCGGGCCGGCGAGGCGCTGACGGGTGAGGAACGCGAGGTCGAGCGCCCGGAGCTCCGGTCCCCTCGGCACGGCCGCCAGGACCTCGATCGGCACGCGCGTCGTGCAGAGCGCGGCCAGCGTCGCCGCGACCTCGTCCGGATAGCCGAGCGCGGCGAACAGCGCGCGCACGCGGGCGCCGCGCACCGACGCGAAGAAGTCTGCGAGGTCCATGCGCACGACCTGGGCCTTGCCCACGTGGGGCGCGGCGAACGTGCACACCGAGCGCCCAGCCCGGAAGCCGTGCGCGGCCTCGTGCGGCGGAACCCGATCGAGGATCTCGTGCAGGATCCGGCGCTGGGCGCGCTTGAGTCGCGGCTTCGGCCGCTCCAGAAGGCGCGCACCTCCGCTCGCCTTGGGCAGCCACCGGTACGTGTAGTGCTGCAGCGGAGAGCGGGCGCCGCGCACGAGGAACGCTCGACGATCGGCGAGCCAGAGCAGGTCCTCGAGGGGCTCGCCCAGCCACGCCGCCAGCTCGCCCAGCGTCTCGATGCGCAGCACGGGCCACCGCATCGCCCCCATCGCCGGCGCCGGCAGGAACATGCGCTCGAGGCGTGCGCCGCGGGCCGCCCGCCGGATCGACGGCCGCGCAGCGATGAGCGCGACGAGCGCTCCATGGCGCGCGCGTGGCGGCTCGGGGAAGTGAGCGAGCACCCGCTTGACGAGCGGCGGCAGCCACCGGGGCCTGGCGCCGATCGCCTCGCGCGCACGCGCCAGCATCGCGTCCTTCGACCACTCCCCGTCGAGGAGCGCCGCGGCGAGCGCGCGGGCGAGGACGGTCCAGCGCATCGATCAGGGAGCGGAGCGTGCGGCGGCGAAGCGCAACCAGTCCGGTCCTGCGTGGCCCGGGCAGCGGGAACCGCTGGGTCCGGCCATGCGACGAGATGCCCTCACCAACCCGAGATCCCCGGGGTAACCCCGGAGAGGCGACGCGCACCCGAGAGCGCGCGCACCCGACTTGCAGTCCCGCCGCCGCACGCCCGGCAGCGTATCACGCAGGTTGGGGCACTGGACCGGGCCCGCAATGGCACCGCGGATCCGCAGGAGGCGAGCGCAGCGAGCCGCAAGGGCGTAGCGAGCGCAGCGAGCGAAGACGCAGGGAGGGGGGCCCGACCGGGCTTTGCCCGGGCGGGGGAGGGGCAGTCGTGC
>CAZQJC010000210.1:0-15197 GCA_964593795.1 uncultured Myxococcales bacterium | reverse complement strand
CGCCGCGACCCGCGCCGCCCGTGCCCGCGGAGCCGCCCGCGCCGCCGGTGCCCGCGGAGCCGCCCGCGCCGCCCGCACCGGCGCCGCCCGCGCCGCCGACCTCGCCGCGCGTCTTGATGTCGAGGCTCGCGAAGCCGCGTGTCTGCTCGACCCACATCGTCACGGAGCGATCCACGACGCGCGAGAGGTTGACGAGGTCGGCCTCGGGGATCGCCTCACCCGGCTTCTTGACCAGGATGAACGAGACGCCATAGCGGTTCGGCGCCATCGGATAGGCCGGCGAGCGCGGGCCCTCGGCGCGGATGACGTCGTCGACGGTGATGACGCGCTTGGTGCCGGTCACGCGGTACTGGGGCGCGCGGAACTGGTGCCCGGTCGGCGGCGCGCACGCCATGTTGGCGAGCGCGGAGTCCACGCAGTTGGTCGGGTTCTCGACCAGGAAGAACGGGCGCACCATCGCGGGCGGCATCAGGCCCATGAGGTAGAGGTCGAGGTCGGAGAACTGGAACGTGGTGAGCTTGCGCGCGGTGAACGTGCCGTCGCCGTTGTCGGTCCAGTCGTGGCCCTCGACGGGCGAGCCGCCGGTGTGCAGGTAGAAGGACCAGTGCGCGGCGTCGCGCCCGAGCATCGTCTGCAGCGGGCCGGCGCCCTGATCGAAGTAGACGGTCGCGAGCCACGCGTGGCCGAGCTCCTGGCCGAAGACGAGCGAGATCGACTGGTCGTCGGGCGAGCCGTCGGAGTTCATGTAGCCGTGGTAGTCGGCCATGTGCAGGAAGCCCTTGAAGCGCGAGTTGGGCGTGTCGTCGAACGTGGTGGTCGCGGGCAGGGTGACGTCGGAGTGGTGCTCGTAGCCGATGCCCGTCACGTCGTTCGCCATCGCCTGGTAGAAGGCGGCGGCGTCGCTCAGCGGCCACGTCGTGTAGATGATGAGGAAGTCGCCGTCGTCCGCGTGCTGCGCGAGGTAGCCCTCCTCCAGCGCGCGCCAGCCGTCGAGGATCGCGCCGCGACCGCCCCACGTGTTGGACTGCACCGTGTTGGCCACGTCGTCGAACACGAGGAAGTTCTCGCGCTGCTGGACGAAGCGGATCGGGTCGGCGGAGACGGGCGCGGCCACGAGGAGCGCGGCTGCGAGGGCGAGGAGGCCGGAGCGCATGGCGCGGAGTATTGTCAGGTCGCAACGCAGATGAACAGGGTGATTGGCACGACGCGTGGTCCAGATCCCCACCGTGTCGGGAGCGTGTCGAACGGTGCGCTTGCCATGCTGCAGCGCGGCGAAAAAGAGCGGCCGACCGTGGTGGGGCAAGTTGCCTCGCGGGACCCGGCGCGGGCGCCGCGGCTCCGGCTCCTCTGCGCGGCGTGCGGCCACGCGATCACCTCCGGAGATGCGCGCCTGGAGGTGGACGGCGCGCACGTCCACACGCGCATGAACCCCGATGGCCACGAGTTCACGTTCGGTTGCTTCGCAGCGGCGCCGGGGTGCGTGGCGCGCGGGGCGCCCTCGAAGCAGGCGACCTGGTTTGCGGGCTTCTTCTGGTGGATCGAGGTGTGCGCGGGCTGCGGGGTGCACCTCGGGTGGCTGTTCTTCGCGGACGGCGGCGGCGAGTTCCACGGGCTCGTGCTGGAGCGACTCCGCGAGGAGGCGAGTTGATGCCCCGCGTCAAGGCGCGGGTCAGCGCGTCGTCGACGTTCGTCCCGAACCAGCGGCTGCCGGTGCACCGTTGGTTCCGCTACTCGGCAGGATTTTCCGGGGCGTGGGCCGAGGCGGCGGTGCGCGCGCACGCGACGGGCGCGGGCCTCGTGCTGGATCCGTTCGCGGGCGTCGGCACGACGCTCGTCGCGGCGCAGCTAGCGGGGCGGCGCGCGGTGGGGCTCGAGGCGCACCCGTTCGTGGCGCGGCTTGCGGCCGCGAAGCTGCGCTGGACGTCCGATCCGGGCGCGCTCGAGCGCGCGGGGCAAGCGGTGCTCGCGCGGGCGCGGAGGTCGAGGCGGCGCGAGGTGCCTGCGCCGGCGGAGCTGCTCGAGGCCTCGTATGGCGCGGGGGCGCTCGCGGAGCTGTCGGGGCTCGCGGTGGCGATCGAGCGCGAGACCGGGGAGGGCACGGCAGAGCGGGAGCTCTGCTGGCTCGCCCTCGTGGCGATCCTGCGCGCGTGCTCGAGCGCGGGGACGGCGCCGTGGCAGTACGTCCTGCCGCGCAGGTCCAAGGCGCGGGTCGCGGCGCCGGCGGCGGAGCTCGCGGCGCAGCTCGCGCGGATGGTGGCGGACATGCGGGCGCTCGGACGCGACGTGCCTGATGCGCGCGTGCTGCCGGGCGACGCGCGCACGTGCGCGGGCGTGGCCGACGGCTCGGTGGACCTCGTCGTGACGTCGCCGCCGTACCCGAACAACTACGACTACGCCGACGCGACCCGGCTCGAGCAGACGTTCCTCGGCGAGGTGCGCGGCTGGGCCGACCTGCAGGCGGTGTCGCGGCGGTTCCTGGTGCGCGCGTGCTCGCAGCACGCGGCGGCGGAGCGGCTCGCCGTGGCGCCGCTCGTCGCGGAGCCGGCGGTGGCGGCCATCGCGGGCGAGCTCGGCGAGGTGTGCGCGGCGCTCGGCCTCCTGCGGCGGACGCGCGCGGGGCGCAAGGCGTACGACGCGATGGTCGCGGCCTATTTCCTGGACCTCGCGCGCGTGCTGGCGGCGCTCGCGCGCGTCGTGCGCCCGGGCGGCGAGGTGTGCTTCGTGGTGGGCGACTCGGCGCCCTACGGCGTGCACGTGCCGGCGCTGGACTGGCTCTGCCGGCTCGCGGACGGAGTGGGCTTCACGCTCACCCAGCGTCGGCGCGTGCGCGTCCGCAACGTGAAGTGGAAGAACCGCAAGCACCGCGTCCCGCTCGAGGAAGCGGAGCTGTGGTGGGTGCGGCGGTAGGGGGCGTCAATGCTCCAGATAATCCAGGTCCCGCCCGAACGTGTCCTCCAGCGTCGCGAGCGCGATGACAGCCAGCAGGAGCGTGGCGCCACCGACGACCGCGCCCGAGCCGACGACGCCGAGGGGGGCCTTGAGGACGAGGAACGCCTGCGTGATGGGCACGGCCGCGCCGCGCACGAAGTTGGGGATGGTCGTGGCGGCGGTCGCGCGGAGGTTCGTGCCGAACTGCTCGGCGCCCACGGTCACGAGGACGGCCCAGTAGCCGCTACCCAGGCCGAGGAGCGTGCACTCGGCGTAGAAGAGCTCGACAGGCAGGCCACGCACGGAGAGGGTCAGGATGACGCCGAGGACCGAGAGGGCCACGAACGCCGTGATGACGCGCATGCGGCTCTTGACGAGCTGCGAGAGCAGGCCGCTGATGAAGTCGCCCGGGATGAGGCCGACGTAGAAGAAGAGGACGGCGCGCGACGCGGAGACGTCCCCCTTGACGTCGAGGGCGCGCCCGAACTCGGGTGAGAACGTCACGACGATCGCGACCACGAACCAGATCGGCAGGCCCGAGGCGATGCACCAGAGGAAGCGGCCCACGCGGCCTCGCTGGAACAGGGCAAAGAAGTTGCCGCGGCGCGCCTCGGTCTGCCGCAGCCGCGCGAACATGCCGGACTCGGCGACGCCGATGCGCAGGAAGAGGAGCGCGATGCCGAGCCCGCCGCCGATGTAGTAGGCCTGCCGCCACGTGAAGTGCTCGGCGATGAACACGGCGACGAGCGCGCCCGAGACACCGACCGTCGCGATGATCGTCGTGCCCCAGCCGCGCGCGTGCGTGGGCAAGCTCTCGGAGACGAGCGTGATGCCGGCGCCGAGCTCGCCCGCGAGGCCCACGCCGGCGACGAAGCGCCAGACCGCGTAGGCCCAGATGGTGTCCACCGCGCCGTTCGCGGCGTTCGCGATCGAGTAGAGCAGGATCGAGGCGAAGAGGACCTGCAGGCGGCCGCGGTGGTCGCCGAGCACGCCCCACAGGATGCCGCCGAGCAGCATGCCGAACATCTGCGCGTTGAGCAGCAGCGCGCCCTGCTCGGTGAGCGCGTCGCCCTGCAGGCCGAGGGACTTCAGGCTCGGCACGCGCACGACGGAGAACAGGATGAGGTCGTAGATGTCGACGAGGTAGCCGAGGGACGCGACGATGACGGGGGCGTTCCACACGTGCCGCCACTCGAAGCGCTGGGTCGGGGTCATGGAGGAGGCATTGTGCCTCGATCAGCGCTCTCGGCGCAGCACGACGCCCGCGTCGGTGATCTCCACCCAGCCGACGCGCGTGGCCGGGTTGCCGGCGAGGTAGCTGCGGGGCGGGAAGGCGCCCTCGACGTAGCTGCCGGCGGCGACCATCGACGAGTCGCCGAGGACGGTGCCGGGGCCGATCACCGACAGCGGCGCGATGAAGCACGCGCTGCCGATGGTCGTGGGGGCGAGGGCCGTCGGCAGCCGCCCGCCGGAGAGCGTGCGGGCGATCGTGTTGTGCGTGTAGAGCTGGCAGCCGCTGCCGATCTGCGTACCGTCACCGATGCGGAGCGGCGCGTGGGCGCCGTCGAGGACGACGAAGGGGCCGATCCAGCAGTCCGAGCCCACGCTCACGTCGCCGAGGACGAGGCAGTCGTCGTAGACGGAGGTGCGCGCGCCGAAGCCGAGCTCGCGCGCCAGCTCCCAGCGATCGTGCAGCAGCGTGCCCGTGGGCACGTGGCGATCGAAGCGCGCGCGCATACGGCGGCGGAGCGCGGTCAGGTGCGCGGTGGCCTCGAGGTGGGCGGGCGTGCCGAGCGCGGCGTCCCAGCTTGCGGAGGGATCGAGGGCCTCGCCGGCGAAGCGCCGGGTCCGCACCGGCGCGGACGCGCCGCCGAGCCGCGCCTCCACGTCGCTCGCGCGGATCACGCGGCACCCCGGGAAGTCCGAGGGCGCGAGGCCGTGCAGCTCCATCAGCGCACGCGCGGGCGCGGTCACCACGACCTCGCCGTCCTCCGCGCTCGGCGGGGGCGCGACCGGGCGGACGGGGGCCGTCGCCAGGGCGCCGATGGACGCGCCGACGGCGACCTCGGTGCCGGCGCGCGCGGCGTGGAAGAGCCAGCCGCCCCGCGGGGCCTCGAGCTCGAGCGTCGCCTTGCTGGACTCGAGCACGGCGACGGGCGCGTCGGCCTCCACGCGCGCACCGTCGGCGGCGCACCACTCGACCAGCGTCACGCGGTCCTCGGTGGCGGCGAGGCGGGGCACGAGGAGCTCAACGTGCGGCACCGGGCCTCCTCGGCGCGCCGGCGAGGGCGCGCAGCGCCTCGCGCACGTCGTCCGTGCCCGGCAGCACCGCGCGCTCGAGCGTCGGCGCCGCGGGGATCGGCAGCGCCCGCGCGCCCACCGCGCGGACGGCCAGGCCCGGCAGCCGCTCGGCGAGCTCCGCGAGCACCGCGGCCGCGACGCCGAAACCGCGCGTCTCCTCCTCGATGACGACGACGCGGCCGGTGCGCGCGGCCGAGCGCTCGACCGCGCCGAGCTCGAGCGGCCAGAGCTGCGTCAAGACGAAGTAGTCGAAGCGCAGCTCGAGCTCGACGACGAGCTCGCGCATCGCCTCCTCCACGGCGACCGTGGTGGCGCCGTGCGTGACGACCGTGACGTCCGCCGGGCCGCGCTCGGGCACGTAGCAGAGCGGCGGGTAGCTCCCGTCGGCCGAGGTGGTCGCGTGCGCGCGGAGATCGATCGGCGGCTCCGCCGGCGCGTGCCGCGCGTAGGCGGCCTTGGGCTCGACGAGCACGACCGGCCCGTGCTCGTCCGCGAGCGCGACCCACACCGCCGCCGGATCGTGGCGCACCGACAGCGACAGCACGCGAAGGCCCGGGACGCCGCAGAACAGGCGCTCGAGGCACTGCGAGTGCGAGGGGCCGTAGCCGCGTCCGCCGCCGGTCGGCAGGCGCAGGACCACCGGACACGTGGCGCGGCCGTCGCTCGTGTAGTGCGCCTTGGCGGCGAGGTTCACGAGGGCGTCGGAGCACAGCGTGGCGAAGTCCGAGAACATGGCCTCGACCACGGGGCGCAGGCCGCCGAGCGCCATGCCGGCGGCGACCCCCGCGGTGCCCGCCTCGGCGATCGGCGTCGAGATCACGCGCCCTGGGTGCTCGCTCGAGAGGCCCCGCGTGGCCTTGAACGCGCCGCCGTAGGGATCCTCGATGTCCTGGCCGAGGAGCAGCGCGCGCGCGTCGGCCGTGAGGGTCGCTGCGAGCGCGCCGCGAACAGCGTCCACGTAGTGCGTGGGGCGCACGGCGTCGGGGCGATCGAGGTGCAAGCGCAGGCTCGAGCGCGCCGGGCCGGGCGGCAGCGCGCTCGCGGGGCCGGGGGCGAGCGGGGCGCGGGCGAGGACCTCGGCGGCCAGCGCGTCGAACCGCGCGCGCTCGGTCGCGAGGGCGGAGCGTGCGGCGGGGTCGGCCTCGAGGAGGCGCGAGAGCGGATCGCCGGTGGCCAGCGCGGCGAGCGCCTCGGCCGAGCGCGTGTCGTCGCCCTTGCTGTGCGGCCCGAGCCGGCGCGTGTCGATGATCTGCACGAAGGGCTCGCCCTCGCGCACGCGCGCGATGACGCGGCCGAGGTGCGCCGAGAGCGCGTCGGGGTCCTGGTCGCCCCTGCGATCGGCGTCGAGGCCGAAGCCCGCGAAGCGCGCGAGCAGGTCGCCGCGAGTCGTCCGCGCGGTCGGCGTCGCGAGCGCGACGTCGTTCCACTCGACGAGGAAGAGCACCGGCGCGCGCAGCATCGCGGCGAGCGTCATGGCCTCGTACACGGCTCCCTCGCCGAGCGTGCCGTCGCCGAGCTGCGCGACCGCGATCCTGCCGGGGGCGCGCCTCGCGAGCGCGGCGGCGAGACCCGTCGCGAGCGCCGCGGTGCCGCCCTGGATGCCGGTCGCGAAGAACCGCGCGTGTTGCAGGTGCTGCGAGCCGGCGCGGCCCCCGCAAAGGGCACCCTGCCGCCCCGCGAGCTCCGCGAGGAGCGCGTCCGCGGGGCCCCCGAGCGCGAGGTAGTGCCCGTGACCCCGGTGCGACGCGACGAACGCGTCCTGGGCGACGTCGAGGTGCGGAGCGAGCGCGGTCGCGATGGCCTCCTGGCCGAGGCACGTGTGCACCGTGCCGGGCAGGCGTCCCTGGCCGAAGAGCTCGAGCACCCCGAGCTCGAACGCGCGCAGCCGGATCGCCGCCTGGAGCGGCCCCGGCGCGGCGCTCACCCGAGCTCCCGCGCGGCGTACTCGGAGATCGTCAGGCCCCCGCCGTGGCGCGCGATCGCGTCGGTCGCGTCGAGGAAGGCGGTGCGCACGCCTCGGCCCTCGGCGACGAAGCGCGCGACGTCGTCGGCGGTCGCGTCCTGCAGGCGCGGCACTGCGTGCTTGAGCGCCATGTAGTGCCCGAGCCCGGTGGAGTTGAGCGCCACGTGTACCGGGTGGAACGCGAGCACGAGCGGCGTGTGCTCGAGCGGCGGCGTGAGCGGCTCGTGCCCCGCGAGCGCGAACGTGTCCTCCCAGGCGTAGGGCACGCGCACGAGGCTCGCCACGGTGCGCCGGTAGGTGAACGGGCGCACCGGCTTGCCCCCCGGAACGAACATCGAGGCCTCCACGCGGAGCGGCGTCTCCTCGAGCAGGAGATCCGTCAGGTGCGTCGACTGCACGAGGCAGTGCGCGCGCACCGCGCGGGCGTCGGGCACGAGCTGCATGACGTGGTGGAGCACGGCCTCCGGCGTGGCGCCGTGCGTCGAGCCGGGCAGGAAGTTGGGGTGCACGCCGAGCTCGAAGAGGGCAGGGTGCTCGCGCAGACGATCGACGGCGGGGCTCGCGTGCGTGACGAACCAGGTCGCCTTGATGCGCCGCTCGACGAGCAGCGCCGCGACCTCGTCGATGGCGCAGTCGGGCGCCCAGTCGACGTCGAGGGTCAGGCAGAGCCCGCGCGGGGGGACCCCCGTGCCGAAGTGCTGCGCCCAGGGCACGGTGCGCAGGACCTGCGCCTCCGCGGCCTCGGCGGAGCTGCCGGCGTGCGTCCGGCGCGCGAGCGCGGCGCCGACCGCGAGCCCGGCGGTGTGCAGCGTGACGAGCGGGCGCGGGCCTAGGAAGTCGGTGGAGACGGAGAGGTGGGGCGGCGAGGCGAACGCGGCCGGCTCGCAGCAGAGCCCCGCGGCGACCAGCGCGTCGCGATCGGCGCCGCCGGCGAGGTGCGCGATCGCGAGCGACGGGTTGGCGGCCGCGAGCGCCATCGCCTCCACGCGCCCGCCGGGGCCCACGAGCAGCTCGCGCTCGACGTTCTCCGCGAGGAGCAGGACGTCCGCGCCGGCGAGCACGCCCGCGGCGCGCGCCCCGCCGAGCTCCGCGGGGACGAGCGAGATGACGAACCCGCCCGCGGCGAGCAGCAACGCCGCGGTCTCGTCGGCGATCGGGCCGCGGCCCACGATCGCGACGCGCGTGCCGAGGACCTCGAGCCCGAGGTCGTGCAGGAGCTTGAGCGCGAGGTGGCCCGTGTAGGCGAGCGTTCGCAGCGCCGGGTGGCGCTCGTTCGTGCCGAGGACGGGCAGGCCGGCGCGCCGGCACGCATGGAGGTCCAGCTCGTCGGGGCGGTGCTCCCAGGTCTCCCACATGAGCGCGAGGGCCGCGCCCGGCCGGAGCCGGCCGAGCAGCGCCTCGTCGAGGGGCCTGACCGCGCCGAGGTTCGTGACGACGTCGGCCTCCGCGATCCGCGCGTCGTCGCGGCCGATCGGCTGCAGGCGGTCCTCGACGCCGAGGGCCTGCGCCGCGAAGCGCGTGGCGCAGACCGCGTCCGCCGCGCTGCCGTGGCGCGAGCTCCGCGAAAGGCAGAGGACGCGGCTCGCCCCTGCGCGCGCCGCGATCGCCGCGGTGAGCGCGTACGGCCCGGTCGCCGCCTCCGTCAGGACCACGAGCCCCTCGAGGTCGAGCGAGAACGTCGCGCGGGCCTCGTCTATCAGGTGGCGCACGCGCGGTAGCACGCCTCGACCATGCGCCCCCGGGGCGCCGCCTCACTTGACCGCGAGCAAGTGCGGGCCGCGCGTCGGGGCCGCGACCCCCGGCAGCGTGGCCGGCGCGAGCAGGTAGCCCGCCCGCTTCGACGCCAGGGTGGCCATGAGGACGCCGGTCGATCTCACGGCATCGCTACGCCCCGTCGGGCGCGGTCGCGATGCGCTCGATGGTCGCGCACAGCTCGCGCACGCCGCTCGGCTTGTACACGAGCCACTTGACGCCGAGCGCGTCCGAAGCCGCCTGCATCTCGGGTGCGATGTAGCCCGACGTCAGCACGACGCGGGCCCCTGCACGCAGCTCGAGCACCCTGCGCGCCAGCTCGAGCCCCGACATGCGCGGCATGTTGTAGTCGGTGACCAGCACGTCGAACGCGTCCGGCGCGCGCTCGACCGCGGCGAGCGCCTCCTCCGCCGAGGTGTAGCCCTGGATCTGGTAGCCCTCGAGCTCGAGCTGGCGCGTCACCAGGAACACGAGCGCCTCCTCGTCATCCACGTAGATCACGCGCTGGCTCCGGCGCGGCTGGGAGGTCGCGGCTTGCGCCGCCGGCGCCGGCGGGGGCGCGGAGGGCTTCGACGGCGCGGCAACGGCGGGCAGGTACACGCGGAACGTCGAGCCGACCCCTTGCGCGCTCTCCACCGTGATCGCGCCCTGCAGAGAGCGCACGATGCCCTGCACCGTCGAGAGCCCGAGCCCGGTGCCCTCGCTGCGCGGCTTGGTGGTGAAGAACGGCTCGAACACCCGGTCGCGGATCCCGGGCGCCATGCCCGGGCCGGTGTCGCTGACGGTCAGGCACACGTACTCGCCCGCGGGCAGCGCCAGGGCGCTCGGCTCGGTGAGCGTGCAGGGCGCGAGCGTGACGTCGATGCGACCTGGCGCTCCGGCCATCGCCTGCCACGCGTTCGTGTAGAGGTTCATGAGCACCTGGTGGAGCTGCGTGGGGTCCGCGCGCACCCAGAGCGCCTGCGCCACGTCGGCTCGCGTCACGAGCTCCACGCCGCTCGGGATCGTCGAGCGCATCAGGCGCACCACCTCGGCGAGCAGGCGGGCGATGTCCACCGGCTCGGCGGTGGCGGCGTGCGGCCTCGAGAATCCCACGATCTGCCGCACGAGGTCGCGGGCGCGCGCGCTCGCGCGGTCGATCTCCGCGAGCGACGTTGCGGCCGGGTGCTGCGGCCCCACCTCGAGCATCGCGAGCTCGGCGTTCCCCAGGATCGCGCTCAGGATGTTGTTGAAGTCGTGCGCGATCCCCGCGGCGAGCGTGCCGATGGCCTCCATCTTCTGCGACTGTCGGAGCTGCTCCTCGAGCTCCTTGCGCGCGGCGCCGGCGTTCTCGCGCTCGGTCACGTCCTCGAACACGCCGAGCACGCCGTAGACGGCGTCTTGCCCGTCGCGCAGCTGCACCTTCGTGGTCTCGACGATGCGCACCTGGCCGTCGCCTCGCACCATGCGCTCGAGGATGTGTCGCTTCGGCTCGCCGCTGCCGAGCACCTGCTGGTCGTCGAGGCGGTACGCCTCCGCGTCCTCGCGCGGAAACGGCAGGTCGAAGTCGGTCTTGCCCACGACGGCCGCCGAGCCCGGCAGGCCCACCTCGCGGGCGAACACGTCGTTGCACCCGAGGTAGACGCTCTGTCGGTCCTTCCAGAAGATGGACTGGGGGACCGAGTTGAGGATGCCGGCCAGCATCGCCTCGTTCCTCCGCAGCGCGCCGTAGCGCGCGTCGAGCTCCGCGAACGTGCGCTCGATGGAACCGCGCAGGCTCTCGAGCTCCCCGCGCAGGCGCACCGGCCCCTCGGGCCCGCGGAGGGCCGCACCCTGCGCGAGCCGCTCGACGGCCTTGAGCGGTCGGATCACGAGGCGCCAGAGCAGGAGCGACAGGCTCACGACGAGCAGCACGTCGAGCGCCAGGATCTCGAGCGCCAGGCGCGAGAGCCGCGCGCGGAGGCGCGCCTCCATGAAGCGTGGCGTGACCGTCACCTCGACCGAGCCGATGGGTGTGCTCGCGTGGAGCACCGGACGCCGCTCGACCAGCAGGCCCGCCCCCTGCGGCGCGCGATCGCTGCGCCTGCTCCGCCAGGCCTCGTCGCGCACCCGCGCCTCGACGTGCACGCCGCCCGGGGCGGCCGCGTCCGGGTGCTGCACCACGATGCCGGCCACGTCGTGCCTGGCCATCGCGCTCTCGACGAGGTGGTCGAGCTGCGGTTCGTCGAAGTTCCAGAGCGGCAGCGCGAGGTCGAGGGCGAGCTGCTCCGTCACCGCGCGGAGGTCATGGTGCAGCGCGGCCCGCTGCCTCTCCTGCTCGGCGAGGATGCTCAGCGCGCCGAGGGCCCCGACCAGCACCGTGGTCACCGTGACGAGCGTCGCGACCACCAGCGTGGCGATGGAGGAGCGCCTCCGGGCCACGGGTCAGCGTCCGGCCGTCGGATCGAACCAGAGGCGCCGGTCCGAAAAGGGCGTCTCGGGTCCGAGGAGCGGGTTCTCGACGCGGAAGATGCGCCGGCTCCGCAGGCGCAGCCGGTCGATCTTGGCCTGCTGGTGCCGCAAGAAGATCCGGTCGTACGTCCCGTCCTCGATCATCGCCAGCATCCCCTCCCGGGCGCGCTGCGCGAGGCGCCCACCCTCCTCGGTCCTGGCGAACCAGAAGTACATCGGCAGTGGATAGTACAGGAGGAGCGTCTCCTCGATGGCGAGGTCGGGCAGGCTGCGGCGCCGCGCTTCGTACTCGTCCAGGATCTCGATCGTCGCGCGCGGGAAGGCGGCGAAGCGGCGGTTGACGAGCATCCTGAAGAGGCCGTCGTAGCTCGAGCCCGTGACGACCTGGAAGCCGCCGGCGCGGAGGATGCCGACGTCGATCCAGCCGAGGCCGAGCCCCAGCGGGAAGCGCCGCAGCTCGTCGAGCGTGCGCACCGCGGCGAAGCGCGCCCGATCCTCGCCGCGGATGAGCAGGACGCAGTAGCCGCCCAGGTTCTTGTCCACCGGGATCCGCACCGGCAGCAGCTCGCGCTCGAGCTCCGGCGTCGTGCTGAGGTACATGACCGTGATCCGGCCGCTCGCCTGGCGCAGCTCGAACGCCTGCCGCTTCTCCGGCATGTCGAGCGAGGGCCGCATCTCGAAGGGCCCCCATCGCGGCGTCGTCCGCTCGAGCGCGGTCCGCAGGATCTCCCAGTGGTAGTCGTAGCGGTGGTCGAGCGCCGACTCGGGCGCATTGTGGATGTAGACCATCGGCGCGGCCGCGGCTGGTCGCCCTCGAGGTGCCTCTCCGGCGTGGGCCTGTCCGGGCGCGCCGAGAAGGAGCGGCCCGGGGATCAGGCAGGGAAGCAGCGCGGCGGCCAGTGCTGGCACCGCTGTGAGGCTGCGGCGAGGCATCGTGCGCATCCGCGAGTGCGCGCCGACTCTAGCACCCCCGGCTCGCGACTCGCCTATAGTCTCGGTGCAATGGAACCTTCGGGGTCGGGTGGGGCGCGGCAGGGCTCGTTCGAGGAGTGGGTCGAGTCGTCTCGCCAGCTCTACTGGGAGGTCGACGCGGAGGGCCGCCTCCTCTACGTGAACCCCGCCTGGCGGCTCGTCCTCGGCCACCACACGGAGGATCTCATCGGCCGCCCATTGGCCGAGCTCGCGGCCACCCCGGAGCTCGCACGCGAGCTCGACGCGCGCCTGCGCGACTCCGAGATGCGCTCGCTCATTCGCCACGAGACCATCTTCCGCTCGCGGGCCGGGGTCTCACGACACGTGGTGCTCGACGGCGAGCGGATCCGCGGGAGCGGCAATGCGGGCGGGATGTTCGGCGCCGCACACGACATCACCGCGCACAAGAACGCGGAGGCGACGCTGCTGCGCACCGAGGCGCAGCTCCGCGCATTCATCACCAATGCCCCGACCGCGATCGCGATGTTCGACAATGGCCTCCATTATCTCGCCTACAGCGAGCGCTGGCTGGAGGACTATGGCCTGCAGGGCCAGGACCTGATCGGGCGGCACCACTACGACGTCTTCCCGTCCATCCGGCAGAACGAGTTCTGGAAGGACGTGCACCGCCGCTGCCTGCAGGGCGAGATCATCCGCAAGGAGGAGGACACGTTCATCGGGGTCGACGGCAAGCAGGCCTGGCTGCGCTGGGACGTGCGCCCGTGGCGGCGGCCTTCGGGCGACATCGGCGGCATCATGATGCTGACCGAGAGCATCACCGCCAGGAAGACCGCGGAGCAGGCGCTCGCCGCCGAGAAGGAGCGCCTGGCGGTCACCCTGCGCAGCATCGGCGACGGCGTGATCGCGACCGACACGCAGGGGCGCGTGACCATGCTCAACGTGCCGGCCGAGATCCTGACGGGCTGGTCGCAGGCCGAGGCCGAGGGCCGGCCGCTGTCCGAGGTCTTCCGCATCGTGCACGAGATCTCCCGGCTGCCGTGCGAGAACCCGGTCGACAAGGTGCTCGCCACCGGCGGGGTCGTCGAGCTCGCCAATCACACGGTGCTGATCGCCCGCGACGGCACGAGGCGCATCATCGCCGACAGCGGCTCGCCCATTCGCAATGCCGAGGGGAAGACGATGGGCGTCGTGCTCGTGTTCCGCGACATGACGGAGAAGCAGCGCCTCATCGAGGCGGCGCAGCGCACGCAGAAGCTCGAGTCGCTCGGCGTCCTCGCCGGTGGCATCGCGCACGACTTCAACAACCTGCTCGGCGGGATCTTCGGCTACATCGACCTCGCGCAGACGCAGGCCGAGGATCCCGAGCTGCGGCAGTACCTCGGGCAGGCCCTCGGCACGATCGATCGCGCGCGCGGTCTGACCCAGCAGCTCCTGACCTTCGCCAAAGGGGGCGCCCCGGTCCGCCGGGTCGCGCCGCTGTTCCCGTTCGTCGAGGAGACGGTGCGCTTCGCGCTCAGCGGCAGCACCGTCACCGGGCGCTTCGAGGTCGCCGCGGGGCTGCGCGCCGTCGACTACGATCGGAGCCAGATCGGCCAGGTCGTCGACAACCTCGTCATCAACGCGCTGCAGGCGATGCCGCTCGGCGGGACCATCACGGTGTCCGCCGAGAACGTGCACGTCGGCGCCTCGGACGACACGCGCCTGCCCGTCGGCGAGTACGTCCGCCTGTCCGTCAGCGACACCGGCATCGGGATCCCTGCGGCCCTCCTGCCGCGCATCTTCGATCCGTTCTTCACCACCAAGGCCAAGGGGAGCGGGCTCGGCCTCGCCATCTCGCACTCGATCGTCCACCAGCACGACGGCCTCATCGAGGTCCGCTCGGAGCCGGGAAAGGGCGCCACCTTCGAGGTCTACCTGCCCGCGGCCAGGGGCCTCGGCGAGCAGCCCTCGGCGCGCGCCGTCGAGCGGCCGAAGGGCGCGGGCCTCGTCGTGGCCATGGACGACGAGGAGGCGATCCGCAAGACGGTCTCGCGGTTCCTCGAGCTGCAGGGCTACTCGGTGGCGACGTTCCCTGAAGGGCGGTCCATGATCGCCTTCCTGCAGGCGCTGCCGGTCGACGGCCCGCGGCCCGTGGCCATCCTCCTCGACCTCACGGTGCCCGGGGGGATGGGCGGTCTCGAGGCGCTCGCGTACGTGCGCGCGTGGGACGCGAGCGTCCCCGTGTTCGTCTCGAGCGGCTACGCCGCGGACCCCGTGATGGCCGATCCCGCGCGGTTCGGCGTGGCCGCCAGCATCAGCAAGCCCTTTCGAGGCAGCGACCTCGTCGCGATGCTCGCCCGGCACACGAAGCGCTGAGGGTCCGTTCGCCAGGGGGGCGGCGGAGCCTCCCCGCCGGCGCCTGATCGGCGGAATTCCCGCCAGATGCGCGGCATCCTCGGCGGGCACGCCGTGTGCTCCTCCACCGCGCATGGCGCAATCGATCGACCCCCGCACGCTGGAGCTCATGCTGGAAGTCGAGGGCGACGCCTCCGCGCTCGCCTGGGTGGACCCGACCTGGCCCGACGCGCTCGGGCGCGAGCGGGACGACGACGACGAGCCGACGCGGCCCCTCGCGATCCCACGCGGCCTCGCGCTGGTGCTCTCGCTCGGGCTCGCCACCGCGCAGCTCGGCTGCGGCGCCGAGGGAGCCGGCGCGGGCACCGGCGGCGCTGCAGGTGCAGGGGGCGCGGGTGCGAGCGGTGCGAGCGGCGGCGCTGCGGGTCGAGCCGGAGGTGTGGCGGGCGGCATGGGCGGCTCCGCCGGGCGCGCGGGTGGCGGCGGCGGCGCGGGCGGCGGCACCGCGGGCGCGGGCAGCGCGGGCGGAGGCGGAGGCGCGGGCGGAGGCGGCGGC
>CAZQJC010000209.1:0-1764 GCA_964593795.1 uncultured Myxococcales bacterium | reverse complement strand
TCGCAACGAAGGCATCAGCTACAAACATAATCCCGAGTTCACAATGCTCGAATTTTACTGTGCCTATATGGATGTCGAGGGCATGATGAACTTCTGCGAGGAGTTGATGCAGCAGAGCGTTCAAAAAGCTACCGGCGGCATGGTTGCGGAGTATGAGGGAAACTCCATTGACTTCGGGAAATTTGAACGTATGACTATGCGTGATGCGATCTTAAGACATAAGCCTGATGCTGAGATAACTGATGCAAATATTGTCGAACTGTTTGATGAGTTTGCCGAGCCGAAATTGATTCAGCCAACGTTTATCATCGACTTTCCAAAATCGATCTCACCGCTATCGAAAGCATCGCCTGAAAACCCTCAGGTCGCCGAACGCTTCGAGTTGTTCATAAATGGAATGGAGATCGCGAATGGTTTCAGTGAGCTTAACGATCCAAAAGAGCAGTACGACCGTTTTGTCGATCAGATGAAACAGCGCGAAGGCGGCGACGAAGAGGCGATGGTGCTTGATGAAGATTATATTCGTGCTTTGAGTTATGGAATGCCGCCGGCTGCCGGCATCGGCATCGGCATTGACCGTTTCGTGATGCTGCTGACAAACAAACACTCGATCCGCGATGTCATTTTGTTCCCGCACATGCGGCCGGAAAAAGGCTCAGCCACAGAGAGCACGGAGACGGAATGATCAGCGAAAATCGTGCGACACGACCTCGGCTGTAATGTTGTCTATCGGCTGAAAATACATTGCCTTTAGCATTCCACGCTCTTCGAAAATACCGCGAATTATCAGATAATCGTTTTGGTTGATCACGGCGCGGTATTTTTCGAACACATCGGGCATCACAACAAAATTTGAGTGGCCGGTCTCATCCTCAAGAGTGATAAAAACGACGTTGTTTGCGGTCATCGGACGCTGTCGGATTATTACCGCACCGGCTACGGAAACAACCTGTCCCTTGTTTAGATCTATACTTTCCCGAGCAGATAAAATACCGCGACGCGTCATTTCTTTGCGGACAAATGCCATCGGGTGTTTGCCGATGGAAATTCCGGTTTTTCTTAGGTCGGTTTCGACGAGCTCGAGGCCTTCCATGCGTTTGAGGAATGAGGTGTCTGTGTCGGTAGCCCGCACGTAAGTAAGGGCTCCGCGTGATATAGAAGAGCCCTCACTAAGGTGCGGGCTACTGACACGAGCATCACTGAAGAGATCACCTTCAGGTTGAATTAAAAGTTCCGATTCCCATAGGGCTTGGCGGCGGTGAATTGTGTTGTCAAAATTCAATGCTCCGGCCAAACTGAGGGCTCTTATTTCGCGTTTGTTGATCTCAGGAACACGATCAATTAGATCGGCGATGCTTGTGTATAAGCCGCGTTGGTTTCTTTCTTCCTCGATCTGGATGCCGACATCTTCTCTTAATCCGCGCACGTATTTCAAACCAACTCGGACGTGCAACTCACCCTCAACAGCTTCAACCTTAAATAAATAGTCAGACCGATTTATATCCAGCGGCAGAAAATGCAGTCCATGTCGTTGAGCATCTTTAACAAGCGTTGCGGCATTATAAAAACCGAGCGGGTAATTATTGAACATCGCGGTCATAAAACATGCACGGTAATGAATAATAAAATATGCTGAGGCATAGGCGAGCAGAGCAAAACTGAAAGCATGTGATTCAGGAAAGCCATAATTTGAAAAAGCTTTTACACAGGCGACGATGTTTTCCTGCACCTCTGTCGGGACATTTCGCTCGGTCATTCCGGCGC
>CAZQJC010000208.1:0-34807 GCA_964593795.1 uncultured Myxococcales bacterium | reverse complement strand
ACTGCGGGATCTGGTTTCAAGGAGCGGACTGCGTCTCTGGCTTTCATGACTCTTGCCTTTCTCCTCCTCCGACCCGGGATGGGTCCGAGGAGCGGGACCGGTGCCGAGGGGATCGGCAACGGTCCCGCGATGGGAGGTCAGGCGCGGTCGCGCGCCCGGATGCCGCGCCGGGGCGCCCGCACGGCGCGCGCGAGGCCGAGCGCGTCCGAGATCTCGCGGTCGACCGTCGCCGCCGGCCGCGCGTACCGCTCCCGCGAGATGCGCAGCAGCGTCTCAGGCACGGGAGGCGCCGCGGGCGGCGGCAGGGTCACGCCGATCGCTGCCTGGCGCGGCTCGCCGTCCGCGAGGAGCCGAAGCGCCACGTGGTGGCGCGGGAGGCCCTGGAGGATCACCGGCGCGATCGCGCCGCCGAGCTCGTCCGACACCTCGCGCGCGTCCGCGGCCCCCAGCCGGAAGGCGGCAATGGAGCCGGCGTTGCCGCGGATGGCGGCGAGCAGTCCCTCGTCGAGCTGCGCCAGGTGCTGGTGCGCCATGACGGCCCCGAGGCCGAACTTCCGGCTCTCGGCGAGCACGTCGCCGAAGCTCGCCGAGGCGAAGGCGTGGAACTCGTCGGCCACGAGGAGGCACGGGCTGCGCGCCTCGGGCGGCAGGCGCCCGCGGCGCTGGGCCGCGAGCGACAGGCCAGTCACGAGAAGCGAGCCGAGCATCTCGGCGCCGTCCCGGCCGATGCCGGAAAGGTCGGCGATCAGGAGGTGCCCGCGCTCGAGCCATCTGCCAAGGACGAGCGTCGGCGACGATTGCCCGACCGCGCGGCGCACCGCGGGAGCGGAGAGCGCGCCGAGCTTGTTCAGGACCGGCGCCGTCACCTCGGCGGCGAAGCGCCTGTCGAGCTGGGCGAACTCCCGCGTCCAGAAGCCCCGGACGACGGGGTCCGTGACGCGCAGGACGGTCTTGGCGCGCCAGGCTTCGTCGAGGAGCAGCCGCTCGAGCATGAGCAGCGTCGCGCCAGGGAGCTCGAGGAGCGCCAGGACCGCGTTGCGCAGCAGGTGCTCGCTCCGGGGGCCGAAGAGCGTCTTGCCCCACGTGCGGCGGAAGACCTCGACGATCCCCGAGGCGAGTAGCGCCTTCGGTACGCCAGGCTCGGAGAGGAGGTTCAGGCCAATGGAGTGAGCCTCGTCCTTGGGTTGGAAATGGACGACGTCGTTCCAGCGGGCGCGCGGCAGGAGCGCGAGCACGCGGTTGGCCAGGTCGCCGTGCGGGTCGATGAGCGCGCAGCCCCAATTCGCGCGGATCGCGCCGAGGGCGACGCGCTCGAGCAGCACGCTCTTGCCGGTCCCGGTCTTGCCGACGACCCACATGGAGCGCAGGAGGTCCGGGAGCGAGAGCGCGTGCGTCCTCGTGCCGTGCCCCTCGTCGGTCGCGGCGATGGGGATGCTGGCTGTCTTTGCAGAAATGGGCATTGGGGGTTGGATGAGGAAGCGCCCTCCCCGCGCGAGCGCGGCGGAACCACCGCTCCGGCGCGTCGCGCCGAGGCGGCCGCGGTGGCGGGTTGCCCGGACGCCCGAGCCAGGATGCGGCCCGAGGCGCGGGGAGGGCGGTGACCGGAACGAGGCGCTCCGGCCGTCTCACCGGGCACCGTGGCTGGCCCCTGCGGAGATTCGCTGGCGCCCGCACTTGGCGGGCGTGGGCAGTCGCCACGGATACCCGGTCGGGCGACCGGAGCCGATCATGGCCAGAGGGCCTCGTGGTCCCGCCGCATCGTCTTCCAGACGGGCGCGCGCACGCCGCGTGGGACCATTCGGTCCTCGGCCCCGAACCAGAACAGGCCGGCGGGCGCGCCGCCTGTCGACTGGCGGCAGGCCTCGAGCAGGCGCTCGGCGCGACGCGCGTCGGGGGCGACCGTGAGGACGCGGAGCGCACGGACCGAGAACCGCTCCTCGTGGAGCCGGGCCCGCCACCACGCCGCGTACCCGGCGTACTTGCGCCCGAGGTAGTTCGGCCGCTCGGTCCCCCGGTCGATCTCGACGAGCAGGCCCTCGGGGCCGCGCGCGGTGGCGACGAGGGCGAGCCCGTCGGCGACGAGCGGCTGGCGGGTCACCCCGTCCGGCAGGAGCACCGCGTCGGCGAGCCGCTCGGGGTCGGTCTCCCAGGACAGGAGCCGCCCAGCGTCCGGGTCGGCGGCGAAGCGCGCCGCGAGCCACAGGGCGAAGCGCGAACGCGCGAGCGTGTGGTCCATGAAGGCCGAGGAGCGCCTCGCCGCGACGCGCGCGACGTGCGAGACGGTCGCGGGATCGATGTCCATCCCCCGCGCGAGCTCGAACGCGCCGGCGCGAGCGAGCGCGAGCACCGGGACCGGCTCGGCGTCCGTCATGCGGCGCTGCAGCGCGAACGCGTGCGCCTCCCCCGCTTCGGCGAGAGCGGCGGCGTCAGCCGCCGCGAGCCCCGCGAGCGCGAGGTCGGGCCCGGCGACGAACCGCAGGGCTGAGAGGATCGCGGCCGCGCGCTGCGGCCGGGACGGGAGGGCGAGCAGCCGGGCGAGGTCTGTCTTCGGGAACGGGGTCATGGCGGGTGAGGTCAATGAGGGCTGATTCGGCGAGGGCGTACGCGATCCCGACGGCCGCGGCGGCGCGGGTGCCGACGAAGCGGCGGAGCTCGGGCACGTGGCGGAGCGGCGTCGGCGAGGGCGCCGCGCGGGCCCGCCGCGTCGGCCGGCCCCGCGCGAGCCAGCGCGGCCGGGGTCCGGCGTGGACGAGGAGCGCCGGCCGCTCCTGGAGCAGCAGGCGCCTCATGGACGCCCTGGTCGCGTCCACGGCGGCCGCGCGGACCTCCCAGGCGTCGGCGACCAGGAGTGCCTGGACGCCGCGGGACCTGCCGAGGGCGGCGACGCGCGGGGCGCGCCGGGTGGGTCGCCGTCTCATCGCCTCATGCTTCGCTCGGCGCCCGAGTCGCCTCGAGGGCCGCCACGGCCAGGGTCAGGGCGCCGAAGGCGCGCTCCCAGTAGACGTCGACGCCGGCCCAGGCCATCGCCTGCTCGCCCTTGGTCCGGCGGCCGAGCTCGGGGTACCGGTCGGCCAGGAGGGCGTGGATGGCGTGCCGGCCGAGGGGCTCGCCCTGGGCCAGGAGGTCCCGAGCGTCCGGCAGGCTCGCCTTGCGCCAGGTGCCGCCTCAGGCGTCGAGGACCGCCTCGGCGACCTT
Organism: uncultured Myxococcales bacterium; assembly: GCA_964593795.1. Taxonomy (GTDB): domain Bacteria; phylum Myxococcota_A; class Polyangia; order JAHFDS01; family JAHFDS01; genus JAHFDS01. The sequence goes on along the minus strand of CAZQJC010000208.1, from coordinate 31,612 downwards.
GGCGGCCGCGTGGGAGGCCTCGCTCGGGGTGCGGCGGCCGTGGGTGTCTTCGAGCAGGACCAGGCCGGGGCGGTCGCTCGCGACCACGTCGGCGAGCTGGTTCGCTAGGCCTTGCTCGTCGGCGGGGGCGATGGGGACCAGGCTGAACCGGAGGAGCCCTCCGGCGGGGCCGATCGTGGCGACGCCGGTCGCCCGGGTTCCCGGGGAGATTGCGAGGACGGGTCCGGGAGCGGCGGGCAGGAGCTCGAGCTGGGCGGAATCGGCGTGGGGCATATGGCGCGGAGGCAATGGGTGAAATAGGCGGCGCGGGACTTCTTGACTGCGTGGGCGGGCAGGCTGATCGCGTTGTCGTAGGCGGCGGCGATCGCCGGGACGGGGTACTGCTCGACCAGGGTGAAGTAGGGGCCGAGGTGCGGGTCATCGAGGCCGGTCGCGATGAGCTTGGCGAGGAAGGCGCAGAGGATCTCGGCGTCTCCCTGCGCCTCCGCGCGCGCGGGGCTTGTACCTGAGGGCATTTCGCTATTCGGTTATCGTCATTCGTTATCCGTCTTCCGGTTCATCTTCCCCCTTCGGGGAAGAGCGCGGGTCCGGGTGCCAGCCATCCCCGCTCATCCATGCCTCCCCCAAACCCCCTCCTTGCCTTCTCTCCCCTTCGGGGCGATCGGGCGGGGTTGTGGACAAGCTGGGGACGGCCTGGCACATTGACCTTATCTCCCCCTTCGGGTGAGATGCGCGGGCTCGGGGCGTAGGAGGTGGGCGCGTTGGCTCGACCAGAACGGGTCATAGAGCCTTTCCACTTCCGAAACCCCGAGTACCTTCGCGATGTCGTGGATCGTGATCGCGTCCGGGACCGCGCGGCCCGCCTCGATGTCGTGCAGGTGGCTGCGGCTGCGCCCGACCCTCCGCGCGAGCTTCGCGACGGAGATGCCGTGGACCTGGCGCAGGCGGCGGATGGGCTCGAGCGGGTGCGCGCGTCTGCGCGCTTTGGGTGGCGTGTTCTGTTTCAGGTGGGTTCACCTCCTTCGGTCGCGGCGTCGCCGCAATGCGCGGCGCAAGGGTGCGACGCGGAGATGGTACACAATCGGGGTCGGGGCGCGATACTCTGCAACTGTCGCCGCCCGGCGACACATCTGCATACTTGTCCACAGAAAGCAGGCTGCCGACGTTCGGCAGCCTGCTTTTCCGTGTGCGACGCGCCCGATCGACGCGCGGGCTGTGGACGAATGCGGCGACGTGTCGCCAGCGGGCGTCATTTGCAGAGTATCCGAGGTGACGCGCGCATATTACCCTCTCGGCTGGGCGATCCATTGCGCGATCTGCGCGGTCGACGCTACAGTCGGGAGCGACCACGGGCTACCGGGACATGCCCGGAGCCGCCGCTCTTCGACAATCTAACCCATCTCACCGAATCCATATGGCCGAACCCGCCGGGAAGCTCCTGGTCGTGCCCGAGGTCGCCAAGATGCTCGATGTCTCGACGGCCACGCTCTACCGGCTGGTCGAGCGGCGGTGCATCGCGCACTACCGCATCCCCGGCGGCCTGCGTTTCAGGCAGGAGGACATCGACGCCTACCTCGCGCGCCGGCACGTGGAGTCGGTCCAACAGTAATCACATGGCAGTACGCAAAGACGGCCCATCCTGGTGGGTGGACTTCCGCTACAAGGGCACCCGCCACCGCATCAGGAGCCCGCTCAACACCAGGCTCGGTGCGCTCGACTTCGAGGCGACCGTGCGCGGCCGGATCGGACGCGGCGAGCCTGCGCTTCCGCCGCCGAAGAAGCGGGAGAGAACCTTCGCGGAGTTCTCCGCGGACTGGTTCGAGACGTACGTCCGCGCCAACAACAAGCACTCATCGCAAGTCGAGAAGGCCCGAGTCCTCCGCTGCCACCTCGTGCCGGCCTTCGGAACCCGCGGCCTCGACTCCATCGGTGCCGCCGTGATCGAACGCTACAAGATCGACAAGGTCAGGACGGGCCTGTCCGCGAAGACCGTCAACAACCACCTGGCCGTGCTCCAAAAGGCGCTCAACACCGCAGTCGAGTGGGGCGCCATCGAGCGATCCCCCAAGGTCCGCATGCTCCGGTTGCCGCCGCCGAGGTTCGACTTCCTGACCCCGCAGGAGAGCGACGTCCTCCTTCGGGAGGCCGCCAACGATGACCCGCTCTGGCACGCCATGCTCCTGTGCGCGGTCCGGACCGGGCTGCGCCTCGGCGAGCTCCTCGGGCTCGACTGGGGCGACGTGGACCTCGTCCGCCGGCGCGTCCACGTGCGCCGTGCCATCGCGGAGGGGAGGATGGGCAGTCCCAAGAACAACCGCACCAGGTTCGTCCCCTTGGCATCGGACCTCTTCCAGGTCCTCTCGGCCCGCGCCCGGGAGGCGGGCTTCGTCTTCTCGCGGTCGGGAGGGGCGCTGCCGCTCACGACGGGCATCGCCTGGCACTCCCTCAACCGCATCAGGGACCGCACCGGCCTCCGGCATTTCGGCTGGCACACGCTGCGCCACACATTCGCGTCCCAGCTCACGGGCGCCGGCGTCCCCATCCGCGCGGTGCAGGACCTCCTCGGCCACACGACGATCGCGATGACGCAGCGGTACTCCCACCTCGCGCCCTCGCTGTACGACGAGGCCGTGAACGTCCTGCCGACGCTGTCGGCGTCCGCTGGCCAGCCCGCGGTCAGTCCGTGGCGTCAACGCGCCGCGCCGCCGCTCCCGCGCGGGAAGCCGGAGGCTCGAATCCTGGCTCCAGAGACGCAAGAAGCTCCCCAAGGGGAGCTTCATTCTTCCTGGTAGTCCCAAGGGGATTCGAACTTGAGAATTGCTTGGCTAACATTAGCCACAATTCGCAGAGACTCCCCTTGGCTGCTCTTCTCTGCGGTATTCGGCAATCCGCCTCACTCCGCTGCGCTCGGCTGGTGTGAGGGACGGACCGGTCAGCCCGTGGTCAGAAGGCGGCGACCCGGTCCTGGAAGCCTTCGACGGCTGATTGCACGAAGGCAGAGTAGCAAGACGACGCGCGATTGACCAGCCTCCGGGCTCGACCCCGCCCACCACGTGACATGGTCGCCACACGCGTCCGTCCTGGCGGGCGACCGTCGGACCCGACGGGACTTGGTATTATTCATCACGCCCCTATCCCATTACCCCATGAACGAAAACCCTTCCCCGATCGATTGGGAGGCCCTGGAGTTCCTGACGCCGGAGGAGGCCGCCGCGTCGGCGGGCGTCCAGGTGGACCAGTTGCGCTCGCTCGTCTCGGGCAACCATCTGCCGGTGTTCCGGATCGCCGGGCAGATGCGGTTCGAACGCAGGGAGATCGAGGCGTATGCGGCGGCGGCCGACTCGCCCGGGCTGGCCTCGCTGGCCCGAGTGCGGCGCGCGAGGGCGCGCGGCATCATGATGGTCGAGCGCCGCCTGCCGTTCGACACCAGGGACACGGTCCAGAACCGCTACGTATTCACCTCGAAACACATGCCACCCAACGTAACCGCCTCGCTCACGTTCACCCCTCCCCGAAAGCGCGAGCCGCAACAGCTGCTCACCCCGGAGGAGGTCGCCAAGAAGCTGAAGGTCGCGTACGCGACGCTGTTGAGGCTCCTGCATGGGGGCGACATCGCATTCCATAAGGTCGGCAGCCTCATCCGGATCGACCCGACCGACGTGGAGAGGTGCCTCGCCTCCGTCCGCCACGAGGTCTGGGTCAGGTGACGACGGTTCCCTCAGGCGAGTCTGCTCGTTTGGCCTCGAGGGAGGTGATTGCGCCCGCCGACCAGCGCCGTCACGTCGTCATGCTGGCCAGCCCACAGATGCCGTGGCGAGGGTCGCGTGGGGATGGGATGAGCCTGGAGAAAGCGCCCCGCGCAGCACTACCTGCGCGGGGCTTTCGGTGTTCGACGATGCTAGCGGCGGACAGACGGGCGCTTGGCCCGTCGCGTGGGACTTGGCTTTTTTCCCGCCCGAGCCCTCATCCTGGACGAAGCGCGCGGGTTGCGCGGGCACTTCTCCGCCAGGGGTGCGGCGCTCTGCTGCTGCTCCGCACGTGGGACGTTGCCGTACCTGCCCTGAACCCTGGTCACCTCGGTCTTCTCGGTCGTGTAATCTACCTCTGCTCCTTTTCCTACATCAGCCTGCGTTCCCCGCGAGCAACCCGCGAGGCATGCGATCAGTGCCGCGATCACCGCCTTGTTGGTCATTGCGCCTCCGAAGCGAATTTCCATTGACGGAGGCCCTTCCACTCGACTATTGAATGGAGATCGTGACCCTCGGTGTTTCAGCACCGAGGGATCACAGGGCCTGCTATTCCGTGCCCCGGTTTAGTGGGCTCGCTTTTCCCAACGCTTGGGCGGAGCTCGAGCGATACCGTGGGTGCCGTGACGACATGTGCGCATCTGCATCCTCCTTCCTGGGCCGGGCTATGATCATCGCCCTTAACTGCCGAACAAGCCCCCTCGGGACAACGCATGGCCAGTACTTAGACTGACGCGCAAGTCTATTTCAGCGAACGTATCTCCTGCACATGATAGCTGGCAAGTAAGGAATCGTACAAATCCGTCACAATTCTTGACTCGGGATCGCAAATGCCTGAATCTCCAGGATGGAGGAAGGGGCTCCCACCTCTCCGATGATGTGCGCGGAGGTGGGGCTTGATTGTCCGGTTGACGCCTCCGAACGTCTGTGCGTCTGTTTCAGCAGCGCACGACTGACAATCAAGCCCCTTCTTCCTCAATGAGGCCGGCGCAAATCATCGCGCCGGCCTTTTCCGTTATGTTGCGCAGATGAGCCCTGCCGCTAGCCGTATCGTCCCCGCTCGAGCTGGCAACGTCGCGGTCGAAGGCGCTACGCGGAGATTCCCCGGCATGGCCCGGGGAGTTTCATTCCTCTGCATTGGGTGTGTGCCTGTCCACTCGCGCTCAAGCTCTGTCGCGCGCCTATTCATCCGCCTTTGGGGGCGGCACCCGGGTCGGCCGCGCCGATTGGTTCCGGTTCCGGTTCCAGCTCGATTCCGGTCCGCTCCTTGAGCGCCGCGCGCATGCCATCGAGCGTGCCGCGCGTTCTCGGATTCAGTGGAGCCACTACCAGGCCACTCCAAATCACTCGCAACACCTCAGCGAATACAGGCACTTCGCTCTCGCCGCTGCGGCACAGCAGGATGAACATCTCAAAGAGGTTCCTGTGTTCCTTCGGCGATGACCTCGCGCGCTCCGCGACGTCCCTCAGCTCGCGAACGCGAGGCTCCGTCCACATCCTCGCCGTGTCATACAGGAGACGCTCGGCCTTGTACTGCCACTCTCCCTTGAGAAGACCGATGCCGCCGGGGAGCGACAGGACCGCCACCCAGCGCTCCCTGACCTTCTCCTCAAGGACGGCCCTGACCTCCGCATTCAGCTTCTCGAGCGCCTCCCTCTTCTCCGCCATCACGGCCGACCCCTCAAAATCAATGGCGGCGAGATGCCGCTCCGGAGAGGACGCGATCGCCGCCGTCGCGCTATTCATGAGCGCAGCCTCCTCGGCCCTCACCTCCGCGTATCGGCGCGAGTTCGTGAAGTGCGCGTACCGCGTGATCGCCCCATGCAGCCCCCGGTAGTCCTCCACCGTCAAGGCCGACGGGCATCCTGCGAAACCCATCGGGCCGAGGGCGATCGCGCTGAGGACGGCGAGCTTCCCTCGAGCCCCCGCAAGGGCGTCGCCCATCTCCTCCTCAAGATGCAGGTTCGCGATCCGGTCCAGGTCGCGCTCGTATTCGTGGACGGTCTCAAGGAAAAGCGAGCGGACGAGCTCGGTCATCTCGCCGTGCTGCGTCTCGAGGTGCGACCTGCACCTGTCCACGATGGCGCCCCAGCGATCGCCCGGCTGCGCGGCCGCGACTTCCGAGGCGATCCTGCGAGCCTCGCCCGTCGTCAGCAGTGGATCTGCCTCGAGATAGGCCAGGTGGATGCGGATGGACTCCTCTCCGCCGTATAGCCCCGCGCGTCCAAGGGCGTCGACGCAGGACATGGCCTCTTCGTCGCCCGCCTCGCCAAGCGCCCTGCGTACCAGACCGGCTACTGCCTCCCTGCGTCTTGCCTGGACGCGCTCGTCGGACGCGAGAAACAGGTTCTCGGCGATCCCCTCGATGTGCTGGGGCTCGTCCCTCATCAGCTCGAACACTCGCGACCAACGGTTGCGAATAATGAGCAGGCCGAACAGGATCTCCCACTGGATCTCGTCGGCGTCGAGGCGGCGCACGAGCGCCATCCTCGTCCAGAGCGTCCGCACCATCTGCTTGATCTTCCGAGGGTTCCTGGGCAAGTGCCTGCGCCAGACGTCCACGACGGAGGCCGGCACGCGCGGACCCAGTTGGAGCAGCTCCGAATCGAGCACCCTGCCAAGCTGGCTTTCGCTGGGGATCGGAAGGCGGATCGGGAAGTCCACGATCTTTTCGAGAAACTCCAGGCCCCCGAAGCCGGGGTGGTGTTTTCGCAACGCCGCGCCCACGATTGCTGGGTCAAGGGCAAGGACGAACACGATCGGCAACTTGTCGAGCACCTCCCGGAGCACGAGCAACACCCTGGGCACCAGGTCGGGGTCCGCGCGGTCCAGATCGTCCACAAAGACGATGAGCCGCCTCTCTCCCAGGTCGCGCACGATCCGTGCCCATGTCTCCTCTCTTGGGTTGAAGAGTCCGCGCACCTTGTCGATCACTCCGACTGCGATTGTGGCCCGTGAATCGATTCCCTTCAGTCCGCTCTCGTTCAGGAAGTCGAAGAACGAGTCCCCGTATTCGCTCGTCGCGGACACGAAGCGATCTTTCGACGTCAGAAGCTTGGCCGCCTCGAGCCTCTTCGCGACGGCTACGAAGAGAGATCTCATGAGGCCCGCCTCGGAGGAGTGGTGCCACGGGTTGAAGTTGGTCGTGAGGTGGCCCTGACGCTCCAGATCACCCTGCGCGAAGTTCATCGCCGTGGTCTTGCCCGCGCCCCATTCCGCGTAGATGCCGATGCGCACCGACCACGCCCTAGGACTCTCAAGGGCGATTCGAACGACCTCCCGCGCGACCGCGCGGCAGTTGAGGAGGTCCTCATCCGTCGAATTCAACGGGGCGTCATAGCCCATCGGGGCACTCACCGCGGCTTCTTGGCTGGTGGCCGGTCTGGCCTCCAGCGGCTTCTTCTGCCATGGGAACCTCATAGGGCAAGCACTGCGGGGCTCGTATCGTCCGGACTCTATCAGCGCGTCACTGCGGTGTCCAACGAGACCCCGGAGGGGATTCTTGATTATCAGCTGGAGCGCCACTTTTTCCTGCATCCCTGGTCAGCCGGCAGTCAGTCCGATCACGCGCCCTCCGGTTGTCCACACCCCGCTCCGCTACACGCAGCCAAGAATAGACCATGGGCAAGCTTTGGGCAGACAAAGGAAAATGTTGCCACTCATTGGGGCAACTCGCAGCGCAGAACGCCCCCCGGTCGCTGAACACCCTCCGTGCACACGGCGCAGGCGAACAAGCGTCTATCCAGACGACAAGACTTGTCGCATTGGCATCCGCCATGCTACTCTGCCCGTCAATCACATTGATGAGTGGTGGCTTGGGTTCGGGACTGCGTGCTTCAGTCCCGAAGGAAGGTCATCATGAATTCAGACGTGTCATTCTGGCTGGCGTACTTCCCAGTCCTGGTTGTTCTTGTGCTGCTCATTCTTGGCCCATTCGTCAGTCATTGGATCCGGCACTCCGACAACTGAGCTGAATCCTTCTCCACCCATCTTCTCACCTTGAGACGGACGAGGCCCCGCCTCGCCCGTCTCACTTCGTATGGAACGAAGGCCATGCGCCCGTTCGGGTGCAATTTGCATGGGCGACGCCACCCTCAATTGAAGCGGTCGCGATGACACAGGACGAGCGGCGCCAGTTCAGCATTGTTCCGGTCCGCTAGGGGAGAGACCCGGGCAAAGCCCCTCGGAGAACGCTCGTGCACTTCGGTCCTCCATTCAATCCACACAGAGCGCTCATCCTTGACCTCGAACAGCCGGTGGACCAAAAATGTATTCCTCTCTAGCCGAATCTTGCCTGCTTTTTGGGCCCAGCCTAGGGGGAGGTAGTCCCTCTGCAATGTGGTGCCACAGCGGGCCTCCAAGACTTCCATGCTCTCGCCAACCCGGTTCTTGATCCGCAACACGTTCCCTGCCGACGTGTGTGTGTGCCCAGTCAAGATTACCGGAATGTCTCGCTCTGCCAAGAACAACTCCAAGGCCCGGCGGCTCCGCCTCGTCATTCCAAGGGAGAATGATTCAACCATTGGTGAGTGGTGCATGAGCAGCACTCGAATCTCATTGTCCCGACGCGCACTCAACCGTGGCTCGAGTGCCTCTAGCTGGCTTACGAAGCACCCCCGCGCGAAGATGCGCGAAATGCTCTTGGGCACGACGTCCTTGTCGGAGTCAATTGACACGAGCGTCAGGGTGTAGTCGCCAATCTTGAGGCTGGCAATCTTGGGCGGAAGTGTCCGAAACGCGTCTTCGAGATGGCTCCCGCCAACCCACATTCGCGCCGTCCCCGCCCAGTGGTCATGGTTTCCCGGCAGGAGAATCGCCTCCCCTTCCAGCTCGAGTCCGATCCGTTCTCCACGCACCTCGACGTACTTGTGGATGTACTTCTTGGCTAAGACGAACTCCTCTTGCCGCCCTGTCGCTGTCAAGTCGCCCGTTACTACCAGTCGTGCGTCCTCCGACTCTTGTAGTCTTTGGAATGCGTCCTGGAAGTGGACCAGAGCATCGTAGGAATGACCCAAGAAGCCGCAGAAGACTGTGTGGTGGCGCCACCAGTCCTTTATTGCCGCGTCGACAATTGCCCCGCCTCCCCCATCCGGATCCAATCGTCCAATGTGAATGTCCGAAATATGAATGAGTGTGAACAACCGCCGCTCAAAGCGCGCCACTGGGCCTCATCCGGAGCGTGATCAACCGTCAGCCTCCTGTGGTGTGTCCCACATGACCTGAACCGACCGCAAACATGCTTGGGGGCGGCGCTCGAGGCGAACCCCTGTCGAATCACCTCCGCGAAGCGTCCAGTCGCCAATGAGGTCGGCTGCGTGCGAGGAGGATAGCAGCCAGGCGACGCACTCCGCTGCCGTGCCCTCAGAGACCCCGGCCACTGCCGCGACGTCTCGAGCCACGCAGGCTGGAGACCGTTGAGCCGTAGGGTCTAGAATTCCACCGGTCTTGGAAAGGTGGAGTGTCGATACTCTCCCCGCTTGCCGTGCAACCCGGTTGAGGAGACAATTCATGGCTGTAGCTGCAGGCAGAATCTCTCGTCCGCGCAGCTGGGATGGTACTGGCGTCATCGACGCCAAGCCACTTCGCATCGCCAGGAACTCGTCGTCTAGCCGTGTGAGATCCTCTTCCCATTGTTGCTGCAAGAGGATTCCTCTATCAGGGGGAATCGCCAGCATCGCGTTAGCGAGATCCTCCAACTCTGAGAGTGCGCCCTCTGAGAAGTCCTGACCGTGTCCCTCGAGGAGCTCGAGGACGCGGTCCGTCGCGGAGTCCTGCCCAGGATTCATTGGGAGCAGGCCAGGCTCGTGGTGCCTATCGATTGTAGTCTCGTAGTTCTGCGGATTCGCGTACTCAGAGGGAAGGTGTGTTACCAGTGTTGCAAGCATCATCCGCAACGAAATGAGCCCAATGGCCGTCGCGACGGCAGTGAGGGCCCATAACCCCTTCGCTGGCAGTCTTGGGGCTGTATGCTCTCCGCGCATCAAGGTTCCTTCAAAGCGAGCTTCGAAAAAGGCGAACGCTCTCTTGAATAGGCCCTGTGCCACGTCCGGTCGCGGCGGAAATGAGAGCTGCGTGATGGCTGGAATGCAGGTGATGATCGCAAGAAGGGAAAATGCCTCCGCAGCGGCGATCGCCGTAGGGTTGGGAAGCACGTATACCAGCTGAACAATGGTGACAACCACAAGTCCCACGTTAAGGAGACCTCGGCGTGCGCGAGTCAGCAATCGCCGATTCCTGGGAAAGTTGAGCGCACCGAGTAGCGAGAGGCTTGTGACTGCCGCTTGAAATCCGTGCAGAAGCACGACATAGCGATTGGAGCGACCATGCTCCAGGGCTGCGGGGGTACGCTCCAGAATCTGCTGGGCCAGGACGCAGAGAGTCGCCAGAAACAGCGGCCTCAGTACCATCCACCTCGGTCGGTCCGCCTCCCGTAGAGCGCGCACGGCAAACGCGGCGGCACACATTCCCATCAGTCCGTTCTGAATGAATGCCAGCTCCACCCTGATCGACGAGAGGGGGTTATGTCGGATCGCACCGAGACCACTCGTCAGACACCACAATAGGAGCGACGCCCCGAGGAGGAGAAGCTGGGGGCGAAGCATGCGACCTTCGCGCCTGACTGCCCCGAAGAGGACCACCACGCCAAGCAGGAGCAGGATGGTTGCACGTGTGCATGGTACCAGGAGGTCTGTCATCGCATGACCGAGCCACGAACGTAGCATCAGGAGGCGCCCGGTTGAAGCGCGCTATTACGCGTCCTGCCCCTGTTGCCAGTTTTCGCTCAGTCCTCAGATGGCGAATTTTCAACAGGCTAACGGGTTGGTGTGGGAGAAGCTGCGACCCGACGCCGCACTTGAGCCGAAGAGCTGGTGGATCGCCAGGGCCTCCTCCCTGTAACCGTCTGATGAGGACAGTGTGCCGGGGCAAGGCCATCCCCGGTCGCACGAATGTCCCGCTGCATCGGAAGAGAATCCTGCAGGGCTGGATAAATTCGGCACCAATGAAGTCCGCGCTGAACTCAGGTTCGCATCGGTCAGATCAGATGCCCTGAAGGCTCGCCTGTCAGCGGGCCCGTAAGACTGCGCACAGCCACTCGCCCAGGGTTCGACGATGATCGGACTGTGACCGGGGCCTCCGACCATCCGAGCCCGCTCGCCGACCGGCGCCATCGGGCGCTGATCGTGGTTGCCGACGCCGTCGTGCTCGGCTCCTGCCGGGAGGTGCTGGCGGACGGAGGCTACGAATGCGTCGAGGCCGCCACGGGGAGCGATGCGCTGGCACTTCTGCGCATGGGGCTCACGGTCGACCTCGCCGTCGTGGACTACCGGCTAGCCGGCATGAGCGGGATCGAGGTCATCGAGCGCATGAGGGGGGAACTCCATCTGCGTACCCTCCCCGTCGTGCTGCGCGTGGGCGCGCACGATCTCGGGGTCAACCTCCAGACCGATTCGCCGCCGGAGCCTCCGCCATCCTCGAGCCGCTGTTCTCCCCGGAACGCCTCCTCGACCTCGTGGACCGCCTGATGCCCCGCCCTGGGCAGAGCCCCGTTTGAGCTACTTCCCGCCCTCGTTCTTCGGCTCGGGCAGCCCCATCGGCGTGCTGTCGCCGGTCAGCGCGAGGGGCCGCGCGCGGATGGTCAGCTCCTCGACCTCGGCATCCGCCACGCCCTGAAGTTGATCCGACTCGGCGTCGATTCGCCTTGCGTACTCCTGCGCTCGGGCCTTCGGAAGGGTGCCGCCGTGTGCGGCCGCCTCGGCCAGCATGACCTTCGACATCGCGTCCAGCCTGGTGTTGGACGGTTGCCCGGCTCTCCTGAGCTTCCACGGTTCGACGAACAGCGCGATCACCGCCACGCTGGTGCTGGCGGCCTGGACGATGACCTCCAGCGAACCCGCGTGCAGGTGCTCTATCCAGATGTCCTCGTCCCGCATGGCGAACGAGTCCCGCAGCGCCTTGATGACCGCATCTAGCGGCCGGAAGACGGCGAGAACCGTCTGCACGTCCGGAAGACCCGCTGAGTGCACCATGATCCGGACCGACGCGCCAGCCTTCGCGTCGTAGCGAATCGGGCCGGCGCTGCGCCCGGCCCCAAACAGCCCTGCGAATACTCTCGAAGGGCGGAGACCTCATGCAGGCGCTCAACGATCCGCTCGACATGGGCTACGGTCGCAGTCAGCCCCGTCACGTTTGCGAGCTGCCCCAGGGACTTGCTCAATCCCTACAGCGCCTGCTCCAAGAGTTCGACCCGCTTCGAGGTCTGCTCGTCGCCCGCGTCGGCGACCTGCGCGCGAATGCCCTTCAGCTCCGAAAGGGCGCTGCCGAGCTTCGTAGCAGCGGCGAAGTAGACTTCTTGCTGCCCGTCTTCAGATATGCCGCGGACCTTCGCCGCGTGCTCGCGGATCTCGGCCGGGCGGGAAGAGATGACGGTCTCGAGGTCCTGCGCGATCCTGGTGCGCGTCGAGCGAACCGCCGTCTCCACTGCCTTGACGCCGATGGCATCGATGCTTCGGAGCACCTCTTCTGCCGCAAGGAAGATCTGAGCCGATCGAAGTAACACCGCTCCCCCTATTGCAGAAGGTCATGGTATCAGGATTAGCACACTCGCTGGGAGGCACGTCCTCGCGGCTCTCGAACCCCACGTAGCGGCAGGCGGGCTCGACTCCAGTGCCGCAGAGGAGCACCCCACGCATTTGCCCAGCACACATGCGACCGACCCACCTCAATCCGAGAGACGGTAGCGCCGTTCGCGCTGCCGAAACGCCTCCCTGCCGCCCTCGAGGATCTCGCACACCCGATCGCGAATCACGCTGTTCTCCAGGCCGCCCGACACATAGCTGATTCGCGGTACCTCCGTCGGGCTGGTGCGCTCAGCGCTCGCGACGATCACCTGGTCCACGTCGGTGTTCACGACCAGGTTGGCGTTGTGCGTAACGAGGACGACCTGCCGCCGGCCTCTCGCCCGGCGGAAGAAGCCCACCAGATCCTTGTAGATCGACTGCGGGTCCAGGTTCTCCTCGGGCTGGTCGATTACCAGCGGGCGCGTGTCCCATTCGTCGATCGCAAGGTACAGGACCAACAGGACGATTCCGCGCGTCCCCGGGGAAAGGCGCTCGATGTCCACGCCGTTGTAGCGGATGCCGTAATCGAGCGAGACGTGCTCCGTGGAGAAAAGCCACTCTGCCAGGTCGACCAGCGTTTTGCCCTGCTTGAGGGCGCCAACCGTTGCCGCCAAGTCCTTGGCGAAGATGCCGACCACGGCCGCCAGCGCGGCGCTCACGTCATCCGGAGATCCTTCACGCCAGGCGCGCGGCAAGTGGGCACCCACGACCTCCTCGAGCGGACGGCCGCCGAGCGGCTCCCTCCGCCGTCCATCCAGGAGGGCCTCGCCCTGCTGCAGCCACCGCGCGAGGTCGACCCTGCGGCGCACGTAGAACGTCAGCGCGGCGGTTGTCTGCCCGCCTGCCGCTAGCCGATCCGCAAGGGGCGCGTACAGTCCCGCCAGGATTCGCTCCTTCTCCTGCAGAGCCTCGAACACGCCACGGTACGCCGCCGTCCTGCCGCGGGCGGCCGCGGCCTTCCGATCGTCGCATCCCTTCAGGTTGTCGAGGTCCTTCGAAATCCTGTCGCGCTCAGTCCCGGCCCTCCGGACTTTCGCGGCAAGTACCTGCTGCTGGAGCAGCTTCTTCTTGCCCTCGCCGAGCGCCTTGCTCGTGGCGTCATGGTCTTTCTTGATGACGTTGAGCGGCCTCGGTTCTCCCTCCGCGGGAGGTCCGTCGCTCGCCCTGGTGATCGCCGTCTGCACGGTGGCGATCTTCCCTGAGATGATCGTGTCCACATCGCCAGCAAACTTGGTGCTGAACGCGGCCCATTCGGATTCCTCAAGGCGCGCGTCCGCGAATTCAACTCGCCACTGCGCCGCGGTGGCGGCGGCTTCCCGCCGGACCGAGGCGACTGCCGCGCGGACCTGCCCCAGTGCGTTCTCCTGCATCTTGAGTCCGGCCAACTTGCTCGTCGCGGCCTTCAGCTCGTCCTCCAGGGCGAGGAGCGCCTTGGCCTCCTCTTCATTGCCCTTCACGACGAGCGCCTTGAACTCCGCCTCCAGCGCAGCCACCGCATCGCTGGCTTCCTTGAGGGCCTTTTCCTTCGCGGCCTGCTGCCCTTTGAGTCCGTCCTCCTCGGCGACCCTCCTGTTGGCGGCGGCGATCTCCCGCCTCAACTGCCCGACCTGCCGGGATGGCGCGGACGTGCGCGCCGCCAGCAGTTCGCCGAAAGAACCCGCCGCCAGCCGATCGGTCTCGTCAGTCGCGTTGAAGACGACCGATTCGATCTCGTCGCGGAGCGCGTCCGTGAACGGCGCGCCGCTCGAGCGGTCCTGCGTGCCGCACAACCGCTCGACGAACTGTTGCGAAAGGTAGCGCACCTGCGGAAGCGCGTCGCCGTCCGGGAAGTCCCCGATCCGAGCGCTGGTCTTCGCGCCGTCGGCCCACGAAACGGTCACCTCCGCGCCATCGAGCTGTTCTCCCGCGTGCTTGAGGAACGATGCGTCGCCGACCTGTCCTCCGTCGTATGCCCCCGTGCCGAGCGCGAGGAGGTCCGCGAGCGCAGTCTTGCCCGAGCCTTTGGCGCCGATGATGGCGGTGAGCCCGCCGTTCAAAGGATAAGGACTGTTCGGAAAGCACCGTGCCGCACCGATCTCCAGCGCCGACATGCGCTCGTGCGTCGCGGACAGCCCCGGCGGGGCCTCGCCGATGACCACGCGGTCTGCCGGCTCGTGCAGGATCTGCCTCAACCCCTCGAAGGTCAGCTCGGAGCGGATCCAGCAGCGACGGTCCTCCGCTGGCGCCAAGACGTCCACGTTCTTGTGCGCATCCGATCCGTGGATGCAAGGCTTCTTCTGCCGGCCCCTGGCTGCGAATTCCGCGTCCGGCTTCCCGCCCCGGAGCCCCAGCCAGTACAAGCGGTCTGCCGGATTCCCCGAAAGGATGACTTGCGAGGAGTCCTCGATTCGCTCGCGAAGCTCCTGGAAGGAGTTGTCCCCGTCGGACCGCATGCCGCTTGTCCCATCACCCTTTCCTACGGCCACGGCCAAGATGCAGTTGTCACGGAACCACTTCTCCGCGGCGAGGAGCTCGAGGAGGCTCTCGTGCGAGAGCTTGAACTGCTCGACGCCTTTGGCGTATGCGATGTCCTCCTCACGGATGCTTCGCTCGACCGATCGGCCGAGCCTGATCAGATCACCACGAGAGCACCCGTATTTCCCCTGTCGGCCCCGCATCTCGAGCTTTGCCAGCACGCGTTCGATCTCTTCGACGTGATTGGGGTCGTCGGGCGAGAAGAGGAGGTGGAAGTTGATCGCCCTATCTCGGTGTGTCGCCATGTCGAGCCGCAACTCAACGTTCGGGAAGACGAGCTTCACACCTGGGAACTGCCCCTCCTCCCATCGGCGGCGGAATTCCTGATACCCTTGGAGGGAGCAGTACTCCGTCACACCGACCGCTTCGACTGCGGGACTCGCCTCATTGATCAAATCAACGTAGGCATCCCATCCCCCTGTGAACTGATTGCTCAGGGTCGTCTCGGGCGTGTGAATGTGGGGGTCCCACCGGTGCCACCGGGAGCCGCTGCTCCATGAGGCGCTCTGGATTGGTTGATTGCTCATGCGCATCGTGGTTTACACGGGCCGTAACGGCATCCGGCCGGGGACATGTGGCTCCTCCGGCTGCTCCTGACCCTATCAGCGACCTGAGGGATCTGTCCACGATTGCCGGGGGGTAGCGGAAATCGGATAGAGGACCAACCAGCGGATAATCGCGACATGGGCGGCATCCGGCCATAGGAGCGCGCGACTATAGATGATCTCGGCGTCCAGACGGCAGCGACGTTGCAGGTCTCGTCGGCCACGCACGCCTGCCCTCACCTGAACCAGGTCCGTTCGAGGGAGAGCCTCTATTCCTCGCCTCGCAGGGCCTTCATGATGTCCCGTTGGCGGCCCGCGAAGCCCGGAGATGCAGTGTAGGCATCCCGTGCCGTTCGGAGGTACTCAGAGCGCACGAAGTCGTCGCCGTCCACCAGCTCGCGCATCTTCGCTCGGTTGCACCAGAAGCAGGCCGCGTTCAGGTTTTCGGCCCCGTCGTTCTCGGGATTGCCGTCATAGTGATCGATTTCCCACGCGCCATCGGGAACGGAGCCCTCGTGCCTTCGTCGCATCTCCCACACGATCTGCGCACCGCAGAAATGACAGAGGCCGCCGCTGCGCGAGAAGATCGCGCGCACCTCGGCATCACCGAAGCCTGCCTCGCGGAGACCACGACGTAGTTCCTGTACCGCCCTCTTGAGGTCCACGAGTGATCCCTCCTCAGCGCGTCGCCGCCGGAGGCGACTCGAGCCTTGCCGCGACTTGATCCTGCAGGCGCAGGATGACCTGCACCCAGTCGCCCGCCTGGTCCGCGGTCATCTGAGCCACGGAGGCATCAATCGAGCCTTGACCGCCGCTTCCCGCGACCTGCGTCATCGCGGAGCGGAGCCTCCGCACGTATGGTGCGAGGTCCGCTGGAAACCGATCAGCATCAAGATGATGCAGGTGGTAGATGAAGGCGTCGCGGAGGCGCTCCTGGATAGAGCCCCGGCCGGCCGCCAGGGTGTCTCGTGCTTTCGACAGCTTCTCGTCTAGATACCGATACCTGAGGTTCAAGGTTCGTACTCCTTCTCACCAAAGTCTAAGGGGGCCCCGCGGACGCGCAAGCTCGACCGCGCCGACCGCATCCGCCGCCTGGCGGGATTTCCGACTGCCCGCCCACTGCACCTCTCAAGAAGAACCCCAAGGCCGCCTACGGCGAATATCGTCGAGGCCGGAAGGCAGGCCGGACACAAGGTCGTCCCCGTCGTCTACGGCCGCGCCCGGGTCATGGCGGGGTTGTCGCCCAAGAAGGGCAAGGCGGCCAAGAGGGCCGCCGCCAGGAGAGTTGCCGCCTCGCGGGCGGGAGCACCCATGCCGGCCGTCAAGCGCGGGCCTGGGCGCCCGCGCAAGGACGCCGCGGTGGTGCCTGCCAAGCGCGGCCCAGGGCGGCCACGGAAGGCGGACGAGCTCGCGCATCTCGTGACGCGGCTCCAGCAGGCCGGGCGGTGGGAGGCGGCGCTGCGCCAGATCCAGAAAGTCGTGGCCTCGCTGTAAGGCCCCCCCGGGCGCCGCTCGGCGTGCCCAGCGGACTCGGAACAAGCTGCCATTCGCATTCCGCTGCGCAACGCGGGAGGTATCATCGGGATCACATCGGGATCGTTCTCCCACTTGCCGCCGGGGAGATGGCGTGAACCTCGTCAGCGAGTCCGCCGGTGCCATGCTTCGCGTTCTGGCCGAGGGAGAGCGACTGAGCGCACAGGAACTGCTTGGTGCCATGCCGGGCGAGCTCACGCGGGGCGCGCTCTGCACGCTGCTCACACGCATGGCCGAACGGGGCTGGATCACGGTGGGCGAGCGCAAGGCGACGACACCGGACGCGCGACCGACCGACCGCCTCCAGATCACCGGGGAGGGGCGTTCCGCGCTCGCTCAGGACCTGCTGGTCAAGCAGTCCTAGCGTCACGGGCGGACATCGGGAGTGCGGGCCGGCGGGAATCGTTGCGGCGATCGTCGACGTCCTGGCCGCAGCAGAGGCACGCCCACGAGAAGCAGCTCGGAAGGGGTTCCTGGGGACGCGGCCGGGGAAACAGGAGAAGGATGTGGTCCTTGCTCGCGCGGGATTCGCCCCACATCAGTAGAAGGAGTGATCAGTATCTTCATGGCTGATCCTGCTCCCTGCCGCCGTGCCGACGCCTGGGTCCCAGCGCCTACGGTCGGATGGACGTCCGGGGAATCGGAGTCGGATTGGCCGGCCTCGGCGGTGAGGACGAACTCACAGCACCGGAGATGTCGAGCCTCTCCAGGTTGTCGGCGTCACTACCAGCGAAGAAGTGCTTGAGGAGTCGCTTAGAAGCCAAGCGCCCCTGTGCATCCTGGCCGCTCAGAATGTACACGTACCAAGGCTCATAGTAGCGCTGCACGGCGCGCTCTCCGCGATCGATGTAGGCGAGTTCCTCCTGCGCGACGTCAACTCCGCTCGGCAGAGAGGCTCGCGCGCGGGAGTTGCCCAACAACGCCACATTGGGCCCCCAGGCCGCCACCGGCCGCCATCCCAGATGAACACGCGTGATTCGCAGATGGTTGTCGATGGACACGCTCAGGCCAGAGTTCACGACGGGAATCCCGCTGATCGCTCGCCGAATCGTCACCGTCCGCCCGAGAACAAACGGGCCATAGACGGCCTCCCCCTGACCGCCGGAGGCCCCGATTGTGAAGTCGCTCCAACGAGCGTTCGCACGATCAAGTTCGGCGCCGGACATCAGACCGGCGGCCTCTAGCCGCTGCGCCAGGCCGTCCACAACGCTCATCATCTGGGCACGCGTCGGCACGGGCGTCGGAGCCGCAGTCATGTGGTGTAGTGAGGAATTGAAGTAGCGAACGAAGCCGGACTCGGTCCGGCAGTCACCCACATGGATTCCACGCTCGATCCAGACAGAGTTTCCCTTGACGGAAACGCCCTGCTGCGCCGTTGGTGCTCCACTGGCAGACATCACCTGTTCAATCCGAGTCCGGCAGGCATCCGCGGGGAGGAGCCCCCCATTCTGCGCCAGATGAAGACGCGGCGTCGCCTGCGCAATCGAGGATGCTGCAATCCCAAGAATGACGACGGACAGTCCGGCATTACGCCCCATCTAGCACCTCCCCCCGTTGTCATAGTAGCTCCACACGTAGTATCCATCACAGTACGGGATTGGGTAGTTACCGATATTGAAGAAGTTCACGTGGTCGTGCTTGTAGGACGCCGTCGAGTAGTCGTCGGCCTTGGTTATGGCAATGGGTGAATTGCTCTCGCAGAAGCCGAAGTAGCACTCCAAACCGGCATCGAGCCAGGCGCTGGAGCTCGACGTATATTGGTAGTACGTTTCCACAGTGTAGGCCAGCTCAGCCAGGCGGCCGTCTGAGTCGTTGGGGCTGTCCATGAATCCCATCGCCTGGTCGGTTCGCATCATGCTTCCATTCCCATCGGCGCACCCCATCCACACGTAGCCGAGTTCCCTGTCATCCATGCTGCAGCTCGCATCCATGATCACGAAGAATGCCGCCCCCTCATGCGAGCTGTAGGAATCCGGGTATTGCTCGGTGAAATTCATCTGCCCAGGCGATGTGGAATAGCATTGCGAGTTCTGAGGGACACTGAAGATCATCGACCATGTGTAGTCCGGCGTGCCGTGCGTCGCATTGGAGAGTCCGTGCCCAGACCACACGGACATCTGGTGCGCGTCGGCGTAGAAGTAGTCGTAGCCACCCGACACGCGGTCGACTTCCCACCAGTCCTGCGGATCGGCGCCGCTGTTCTCGAAGAGATAGGAATTCGTCCAGCCCGACCAATCCGCCATCTCATCGCGCATCAGCTCTACGTTGTCGCAGGACGCCGGAAGGTCGGTGCCTCCGCAGCCGCCGGTTGAGTAGTTCTCGGCACACTCGTGCATTGCATAGTTCTCAGCTATAGCAGCAGCCGGGTAGAGCATCGCTATCATCACGCACGCAACTCGCAGACTTCCCATGCAGACCCCCTTCATGCTTCAGTCGCCCTGACGCGAGGCCGGATCATGCCGGCAGAACACTGACGAGGAGAGACCATGCCGCGCTACATCGCCCTGGGTACGACCACCGCATTGCTCATTTTCTCCTGCGGAGGAGGATGCCCAGACAAACTGTCTGTTCAGTCCATTAGGATCAGCGTGATCGACGGTGCAACACGAGTGCCACTCATGCCGACCGCGCTCGCGGTCACCAAGGATGGCATCGACCAGCATGCGCAATGCACAAACCCGCCAATGTGCGACAAGTGGGCCACCGGCGAGGTGTCGGGTGCCATTCGGATCGAAGCGTCCATCGGCCCCCGGAGAGCCGTGGCCGACGCGACGGTGACGAAGGGGACGTATGGGGACAATGGATGCGACCATGCCATCCCCATCGATGTTGTGCTCGAGATTCCGCCATCCTGATGGTCCCATCGCCACCCCTCACCGCCGAACGACGACGAGTGAGAGCCTAGCAAACTTCCACATCAAGGCCCCCGTGTGATGTGGAGTTTTCGTAATAGGGTACAAACGAATTTTCGCCGAACCCGGAACTCGCCAATTTCTGTTAGTGAGCGAGATCGGCATCATGCCGTGGCGAAGGCGGGCATCGAACGCTCGGTCGGCCGTGTCGGCGACCCGCACGACTGCATGCCGGATAATCGTCATCCACCCCTGGCGCACTATCGGCCTACCCAACGCCGAACGCCTTGGTGGCGACGTAGCGGGCCAGCCCCCCCATTCATGCGCGCCCGGCCGCACTCTCGCGCCGCCAGAAATCGGGCGACGCCTGCGCGAGGCGGCACGCCTCTACGCCGAGGAGTAGCCTCGGCCGGCCCACCCGCCATGCGCGGCCCGAGTGGGCACCGGAAGGCTGACGAACTGGCCCGCCTCGCCGCGCGGATTCAAGGCAGCCAGTCCATGAGATGACGAGCGCCTCCCCTAGGACTTCAGTCCGTCAGGTAGCGTCCCCTCAGCGCCGCTGACGTCTCGTCGCTCAGGGCCCCGCGAGTCCCGAGCAGAGCTTCGATCGTCCTGACCTCGAACGTCTCCGCCGACGACAGGAGCGCGGCGTACCGGGATGCCGCGCGGGCGAAGCTCGGATTCTCCGCCGGCGCCACCAGCACGAACCGTCCCCAGGTCCAGCGCCTGGACGGATGCTGGAGCATCGACAGGACGAGCAGGTGGTCGAGCCAGAGTTGCTGCAGGTCGGTGCCCAGGATCGCCTGTCGCCAGCCCTCAGCGAACACCCCAGACCGCTCGGTCACCTCCGCGTACCTCGCGAGGGCCGCCGGCTTCGGCGGCGTCTCCGGCCTGGCGTGCTCGTGGTACTTGGTCTCGCCGCCTACGATGCCGAGGTGTCCTCCCGGGCCAGACTCGATCTCGAAGGCGACGTCGAAGGCGCTCTGGTTGCCCAGGAACGCGGGATCCCGACGGCCGGGCGAGTGCTCGAACCGGACCCGGACGGACCCGGCGGGCGCGTCGGGCCACCAGGCCCGCACGGCGCGCGCGGCCCTCTCCCCGTCGGCGGCGAGCTCGCCGAAGAGGTTGAAGCAGAGCGGCATCGAGGAGAGAAGGTCGGCCCACAGCCGGTCGGTCCTGAGGGTCTGGTACTGCTCCGGCTGCGCGAGGCGCGCCCGCGCGGCCGCCAACGCGGCGGGAGTCAGGAAGTTCGCGCCGGTCGCCTGGGCGTACTCGAGGGGAATCCTGCTGCCGACGGGGGGCGCGCGCTCCCCGCCGGCGTAGGGCTCGGAGCCGATCGGATGGCCCTGGGCGACGCGCCACCGGGCCTGGCGCAGCCGGGCCGTGCGCTTCCAGGCGGTGGCGGCCGGATCGCCCGGGACGCGGTCCACGGCGAACCAGCAGTGCTCGGCGCGCAGCGAGGCTTCGTCGAGCAGGTCTGGCACCGAGAGACTCTCTAGGTGCGCTCGCGGTAGAACACCGTGATGGCGATGCAGTGGAAGGACTCGTCGCTCGACTGCGTGACGATGGTGTCCACTACCTCGACGTCCGGGTGCGCGCGGAGCCACGCGGTGACCTTCTCGCCGAGCTGGTCGCGGTCCTGGGCCATCGTCGCCGAGAAGACCTTGACCCCGTTCCAGGCCTGACCGGTCGCCGTCATCGCCACGGAGAATACACCGTCGGGCGAGGCGTCGGTGACGGCCGCGCCGCGGATTCTGGCAGTCGGAGCAGGTCGCAGATCTCCGCCCTTGCGGGCGCCGCCCGGAAGCCGGAAGACTGGAGGCATGGACCGGGTGCATCTGTTCGGCGAGTCGCCGCTTCCCCGGAGCGCGTACCGCTGGACGAGGTGCGGCCAACTCCTCGATCAAGGCCGTCAGGCCGCCGAGGGCACGGACCGTACCGACGAGGTCACCTGCGAGCGGTGCCTCGCGCGCCTGGCGCGCCTCGAGGGCCGCCGGCAAGATCCCGTGCCCGCTCGCCGCAGCTGAAGGAGGCGCCATGCGAGAGACGGTCGTGCTCGTGCTCCTCGTCGGCGAGCCAGCCGCGGTGGCCGCGGCTTCCTCCGAGCTTCAGCGGACGCTGGGCTTTCGACCGCAGCAGCCCTTCCCGTGCCTGCGGCGCCGGAAGGTCGGCCCCGACGGCAGCACCGTGTCGCTCGAGGCCATCGAAGCGGTGGCCCTAGGGCACCGTGTGGGCGTCATGATCGTCGAGGCCGAGGAGGACCGCGTGCTGCTGCCGGCAGCGACCATCGAGGCCTTGGCCACGCCGCGCCCGCGCCACAGGAAGCTCGACGACGAGTCGTAGGGCATCCGCGAATGGCAGACCGAGTCGTGCGCGAAGGCATGAGCGCCGCCGCGCCCGCGCCACTAGCCTCCCATGACCGCAGTCGATCGGGGCGACGCACCTGATCGACTGCAGGTTTCTGCCATCGCAATACAGAGCAGATTCCTGCCAATCAAGCATCCGGGCGTCAGTCTTGCTGTTCGCAGGCGACCCGCCATACGATGCCGACATGGCCCGCGCCAAGACGCTCGCAGTCGCCCAACTCAACATCTCTCTCGATGCTCACCAGGACCCTGGGCGCTACCTAGAGCTCTTCACAGCAGCCAAGCGAAAGCGGAGGCGAGCCCAGTACCGCGCAAACAACGTTGCGATGATCGGGTGGTCGCACAAGTACGGCGACGGCATCATCGGCGGGGAACTGTATCGATTCGTCGACTTCGACCCGGAGGCTAGCTGGATCAACCTCGACAAGGAAGAAGAAGCCGACAAGGATCTAATTGACCAGATACCGAAGAATGTTCGTCCCGGCATGAAGCGGGTCCCATTCGCGTTCTTCGCCACCAGTCAGAGGGGTCTGCATCACCGCCTCTTCGTTGATACGAGCTCGACATCGGTCTACCTGCTTCGCTCGATTTGGGACAAGCTGGTCAATGGTCAATCCGATCTGGTCTCGGTAAGCATCATCCAGAAGCCGGAAGCCATTGAAGAGGTTCTGTCGATGCCTGGCCTTCGGACACTTGAGTTGGTGATTCGTCCGCCAAACCCCGATGACCTGGAGGGCCTTGAGGAGAAGATGCGCAAGCGTCTTCGCAAACAGCGGGCGGCATCCTTGACCCAGATCCTCAAGGCAGATCGTACTGGGGGACACCTAGAGCCGGACGAGGAAACTCGTGCGCTGGCTGAAGTTGCTCGTACCAACGGATCCGTGCGTGCCGTCGGCGAGGACGAGGATGGGCACCGAGCAGAGAAGAACACACTCGAGCACCCGCAGATCCTCTCAGTGACGGTCCCGCAGCAAGGGGACGCCGTCGATGCGATCGTCAAGCAGGCCCCACAGTTGCTCCGCAAGTTCTGAGCCAGCGAGGCGGTACTCCCTGGAGCGGTCGTCTGCTAGGTTGATCAGATGGGACGGAAGCGCATCCTATCGGAGTACTGGAGCGCCTACGGTGGCTTGCACGCGATCGTCACCTCCGCCTACTTCTGGACGTCGGTAGGACTGTGTGTCTTCAGCTTTCGAGCATGGCACGCTGAGCCCTGGTGGGACCTGGTGATTCAGATCCTACCAAACCTGCTCGGGTTTTCGCTTGGCGGATATGCGATTCTGCTGTCGTTCGGTGACGAGAAGTTCCGCGCTGCAGCCAGCGAGAAGGACGGGTCGGATGTTCCCTCGCCCTATCTCCAGATTTCAGCATCGTTTCTTCACTTCATCCTGATCCAGATCATCGCCCTGCTGATGGCCGTTGCGGCACGAGGGTGGCATCCGAAGTTCTTGTCTGGGTCGGTGGTCTCTCACGCGCACAACATCGAGTCAGCGGTTGGGTACTGGACCTTCCTCTACGCCCTTTGCCTCGCGGGATCCTCGGCGATCCAGGTGTTTCGACTCAGCCGGTGGCTCGAGTTTCACTACAATCAGCAGGGGGACAGCGAGCCGGGCGCACCCACGAATGTCCCATCGGCTGACGTGCAAACTGCCGGCGCCAAGCCGCCCCCCAAGCAGGGGTGACCTCCGCCCCGCAGCCTGGCTGCATAGGGCCTGGTCGCTCCGCGATGCGAGCGTTGCAGAGCGACTACGACCTGCGCGCTACGCGGACGCGTCGCCTGCGCATCGCGATCACGGCCAGGGCCGCGACCGACCACCCGCCGTGGATTGACGTGCCGGCTGGCGAGGCCGTGCAGCCGCCCTTGCCGGACGTGCCTCCGCCATCCCCACCGCCGCCGCCCGCCTGCCCCGCGGTCCCGCCTCCGGCGCCTCCAGCCGTGCCCCCACCCTCTCCCCCACTCCCCGCCGCGCCGCAACCCTCGATCGCGGCATCGGCCGGGCAGGCATCGGAAGCCCCGTCGCAGCTCTCGGCCCGGTCGCATTCCCCGGCCGCCGGGCGGCAGGTCGCCGTCATGTCGCGCTTGAGGTCGGGCCCGCAGTCGATCGACATGCCGTCGCACGCCTCGGGCGCGTCGCACTCGCCGGCGGCCGCGCGGCACTCGGTGCCCGCGGCCTTGCGCCCGTCGGCCGGGCAGCCGTCGGCCCTCCCGTCGCAGGACTCGGGCGCGTCGCAGGCCCCCGCCGCCGGCCGGCACTCGCTGCCGGGGCTCCGCTTGGCATCCGAAGGGCAGGCCTTCGCCGTCCCGTCACAGCGCTCCTCGGCGTCGCACGCGCCCGCCGCGGGCCGGCAGACGAAGGCCGCCGGCTCGACCGCGTCCGCCGGGCACGCCGGGGCGGCGCCGGTGCAGCCCTCGGCGACGTCGCACGCGCCGCCCGCGGGACGGCAGACGGTGCCTGCCGCGACGAAGCCGTCCTGGGGACAGGTCGCGCCCGCGCCGGTGCAGCTCTCGGCCACGTCGCAGTCTCCCGCGGCCGGCCGGCAGACGGTGCCCGCGCCCCTGAAGGCGTCCGCCGGGCACGCCGAGCCCGATCCGCTGCAGGCCTCCGGCGCGTCGCACTCGCCCGCCGCCGCCCGGCAGACGGTGCCCGAGGCCAGGAACCCGTCCGTCGGGCAGGACGCGCTCGCGCCAGAGCACGCCTCGGGCGCGTCGCAGGGACCGGCGGCCGCCCGGCACGCCGTGCCTGCCGCCCGGAACGAGTCGGCCGGGCAGGTCGCCCCCGTCCCGCTGCACGCCTCGGCCGCGTCGCAGGGCCCCGCCGACGCCCTGCAGACCGTCCCCGCCGCGGCGAACGAATCGGCCGGGCAGGTCGCCCCCGTCCCGGTGCAGGCCTCGGCCGTGTCGCAGGGACCGGCGGCGGCCCGGCAGGTCGTGCCGGCCGCGGCGAAGGCGTCCGCGGGACAGGCCGGGGAGGCGCCCGTGCACGCCTCGGCGGCGTCGCAAGGGCCCGCGGAGGCCCGGCAGGCGGTGCCCGCGGCGGCGAAGGCGTCGGCCGGGCAGGCGGCCGAGGAGCCCGTGCAGCTCTCGGCCGCGTCGCAGGCGCCGGCGGAGGCGCGGCAGGTGAACGTCGAGGGTCGGAACGCGTCCGCGGGGCACGCCCCGCTCGTCCCCGTGCAGCTCTCGGCGACGTCGCAGGCGCCCGCCGAGGCGCGGCAGCCCGTGCCCGCCGCGACGAAGGCGTCCGCCGGGCAGGCGGCGCCCGCGCCGGTGCACGACTCCGCGACGTCGCAGGACCCGCTCGCGGCTCGGCAGGAGGTCCCGGCCGAGACGAAGGCGTCGGCCGGGCAGGCGGCGCTCGTGCCGGTGCAGGCCTCGGCCACGTCGCAGGCGCCGGCCGAGGGGCGGCAGCCCGTGCCCGCGGGCGCGAAGCCGTCCGCCGGGCAGGCCCCGCCGCCGCCGGGACACGTCTCGGCCGCGTCGCAGGCGCCCGCCGACGCGCGGCAGACGGCGCCCGCCGCCGCGGGCGTGCCGCGGCAGACGCCGGCCGCGTCGCACTGGTCGCCGGTCGTGCAGGCGTTGCCGTCGTCGCACGTGCTGCCGGCCGCCCGCTGCGCGTACGAGCAGGCGCCGCCAGAGCAGGTGCCCGAGGCCGCGAAGCACTGCGTGTTGGGCGGGCTGCCGCAGGTGACGCCCGCGCAGCAGGAGGTCGTGCAGAGGCGCGTCACGGGGTCGCACGCGCCGCCGCAGGCGGAGCAGTCGACGTCGTTGAAGGTGTAGGCGCAGGAGCCGTCCCCGGGGAGGCAGGAGCCCGCCGGGTTGAAGACGCGGGAGACGGCCGCGCTCTGGCACGTGGCCGAGGGCGGCGTGCTGCAGGCCTTGGACGTGCCCGCGCAGGTGCCGGCCTGGCAGCTGTCGGACACGGTGCAGAGGCTGCCGTCGTCGCAGCTCGCGCCGTCGGCTCGGCTGGCGTGGGCACAGGATCCGCTCTGGCAGACGTCGTCGGTGCAGGAGTTCCCGTCACTCGCGCAGGCGGCGCCGTCGGCCCTGTCCGAGGTGACGCAGCCGCCCAGCCCGTCGGCGACGCTCGTCGCCTGGCAGTCTGTCGGGGCGCAGCTGTACGGCGTCCCGGCGCAGGCGCCGCTGCCATTGCAGACGTCGGCGGCCGTCGTGGCGTCGCCGTCGTCGCAGACCCCGCCGCAAGTGCAATCGGTTGGCGGGGTGATGGTGATCGGCCGCGAGACGCTCACGCCGCCGACCGTCACGCGAAGGGTGGTGGCCCCGAGGGGCGCCCCGCAGCGAGTGATGGCTGCCGCGCTGGTATCCCTGAACGAAGGGACGTCGAGGTAGGCCAGGGCCTGCGGCTGGGGGCCGGCCGTCGTGATGGCGAGGGTGAGGGCGTTGAACCTTCCGCCGGTGCCGGCCGCGGCGTCGCGCGCGAGGAGGACCCACTTCCCGTTCGGCGACTTGCCGTTGAAGGCCGCCAGGGGCGCCTCCGGCCTGTAGTTGCCGCTGAAGGGGGCGCTCGCGGTCGCGATGGAGGACGAGGCCTGGTCGTCGAAGCTGGTGGCCACGTAGTCCGCCCCGGCGCCGGCAGGCCGCCGGTTCGCCAGGACGACCTCGGTGCCGTCCGGGTGACGCAGGGTCAGCACCAGGTCGCGGGCGCTGCCGTGCGTCAGCGTCAGGGCGACGTTGACGTCGGTGATGGTGCCGGAGCGGCTGACGTCGACCGGAATCGCAGTCACCGTCATGTCGGGGAGCCGTCGCGGGAGCCCGAGCGCGTGCGACGCGCCCGTCGCCGAGTACGGAGGGGAATCGAGCGTCACGATGGGATGCGCGAAGGCCGAGCTCTGGGTGCCGCCCGATCCGGTCTCGCTCTTGCCGCGGAAGCCGGTGCCGCCGAGCAGGATGACCGAGCGGCGGGGTGCGGTCGCGGGGCTGCTCGTGATCGCCGGGGCGGCCGCCGGCGGCGCCCCGCGGATCTCGGCGCTCGCGAGCGGCGCGCCGGCTGAATTCGTCCCGCCGGCCGCGAGAACTCGCCCGTCCGACAGGGCGGTGACCGAGCTCCCGCTCCTGGCCGCCGCCAGGGCGGTTCCGGCGAACCAGGCGCCCGCCGAGGGGTCGAAGGTCTCGGTCGCGCTCCCGCTCCCCGTCGCGAGCACGGTCCCGTCGGCGAGCGCGGTGAGCGCCGCGTGGCCGGCGGCCGCCATGCTGCCGGTCGAGGCCCAGGACTGGTTCGCGGGATTGAAGATCTCGGCCGATACCAGGCCGGCCCCGCCAGCGTCGCTGCCCCCCGCCACGAGGAGGCGCCCGTCGGCAAGGACCGCCACGAGCGGCGAGTCCCGGGCGACGAGCGCCGAGCTGGTCGGCGCCCAGGTGTTCGAGGCGGGATCATAGAGGTCGGCATTGCGGGTCGGCGCGAAAGGGGCGGCCTGGCAGAACTGCAGGCCGCAGAGGTAGTAGGTGCCCGCGATCCCGCCGACGACCAGGACGCGCCCGTCGGGCAGCCGCGCCGCGCCGTGGTTGTAGCGGTTCGCGTCCATCGGCCGCATCGCGGTCCAGGTTCCGGTGGCCGGGTCGTAGGCCTCGGTCGTGCGCCTGACCGTCTCGCGGTTCGAGGGCGAGGACGTGATGTAGGCGCTCTCCGTGCCGCCCGCCACGAGCACGCGGCCGTCGGCGAGCAGGGTGGCGGTGTGCCCCACCCGCCGGTCGTTCATGCCGAGGTCGGCCGTCCAGGTGCCCGTCGCGGGGTCGTAGGTCTCGGAGGCGCCGCTGACGTGCATGCCGCCGCCCGCCCAGTCGACGACGTCGTAGCCGCCGGCGACGAGGACGCGCCCGCTCCCGAGCAGGGTCGCCGTGTGGCGCGACCTCGGGGTCGCGAGTCCGCCGGCCGTCGTGAACCAGGCGCCCGAGGCCGGATCGAAGAGGAGGGAGTCCCCGAGCGCGGTCGCCGCGCCGAGGTCGCCGCCCGCCACCAGGATCTGGCCGTTCGCGAGCCGGGTCGCCGAATGGTTGGTCCGCGCCGAGGGCTGCGGCGAAGTCAGGCCCCAGGGCGCCTGCGGCAGCAGGACGTACTCGCCGGAGGCGAGGGGCGCCTGGTCGGTCCCGCCGGCGAAGAAGACGTGCCCGGCCCGGATTAGCGTCGCGGCGTGCTGCCGGCGCGGCGTGCCGAGGGCGGCGAGCGAGCGCCACGTCCTGTCGGTCGGGTTGAAGAGCTCGACCTGGCCGAGGGCCTGGCTCCCGGAGAACCCGCCGCCCACGACCACCCCGCCCCACGGGACGAGCGTCGCCGAATGGAGGTAGCGGGCGGTCGCCAGGCGGCCCACCTCCGTGGAGGTTCCGGTCGAGGGGCTGTAGACCTCGGCCGTCGAGAGCACGATGCCGGCGTTGCCGAGCCCTCCGGCGAGGAGCACGTTGCCGTCCCCGAGCCCGGTGGCGGTGTGGCCGGTGCGGTTGTACAGGATGCTGCCGGCGGGACTCCAGGCGCCCGTCGCGGGATCCCAGCGCTCGCAGGTCTTGAGCGCGCCGGCGGCGTCCTGGCCGCCGCAGACGAGGACGCGGCCGTCCTGGAGGAGCACCGCCGTGTGGTTGGCGCGGGCGGAGGCGAGCGGGCTCGCAGTCGTCATGGAGCCCGTCGTCGCGTCGTACAGCTCGGCGCTCGACAGGTAGGCGGGCGCGGCGCCCGCCTGAAGCCCGCCCACGAAGAGGACGCGGCCGTCCGGAAGGAGCGTGGCGGTGTGGTGCTGCCGGGCCGCAGCGAACGCCGGCCCGGCATCGAACGTCCCGGTGGTGAAGGTGCCGTAGACCTCGCTCGTGTTGACCGTGGCTCCGCCGACCGCCCCGCCGGCGACGAGCACGCTTCCGTCGCGCATGAGCGTGGCCGTGTGGAGTGAGCGGTTCGCGAGCGGCGGGCCGAGCGTCGGCGTCCACGCGCTGGTCGGCGGGTCGAAGACCTCCGCCGATGCCGTCGGCCCGCCCCCGACCGCGAGGACGCCCCCGTTGGTGAGCAGGGTGACGGTGTGCCCGCTCCGCGCGGCCGTCATCGAGCCGGTCACGTTGGCGGCGAGTTGACCGCTGCCGACGCGCCCGCCCTGGGTGTCGGTCTCCCGCGCGCAGCCGATCGCGAGCGCCGCGCAGACGGCAATGCGGGATGTGCAAAGGGCAAAGCGGGCCATTGGATCTCCTCTCGATGCGATTTCCGCCGCCATTGGCCCTGACGCCCGACGCGGCTCATTGGCCGACGCGCGACGGCGCGTCAGGGCCCGGCGAGCGAGACTTCGTGCGAGACCGGAGCGCCCAGGAAGGGCGGCACGGTGGCGGTCTTGGCCGAGCGCGCCACGCAGGACTCGAGGGGCGCGTTCCCGGCCGGCTCGACCAGCGCGACCTCCGCGAGCTCGCCGCTCGCCCGGGCGGTGACCCGCAGCTTGAGGGCCGCGGTCCCCTTGGCGTACGTCTGGCGGCAGCGCTCGATGAGCTGGCCCGCGGCCGAGCGGAGCCGCTCGGCCACGACCTCCGCGGCGACTCCGAAGGGCAGCTCGAGGTCGACCGCGACCGGGTCGCCCTTCCAGGACGGGAATCGGACGGCCTTGATCGCGGTGACGACGCACGTCCCGAGGTCCACCTGGTCGGCCGCGCGCGCCACCTGGAAGGCGTACGGCTCCCCGTGCGAGGCGACGGCGAAGCGGACGCGGATCGCGGCCGCGTCCCTCGCGTACCGCTCGCGGCAGGCCGCGATCTGCCCGCCGCCCTCGGCGAGGACGAGGCGGCGCGCGTCGTCGGGCGTGAGGGCCTTGACCGGCCCGGGCGTCCCGGCCTCGGCGACGGCGTCCGTCCCGCCGGCCAGCGAGCCGGCCGTCTCCGCCGAAGCGGGGGCGGCCGCGCCCTTCTCGACCTTCAGCTCCTCGCATTGGAGGGCGCCTCCGGCCTCCCGGCAGCGGCGAACCCAAGAGGTGCCGAAGAAGAGGAACGAGGTGGAGCCGGTAAGATAGACGCGGCCCTGCGTGTCCTTGGCGATGCCGCCGTACGACGTGCATCCCGACAGGGCGCCCGCTGCCGCGAGGAGCGGCACCGCGAGGCTAATCCAATGACGACCCACTGCTCCCCCTCCAGCGCGGGACCACCTGGGTCGGCCCCGCCGATATGGCGCACAACTTTCCTTGCACGCCCCATTTCTCGCCATTGGTCCGACCGACGGGCACCGTGGCGGACATGGAGGTTCACATCCGGGCCTTCCTGGCCCACCTCGCCGACCGCAACCGCTCGCCCATCACGCTCGCCAGGTACGGCGAGATCCTGCAGCGCCTGCGCGCGTTCGCGGCCCGCGAGGTGCGGGGCGACGCCGTGCCGGCCGGCGCGCCGAACCGCGCGATCGTGCGCGCGTTCGTGCACGAGGCCGCGACGCCCGGGCTCCGACTGGCGCCGGCGACGCGCAACCAGCGCCTGGCCACCTGCAAGAGCTTCTACCGCTGGGCCTTGGTCGAGGGTCTCGTCGAGCGCGACCCGACCGTCGGCGTCGACTTCGCGCGCGAGCCGCGCCGAGACCCCACGTTCCTCACCGCCGAAGAGGTGGACCGGCTGCTCCAGGTCGCCGAGTCAACGGCGACCGAGCACTACCTCCGCCGCGACCTTGCGCTCCTCACCCTGCTTTTCCACACGGGCCTGCGGCTGGCCGAGGTGCTCTCCATCGACGTTGGCCAGGTCCAGCTCGCCGAGGAGCGCGTCGTGCGCGTCCGGCGCAAGGGTGGCGACGCCATCGACGTGCTGCTCAACGACGTCGCGCTCGTCGCGCTACGGCGTTGGATCTGGGAACGGCAGCGGTACCCGCGCGCGGCCGACGAGCCGGCCCTCTTCCTTTCGGATCGCGGGAACCGTCTCTCCCGCCGCGCGCTCGAGCGCCTCGTCGAGCGGTACGCGCGGCGCGCCGTCCCCGGCAAGCGCGTCACGGTGCACACGCTCCGGCACTCGACCGCCACCGAGCTCGTGCGCCGCGGCGTCGGCATCGAGACCGTGGCCCGCGTGCTCAACCACCGGAGCCTGGCCGTCACCCAGCGCTACGTCCATCTCGTCGGCGCGCAGGTCCAGGCCGCGGTCGCCGTGCTCGCCCAGCCGGCCGATGCGCGCCGTCCGGTGCCGCCGGGGCACCGGGCGTAGGCGGAGGTGCGATCGTCTTGCGTACCGCTGCGCATTCGCGCTTGACCCGGGATCTCGGGCCGGCGGATACTGCAACCAAGGAAAGTTACACGTCTTTTCGGCGGTCGCAGGGGTCATCATTCCGCGATCGTGGGAGGAGGTGGCCCGGGCGCACGTTGTGCGGCTAACATCTGCGCCGTCTGCTAGGGGACACACGCCTCGCGGTGCTCAATGAAGCTGTCGCGCGGCGGCTGCCGGGTGCACCTCTCGATGTCTTCGGTGTCTCGTCCGCCTGGCGTCATTGGTTCCGCGAGCCA
>CAZQJC010000207.1:0-52571 GCA_964593795.1 uncultured Myxococcales bacterium | reverse complement strand
CGCCGGGCCGCGCATGCAGCGCACACCCGCGATCGGGTGGCCGCTCACGTCGGTGACGCGCCCGCCGAGGCGCGCCAGCCCCCGGTTTCGCAGCGCGATCTGCGCCGACCGTCCGGGCCCGAGCACCACTGTGCCCACGTCGCCGCCGTCCGCCGCGGTGGCGGACACGTGGTAGGTGCCGGGCGCGAGCCCGCGGACCTGGAAGGCACCGCGCGCCGCCGTCGCGTGCACCGGCGGGCCGATGCCGGCGGGGTCCTCCCGCGCGATCCACACGTCGGCGCCGTCGCCGAAGCCGATCAGGGTGCCCACGAGCGCCGCGGCCGGCGCGAGGGCGATCTCGAGGTCCCCCTTGCCCGGTGTGGCGTGGGCGAGCTTGCCCTCGGCACCGCTCGGCGCGCGCGCCGCGAGCGTGTAGTCGCCGATCGGCAGATCCGGCAGCACGAAGCGGCCCTCCGCGTCGGTGAGCGCGCTCGGCAGGTCATCGAACGCCGACGCGCGCGCGTCGCCGCCGTCGATCGGCATCGCCACGACGCGGACGTCGGCGAGGCCCCCAGCCGACTTCACGCGGCCGCGCAGCGCGGCCCGCGAGAGCGGCAGGGCGATCTGCAGGCCACGGATCTCCGCGGCGGCGTGCTCGAGCTCGATGGGCCGCTCGAGCAGGTGGTCCCGTCCGGCACCCCGCACCGCCACGCTGACGACGTAGCGCCCTGCGCCGAGCGCCCGCGCGACGAAGCGCCCCGCCTCGTCGCTCGTGGTCTCGCCGGGCGGGCCGTCGGCGTCCTCTGGCGTCACGCGCACGCTCGCGCCTGCGATGGGCGCGCCGGCCTCGTCCACGATCGTCCCCGCGACCACGCCCTCGGCGTCGAGCGTCAGCTCGACCGCGTCGCGCACCGCGCTCACCAGCACGCGGCCGCGGGCCTCGCGCCCGGGCGCCTCGCCATACAGCGTGATCGGCCCTTCCGGCACGCCGCGCACCGAGAAGCGCCCCTCGGCATCGGACTCGACGGCCTCCGACGTCCCGGCGGACACCACGCGGATGCGCGCGTGCGGGACGGCCCGGCCGCTCCGCAGCACACGTCCACGGATCTCGCCGGCGGAGGCGACCTCGAGCCGCAGCGGCGATCCTTGCTGGGGCTCGGCGGGGACCGGCTGTGCGAGGCGGCGCCCCTCGACGCTCACGTCCAGCGCGCCCGGCGGCACGCCCTCGAGCACGAACGTGCCGTCCCGCTGCGAGACCGCGGTCGACCAGGCGAGCTCGTGGCGGCTCTGTGCGAGGACCCGCGCCCCCGCGACGGGGCGACCGTCCTCGTTGACGATACCCTCGAGCCGACGCGTCGCCGCGAGGGCACACGTGACGTCGCTCGTGCGCTCGCCGGGAGTCGTCGCGATCTCGACCGGCCGGCCACTGCCGAGGCCGTCGGCGCGCGCGATGACGCGGTGCGAGCCGCCCGCGACCCCGCCGAGGGCGAAGCGACCGTGGTCGTCCGTCCATCCGAGGACGACCGTGGACGTCTGGGCGGACGCCGTGGTGGGCACGAGCGACACCAGCGCCCCGCGCACCCCCGCGCCGTCCGTCCGCACGACGCGTCCCGCGACGATGGCCTCCGGGGACAGCGCGAGGTCGCGCCGCCGCGGCGCGTACGCGGTCAGCCACACGGCGACCCCGCCGTACCCGGCCGCATCGACCGCGATCATCGCGTCGCCCGGCGGGACGCACAGCCGGTACGTGCCGCGCTCGTCGGCCAGCACGGTGGCGCCCGGCGTGCCGTCCTCTCCGAGCAAGCGGATCCGCGCGCCCGGGATCACGCCGCCACCCGCGTCGTGCACGACCCCGTGCAGCGCCGCGGTGCAGGGCTCGACGCGCAGCTCCAGCGACTCCGCGCGGAGCGTCGGATCCGCGAGATCCACGGGGCGCATGGCCGCCGTGCGCCCGGGCGCGGTGGCGACGACGAGCCCGTGCAGCGCCGGCTGCGGCCCGAGATCGAAGCGTCCGTCGGCGTCGGTCCTGGCGCGCGGCTCGGCGCGCACGCCGGTCTCGCTCAGCTCGCTGACGAGCCGCACCTCGGCGTCGCGCACGGGGGTGCCCTCGAACAGCACCCGCCCGGCCACGCCCCGGCTCGGTGCGCCCGCCTGGACGAGCCACGCCGGGATCGGCGCCTCCTTGGCCGCCGCGCTCGCCCCCGCACGTGCCGCCGGGGCCACGCCGTCTCCGACCGACGCCCCGCGCTCGAGCGCGCCGCGCGCGCCGAAGTGCGCGCCCACCACCCAGACGAGCGGTAGCGCGACCGCACCCGCCGCTCGAAGGATCGCGCGACCGCCCACGTACGGCGCCGGCCTCGTGGTCTCGCGCCCTGCGAGCGGCCAGAGCAGGATGCACCAGGCGCGGCCGTGGCGCGCCTCGAGGCGCCGCCGCAGCTCCGACAGCGCGTGCCGCAGTCGCGCCCGCACGGTGCTGGCGGGCACGCCCACGCGCTCGCCGATCTCGCTCGAGCTCAGGTGCTCGCGGTACGTCAGCACCACCGTGCTGCGGTACGGCTCCTCGAGCGCGTCGACGTGCGCGCCGAGCAGGTGCTCCGCCTCTGCGCGCGCCACCAGCGCCTCCGGTGTGCCGGCACCGTCGTCGAGCACCGGGACCGTGAGCTCGCGCTTGCTCCTGCGCGCGTCGCCGCGCCTGCGCTTGTACGCCAGGTTCCGCAGCACGCCCGCGAGCCACGGCCGCAGCGGGCGGTCACGCGCCGGCGGTGATCGCAGCGCGACCATCCACGTCTCCTGCACGAGGTCCTCGGCGACGTCGTCACGGTGCACGAGCGACCGCGCGAGGTGCCGCAACCACGAGGCGTTCTCCCGCAGGTCCTCGGCGGCGAGGGGCGCGGGCTCCGCATGAACGGACGCAGGCACGACAGACATCGCGCACGTCTCCCCCGGATCCGTTGCCCGATCCGGCGCAGGGCCTCCGCCTCGCTTTCACTGCAAGGGACGCGCCCGGCGATGCCCTCGAGGTCTCACGGAGTTGCCCGCGCGAGGCTGGGGGGCAGGCCCCCGGGAGTGGAGGACCTGCGGAAAACAAGGACGGGCTCCGCTTGCTTCGCAAGCTAGGCTCGTGGGATCAACTCACGCCGGTACCTCCCCAGCGCCGGTGTCCACCACGCCACGAGCCCCAGCGCCGCCAGCGCGCCCACGCCGCCCGTGACCACCGACGCCACCGGTCCCGCCCACTGGGCCACGAGCCCCGCCTCTAGCTCGCCGAGCTGCGGCCCGCCCATGAAGAAGATCATGTTCACGCTCGTCATGCGCCCGCGGAGCCGGTCCGGCGTGTGCGTCTGCCGGATCACGTTGCGGAGCACCATGCTCACCGTGTCCGTCGCGCCCGTCGCCGCGAGCGCCGCGAACGACAGCCAGAACGAATGCGACAAGCCGAATACGATGGTGGCCGCTCCGTAGCCCGCCACCGAGAGCAGGAGCACGCGCCCACGCGCCTCGATCTTCTCGATCGAACGCACCATCACGGCGCTCGTCGCGACCGCCCCGATCGACGCCGCCGCGTAGAGCCACCCGTAGCCCGTCGGGCCGACGTGCAGCACATCCTGCGCGAACATCGGCAGGAGCGCGGTCGCCGACGCGAAGAAGCACGCGAAGAAATCGAGCAGCATCGCGCCGCGCAGGAGCGGCGAGCTGAACACGAACGCGAGGCCCTCGCGCGCGGACCCGAGCGAGATCGCCGTCCGCTCGCCCGCGGGCCGCTCCGGCAGATCGCGCATCCGAACCAGGCCGCCGAGGACCGCCAGGAAGGAGAGGGCGTTGAGCACGTAGGCCCAGCCCACGCCTCCCACGCCGATGACGAGCCCGGCCAGCGTCGGTCCGACGACGGCGGCCGTCTGCATCATGATCGTGCTCAGCGAGATGGCGTTCGGCAGGTGCGCGGGCGGCACGAGCATCGGCATGAGCGACTGCCTTGCCGGCGCGTCGAACGCCATCGCCGCCGAGCCGAGCGCGGTGAGCAGGTACACGGGCCAGAGCGCCTGCGAGCCGGACAGGGTCACGATCGCGAGCGTGGTCGCCACGAGCGCCATCAGCGACTGCGTGACCAGCATCATCCGTCGCCGGTCGCCCGCGTCGGCGACCACGCCGCCGACCAGCGAGAACAGCACGATCGGCACGACGCGCACGAGCCCGACGAGCCCGAGCGCCACGCCCTTGTCGTGCTCGCCGGCCAGCAGCGACACGTGCCAGAGGACGGCCGCGTTCTGCATCATCGTGCCCGTCAGGGACACGAGCTGCCCCGTCCACAGCAGCCGGAAGTTCCGGTGGCCGAGCGCGGCGAACACGTCGCGCCGCTACCCCGTCGCGTGCTCGCTCGGGACGAGGAGCGTGAGCACCCGCGGCAGCACGTCGATCACCACGCGCGGGCTCGAGGTCCACTCCTCGCCGTCGATCTGCGCGGCCACCGGCAGCCCCCCCGGGTGCTCGCGGAGGTGCAGCTCGAAGTGCTTCGCGCTCAGACCCTCGGAGTGCTGCACGCCGATGGTCCCGAGGCCTCGCTCGGTGGCGCCCGTGTCGTCGAAGGCCACGATCGCCTTCGAGATCCAGTCCCGCTTGCCGACGAACGGCTCGATCTCGAACTTGCCGTCATCTGGCCGCGCGTTCGGGTCGAACACCCACAGGCCGCCGTAGACGCGCGTGCCCTTGACGATGAGGTCCGTGAGCCCCTGCCACGTGTGCCGCACGCCGTCGGCGATCACGTCGGCGTCGAACTTGTCGTCCTCGAGGTACGACTCGAGGAACGTGCGGAAGAGGGCGCCCGCGTAGACGAGCTGATCCCGCCAGATGTCGCGCACGATCGGGATCGACGCGAGCGTCTTTCGGTCCTCGTTGCGGAGCTGCAGCACGCGGGGGCTTATCCCCCAGCCCGCGCTGTCGAAGAAGTGGTCCTCGCGCAGCACCTTGCCCACGTCGTCCATCGCGCGGATGTGCCCCGCGTCGAGCTTGCACGTCAGCCCCTCGCGGATCGCCTGCGCGATCACGGAGACGTTGCGCTCGAGCGCGCCCTCCTCGGCCTCGAGGCCGAAGCTCTTGCCCTGATCGTTCGCGGTCCCGGTCGGCAGCATGCCCATGCGCACGCGGTCGCCGCAGCCCGACGCGAGGATGCCCTTGGCCACCTCGGCGAACGTGCCGTCGCCGCCCATGTACACGACGACGTCGTAGGTGTGCTGGCGGATCTGATCGGCCACGGCCGAGACGGTCTTGCCGCCCGGCAGCGTGGCCTGGAAGTCGTGGGGGACGCCCATCCCGCCGAGAAGCACGCGCGCGGCGTCGATGCGCTGGGCGTTCTTCCCGCTCTGCGCGGTTGGGTTTCCGACGAGCAGCACCCGGGTCGCCATGCCGATGGCGTACCACGGCCCGCCCCCGGGTGCTCGCCAGTGGCGCTGGTTGCCCTCGCTTGGAGTCGGTGCAGATGGGCAGCTGCAGCGGCTTCGAGGCGAGCGCAGCGAGCCGCAAGGGCGTAGCGACGCGCAGCGGAGCGAAGACGCAGGTTGGGGGGCCCGACGCGGTCGCGCCGAAGGCGCGCGACGCATGACTTGCCGCGGCGGGGGAAGGGCGGCGCGCCCGCTGCGCAGACCTCCAGGCAAGGGGTCTGCGACGGCACGACGTACGCACGGCACGAAGCAGTAGGGGGTCGGCGGTGGCCGCCTTCCGAGGCGGCCACTCGCAACTACGCGGGGGTCACCGCCGGCGTGGGCGCGCCGGCTGGCGGCACGAGCGGCGTCTGCAGCGTCAGCCCGAGCGCGATCGCCAGCACCTCTTCCATCGTCTGCACGAACACCACCTCGAGCCCGCGCAGCACCTCGCCCGGGATCTCCGCGAGGTCCTTGCGGTTGCGCTCTGGCAGCAGCACCCGCTTGATCCCCGCGCGGTGGGCCGCCAGCACCTTGGCCTTGATCCCGCCGACCGGCAGCACCTGGCCGCGCAGCGTGATCTCGCCGGTCATCGCCAGGCCCTCGGCCACGAGGCGCCCGGTCAGCGCCGACACCAGCACCGTCAGCATCGTCACGCCCGCGCTCGGGCCGTCCTTGGGCGTCGCGCCCGCGGGCACGTGCAGGTGGATGTCGCTAGTCTCGAGGAGCGAGTCGGCGATCCCGAGCGCCGCGGTGTGCGCCTTGATCCACGACATCGCCGCCTGCGCGCTCTCCTTCATCACGTCGCCGAGCTGCCCCGTCAGCATGAGCTTGCCCTTGCCGGCGCCCATGCGCGTGGCCTCGACGAACAGGATGTCGCCGCCGACCGGCGTCCACGCGAGGCCCACCGCCACGCCCGGCTCCACCGTCCGCTGCGCCACCTCCCGCTCGAACGGCCGCGGCCCGAGCGTCTCCTCGACGATCGGCACCGTCACCTCGGCCGGGACCTCGAGCGCCGAGGCGGCCTTGACCGCGAGCCCGCGCAAGATGGCCGCGAGCTGCCGCTCGAGGTTGCGCACGCCGGCCTCTCGCGTGTAGTGCTCGATGATCTCGTCGAGCGCCTCGTCGGTCAGCGTCACCCGTCCCGCCTCGAGACCGTGCTCGACGAGCTGCTTGGGCATGAGGTGGCGCCTGGCGATGTCGCGCTTCTCGTTGTGCGTGTAGCCCGCGATCTCGATGACCTCGAGGCGATCGAGCAGCGCGTGCGGCACCGTCTCGAGCGTGTTCGCCGTCGCCACGAACAGGACGCGCGACAGGTCGAACGCCACCTCGAGGTAGTGGTCCGAGAACGTGTGGTTCTGCTCGGGATCGAGCACCTCGAGCAGCGCCGACGCCGGGTCGCCGCGGAAGTCGTTACCGAGCTTGTCGAGCTCGTCGAGCACGAACACCGGGTTCTTGGTGCCGGCCTTCTTCAAGCCCGAGACGATGCGACCCGGCAGCGCGCCGAGGTACGTCCGGCGGTGCCCGCGGATCTCCGCCTCGTCGCGCACGCCGCCGAGCGAGATGCGCACGAGCTGGCGCCCCATCGCGCCGGCGATGGACTTCGCGAGCGACGTCTTGCCCACGCCCGGCGGGCCGACCAGGCACAGGATGGGGCTCTTCTTGTCGGGCGCGAGCTTGCGCACCGCGAGGAACTCGAGGATGCGCTGCTTGACCTTGTCGAGCCCGTGGTGCTCGGACTCGAACAGCGCGCGCGCGCTCGTGAGGTCGAGCCGGTCCTCGCTGTCCTTCGACCACGGCAGGTCGCAGAGCCAGTCGAGGTACGTGCGCGTGACGCTCGCCTCGGGCGAGCCCTGGCCCATCTGCGCCAGTCGATTGAGCTGCTTGCGCGCGACCTCCTCGACGTCCTTGGGCATGCCCGCCTTGGAGATGCGCTCGTCGTACTCGCTCTTGAGGTCGTCCTCGCCGTCGCCCTCGCCGAGCTCCTCCTCGATCGCCTTCATCTGGCGGCGCAGGATGTGCTCGCGCTGCGCCTTGCTCATCTCGTCCTGGACGGTCGAGTTGATCTGGTCGCGCACCTTGATCACCTCGCCGAGGCGGGTGACCGCCTCGAGCGTCTTGCGCAGGCGCACGGCGAGGGCCGTCTCGCCGAGCAGCTCGAGGCGCTCGTCGAGCGACAGCTCGAGCTGCGACGCGACGAAGTCCGCGAGCGAACCCGGCGCCGTGACGTCGGGTAGCTTGTCCACCTCGGCGCGCAGGTTGGGCAGCCCGCGGAAGATCCGCTCCGCCGCGTCGTGCAGCGCGTGCGCGAGGCCGCTCGCCTCGACGTCGTGGGCGCGGCTCTCCACGGCGACCTGGACCTCGCCGAACACGAACGGCGTCTTCGAGACCTCCTGGGCCAGGCGCCCGCGCTCGAGGCCTCGCACGACGATGGCCACGCCGCCGCCGGCCACCTGCTGCATGCGCAGGAGCTCGACGATGCTGACGACCTCGTGCGCCGCCGCTTCGCCCTGCTTGTAGGCGATCGCGAAGCGTCGGTCGGGCCCCTTGGAGCCCTCGGTCTGCCCCACGTGCTGGAGCAGCGGGAGGTCCGAGGTCGCGACCTCGAAGGA
Organism: uncultured Myxococcales bacterium; assembly: GCA_964593795.1. Lineage (GTDB taxonomy): Bacteria > Myxococcota_A > Polyangia > JAHFDS01 > JAHFDS01 > JAHFDS01. The sequence continues at coordinate 44,566 of CAZQJC010000207.1, read as the reverse complement.
CACGACCGCGCCCGGAAGCACCACGGGCTCGGCCAGCGTCATCACGGGAAGGCGAAGAGTCTGGGACATGGCGACAACCTAAGAACGGAGGTTCAGTTTGGCCAGGGGAATGAAGGAAAAAGGGGGCGCCGAGGGGTTCAGACCGTCCGGCCGCCCCGCCGGACGTGCGTCGTGCGGAACTGCCCGCCCTTGCCCGGCTTCTTGGCGTCGTCGCGGTCCCCTCGTGCCCCCTCCGGACGCCCGCCGGTGCCCTTCGGCTGGTAGGCCGGAACGAGCTGATGCCGCGCCGGGCCGATGAGGTCCTCCCGCCCCAGGCGCCGCAGCGCGTCGCGCAGGACCGGCCAGTTCTCGGGGTCGTGGTAGCGCAGGAAGGCCTTGTGCAGCCGCCGCACCTTGAGCGACCGCGGCACGCTCACCCGCTCGCTGTCCCGGCTCACCCGCTTGAGCGGGTTCTTTCCCGTGTGCCACATCGCGGTCGCGCTCGCCATCGGTGACGGCAGGAACGCCTGCACTTGGTCCGCGCGGAACCCGCTCTTCTTGAGCCACAGCGCGAGCTCGACCATGTCCTCGTCGGTCGTGCCGGGGTGCGCGGCGATGAAGTACGGGATCAAGTACTGCTCCTTGCCCGCCTGCTTCGAGTACATGTCGAAGAGCTGCTTGAACCGGTGGAAGGTGCCGATCCCCGGCTTGAGCATCTTCGACAGGGGCCCGTCCTCGGTGTGCTCCGGCGCGATCTTGAGGTACCCGCCGACGTGGTGCGTCGCGAGCTCTCGCACGTACTCGGGCGACTCGGCCGCGAGGTCGTAGCGCAGGCCCGACGCGACGAGCACCTTCTTGACGCCCTTGACCGCGCGGGCCTTGCGGTAGAGCTGGATGAGCGGCCCGTGGTCGGTGCCGAGGTTCTCGCAGATCCCCGGGAACACGCACGAAGGCCGTCGGCAAGCCGCCTCGATCGCCGGGTCCTTGCAGGCCAGGCGGTACATGTTCGCCGTCGGCCCGCCGAGATCGGACACGACGCCCGTGAACCCAGGCGTCAGGTCCCGGATGCGCTCGATCTCCGCCAGGATCGACGCCTCCGACCGGTTCTGGATGATCCGCCCCTCGTGCTCGGTGATCGAGCAGAACGTGCAGCCGCCGAAGCAGCCGCGCATGATGGTCACCGAGAAGCGGATCATCTCCCACGCGGGGATCTTCGCGTCGCCGTAGCGAGGGTGCGGCCGCCGCGCGTAGGGCAGGTCGTAGACCGCGTCCATCTCCTTGGTGGACAGCGGCACCGGCGGGGCGTTGAGCCACACGTCGCGGTCCCCGTGGCGCTGCACGAGCGCGCGCGCGTTGCCCGGGTTCGACTCGAGGTGCAGGATCCGCGACGCGTGCGCGTAGAGCACCGGGTCGCGCACCACGTCCTCGAAGGACGGCAGGCGGATCACGGTCGTGCGGCAGTCGAGCTTGCGCGGCCGCAGCGGCACGAGCGCCTCGGCCGGCGCCGCCGGCGCGCACGTCCGCGGCGACTCCAGCGCGTAAGGATCCGGCCGCGGATCGATCGGCCCCGGCGCGTCGACGCGCGTCGAGTCGACCTCGACGAAGCCCTCGCGCGGCGTCTTGCGCAGGAAGGCGGTGCCGCGCACGTCCGTGATGTCCTCGGCCTTCTCGCCGGCGGCGAGCCGGTGCGTGATCTCGACGATCGCGCGCTCGGCGTTGCCGTACACGAGCAGGTCCGCCTTCGCATCGACGAGCGCGCTGCGCCGGACCTTGTCCGACCAGTAGTCGAAGTGCGCGATGCGCCGCAGGCTCGCCTCGATGCCGCCGACGACGAGTGGCACGTCGCCGAACGCCTCGCGGCAGCGCTGCGCGTACACCAGGACCGCGCGATCCGGTCGCAGCCCGGCGGCGCCCTCGGGCGAGTAGGCGTCGTTCGATCGGATTCGCCGATCGGACGTGTACCGGTTGACCATCGAGTCCATGTTCCCGGCCGTGACGCCCCACATCACGTTCGGACGTCCCAGCGCGCGGAACGGCTCGGCGCTGCGCCAGTCGGGCTGCGCGAGGATGCCGACGCGGAACCCCTGCGCCTCGAGCAGCCTTCCGACGAGCGCCATGCCGAAGCTCGGGTGATCGATGTACGCGTCGCCCGTCACGAGCACCACGTCGCAGCTGTCCCAGCCGAGCGCGTCCATCTCCTCGCGCGACGTAGGCAGCATCGGCGCGGTGCCGAAGCGCTTCGCCCAGTACGGCCGGCGCTTGAAGAGCGTCGGCGCGACGAGGTCCGGGGACACGAGCTGTCGCCCGCCGGAGAGCGTTTCGGACTTCACGGGGCGTGGGATAGCACACGCGCACCCGTTGCGCGACCGCGGGGCGCCGGCCTCGGGCGGCACCGGCCGGTGATGCTGTCCCCTGGCCGTGCCAGTGGGCATGGCCAGGACGGTGGCCGCCTAGCCCGATCGTGACCCCGAAGGAAATCCAGGGGTCCCGCGGGGGCGCAGGACTTTCCAGGTGGCACGGACGATGCCTTAGGGGCGGCGTGAGGGCCGGTGGGGAAGGACGGGCTCTCGAAAGGACAGATCGAGAGATGACGCGAATGATGAAGGGTGGAGCGCTCGCGCTCCTGGCGATGTTTGCAGCACCCGCCTGCGGCGGAGAGGACCAGCAGGCCAAGACCGAGCCGACGGACGACTTCGCCGAGCTCCAGCTGGAGGGCGACAAGGACGACAGCTTCACGAGCCTGAGAGGCGTGACGCTCCTCGGCTCGCTGAGCTACGGGCAGACCTCGGCCCCGGTCAGCTACCGGAACCCGCCGAAGTACCGGGCGTTCAAGTTCGGCGGCCAGAAGGGCGACAAGGTCGACATCTGGGTGAGGTCATCGAACGGCGGCGACGCCGTGGCGTGGCTCCTCACGAACTCGTTCAAGACCGTGGCCTGGAACGACGACGCCACGCGCACGAACCGCAACTCGCACATCACCGCGACGCTGCCGGGCAACACGAACCCCGACATCGTCACGTACTACATCGTCCTGCGCGAGTACTCGCTGCGTAACGCGTCGTTCACGGTCAGCCTCAACGGCACGCCGGCCGTCGACTTCTTCGGCCCGTGCAACGTGGACGCGGATTGCACGAAGGTCCTCAAGACCTGCTGCGGCAACCTCGGCTGGACGGCGGTGCGCTCCGGCGCCGAGAGCGCGTACCACGACTCGCTGTCGTGCGCGGCGAACCCGATCTGCCCGGCGATCGCGACCCGTCCGGACTATGGCCTGGCCGAGTGCAACACCAGCACGCACAAGTGCGAGCTCGTGCAGCCGGCCGACATCGCGTGCGGCGGCCACACGACGAACCCACACGTCTGCCCGAGCGGCTACCAGTGCATGGGCAACGGCCTCGCGGTCGACATCCCGGGCCGCTGCTACAAGTTCTGCGGCGGCATCGCCGCGTTCCCGTGCGAGGACGGCCAGACCTGCGTCGATAACCCGTTCGACTCGTGCGACCCGAACAACGGCGGCGCGGACTGCGGCGGCATCTGCCTGCCGGCGACCCAGTGCCTGTACAACGGCCGCTTCTACAACGACGGCGAGGGCTTCCCCTCCGCCGACGGCTGCAACAGCTGCAGCTGCTCGGGCGGCAGCGTGCGCTGCACGCTGCGCTACTGCCCGCCGCAGGACTGCCGCGCGGCTGGCTGCGGCTCGGGTCAGTTCTGCAGCTTCTGCTGGGGCAGCTACCAGTGCATCCCGAACGGCGCGATGTGTTGATCCCCTCCGCCTGACGTAGTCAGAAACCGAAGAGCCGGCTGGGCCACGCGCCCCGCCGGCTCTTTTCTTTTCGGGTCCCCGGGGGAACAAGGAACAGGCAATAGAACAACAAGGCAATACGAACTGGGAATGACGGAGGTCGCCGTCAGGTTCCGGCATTCCGTGTTCCCGGTTGCTCTGTTGCTTGTTGTTCTATTCCTTGTTCACGCCGTGCTCCGGAGGTCGCCGACTACCCCTCTTCTTCGGCAGGATCTCCGCCGCGGAGGCGGTCGCGCTCGGGGAGCAGGTCGTACTTCTGCAAGAGGCGCCAGAAGTGCTTGCGCTCCGAGCCCGAGCGGCGCGCGGCCTCGGCGACGTTGCCCTGCGTGGCCTCGATGGCGTGCCGCAGGTACGCGCGCTCGAAGCGATCGACCAGGCGCTGCTTGGCCTCCTGCAGCGGCAGGTCCACGTCGAAGAGCGGGGCGTCCTGGCTGGCGCGCGCGAGCGTCCCGATCGCGAGGGGCAACTGCGAGAACGGCGCGTGGCCACCGAGGGCGTACGCGCGCTCGACGACGTTGCGCAGCTCGCGGATGTTGCCCGGCCAGTGGTGCGAGCGCAGCCGCGTGAGCTGGGCGGCGTCCACCGACTCGGCCTCGCCGCCGGCGAGCCGTACGAACTTCCGGACGAGCAGCTCGAGGTCCTCGGGGCGCTCGCGCAACGGCGGGATGCGGACGCGCACCACGCTCAGGCGATAGAAGAGGTCCGCGCGGAAACGCCCCGCCTCCACCTCCCGCTCGAGGTCCTTGTCCGCCGCCGCGATGATGCGCACGTCGATCGGCTGCGGCCGGTCGCTGCCCACGGGGCGCACCTCGCGCGCCTCGAGCGCGCGCAGGAGCTTCGGCTGCACGTCGATCGGCAGTGACGTGATCTCGTCGATGAACACGGTGCCGCCGTGCGCGCGCCGGAACGCCCCCTCGCGGCTCTCGACCGCGCCGGTGAACGCGCCCTTGACGTGACCGAAGAGCTCGCTCTCGAGCAGCGACTGCGACAGCGCGCTGCAGTCGATGACGACCAGCGGATGCTCGGCGCGGTCCGAGTGCTCCCACAGCGACCGCGCGAGCATCTCCTTGCCCGTGCCGGTCTCGCCCTCGATGAGCACGGTGGCGTTCGTGGGGCCCGCGCGCTCGATGAGCGCGAAGATGGTCCGCATCGCCACGCTCTTGCCGACGAGCGGCCCGAGGCTCTCGCGGTGGCTCGGCTCGAGGACCGTCTCCTCCTCGAGCGCCTCGACGGTGAGCTGGACCTCGCCGATCTGCACGAGCACGCCCGGGCGGATCGTCGCCATGTCGATGCGCGCCGAGCCGACGAACGTCCCGTTCGTGGAGCCGAGGTCCTTGAGCTCGAGCTGGCCGTCCTTGAGCACGATCTCGGCGTGCTTGCGCGAGACGCCGCGACCCGTGAGCAGGAGGTCCGAGGGCGGCTGCGAGCCAACGACCACCGGGCGCGAGCTGAGCGGCCGTGTCTGACCGCGCTCGGGCCCCGAGATCACCTTGAGGATGTACGTCCGCTTGCCAGCCGGCGACGAGCGGATGACCGCCGTACGCCCGAGCTCTTCCTTCGCCGCCACTGCCGCAGAGGATACAGCGGAAAGGGGAAAACAGGAGGAAGGTCGTGGACGTGGACGAAGGTGCCGGGCCCGCGGACGCCGCTACGCGGCGACGGCTCCCGCGTCCGCGGAGCTGGTCAAGGCCCGGTCGATGTATGCGGATGCGCGCATGGATAGGGCCATGATCGTCATCTGCGGGTTGACCGCGATGGACGAGGGGACCGCCGATCCGTCGCAGACGTACAGGCCCGCGAGCTCGTGGGTCTGGTGGTCGAGGCCCACCACGCTCGTCGCCGGGTCGGGGCCGAGGCGGCAGGTCCCGAGCGGGTGGAACGCCGTGAGATCGAAGTCGCGCGCGGACAGGCGCGCACGGCGCAGCCGCTCGAGGTCCCGCTCGCTCTCGATCACGTCGAAGCCGGCGATGCTCGGGCGGACGTTCCTCGCGCCCGCCGCGAAGAAGCAGCGCGCGAGGAGCTCGGAGCCACGCTTGAGCTTGGCCACGTCGTGGTCGTTCACCGAGTAGAGCGGGATCGGCTCGCCGTTTCGTCCCATCACGACGCGGCCGCGCGAGGTGTCCTCGATCATGAAGCCGAAGCACGCGAGCCGGTCATAGGCCTCGAGCGTCTCGGTGTAGTCGCGCCCGACCTCGGGGAAGAGAGGCCCGCCGAGATCGAGCGGCGTCGAGCCGCCCTCGAAGAGCAGGCCCTCCTCGTGGAACTCCTCGATCGAGTAGCCCTGCGGCACGCCCTTGTAGCCCTCGATCTTGCGGTCGAACAGGGCCCACGACGCCAGGGCAGGGTGCAAGGAGAGGTTCCGCCCGAGCTCGCGCGCCTTGAGTCCCTGGCGCATGAGGAACACCGGCGAGTGGAACGTGCCCGCCGCGACGACCACCGCGCGCGCGCGCACCACGAGGCGCTTGCCGCCGGGGCCGCTCGCGAGCACACCGGCCGCGCGTCCGCCCTCGACGAGGACGCGCTCGGCGCGCACGCCCGCGAAGAGCTGCGCGCCGCCGCGCAGCGCCATCGGCACGTACGAGACGTTCATCGAGCGCTTCGCGTCCGTCGGGCAGCCGAAGCAGCACACGCCCTGGCCGTCGCAGTCGGGCGCGTTGCGCCGGAGCGGCGCGTGCTTCCAGCCGAGCGCGCCCGCGCCCTTGGCGATGACGTTCGCGATCTCGCCGAGGAACTCCGGCTTGTTCGCGCCGACACCGAGCGTGCGCTCGAGCCGCTCGTAGTGCGGCGCGAGCTCGTCGGCCGTGATCCCGACGCCGAGCTCGCGCTGCCACTTCGCCAGCACGCGCTCGGGCACACGGTAGCACGTGCCCGAGTTGATCGTGGTCGAGCCGCCGACGGTCTTGCCGAGCGGCACGAAGATGACGGTGTTGCCGAACGTCATGGTCGCGCCCGCGTTGCGCCAGAACCTCTTCTGGCGATCGAGGCTGAGGCCGGTGAACGACTCGCGGTGGAAGTACTGCCCCTCCTCGAGCATCACGACGGCGTGCCCGCGTTCGGTCAGCTCGTGCGCGACGACGGCGCCGCCCGCGCCGGTGCCGATGACCACGACGTCGGCCTCGATCTCCTCGTGCTCCGGCAGGTCCGCGCTCGTCGTCACGCGCTCCATGTAGCGGCGCGGCTCCGCGCGCGGCGTGTCCTGGCCGTAGACGCACCCGAGCGTGCGGAAGAGCTGCGGATCCTGGCAATAGGCGGCCTTGAGCGGAGAGAGCAGGACGCGCGCCGCGCTGCGCTTGGCGTAGCCGCCCTTGCGATACGAGTCGAAGAGGGCGACCAGGCGCCGTTCGTCGAGGCGGGTGAGCGTGCGGCGGTAGCGGGCGAGCGCGAGGGCCTCGAAGGTCCAGAGCAGCGCGCGGTAGCCGCCGATCGCACCCGCCGGAGCGCCGAGCAGCCGCTCGAGGCGGTCGATGGTGCCCTCGTCGGCGGCGGGAAAGCGCGTGCCCGCCGGGATCACCGCGCGCGCGATCGCGAGCAGCGCGCGGCGCTCCCGCTTCGAGAAGCCTCCCCCGGCTCCGTCTCCCTCGGCCGCTCGCTCCGGCGACGACGTCTCTGCACGCATCGGAAGACCTCCTGGAATCGAGCCTGCCACAAAGGTCGGACCAATACAAGATTGGTCCGACCTGCGGCGAGCGTCCGCCGATATTTCCGGCTGCCGTCCTAGGATATCGCGAGCGAATTTTCCCGAGGAGGGCCCATGAAGGTAGAGGACTTCTGTGCGTGGGCGATCGCGAGTGGGGTCGAGCAGGCTCACCTTCCGATCTACCGCGCGTATGGCCAGCGTTTCCTGGAGCTGGCGGCGGGGGCCGCCGTCCTGCCCCGACACATCGACGCGGTGCTGGCGAAGGCCGATCAGGATCGGGCCTCGGCGCGCGAGCTGTCGAACCTCAAGAAGATCGGCGAGGCGCTCCTGCGCTACCAGCGCGAGCTCAAGGCGTCGTCGCCTCCGGCGGAGGACCGCGCCTCGACCGGTGCGGCGTCCGGTGCGGCGGGTCCGCTGCCACCGCTGGCCACCAAGGCCCCCGAGGGCGCGCGGATCGCGGCTCTGCCGCCTGCTGCCGCCGAGGTCCCGTCGATGCTCGAGTCCGGCGGCACCGTCTCGTACAAGAAGCTCCTCGTCGGCTTCCTGGCCGGGGCCCTCGTGATCGGGTTCGTGATCCATCGATACACGCGCGGCCTGCACGAGGAGCAGGCGCAGAACTTCGAGGCGCAGGAGGCGCGACTGCAGAGGATGACCGTGGGCGAGCTCGAGGACGAGCTACGCCGCATCGAGCGCGATCAGACTCAGAACCACTACAAGGCGGCGATCGCCGCGGAGCTGCAGAAGCGCGCCGGCGGCGTCGGCCGCACGAGGCGCGAAGCCTTCGGCTCCGGCGCCCCGCCAGAGTGAGCCGTCAGGCGAGCGAGGCCACACGCATCAAAGCGCGAAGATCTTGGCGCGCTTCGCGGCCTGGTCGAGCTTCTCGCCGAGGTCCTTCTGCATCTGGAACAGACCCTGCGCGAGGATGCGGATCTCGCCGAGGCGCTGCTCGTAGCTCTTCATCGCCACGGCGGCGGGGTTGCCCGAGGTCACCGTGTTGAAGAGCTCGGTGCGCTGCAGCGGCATCACGCGATCGCCGTCGCTGCCCTTGATCTTGCGCTGGCTCCACTCGGCCGAGGGGTTCGTGCGGAACTTGAAGCCCTCCACGTCCTTGGGCCTGCAGTCCTTCGCGCCGCCCTTGCACACGGGGGCGCCCACCTCGACGAGGTTCGCCACCCCGAAGCCGCCCTCGGTCGTGAAGATCACGCCGAACGTCTTGTCGGCCGCGCCGGAGCCTGCCTTGCTCGCGGCCTCGAGCGCTTCCTTCTCCACCTTGGTCCGGCGGATATGGCGGTCGATACGCGCGTACAGCGAGACCGTGTCGGCGTAGTAGTTGAAGAGCAGGTCGACCGCGAGGTCATCGAGGTAGGCGTAGTTCGTGTGGAAGATCTTCGCCCGGTCAGGGGCAGCGAGGTGCAGGCCCTCGAGCTTGGTGATGAGCTCGAGGTCCAGCTTGCCGCCCGAGCGCGCGGTGCTCTTGTTGAGCTCCTCGACGATCGTCTGCAGGTGCGTCTGCATCGAGTCGAACTCGGTCTTGATCTGCTTGGCGTCGTCGATCGTCTTGTTGTAGACGCGCCGGCCGCCCATGATGCCGCCCATCCAGAAGGAGAAGACGGCGGCCACGAGCGCGATGCCGGCGATCCGCAGGATCTTGGTGCGATCCGCGCCGCGGACGCTCTCGACGGGACCCGCGTCGTAGGTCGGCGCCTGGATGATGACGGGCGCCATGCCGCTCTTCATCGCGCCGAAGGGGTCCTGGCGGACGTCCGGGGGAGGCGCGGGCGCCGGTGCGACCGGTGCCGCCGGCGCGACCGGCGCGGGCGGCGCGAACGGCGACGGGAAGGCGCCACCGGCAGGCGCGGGTGTCGGCATCGGAGCGGCCGCGGGCCGAGGCGTCGGCATCGGAGCCGTCGCCCCCATCGGCGCGGAGGCCGGCGCCGGCGTCGGCATGGATGCCGCGGGGGTCGGGGTCGACGCTCCCGCCGGTGCCGGCGTGGGCAGCCCGGTCTTGGTGAGGCCGAGACGGGCCTTGAGATCGCTGATGTCTCGAGTCGGCTTCTTCGGGTTCTCCAAGTCCATCTCCCGAGTGCGTCGGGGCACAGGCCCCGGTGAGGGCGCGATTCTACGATGCGCGATTCGTGTGTCAACGCCGACACGTCGGTCACTCTTCAGAAAATGCCGACGGAGGGCCGGTTTTGTGTAGGTCTCTGTCGGGTGCTGTCCGGTTTTTGGGCTGACCGGCCCTGTGTCCACAGCAGGGCGTCAGGAAAATACCGGGAATCCGGCGGGTTGCGGCCCGAGAAGGTAACGCGGAGCGCAGGAATTGACCGCCGATTCCGCGCGCCTCGGGGCAAGTGTGCGGACTGAAGAGGAAAATGCAGGCTCGGTGGAAATGACGCAACGGTGACGTGATCGAGTCGCGTGGTAACGGACGTGACTCACAGGCCGCGCACAGGGCTGTGGACAAGTTGTGATCGATGCTGGACGGAGATGTCCCGCGGGCGTTTGACGCTCGGGCTGCGCTCCCGTACCGTCGTCGCGGGATGCTACGCTTGGCTGGGATCGGAGCGGCGCTGCTGGCGGCCCTCGTGGGGCTCGCCGCCTGGTCCGCCGCGGGGGGGCAAGCGCTCGAGGCCCGGCGGCTCGAGGCCGAGTCGAGCCTGTCGCGGGCCGAGCGCGTGCTTGAGCGGAGCATGCGCGTCGAGGCTCAGGACACGGAGGCGACCGCCCTCGGCTGGGCCCGAGACGAGGAGCTCGTGCGAGCGCTGGCGCTGGCGGACGCGCAGGAGCGACAGCGCGCCGTTTTCGGGCGGATCGAGCGCAAGGCGGCCGCGCTCGCGAGCGAGGCCGTGCTGCGGCCGGACCTCGTGATGCTCGTGGACGCTGCCGGCAAGCTGGTCGCGCGGAACCTCGATCCCCTGGCGTCCGGCGATGATCTGCGCGCGCGAGAGAAGACCGTGGGTGGTGCGCTCGAGGGGCGGATGCTGGCGGACCTCTGGCTCGTCTCGCACCGGCTGATGCGCATGGGCCTCGCGCCCGTGCGCGACAAGGGCAAGGTCCTCGGTGCGGTGATCATCGGGTTCGCGGTCGCCGCCGAGCACGCCGACGCGGCGCGCGAGCTGCTCGGCGTCGACGGGATCGCGTACCTCGTCGATGGCCAGGTCGTCGCGACAAGCATCCGCAAGGGGCGCGACGAGGGGCTCGGTGCCACGATCGTCGAGGCGCTGACCCCCGAGGCGCGGCGTGGTCCCATGCCACGTCCGGTGGCGGCGCCCGAGCTGACGCTCGGAGGCGAGGCGCATCGCGCGCGCCTCGTGCCGCTGCCGTTCGGCGAGGCGCACGCGGCGCGAGCGCTCCTCCTCGCGAACGCGACGGCGGCGGCGGTGCCGCTCGCGACGGTGCAAGGGCTGCTGCTCGGCGTGGGTGGGGCAGGGGCGCTGCTCGCGATGCTCGCGGCGCTCGGGACCGCCGCGTACTTCAGGCGCGCCCTCGCGAGCCTCGAGGCGGAGGTCGATCGCGTCGCCGGCGGCGAGCTCGAGGCGGCGGTCGACGCGCCCGTGCCGGTGCTGGAAGGGCTCGCGAGCGGCATCGAGGGCCTGCGACAGCGGCTGCGGGGCACTTCGCGCGGCGACGACGACGCGTGGGAGACGCTCGTGCTCTTCGGCGAGGACGAGGCCGTCGCCCCGCCTCTGTCGGGCGACGCGGAGCTCGAGCGGATCGGCGCCGAGCCCGAGGCGACGTACCTGCAGCGCACGTTCGACGAGTTCATCGCGGCCCGCGCCGCGGTGGGCGCGCCCTTCGAGGGCATCACGCCGGCCGCGTTCGCGGAGAAGCTGCGCGAGAAGGAGCGCGTCCTCAAGGAGCGCTACGGCGGCACGCGCATCCGCTTCCTCGTCGAGCGGCGCGGCGAGCAGGTGGTCCTGCGGCCGGTGATGCTCGGGCAAGCGGCGTGAACAAGGAATAGAACAACAGGCATCAGGCAACACGGAACTGGGAATGCCGGAGCCTCCCTGGCCCATTCGTATTCCTTGTTGCCTGTTGTTCCATTGCTCTGTTCCTTGTTCCTCCGGGGTCCCCCGTCACATCCTGCGCGCGCCCGCCGGCGTAGACTCGCTCAGTGCGCCGCGTCCTCCTCCTCGCCTGCCTCGCCTGCGCGTGCAGCGGCTCGCACGGGGCAGGGGCGCGTGACGCGCGCGCCGGCGGCCACGGAGACGGCGCGCCCTTCGGCGAGCTCGACGCAGGGGCACCGGACGGCTCGTCGGTGCGTGACGGCGCCGATGCCGTGCCGGCGGCCTGCGGCAGCGCGCCCGGGGCGCCCGTGGCCGCGCCCGCCTCTGTGACCGGCACGCAGCTCGGCCTCCTGCCGTCGGGTGACACGACGCGCGGAAGCTGCGGCGGCTCGGGCTCCGGCGAGGTCGCCTACGTCGTCGACGTCGCGTCGCCGCTCGTGGCGCTCGTCATCGCGGCAGACGCGGACGTGACGCTCTACGTGCGGCGAGCGTGCGGAGATCCGGCCTCGGAGCTCGCGTGCCAGGCGGGCCCACGCGCCGAGGTGCGCCTCGGCGACGTCGCGCCCGGCCGCTACTTCGTGCTCGTCGACGGCCACGGCGCGGACCAGCGGTTCGCGCTCACGATCGCGGGTGAGCTGCCGGCCGACGCGCCCTGCGTGCCGGGTGACGCGCTCGCGGGCTGCGGGGCGCGCGTGTGCGGCGTGCGCGAGGACGCGGCGCGCTGCGTGGTGCCGCGCTGCGCCGACGGGGCGGACGACGACGGCGACGGCAAGGCGGACTGGCCGGCCGATCCCGGCTGCGCGGACGGCAGGGACGACGACGAGACCGACCCGGCGATGGCGCCGGCGTGCGCGAACGCCGCGGACGACGACGGCGACGGCAGGGTGGACTGGCCGGCCGATCCGGGGTGCACGGCCGCCGGAGACGACGACGAGCGCGATCAGTGCGTCGCGGGCCTGGAGGTGCTCGATGTGCCTCCGGACGGCGTCGTCTCGGGGGACACGTCGGGCACGCGCAACGCGCTCATGCCAAGCTGCGCGCCGAACGCGATGCAGGGCGAGCGCGCGTACCGCTTCGTGCTCGCGGAGCCGGCGCTCCGGCTCGAGGCCTCCCTCGTGCAGGCGTTCCCTGGCGCGTCCGTGGCGGTTCGCAGGGAGCGGTGCGGCGACGCCGGGGCGGAGGTCGCATGCGCCCAGGCGAATGAGTCGGCCGTGGTCGCGCCCGCGCCCGCCGGCGTCTACTACGTGATCGTCGATGGCGACTTCCAGCCGGGACCGTTCCGGCTCGCCGTGCGGGCCGAGCTGGCCGAGGGCGCCGCGTGCGACCCCGCGCGCCCGGCGCTCGGCTGCGGGCCCGCGCACGTGTGCGACGGCCGCTGCCGCAGGAGCGCCTGCGCGAACGGAACGGACGACGACGGCGACGGCAAGGTGGACTACCCCTTCGAGCCCGGGTGCGCCTCGGTCGACGGGGACGACGAGCGCGATCCCACGCCCGCGCCGGTCTGCGGCAACGGCCTCGACGACGACGGGGACGGGCCGATCGACTTCCCCGCGGACGTGGGGTGCACGGCCGCGTCGGCGGGCAGCGAGAGCGAGCCCTGCGGCTTCGGCGTGGACGTGGTGGACGTGACCGCGACGGGGCGCGCGAGCGGCACGACGGCCGGCGCGCCGGATCGGCTGGTGCCGCGCTGTGACGCGGCGGCGACGGGGGGCGAGCGGGTGTTCGCGATCCGGGTGGACCGCCGGGCGGCGGCGCTCCGGGCGCGGCTCGCGCCGGGTTTCCTCGGCGCCGTGCTGCACGTGCGCCGCGGGGACTGCCGCGTGCCCGCGTCCGAGGTGAGCTGCACGATCGGCGACTCGCTGGAGGTGTCGCCGGCCGAGCCGGGGGTGTACTTCGTGACGGTCGACAGCGACTTCGGCGCGGGGGCGTTCTCGCTCGAGGTGGAGGTGCTGCTCGAGGACGGTTCCCCGTGCGATGCGGCGGGCGGTCCGCGGCGGTGCGCCGACGGGCTCGTGTGTCGCGCGGGGGCGGCGGGCGCGAGCTGCGGCCGTCCCGCGTGCTCGGACGGGGTGGACAACGACGGCGACGGCGTCGTGGACTTCCCCCGCGAGCGCGGGTGCGAGGGCGCGACCGACGACGACGAGACCGACCCGGTCGTGCCGGCCGTGTGCGGAAACGGCATGGACGACGATCGCGATGGGCTGGCCGACTGGCCGGCGGACCCGGGGTGTCTGGGCGCGGGCTCGCCGTCGGAGGATGCCCCGTGCGGGCCGGGCATCGTCGTGGAGGACCTGACGGCCACCGGGCGCGCGATGGGGAGCACGAGGGGCGTGCAGAACCGCTTCGGCCCCGATCCCGCGATGGGCTGCGGCGTGGTCATGGGGCAGAGCGGCAGCGGCAACACCGCGGGCGAGCGGGTGTACCTCTACCGGCTCGACGCGGCGGCGACGCTGCGGATCTCGACGGAAGGGGCAGGGACCGACTTCGACACGGTGCTCTACGTCCGCCGGGGGGGGTGCGGGACCGTGCAAATTGGTTGCAACGATGATGCGAGCGGCGCTGCAGGTCCCTCCTCACTCGTGCTATCGAACCAACCGCCGGGCGTGTACTTCGTGTTCGTCGATGGTTACGCGGCTGCGGCGGGAAACTTCGTGCTGACGGTGGGGAGATGAATCGAGCGATTCTTGCGGCATTTTTTGTGATCCAGGCGAGCGCGTGCGGCTCCGACAAGCCGGCCGACACGGGCGGCGGCCGGCGTGACGCCGGCAACACGCACCAGCCGGGCGGCGGCGACGCCGCGGTGCGAGACGGCGGCGCGGCGCAGGACGGCGCGCAGCGCCCCGACGGCTCGCTCATGCGGCCGGACGCCCCCGTGGCGGCCACCTGCGGCATGGGCGGCCCGCGCGCGACGGCCATCGGCCTTTCGGGCTCGCAGGCGGGCATCTTGCCGGGCTCGATGAGCCGGTTCATGGGCTCCTGCGGGGGCAACACCGCGGGCGAGCTCGTCTACTACCTGGACGTCGATCGGCCGCTCGGCTCGCTCGAGTTCCGCACCAAGGACGACCCGAGCGCGCCCGAGGTGGTGCTGTACGTGCGCTCCAACTGCGAGGACTCGGCGAGCGAGGTCGTGTGCGGCATGGGCAAGCCCGCGCGCGTGATCGTGCCGAGCCCGCAGATGGGCCAGCGGTACTGGGTGTTCGTGGACGGGACGGCCATGAGCACGTCGGGGACGGTGGTGCTCGAGGCGCTCGGCCGGCTGCCCGACGGCGCCGCGTGCGACCCGCAAAACGCCGCGTTCCGCTGCAACGACGGGAGCCTGTGCGCGCCGGCGGCGGCCGACGCGGGCGCGGTGTGTCGCAAGCCCAAGTGCTCGGACGGCATGGACAACGATGGCGACGGCAAGATGGACTACCCGAACGAGCCGGGCTGCATGAGCGCCGCGGACGACGACGAGATGGATCCGTCGCCGCTGCCCGTGTGCTCGGACGGCATGGACAACGACATGGACGGCAAGACCGACTTCCCGATGGACACCGACTGCCAGTCGGCGTCGGGCGACTCGGAGTCGGCGCCGTGCGGGCCGGGCATCGTGGTCGAGGACATCACGGCCACGGGCATGGCGATGGCGACGACGCTCTCGACCGAGATGGGGCACTTCCAGCCGAGCTGCTCGTCGTCGACGAATACCGCGCCCGAGCGCATCTACTCGTACCGCGTGGCGACGGCCGGGCGCGGGCTGCGCGCGACGACGCTCGGCGCGATGACGACGCTCGACACGGTGGTCTACATCCGCAAGGACGTCTGCGCGGGCATGGGCGCGATGGACCTCGCGTGCAACGACGACGACACCGGCGGTGTCGGGCCCTCGACGGCGGAGATCGCGATGGCCGCGCCGGGCACGTACTTCATCATCGTGGATGGCTACATGGCCCGCGCCGGCACGTTCCAGCTCACCGTGAGCCAGTTCTGATGAGTCGGACCGGAGGTCCGCGATCATGAGGGTGCGCACCGGCCTCGAGCGCTTGCTCGACGACGAGGCGCGCCTCGTCGTGGGCCGGCGGATCGGGCTCATCTGCAACCCGACCAGCGTGGACGCCGAGCTGCGACACGCCGCGGACCTCCTGCTCGCGCGAGGGGACGTCAAGCTCGACGTCCTCTTCGGACCCGAGCACGGCGTGCGCGGCGAGGCGCAGGACATGGACGCGGTCGAGGCCGGGCGCGACCCCATCACGGGGCTGCGCTGCCACTCGCTCTACGGGGCGGACGTGGGCTCGCTCGAGCCGACGGACGCGATGCTCGAGGGGCTCGACGCGCTGGTGTTCGACATCCAGGACATCGGCACGCGCTACTACACGTTCGTGTGGACGATGGCGCTCGCGATGCGGGCGTGTGCGAGGCGCGGCATCGACATGATCGTGCTCGACCGGCCGAACCCGATCGGCGGGACGCAGGTCGAGGGCGGCCTGGTGGCGCCGGGCTTCGACTCGTTCGTGGGGCTGTATCCCGTGGCGGTGCGGCACGGCATGACGGCCGGCGAGATCGCGCGCTTCGTCAACGACGCGTGCGGCATCGGGTGCGCGCTGACCGTGGTCGCGATGCAGGGCTGGCGGCGCGACATGTACTTCCGCGAGACGCGGCTGCCCTGGGTGCTGCCGTCGCCGAACATGCCGACGGTCGAGACGGCGCTCGTGTATCCGGGGATGTGCCTCGTCGAGGGCACCGAGATCAGCGAGGGGCGCGGCTGCACGCGGCCGTTCGAGATCTTCGGCGCGCCGTACATCGACGGCGTGCGCCTCGCCGAGGAGCTCTCGGGGCTGCCGGGCGTCCGGCTGCGGCCGCTCGTGTTCCGGCCGACGTTCCACAAGCACGCGGGCAAGGGCTGCGGGGGCCTGCAGATCCACGTGTACGCGCGCGGCGAGTTCTTGCCGTTCAAGACGGGCGTGGGCGTGCTCCGCGCGATCAAGAAGCTGTGGCCCGAGCACTTCCGCTGGCGCGACAAGCCCTACGAGTTCGTCACGACCATCCCGGCGATCGACCTGCTGTGCGGAAGCGCCGAGGTGCGGCAGGGCATCGAGTCCGGCGCGGCGCTCGATGACATCGCCGCCACCTGGCGCAAGCCCGAGGCCGAGTTCGTCGAGCACCGCCGGCCGTACCTGCTGTACTAGGGTGCGTGTGGCCGCCTGAGGGCGGCCACCAGGAGGGGCACGACTGCCCCTCCCCCAGCTGGGCAGAGCCCAACTGGGCCCCCCTCCCTGCGTCTTCGCTCGCGTTGCTCGCTACGCCCTTGCGGCTCGCTTCGCTCGCCTCGATGTCATCCGGGTCGTCCCCGTTCCTTGATCCTTGCTCCCGAGAAGGGGGCTCGCGATGACGGACCCGCCGTCAGCGGCATGAACACCTTGACGCTGCGAGGCCGAGTGCCAGACGCATGCGCCCAAGCGAATGCATCGAAGGCGGCTGGCGTGAGGCCCGCAAGCCCTCGCGCGCCCCGCGCCCCGTGCCCCGTGCCCGAGCCCGAGCCCGTCCGCTCAGCGCGGCGGGCGCGCTCCGGCGTGGAGCGCGTTCGCCAGCTCGCACAGCGCGCGCAGCTCCTCGAGCGCTCGCGCCGCTTTCACCTCGAACGCCTCGGCCTCCGTCGGGCGCTCCCGCGCGAGGCGCTCCCGCGCCTCCGGCACGCCCTCGGGCACGCAGAGCGCGCGCAGCTCGGACAGGCGCGCCGCCACCTCTGCGACGTCCAGCTCAGCCTTCACTGGCGGCTCCGAGCTTCTCGAGGTCCGCGAGGTCCTGCGCGCGCCCGGCCAGGCGCTTCATCCGCACGAGCGTCGCGCGCGACACCACCGCGAGCGGGCCCGTGGGCAGGGCGAGCTCGATGCGATCGTCGAGCGTCCCGGCGAACGCGGCCTCCGCGAGCAGCAGATCGAGCAGCAGGTGCTGGTCGCCCTCGAGCTTGCTCACGCGCTGGACGTGGCGCTCACGCGGGGTCGCCGGATCGAACGTCATCGGAAGCGCTGCGTACGCGTAGCCGAGCGGGCGCACCGCCTCGAGCGCGCGCGGCAGGTCGGCCCGCCCGACGAGGACGTCGAGGTCCACGGTCGAGCGCGTCGCGCCGTGGATGGTCACGGCCACACCTCCGCAGACGGCGTAGCGGATCCCGTCCGCCGTCAGCGCCGCCGCGATCGCGTGGAGCTCGTCGACCAGGTTCACCTCCGCAGAGGCTAGCACTTCCCGCCATCACGGGAGGCTGGCGCGGGTCCGAAGCCTGCCTGTAGCCTATCCCGGTGCGCATCGCGCTCATCGGGGGCTCGTTCAACCCGCCGCACGTCGGCCACCAGATGCTGTGGCTCTACGTGCGCGAGACGGCGCGCGCCGATCGGGTGCTCATCGCGCCGGCGGATCACCACAACTTCGGCAAGGCGCTCGTGAGCTTCGAGGACCGCATGGAGATGACGCGCCTGGCGGCCGCGCCGATCGCGGGGCTCGAGGTGACGGACCTCGAGCGCGTCGCGGGCGGGACGGGGCGCATGCTGCTGACCGTGCAGGCGCTGCGCGCGCAGGCGCCCGGAGCCGAGGTCGTGCTGGTCGTCGGCGCCGACATCGTCGCCGAGCTGCCGAAGTGGTACCGCTGGGACGAGCTGCGCGCCGAGGTCGAGCTCCTCGTCGTGGGCCGGCAGGGCGCGGGCGGCGAGTACCCGGTCGAGATCTCGTGCGTGAGCTCGGCGGAGGTGCGCGAGCGGATCTCGCGCGGGCAGGACGTCTCGGCGCTGGTCCCGGCGAGCGTGCTCGCGTACATCGGCGCGCGCGGGCTGTACCGATGATGCCGCAGACGACCACCCTGATGAGGTGGCGGGTCGCTGTCGTCGGGCGCGGCCGCCTCGGCTCGGCGCTCTGCGAGGCGCTCGATCGCGCGGGCAACGAGGTGGCCGTCGTGCCCGGGTACCCGACGCCTGACCGCAAGGCCATGACCGCGGGCTGCGCCGCCGTGGTGCTCGCGGTGCGAGACGACGCGATCGAATCGTGCGCGCGTGCGCTCACCGACGAGGGCGCGCTCGATGGCTCGCAGGCGCTCCTGCACTGCGCGGGATCGCGCTCGGCAGAGTCGCTCGGCGCCTTTCCCGCGGCGGGCAGGGCGCTCTGTCACCCGCTGACGTCCATCGCCCCCGACGCCGGGCCCGACGTGTTCAGGGGCGTGACGTTCGCGATCACGGGGGACGCGGAGGGACGGATGCACGCCGAGCGCATCGCGCGCGCGGTGGGCGGGATCCCCGTGGCGATCGAGCGCGCGGGGCTGCCCCTCTACCACGCGGGCGCGGTCATGGCCTCGAACTACCTGCCGGCGCTCCTCGCGGCCGGGACGCGGCTCCTCGTCGCGGCCGGCTTCCCCGACGAGGCGAGCGCGCGGCGGGCCCTCGGGCCCCTCGTGCGCGCGACGCTCGAGAACGCCCTGCGCATGGGCCCGGCGGCCGCGCTCACCGGCCCGATCGCGCGCGGTGACCTCGACACCGTCGAGCTGCACCTCGGCGCGATGGCGGGCCTGCCCGATCTCGAGGCGCTCTACCGGGCCCTCGGCGAGGCCACGAGCTTGCTCGCCCCCGCGCTCGAGGGCAACACGCGCAGCACGCTCCTCGAGCGCCTCCGCCGCGGGTAGGCTCAGGACCGTGGGATCGTGAGCGCCACGCGCACGCCGGCTCCCGGAGCGCTGTCGATCGTCACGCTGCCGCCGACGCGGGCCGCGCGTCGCTTCATGATGCCGAGGCCGCGCCCGGCCGGCGATCCAGCGGGCAGGCCGCGCCCGTCGTCGCTCACCGTCAGCGTCCAGTGATCGGCCGTGGCCGCGAGCCGCGCGGTGATCGCGCGCGCGCCCGCGTGCTTGATGGCGTTCGTGGTGGCCTCCCGCGCCACGCGCCGTAGCGTGTGGGCGACGCCCGCGGGGACGATGTGCGGCGCCGTCTCGTGGGCGGTCTCGAAGCGGGCCTCGAGGCCGGCGTCGCGGCACGCGTCGGCGAGCTCGCGGCGGATCTGCGCGCCGAGGGCGTCGAGCTCCGCGGGCTGCGGAGACAGCAGCGTCATGATGCCGCGCGCCTCGTCGAGGCCGTCCCGGATGGCCTCGAGCGCTCCGCTCGTCGCGTCGGCGTCCGGCGTCTGGAGCAGGAGCGCCGCGCGCGAGAGGCTGGCACTGACGCCGTCGTGCAGCTCCACGAGGAGCGCGTCGCGCTGCGCCTCGAGGGCCCGGCGCTGCGCCTCTGCGCGCTCGATGGCGGCCTGCAGGCGGCTCCGCAGCTCCGCAGGGGCGAACGGCTTGGGCAGGTAGTCCGCCGCGCCGGCGGCCAGGCCCCGCACGCGCTCGTCGACGTCGCCGAGCGCCGACACCAGCACCACGGGGCGCGCGTCGCGCTCGGGCTTGCGCAGCACCTCCGCGAGCACGTCGTAGCCCGTGCCGTCGGGGAGCAGGACGTCCGACAGGATGCCGTCGGGCATCGGTCCGGCGAGGGCCTGCTTCGCCCGGGCGACCGTGCCCACGTGCTCGACGCGGAAGCGATCCGCGAGCGTGCGGACGAGGACCTCGGCCATGTCCTCGTTGTCCTCGACCACGAGGACGCGCGCGCCGGTCGCGGGCTCGGGTGACGGAGGGGCCGGTCGCGAGGGGCGCGGCGCGGGGGCCGCGGGCACGGTGGCTGGCTCCTCGGGGGCGCCGGCGTGCGCCGGCAAGGAGAGGCGAAACGTGGTCCTCGGCGCGTCGGGCAAGAGCACGAGGTCGCCGCCGCCGAGGCGCGCGAGCTCGCGTGCCAAGGGCAGGCCGATGCCGCTCGCGGTCGAGCCGTCGGAGTCGAACGACACGAAGCGCCGGAAGATGGCGTCGCGCCGGTCCGCGGGGACGCCCGGGCCGTCGTCGAGGACGTCCACGTGCACGTCGTCGCCGGCGCGGCGGGCCGCGATCGTGACCGCCCCCGCGGTGCGGACCTGGCGCAGGGCGTTGACGACGAGGTTCGTGACGATGCGCTGCAGGTGCCCGGCGTCCGCGTGCACCACGAGCGGCTCGTCGGGCAGGGCCGTGACGAGCTTGTGCTCGGCGCCCGACGGTGCGAGCAGCGCGGCGACGTCGCGCACCACGCGGCGCAGGTCCAGCGTCGTGGGGCGGAGCGGCATCTGCCCGGCCTCGAGGCGCGCGAGATCGAGGAGTTGATCGGCCAGGTCCGCGAGCACGCGGGCGTTCGACTCCATCCGGTCGATCGTGCGCGCCTCCTCGGCGGAGCGTCCGGGGCCGCGCAGCGCGTCGGCGTCGGCGCGGATGACGGCGAGCGGGGTGCGGAAGTCATGCGAGAGGTTCACGAAGAGCCGCCGGCGGAGCGCATCCTCGTGCTCGAGGCGCTGGTTCGCCTCCTCGAGCGCCCGCCGGGCCATGAGCTCGCGGCGCTTGAGGCGATCGCGCGCGGCCGCCGACGCGGCGAGCGCGAAGTAGGCGAAGCCGACGATCGTCAGCGTGATGAAGTAGGTCGTGCGCTCGCCGGCGACGAGCAGCGTCGAGAGCGAGATCGTGGTGAGCACGCCCGTGGCCAGGGTCGAGCGCCAGGGCAGGGCGGCCACCGGACACACCACGAACACCGTCAGGACCAGGCTCGCGACCTTCGCGGGCAGCCGATCGTGGGGCACGTGCAGCAGGCCGAGGCCACTCGACGCGGTGATGAGGCCGAAGCCGAGCGTGACCACGACCTCGAGCGCCCCCAGCGAGCGCGGCCGGCGCAGCCAGAGGTAGGCGAGCAGGGTCACGACGAGCTGCGGCACGCGGACCGCGAGCGCCTGGGCACGCGTGAAGACCTCGCCGTCGACCCAGAGAAAGCTCAGCACCCAGACGCCGGCGGCGGTCGGAAGGAGCCACAAGAGGCGCGTGCGCACGGTCTCGGCGCGCTCCTGGTCGAACGCACGATCGGCCGCGGCATCGGGCTCGGGGCTCCGCGGGGACGCATGCGTAGTCTCCACAGGGGCACCGTCTGCCGGGCGGGGCATCGACCGGTCGCGGATCATACTTTATCCTTCGCAGGTGGCAGACGCGGTCCTGGTGCTGGAAGACGACGCCCGCGTGCGCGCGGCGCTCGTGCGTCAGATCCAGCAGGGCGGCGCGTTCGACGTCGTCGCGGAGGCGGCCGACGTGGCGGGGGCGCGCGCCGCGATCGCGTCCGGCCGCGCGGCTCTCGGGGTCTTCGACATCAACCTCGCGGACGGCAGCTCCGTGCCGCTCATCGGGCCCGCGGTCGCGGCGGGCATCACCGTCGTCGTGCTCACGATCTGCGACGACGACGAGACCGTGTACGCCGCGCTCTCCGCGGGCGCGAGCGGCTACCTCCTCAAGGGCGACGCGACGATCAAGGTGCGCGAGGCGCTCGGCGTCGTGCGCGATGGCGGCTCGCCCATCTCACCCGGCATCGCGCGGCGCCTGCTCGAGGATTTTCGCCGGCGCCAGCCCGTCGCACCGCCGCCGGAGCTCGACGCGGATGAGACCAGCGAGGGCACCCTGACCCCGCGCGAGCAGGAGATCATCGAGCTCTTCGCCAAGGGCGCCACCTACGACGAGGTGGGGAGCATGCTCGCGATGAGCGTCAACACGGTGCGCCACCACGTGCGCTCCATGTACAAGAAGCTGCACGTCTGCTCGAAGGCCGAGGCCGTGACGACGGTTTACCGCCTGGCGTAGCCGCTATCCGCGGCCGCCCCAGATGACGCCGCGGCTGCGGACGTCGTCGTGGGGGGCGGCGACGATCTCGGTTGCGCAGAGCAAGGCGCCGTCGAGCGCGCGGCGCGCGGCCTCGACGGCCGCCTCCACGGAGTCGAGCGAGCCGGTCATCGTGAAGTAGCCCTTGCCGCCGATGCTCTGGCCGAGGCGCATCTCGAGGAGCGTCACGTCGGCGGCCTTGGCGGCCACGTCGGCGGCGAGCACCGCGCCCGCCACCGTGAACGTCTCGACGACGCCGATCGAGTCGATGGGCGCCTCCGCCTTGACGCCGGAGATCACGCCGGGAAGCTGCGCGTGGGCGTTCGGCAGGAAGAGCCGGTCCACGAGCGTGTGCGCGGCCGCGTCGATCGCCACGCGGTAGGACTCCTCCACGTCGGCCACCTCGCCGACGAAGAGGATGACGAACTTGCCGGGCGAGACGGGCGCCGAGCGCACGACGTCCACCGGCGCCTTCTTGCAGATGGCGTCCGCGACCACCACGCCGCGCGCGATGGAGGACAGCTCGACGAGCGCCAGCGCGGGCGAGGTCATGTGCGCTTCAGACGAATCTGAAGGCGTCCTTGAGCGTGCAACGGCGCTCGCGCGTGAAGTTGAGCGCGGTCGTCAGGCCCTCGCCGGTCGGAGAGGCGATCGTGAAGCTCGTGTAGCCCTCGCCGCCGAGCCCGAGGCCGGCAAAATTCGGCGCGTTCTTCACGAAGATCGAGGTGTTGATGGTGCGCGCCATCGCGTGCAGGTTCTCGAGGTTGGTCGAGTACATGATCGCGGTGTGGCCGAAGCCGTGCTCGACGCGCTTGGCCATCGCCATCGCCTCGACGGCGTCGGGCGCGCGCACGATCGGCATGACCGGCATGAGCAGCTCGTGCTGCACGAAGGGGTGCTGCTCGTCGACCTCGCAGAACACCACGCGCGGGTCGTCGCTCGTGTGCACGCCGATCTGCTTGAGCAGCACGCTCGCGTTCTTGCCGACCCAGTCGCGGTTCGTGTGCTTGCCGCCGTCGGTGAGGATGACCTTCTCGAGGGCGCTGACCTGCGCCGCCGACAGCAGGTAGCCGCCGCGGCGCTTCATCTCGTCCTTGAGCGCGTCGCAGATCGACGCGACCGCGATGGTCTCCTTCTCCGCGGTGCAGATGATGTTGTTGTCGATCGAGCAGCCGGCGATGACGCCCTTGGCCGCGATCTCGAGGTTCGCGGTCTCGTCCACGACGATGGGCGGGTTGCCCGGGCCGGCCGCGATGACCTTCTTGCCCGAGTTCATCGCCTCCTTGACCACCGCGGGGCCGCCCGTCACGACCAGCAGGCGCAGGCCCTTGGCCTTCATGAGCGCCTGTGCGGTCTCGATCGTGGGCTTCTCGACCATCGTGAGCAGGTCCTGCGGACCGCCCGCGCCCATGATGGCCTCGTTGAGCAGGTGCACGAACCAGCCGCTCGTGCCGGCCGCGTAGGGGTGCACGTTGAACGCGACGGCGTTGCCGCCCGCGATCATCCCGATGCCGTTGTTGATGATGGTCTCGGTCGGGTTCGTGGTCGGCGTGATCGAGCCGATGACGCCGTAGGGCGCGCGCTCGATGAGCGTCAGGCCATCGTCGCCGGTGAACGCCTTCGGCTGCAGGATCTCGATGCCCGGCGTCTTGTCTGCGCAGAGCAGGTTCTTGGCGACCTTGTCCTCGGCGCGGCCGTAGCCGGTCTCCGCGACCGCGTACTCCGCGAGCTCGCGGACGTGGCGCCGCGCGCAGTCGCGCATCGCGGCGATCCACTTGCCGCGGTCGGCGAGCTTCGCGCGCTCGTTGATCTCGTGCGCCTTGCGGGCGGCTGCGATCGCGCTGTCGGGGTCGGGGTAGAGGCCGAGGCGGCCCTTCGGGATGTTCGCCTGCTTCCTGGCGGGCGGCTCGGGGGCCGGCCGCACCGCCGGCGCTGCCGTGCTGCCGCCCGGGCCCGAGCCCTGGAGGCGCGCGACCACGCGCTCGACGATCTCCTGGATGCGACGCTCGTCGAGGTGCACCGCGTCCTCTCCCCGGGCGCGCTAGGCGCCCGCTGCCTTGTGGAAGCGCCGGGCGCCGTCGACCGTGACCTCGTCGACGATGGCCATGATGGTCGCGTCGACGGGGCGGTCCTTGGTCACGACGGTCTGGCGGGCCGACGAGCCCGAGGCGTAGAGCACGACCTCGCCCACGCCGGCGCCCACCGCGTCCACCGCGACCACGATACTGCCGGTCGGATTACCGTCGAAGTCGCAGCCCTTGACGACGAGGAGCTTGAGCCCCTCGATCTCGCCATCCTTGCGCGTCGCGACGACGGTGCCGACCACTCGGCCGAGCAGCATCGCGTGCTACTTGCCGGCCTTGGCCTCGCTCGTGCGGCCGAGCGGCAGCGCGAGGTCGACGTTGACGTGCGGACGCGGGATGACGTGCACGCTGACGAGCTCGCCGACGCGCTCCGCGGCGCGCTGGCCGGCCTCGGTGGCCGCCTTCACCGCGGCGACGTCGCCGCGCACGATGGCGGTCACGTAGCCGCCGCCGATCTTCTCGTAGCCCACCAGCTCGACCTTCGCGACCTTCACCATCGCGTCGACGGCCTCGACCATTCCGACGAAGCCCTTGGTCTCGATCATTCCCAGTGCGTCAGCCATTTTGCCTTGTCTCCCTCAGTCGGTCGGTCGAGTGTCGAAAGGTCGAAAAGCCTAGTGCTCTTTGAAGCCAGCGCCGGCGCGGCCGGCGAGGCCCTCGATGGTCGCGATCGCGGCCTTCGCGGCCGCGTCCACCTCGGCCTCGGTGCCGCACATGTAGAGGCGGCCGAAGGCTCCGTACGGCTGCACCTGCACGAGGAACACGTTCGCCGCCTTCTCGGCCTCGTTGGCCGCGAAGGCCACGTAGCCGGCGGGATCGGTCTCGAGGATGAACAGCGACTGGCCGGGCAGGATCATCATGCCCTGCGAGCTCCGGTTGATGATCTGCGCCTGGTACGGCTCGATGGCGCGGATGATCTGGTTCGTGGCGATGGAGGGCTTGAGCCGGTCCTCCTCCTTGACGCCGAGGTGACCGAGGATGGCGGCGCCGGCCTGGCGAACCTCTCCTTGATCCTCGTGGTGGACCTCGAGCAGGCCGTAGGCTCGCTCGACCACCTGGATCGCCGGGGCCACGCGGGTCGCCTTGAGGGCGACGTCGGTGACGCGGTTGACCGCGATGCCTGGGGCGATCTCGACGAACAGCGAGGCCACACCCGGAACCGGGAGGAACCCACGAGCCGTCTTGCCGATGAAGCTGGCGAGCTGGGGCTGTAGGGAATCTAGGAATGTGTAACAGCGCAGCGTGATCGCCATCGCGCGCGGCACGCTAGCACGGGGGCGGGGAAATATGAACAGGGGACCCGGAAAACTAGTGCTGCCCGTCAGAAGTGGACCGGCATTCAGACACGTGAGCGCTGTGCACGCCAGGTGGGGGCAGCACGCGGAGCGTGCGCAAGACCAGCACCTAGGGCCGCTCGTCGGACCAGCTGGAAGCCTGGGGAATCCCGGACGGGCAGCACCAGGTGTCTCGTTGGCTCGCGCTCCGCGCTCGCGAGTGCCGCGTCCACCACGGTCCCATGTCGCCCTCCAGGTGCAAAACCGGTCGAACTTTGGACGAGCGGCACTAGTTCGAAGGTCGCCGTTGATCTCGGGCGCCGGCTCGGCCAGTCTGCGCAGGTGAACCGCAGGCTGCGACGGGCAGGGACGATCGCTGCGGTCGTCGCCCTCGCGCTGCTCGGAGGTCTCGTCATGCTCCGCCGCGTGCTCACCGACGCCATGCTGTTCCATCCGACGCGGGGACAGTCGCGCACGCCCGCGGCGCTCGGCCTGCCCTTCTCGTGACGTGCCTGGGCGTTCCTGGTTAGATCGACCGCGATGAACCGCCTCGATCCGCACTCGTGCTTCGATGCCGACCAGCCGCGCTCGCGGCACCTGCGCCTCGACCTCGAGGTCGACTTCGAGCGGCGCGTGCTCGAGGGGACGGTCGTGATCGAGCTCGCGGCGCCCGGCCTGGGCGTGTTCGACCTCGACACCAAGGGCCTGCACGTCGAGGCGGTGCGCGGAGCGGACGGCCGGCCGTTGCCGTACGTGCTCGGCGCGGAGGAGGCGATCCTCGGCCGGCGGCTGCGCATCGAGCTGCCCGCGGGGACGACCGAGGTCGCGGTCGCGTACCGCACCTCGCCCGACGCGGTGGCGCTGCAGTGGCTCGAGCCGGCACAGACGGCGGGCAAGCGGCACCCGTTCCTGTTCAGCCAGTGCCAGGCCATCCACGCGCGCAGCCTCGTGCCCTGCCAGGACAGCGCCCGCGCGCGCGTCACCTACGCCGCCACGCTCACGGTGCCCGAGGCGCTCTCCGCGGTGATGTCGGCCGGCCCGACCGCGACGCGCCCCGGTCCGCGGCCGGGCACGCGCAGCTTCGGCTTCGCGATGCCGCAGGCGATCCCGACCTATCTCCTCGCGCTCGCCGTGGGCGACGTCGTCTCGAAGGACCTCAGCCCGCGCTCGCGCGTGTGGGCCGAGCCGGCCACGCTCGACGCCGCCGCGTGGGAGTTCGCCGGCATCGAGCACATGCTCGAGGTCGCGGAGGGCCTGTTCGGCCCGTACGACTGGGAGCGCTACGACATGCTCGTCCTGCCGCCGTCGTTCCCGTACGGCGGCATGGAGAACCCGCGCATGACGTTCCTCACGCCGACGCTGCTCGCGGGCGATCGGTCGCTCGTCGACGTGGTGGCGCACGAGCTCGCCCACTCGTGGACCGGCAACCTCGTCACGAACGCCACCGCGGAGCACTTCTGGCTCAACGAGGGGTTCACGGTGTGGGCCGAGCGCCGCATCGTCGAGGCGCTGCACGGCGAGGAGGCGGCGGCGCTGGCGTGGGCGGTCGGACAGCGCGCGCTCGACGCGGAGCTCGCGCGCTTCGGGGCGAGCTCACCGCTGACGCGCCTGCGCACCGACCTCGCCGGCATCGACCCGGACGACGCGTTCTCGTCGGTTCCCTACGAGAAGGGCGCGCGCCTCGTCGTGCTCCTCGAGCGCGCGGTCGGCCGCCCGCGCTTCGATCGCTTCATCCACGACTACATGGCGCGTTTCCGCTTCACTTCGATCACCACCGAGGAGCTCCTCGCCTTCCTCGAGGCGGAGCTCCCGGGCGTGGCCGCGCGCGTCGGGGCCGACGAGTGGCTCTACCAGCCGGGCCTGCCCGACGGTGCGCCGGTGTTCCGCTCGGGCGCGCTCGAGGCGCTCGGCGCGCTGGCCGCGGGCTTTCCGTCCGGGGCGCGGCCGACGGCGGCGCAGCTCGCGCGCTGGAGCCCGATCGAGCTCCAGCTCTACCTGCAGCACCTGCCGCGCGGGCTCGACGACGCGGGGTGCGCGTGGCTCGACGCGAACCTCCGGCTCACCGGGCGCGGCAACCACGAGGTCCTCGTGGAGTGGCTCGCCATCGCGCTCGCCTCGGACCACGAGCCCGTGTTCGGGCGCGCGCGCGAGGTGCTGACGCGCGTGGGTCGCATGAAGTACCTGCGGCCGCTCTACGTCGCGATGGGCCGGCACCCGCGCACGCGCGCGCTGGCCGCGTCGATCTTCGCGGAGGCCCGCGCCGGCTACCACGCGCTGTCGCGCCGCGTCGTCGAGTCGGTGCTCGAGGGATACCCGAAGGACGGAGCCTGAGCGCTCCGGCTCATCCGCGCGCCTTGCCCCGCGGCCACGGGTAGAGCGCGGGCACGCGCGCGCGGTACCGCTCGTATTCGGCCGGATCGGCGAGGAGCGCGCCGAGGCGCCGCTCCTCCTGGCGCGTGAACCACGGCGCGCCGAGCGCGAGGAGCCCGCACGCCACGGCCACGGCCAGGTGGCCCGTCACGAGGAACACGCCGGCCTGGAACCAGATCCCGGCCGCGTAGATGGGGTGGCGCACGACGCCATACGCGCCCGTCGTACGCAGCGCGATCCGCCCCTGCGGCTCGAAGAACGGCAGGAACGAGCGCACGCGGAGGCCGAGCTGCCGATCGGCGACGGTGCCGAGCAGGCTCGCCAGGAAGACGAGCGCCCATCCCACCGCCGCGAGCCACGCCGGCATCGCGACGCGCGGGGCGAGCGCGACGTCGCGCAGCGCGTAGGCGACCACGCCCGTGCCCCAGAAGGTCCCGAGCATCAGCGTGTACGTCAGGACGCGATGCCTGCGCCACCACTCGAACCAGCGCCAGAAGACGAAGAAGTAGAGCGTCGCGCTACCGGGCACGATCGCGAGGATGGACAGCGCGCGCTGCACCTCTTCGTACGACACGGGCGAGCGTACCCCTGGCGCGCGACGCCCGGGAGGTCATCAGCGACTCGCCGCCACCGTGCGCGCGTTGCCGGCCCCCCCAGCCGCTGCCGAAAACCTTGCGCGAAGCGCTCAGTGCTCGGCGCGCTTCCAGGCCAGGATCTCCGGCCGCTTGCGCGGCGAGGGGGCGACCTTCTGCGTGGGCACGCCCACCACGATGGCCGCGACGGGGATGACCTCGGGCGGGATGCCGAGCTCGGCCTTGACGTCGGGGAGCGCCAGGAGGGGCAGCGCGAAGCCGATGCAGCAGGTCCCGAGGCCCTCGCCGAACGCGGCGAGCATGAGGTTCTCGGCGGCGAGCCAGCAGTCCGCGGCCACGTAAGGGCTCGTGGGGTACCCGCAGATCACGACGAGTGTCCCCGCGCCGTGGAAGATGTCGAACGACGGGCTCGCGAGGAGCTCGCGGTAGTGCGTGCCCTTGGGATCGGGCGTCCGCGCGATGATCTGGAGCATGAGCGCCTTGGCGCGCGCCGAGTAGCGCGCGAGCAGCGCGGGGTCCTGGACCACGACGAACGCCCAGGGCTCGAGGTGCATCGCTGTCGGGGCGCGTACGGCCGCCTCCAGCAGCCGACGCACGACCGCCTCGCCGAGGTGCTCGCCCGTGTAGGCGCGGACCGACGTACGCTGCTCGAGGGCCTGCTCGAGCGTGACGCTCGGGCCCCAGGCCGCTCGATGGGGTCTACCGGCGCTCACCGTTCCTTGCCGGGTGGTCTGCATGGCTCGCTCCTTGTCACCGCTCCAGCGATGCATCGAGCGTGCCTCGGTCGGCGGCTACTTGATCACGAGCGGGCCGACGTCGGGCACCGCCAGGGGCGGCAGCGCTCGATCACTCGGGCCTGACCCCTCGAGCGCCTCGCGCACCTCGGAGGCGCTCTGGGGGCGGCGCTCCGGGTCCTGGGCGAGGCACTGCTCGATCACGGTGCGCAGGGCGGCCGAGACGTGGGGCGCGCGCTCCTGCATGCGGATCGTGTCGTCCTGCAGGAGCGTCACCTGCGCGCCCTGGATGCGGACCGTGCGCTGCGGGCGCTCGCCGGTCAGGAGCTCGAAGAGCGTGACGCCGAGCGAATAGAGGTCGCTCCGCGCGTCCACGCGCTGGCCGAGCGCCTGCTCGGGCGCCATGTACGCGGGCGTCCCCGAGGAGAAGCCGACGCCCGCACCCGGCGCGCGCGCGAGGCCGAAGTCGGTCACGCGCGGGCGACCGTCACGATCGATGAGGACGTTCGACGGCTTGAGGTCACGGTGCACGATCGCCAGGGCGTGCGCCGCCTCGAGCGCGCTGACGATGCCGAGGGCGAGCCGCGCGACCTCCGCCTCGGGCAGCGGCCCGCGCTCGGCGAGCACGTGCGCGAGGGTCGGCCCGTCCACGTGCTCGAGCGCGAGGTAATAGCAGCCCTCGAGGCTCCGGCCGAAGTCGATGAGCTGCACCACGTGGGGGTGGCGCACGCGCGCGGTCGACTCGGCCTCGCGCCGGAGCTGCTCGACGGCCTCGGGCCCCGAGAGCGCGCCCGCCGCCATGAGCTTGAGCGCGCGCGGCTGGCCGAGCGCGAGGTGCTCGGCGCGGTATACGACCGCCATGCTGTTCCGGCCGATCTCCGCCGTGATGCGGTAGCGGCCGTCGAACAGCGTGCCCGGCACGAGCGCCGGCAAGGGAGGCTGCGCGATCGCCGCGGGCGCGAGGGTGGGCTCGGCCTGCACCGCCGTCGGCTCGAACGGCAGGACCGTCGAGGTCGCGAGGGCCCCGTGCCGCCCGAGCAGGAACGTCGGCGAGGGCACGCCGGGCGTGAACTCGATCGGCTGCGTCGCCGTCGTCGGGACCTCACGCCCGAGCAGGCCCGCGCTGCGCTCGTCGAGCCGCAGCTCGCCCGGGACCGCCGCTTCGGCCAGCCGGTGGGCGCGCACGATGGCGCCGCCGAGCGCGGAGTACTCGGCGCGCCGCTCCGAGCCGAACGTGCCCACCACCGCGGGCCCGCTCGCGAGGCCGAGCGCGAGCCGCAGCCGCAGCCCCTCGAGCCCGCTGCCCTCCCACTGCGAGAGCAGGCGATTGGCCTCCTCCTGCATCACGCCAGCCATGCGCACCGCGCTGCGCACGCCGCCCTCGGGCGCGGCGGCGCCCAGCGCGCCGAAGACGACCGTGATGCGCGGACCCACGAAGCGCTCGATGATGCCGCCGTGCTCGAACGCGACGCGCGCCATCGCCGACACGAAGTCGTTGACGAGGGGCACCACGCGCTCGGCCGGCAGCTCCGCGATGGTCTCGAGCAGGCCCGCGGGCACGGCGCACAGGATGGCCACCTCGCGGTTCGCGTGCTCGAGATCGACGCCGCGCTCGCCGGCGAGCACCGCCTCGGACAGCTCGGGCGGGAGGTAGCGGCCGAGGAGCTCCGCGCGCCGGATGCGCGCGACCTGCGTCTCGACCTCGCTGCGCAGGTTGGCGTTCAGGCGCTCCTGCTCGTGCCGGGCGGCGATCTCCGCGAGCTGGAGGCGCGTGCGCGCGAGGATCCCGACCCCGGCCGCGACGAGCGCGCCGAGCAGATAGAACACGACGACGGCGTGGTGGCCGAGCGTCGCGGTGCCGCTCGCGGCGGCCACGGCGACGTAGGCGCCGATGAAGAGGCCCGAGAGCAGCGCGAACTCGAGGACCGAGAACGGCAGCAGCGCCTGCAGCGCGCCGAGGGTCACGTAGAGCGCGCCCTGGTGGGGCGACGCGAGCTCGCCGCTCTGCACGATCGCGCGCGCCAGGTACCAGCCGAGGCAGCCGAACAGGCACGCCGAGAGCAGGCCGAGCGTGCGCCGCGGCACCTGCGGCCCGGCGACGAGCGCACCCGCGAGCAGCAGGGAGCCCATCACGCCCGTGCCCAGGGGATCCTTCGGGAAGGCCGGCGAGACGTACGCGGCGGCCTCGGACGCGAGCGCGATGACGAGCCCGACGACGCACAGCGTCCGCATCGTGCGAGCGAAGGCCGGCGTCTCGACGACGACCGCCAGATCGCGCAGCGAGCGGCTTGCCACGACCGAGACGCTAGCACCGTGGCGGGCCTCAGGACATGACGGCGGACCAGTGGAGCGAGGCGAGCGCCCCCTCGCCGCGAGGGCGTCCCTCGCGCAGCGAGCGAAGACGCAGGGAGGGGGCGCCCGCTGCGCAGACCTCCAGGCAAGGGCTTGCGACGGCACGACGTAGGCACGGCACGGTGCGGTAGGGGGTCGGCGCGGCGGCCCTCCGAGGCCGCCGATCGCCAACAAAGGGCCTGTCCCTGAAGTCCGATCCGTCTTCGAGGCGAGCACCAGCGAGCCGCAAGGGCGTAGCGGGCGAAGCGAGCGAAGACGCAGGGAGGGGGGCCCAGTTGGGCTCTGCCCAACTGGGGGCGGGGCGGCGCGCCCCGCCTGGTGGCCGGCTTCCGAGCCGGCCACTCGCAAACTAGAGCCCCACGGCGACGTAGAGCGTTCGGCCGGCCATGAAGAGGATGATGAGCGAGCCCGGCGTCCAGAGCGTGGCGCGCAGGTCGTGCGTGCGCGCGGTGAGATAGGCGAGGAAGTGCAGGAGGCGCGTCACGACGTAGCCGTAGAGCAGCGCCTTCGCGAGGAGCAGCGAGGGCTCCGTGAGGATGAAGAGGAAGCCCGCGGCGAGGAAGAAGGGGATGTTCTCGAGGTCGTTGAGGTGGATGCGGCGGATGCGCTCGACCGCCTCGTTCTTCTCGAGCTGCTTCGGGTCGGGCTCGGGGTTGAGCGGCGTCTTCTTGAGGTCCTCGGGCGAGCGGAAGCCGCCCTTGACCTGCATCATGCGCGCGACCGTCAGCCACGACATGCTCGCGGCCTTGAGGATCATGATCGCCGCCGCGACGAGGTACGTGGCGAAGAGCGGGTTCTGCAGGCTGAGCTTGTCCATCCACCTCTCCCCTGGGTCGAGGTCCCGACCCGATTCCCGATCCATAGCACCGGACCTGGACCGATGGTAGATTAATTTTACCGCTGGTCGATTTTATGGTGTCACGGTAGATTGTTTGCCCATGCCGCCGAGGAAGCCCGCGCCCGCCCGATCGTCGAAGGTGCCCCCGACGCCGCCGCGGAAGGCCGCTGCCGCCGAGGTCTCGCCCCGCATCGCGCGGCGCGAGCGGCGCCGGGAGCGCTCCCGCGAGGAGATCGTGGACGCCGCCCGCCGGGTCCTCCTGCGGAGCGGCATCGCGGCCACCACGCTCGACGCCGTCGCCCGGGAGGTGGGCCTGACCAAGGCGGCGCTCT
Organism: uncultured Myxococcales bacterium; assembly: GCA_964593795.1. Classification (GTDB taxonomy): domain Bacteria; phylum Myxococcota_A; class Polyangia; order JAHFDS01; family JAHFDS01; genus JAHFDS01. The sequence goes on along the minus strand of CAZQJC010000207.1, from coordinate 11,865 downwards.
ACTACTACTACCCGTCGAAGGACGCGCTCTTCTTCGAGGTCGTGTTCGGCGCCGTCGAGGCGCAGTCGCGCGCGATCCATGACGCGGTCGCCGTGGCCCCAGGCGGCGGAGCGGCCCTTCGCGCGATCATCCGCGAGACGGTGCGCACGTTCGCCTCGCGCCTCGACGACTTCCGCCTGACGTTCCTGCACGGCCAGGTCGCGGGCCCGGGCGCGGTCCACGTGGCGGCCGAGCAGCTCGCGCGCATCCGCCCGCTCAACGACCTCGCCTACGCGGGCGCGACGCGCAAGCTCGCCGAGGACTGGAAGGCCGCGCCCGGGCGCGCGCGCGTGCCGCCGCGCCTGATGGCCTTCCTCGCGAACGTCTCCGCCGTCGGCCTCCTGACGATGAAGGGCATGGTCGAGAGCGTCGGCGATCCGCTCCTCTACTCGGACGACGAGCTCGTCGAGGGCCTCGCGCGCGTGTTCGAGGCCGCCGCCGCGCCCTAAGCTCCACGGCTCCTGCGAAGGCGTTTCGGGCTGGAACATCACGAACCTCACCAAGGACCCCGAGTGGTGGAGCACCACCAAGGCCGGCGAGGCGACCTGGCGCCCGAAGGTGTCGGGCGACGGCCAGGTGCTCTCCGGCAGAGTGACCGGCACGCAGATGATCTACAATTGGAACCTCCACGCGATCGCGGAGCCGTGAGGGCTACGGCTTGATCGCGCCCGCGAGCGCGAAGATCGGCGCGTAGAGGGCGAGCAGGCAGAGCGCGACGGCGCCGAGCCCGAGCACGAACGCGGCGACCACGAGCGCGCGCCGCTGGCCGATCGACGCGGCGGCGCGAGGGCCGAGGCCAAGCGCGAGCAGCCCCGCCGGCGCGAGCGCGAGGGCGGGCGCGAGCCACGGCCGGAGCACGAGGCGCGTGAGCCACGGGAGCGGCCCGCCGAAGTCGCGGAACATGGCCGCGAAGGCGGGCGTCACGGCCAGCGGGAACGCCACGAGCGAGAGCGCGAGGAGCCCGGCGAGGACCACCGCGATCCAGTCGAGCGCGGTGAGCTCGCTCGAGGCGCCGTCTTCGGCCGCGTTCATCGGGTCCTTCTCAGGGCGCCGCGCAGTGCACGAGGAGGGGGGGATCGTCCACACGGCGATCGGCCTCCGGGATCTGCGAGGCGGCCATCACGTCGCCCGGGCGGAAGTCCGGCGACGTCTTGAAATGCACGACACGACAGAGCGGCGAGTAGCCAGGCATGCCGGCGCGCGCGGAAAGGACGTCGCCCCCCGCGCCGGGCGCCGCGCCCTCGGGCACGAGGAGGTCCATCGCCACCACGGCGCCGCTCGCATCCACCGGCACCTCGCCCGGGAGCTGCAGCGCGACCACGCCGAGCCCGCGGTAGAAGCCGACGAGCCGCTGGATGCGACCGCTCGGGTCGGACACGGTCGTGTCGGGATCGACCAGCGCGAGGTCCACGATCCGCTCGGTCGGGGCCTGCGCCCAGCCACGCGCCGTGACGTCGTCGGCGCTCCGCACCTCGCCCGCGCGGTAGCCCGCGGGCGCGCGCACCTCGACCACACGAGAGAACGGCGTGTACTCGGTCGCGGTGGGCAGCGCCGGGAAGAGCCGGCCCTGGCAGCCGTCGAGCACGGCGTCGGCAAACTTCCCGGTGGCGTCGCGCCCGGGGCCGCGGCAGCCCGGGAGCTCGTCGCCGCTCGCCGCGCGCACCTCGACGACGCTCGCCACGCGGGCGCTGCCGGGCCCGAGGAGGTAGTAGGTGAGCTGCCGGCCGTCGACGTAGGCGGTCTTCGGCGCGATCACGCCGCGGAGCTCCGCCGGGAAGGCGCGGCCGTCGACGAACGTATATGGATTGGCGAATGGATTGTCGCCGCAGCCGGGCGTCGCCAGGACGAGCGCCGCGAGCGCGACCGCCCTCATGGCACGAGCTCCACGCGGCTCGACTCGAAGTGGACGACGAGACGGAAGTCGTCCGCCGTGCCGTCGCCGTCCTCGTCGGTGTCGGGCGTGCCCAAGAAGTTGGACAGCGGCGTGTCGTTCGCCGGGTTCTGATCGTTCTGCGTGTCGATGAGGGACACGGCCGCGTCCTCGCCGCGGATGAGGCCCTCGAGCAGGCCGCCCGTGAGCTGCGTGCCCGACAGCGTGCCGGACACGACCGCGCCCTGGACCGGCACGACGACCTCGTAGGGCAGCCGCACGAGCAGCGTGAAGCGGAACGGGCGGTCGGTGCGCAGGGCGCCGCCGCTCACGGTCGCCTGCACGCGCGCCGGCGGGAAGCGCGCCGACAGCGAGAAGCGCCCCGGAGACGGCCTGTCGCCGGAGCCGACGAGGAGCTCGGGCGCGCTCGACATCAAGGAGCGCTCGGTCGCGACGACCAGGAAGTTGAGATCCTCGCGCGTCACCGCCGGGCTGATGACACCGTCGTTGAAGGCGTTCAGGCCGTCGGGCAGCTCGACCGAGAAGGTCGTCGCGCGGAGTGCCACCTGCGGCTCTGCGGGCGCCGCGTCGGGGCCGCCATCGCCGCCGCCGTCGGTGCCGCGCGGGGCATCGGGGACGCCCGCGTCGGGCAGGACCACGGACCGCGCGAAGTCCGCGCGCGACGAGGAGCGCACGTCGCAGCCCCCCGCGAGGAGCCCCGCGCACGCGACGAGGACGACGCCGCCGGGCCGCATCAGTACCGGTACCCCAGGCCGAGCGTGACGGAGAAGGGGCGCTGCCGATCGAGCGGCGAGCCGAAGGAGCCCGCCTGCCCTGCCGGCACGTCCGCCTCGACCACGTTCTGGGCGACGTTGCGGTTGAGCACGTTCTGCAGGTTGAGCTCCGCCGTGAGCGCCTGGTGCAGCATCCGCTCGAGGTCCCACGCGACGCGCCAGCTCCAGTCGACGGTGGTCGGCAGGCGCAGCTCGCGATCGTCGTTCGGGTTCGACAGGTCCCCCGGATCGACGCCGCGCGGCGCGCGCCGGTCCACGTACTGCGCGAGCTGCGCGTTGTAGAAGAGGCGCGAGTACGGCCCGCCCGTGACCACCGAGAACGTGCTCCCGACCGACAGGCCGGTGCCCTCGTGCCTCCAGGCCGCCGCGATCTTGCCGGCGTGGCGGTGGTCGCCCCAGAGCGGCCCGAAGAAGTACTGGCGCTGGCGCGGGTTGGCCACGACCGTGGGCGCGATGTTCTCGGCGTTGACGAGCTCGTCGAGGTCGCTCGTGCCCTCGAGCTGCGAGAGCGTGTAGGACGCGATCACGATGGCGCGCTTGCCCACGTTGCCGCGCAGCGACACCTCGAGCGCCTCGTACTCGCGGAAGAGCTCGGGCCCCGTGTAGAGCGAGTAGCGTGGCGACGGCGTGCCGTCGCGGAAGCCCACCACCGACGAGCCGGTCTCGTTCCACACGAGGTTGGTCTCCGAGGCGTTGATGAGGTTCTCGTAGCGGCGGTAGATGCCGGTCACGCGCGCCGAGATGCCCTCTGCGAGGGCCTGCTCGACGCCGAGCGTGGCCTCGACGGCCGCCGGCACGCGCCTCGACTTCGAGGGGTCGTTGACCGCGCCGGTGTTGCCCCCGCTCGCGCGCTCGAGGATGTCGAACTGCCTGGTCTGCGGGTTGAAGCGCCAGTACTCCTGCCGGAAGCTCGGCCCGAAGAAGATCGGGATGGCGAGGATGCCGGTCTGCTGGTAGCGCGCGCCGCTCGCGCGCAGAACGGTCGTGCCCCGCTCCGCGATGTCCCACGCGACCGCGAGGCGCGGCCCCACGAGGCCGTCGAAGGACGCGACGCGGGAGCCGTCCACGCCGTCGATGCGCCCGAAGTCCATGCGCCAGCCGGGCATCACGCGCACGCCGTGGCCGAGGACCCACGCGTCCTGCGCGTAGAGCCCGAGCTGCAGGCCCGAGGCGCGCGTGGAGAAGAGGCCGGGCCGCAGCGAGCCGTCGGGGAGCTGCGTGCCCGAGCGGATCGAGAGGTCGCAGCCGTCGACGATGCCTTGCTCCGGGACGCACGGGCCGCCCGCGTCGCGGAGCTGCTCGTTGCCCGGGCGCGCCTGCTCGTAGAGCACGCGCGAGCTCGAGAGGTCGAGACCCGCCTTGAGCTCGTGGCGCCCGAGGAGGTCCACGAAGCGCATCCAGCTCGCCTGCAGGCCGACGCGCGTCGAGCGGTAGTGGTTGATGTCGAAGCCGTTGCCCGACACCGAGCCGGTCACGCGGTCGAAGTGGCTCGGGGTCTCGACGTCCCCGGAGGCGGGGGTCGTGAGCGCGTCGCGGTAGTAGCCCTGCGCCGCGACCTGCACGACCGTCGCGTCGCCGACCCACCTCCACGCGAGCTGCCCCGTCGTGCCGCCGATCGCGTACTGGCTCTGCGCCTCCGGCGTCGCCACGAACTCGGCGCCGTTCTCCTGGCCCTGCCAGGACCCCGTGACGTGCAGCGAGAGCTGGTGCGACGGCGCGGGCTGCCACGTCAGCTTCTGGAACAGGATCGGCGAGTGGATGGTCACGCCGTCCGCGAGCCGCGCGCCCGCGCGCTGCGGGATCGGCTCGAAGTCATAGGCATACGAGGCGCTCGTGAAGTACCAGAGGCGCTCCCTGACGATGGGCCCGCCTGCGCGGAGGTTGAGCTCGTAGCGCGTCGCGCCCGGCCCGGCCGAGAGGGAGCCCGGCGAGGCGACGCCGCGCGCGCCGAGCTCGTGCGTGTTGCCGCCCGAGCGCGTGACCATGTTGAGGACGCCGCCCATCGCCTGGCCGTACTCGGCCGCGAAGCCCCCGGTCTGCACGTCCACGGCCTCGAGGGAGAAGAAGTCGAAGCGCGTGAGCACGCTGTTCGTGATGGGGTCCGCGTAGGACACGCCGTCGACGAGGATCTGGTTGTCGAGCCAGGTGCCGCCGCCGACGACCGGGCGCCCCGACTCCACCGCCGGGATGCGGTGGCGTGTCACCCCGGGCGCGAGCTGGAGGATGTCGTCGAACCCGCGGCGCGTGCCCGGGAGCTGGCTGAATTCCTCGCGGCCGTATTCGTTGGACAGGCCCGCGCGATCGGCCTGCACGGTCGGCCTCTCGGCGACCACGGTCACCTCGTGCTCCGCAGCAGGAGGCAGGAGGCGCAGCATGAGCTCGCGCCGCCCCGCGAGCGCGATCACGACGTCGAGCTCGTACGCGCTCGCGCCCTCCGGCCCCTCGGCGACGACCTGGTAGGTGCCTGGCGGGAGCTCCGGGAAGCGGAAGCGCCCCGCGGCGGTCGTCCGCGCGGTCGCGGTGCCACGCACGAGGGCCTCGCTCGTGATCGTGACGGTCACGCCGGCGAGCGGCTTGCCGTCCGGCGCATCGACGCGCCCCTCGAGCAGACCCGTCTGCCGCCCCTGCGCGACGGCGAGCCCGGGCGCCACCCACACGAGGAGCCACAACAGGCACCCGCTGCCGCCTCGCAGTCCACCCACCATCGACATCGTACCATCGCCCCGAGCTGTGGTAGCACCGCGCCATGCTGCAGCGCGTGCTCGCCCCGAGGGCCGACCTCGCCCATGCCTGCCTGCGCATCGTGGCGGGCCTCATGTTCTCCTTCCACGGGCTGCAGAAGGTCTTCGGCGTGCTCGCCAAGTCGCAGCCCGCCTTCGGGACGCAGGTCTGGTTCGGCGGCGTCATCGAGCTCTTCGCGGGCCTCGCCATCGCAGCGGGCGCCGGCACGAGGTGCGCGGCCCTCCTCGCGAGCGGCACGATGGCCGTCGCGTACGTGCAGTTCCACTGGAAGCTCGACCTCGGCACCGGCCTCTTGCCCGCGATGAACAAGGGCGAGCTCGCGCTGCTCTACTCGTTCGTCTTCCTTCACGTCGCGTGTCGCGGCGCTGGCGCGGCGAGCGTCGATGGGTGGATGGGGAAGCGGAAGGTCTGAGGGATCGCTTCGGCGACCGGCATCGAGGGGAACACGCCGCGGCGCGGAGTGCCACGCTGACCGCCGCTGCCGGAGGGCAAGGACAGGCGCGGTGGCGGAGCGTTGGCGAGCACCGGCGCACCGCGGTCGCGGCCCCGAGCCCCAGCCAGCGTTGCCGCCGGAGCGATGAGAGGCGCCGCCGCAAGGTGGTCCGCGCCGTGCCCCTACAACCGCTGCGGTCGACCTCGTGGGCCATTGGCGCGCGCAGCGCAGGCCATCGCCTGCGTGCGTCACCGCAGAACGCGAGCCGCGCGCAGGTGGGGTCAAGGCCGCCGAAGGCGCCCCGCGCAGCGGGCGGCGTTGCGCTGACGTCGCGCCAGCCGCAATCCGTCGCCCAGGCGCCCCTCGTGGAAGTCGCCCAGGAGGATGTCGAAGGAGTAGAGCTGCCAGCGGTGTCCGAGGAGCTCGGCCTGAACGGGCAAGGACATCCATTACGAACTGGCCCAGACACATCCGTTAGACCGGCCCATCCGGGTCCGGCTCCGGCGCTCTCGTGAGAGAGGTTCTTCGTCATCGGCTGTGGGCGGTGTGGGCAACGCGAAGCGTTGTCCAAGCGACTGTGGGCACGGGCCAGCGCGAGCGCTCGCTGCAGAGCGAGGCTCGTGGGCGCGTGTCCATCAGGCGCGGCACCGTCCACAGCACGGCCGCGGTCATGCCCAGTCCCCCGCCAAGGACAGCGTCGCTGAATTGATGTGTTCGCGGCGAGGCCGGCTGGGCCGCGCCAGCCCGCGCTCGGGATGCGCGTCGTCGAGGTAGCCCGCCACCACCACGTCCTCCATCTCCGGCGACACAGCCGTCGGGCTGCGCCTCGGCCGCCGCGACCGCTCCTCCAGTCGTCGGATGTCGCAACCGTCGGACGTGTAACGCCCGATCCATCGGCAGCCCGTCGGTCGGCTCACCCCGAACTCGCGGCACAGCTCCGAGAGGTTCACCTGTCCGCGCTGCTCCTCCAACCGCCGCTCCCACTCCAGGACGAGCTTCGCTCGTTCCTTCATCGCATCCGTCTCTCGCCACGGCATGCCCGCGAGAATCCCCAGCCGCTCTGACCTGGCTGTAACGCATCTCCCTGGGCAACTCGCGGTCGCTGCCATGGATGTCCCTGGGCAGCTTCGTAACGGATGTCCTCAGCCCATACCCCAGCGCGTGAACGGATGTCGACGCACCATCCTCCTTGACTTCCCATATTAGTGCCCATATCATGACCGTGATGAGATGCGCCCGTGCCACCTCACGAGCGAAGAGGCGCTGCCGGCCCGTGCAGGGCGAGTTGCCCTTCCGCACCTGGGGCGGCAAGCGCAGGGGCGCCGGGCGCAAGCCGGGGCCGCGGCCGCTCGTGCAGCACCGGCCACGCGAGCGCATCCGCCGCCCTACGCCCGTGCACGTCACGTTGCGCGTCCTGCCGCACGTGTGGAACCTGCGCACGGCGCGCTGCGCGGGCGCGATCGGACAGGCTTGCCGCGGCGGCAAGGAGCGCTTCGGGTTTCGCCTCATCCACCTCTCGGTGCAGTCGAATCACCTGCACCTCTTCGCCGAGGTCGCGGACGGGGACGCGCTCCGGCGGGGCATGCAGGGCCTGTCGATCCGCATCGCGCGCGCGCTCAACCGCGTGATGCAGACCAAGGGCAAGGTGTTCGCGGGGCGCTTCCACGCGCGGCGCGCGGCGAGCCCGCGAGCGGTCCGCGTGGCGCTGCGCTACGTCCTCTGCAACGGACGCAAGCACGCGGCACGGGCGGGGCGGCAGCCGCCGGCCGGCTGGCTCGATCGGTTCTCCACCGCGCGTTACTTCGACGGCTGGCGCGACCGGCCGCCCGACGGGGCGCCCCCGGCGCCCATCGTCGTCTCGGCGAACCTCTGGCTCGTCACGACGGGCTGGCGGCGGTGCGGGCTGCTCGCCACGGACGAGACGCCCGGCGCCGCCCCCTGATCCCGCCCCGACGAGCACCCTGTAGGGTGGCCGGCCGTGCTCGTGCTCGTGCTCGTGCTCGTCCGGATCGAGCCCAGGCGGCGGCCCATCGGCGGGGCGCGGGACGGCTCCTCAGCCGAAGACGCGGTCGATGTCCTCGGAGAGCGTGCCCTCGCGGGCGAGGCGGAGCTCGACGTACACGACGGCGTTGGCGACCGCGAAGATGGGCACCACGAGGAGGCGCGCGACGCCGCCGAAGATGTCCTCGGTGAGCGAGGCTGCTTGAGCCGGGCCCCCCGTGAAGGCGAGCAAGACGGCGGCCGTCAGGACGGCCAGCAACAGGAGGAGGAGCGGCACGCAGACGACCAGGAGGAGGATGCGTCCGCGCGCGCCGCGGGTGAGATCCAGGCTGCGACGCAGCGCCGCGCCCACGCCGAGCCCCTCGACGATCGCGGCCGGCACCGCGACGAACCAGAGGACGTAGGCGAAGACGCCAGGGACGACGAGCGCCGCGAGCCCGAGCCAGGTGAGGAGCGTGACGACGAGGCCGACGGAGAGCGCGGCCGGGATCGCGCGGGCTGCGGCGCGCACGTCGAAGCGGAGCGGCGCGCCCCGGGCTGCGGCGACCGCGCTCGGTGTGAGCGCCGCGCCGATCGCCACGCTGGAGAGCGCGTTCGACAGCGAGCTCGCCAGCCAGTCGAAGCTGCCCTCTCCGAGCAGCCGCTCGAGCAGGAAATCCGGGACACCGAGGACCAGCGCCACCGCGCTGTAGGGCAGCACGCGGCGCGCCCAGATCGCGATGGCGCGCGCGAACACGCGCTCCGAGGCGAGGCGCTTGACGGCGCCCGGGACGAGAGCCTGGGCGACGACGGGCGGGGCCGGCACCGGCGCGAGCTCCGGCGAGCCGGGCTCGGCGCGCGCCACTCGCCGATCGCGAGCGGGGGCCCTCGGAGCCCGCCGGTCGGGTCGCTCGACGGACATGTCACCTCTCGCCCGCCACCAGCGCGTCGCAGGCGTCGGGGAGCTTCGGCAGCGCGGCCACCTTGTCCTTGTACTTGTCGTGCGCGCGCTCGCGATCGGCCTTGGCCTCCGGGGAGAACCACCACGAGACGGCGGCGCAGTCGTCGCCGGGCGGCAGGGGGTCCTGCGGCTTGCACTCGGGGCTGTCGGGCGGGCACGCGAGGCGCGCGTGGAAGTGATCGTGGTGGCCCCACCACGGACGGATCTTGTGCAGCCACTGGCGTGACGCGCCCGCGCGCGCGCAGAGCGCCTGCTTGATCGCGGGGTGCACGAAGATGCGGTCGACGCGCGCGTGGCCCGCGGCGAGCTCGAGCAGGCGCGCGATGCGCGCGTCGAAGCGGCGCGTCACGACGCCCTTGCCGAGATCGACCATCGCCACGGGCTTTCTGCCGCCCCCGTCGCGCGCGTAGGAGACGTCGACGTCGAGGCCCGTCTGGTGGCTCGCGTGCCCGCTCGGCGCGGGACCGCCGCGCGGCTGCCCGAGGTCTCCGAGCCACAGCGTGGCCTGCTTCTCGCGGGCGAGGGCGGCGCCGAGCTCGGTGATGAACGCGACGAGGTCGGGGTGGCCGAAGACGCGCGCGCGCTGCGGGTTGGCCACGCGGAAGCCCTTGCCGGTCACCGGCAGCCGCACCGCGCCCGCGACGCAGCCCGCGCTGTAGCCGCCGATCGAGCGCGCGGGACCGGGAGCCGGAGCGCCGACGCGCGCCCAGGGGTTGTCGAGGGGCGTCTGGGCGCCGGCCGGAAGTGACACGAGGAGCGCGAGGAGCAGCGCGGCGGTGAGGCGGCGGGGCACGGGGGGAGCGTAGCAGGGGGAGCGGAGGCAAGAGTGGGAGCACGGGTGCGGGGGGCAGGGTGTATACCCGCAGGATGTCCGCTCCTCCTCCTGGCGCGCCGCGCGCGGTGTGTGCGCGTTGCAGGCGGCCGGAGGGGGTCTGCTACTGCGCGCACGTGCCGCGGATCGAGACCGCGAGCCGCGTCGTCATCCTGCAGCACCCGCGCGAGCGCACGGTGCCGATCGGCACGGCGCGCATGGCGAGCCTGTGCCTGCCCGGCGCCGAGCTCCACGTCGGCATCCACTGGAGCGGCACCCCGGCGCTCGAGCGCGCCCTGTCGGACCCGGCGCGGCCAGCGGCGCTCCTCTATCCCGGCCCGGGCGCGATCGACGTGCTGCGCGAGCCGCCCCCGGGGCCCATCACGCTCATCGTCGTGGACGGCACCTGGTCGCAGACGCGCAAGGTCGTGCGCAGGAACCCCGAGCTGGCCGCCCTGCCGCGCTACGCGTTCTCGCCGCCCACGCCGAGCGAGTACCGCATCCGCAAGGAGCCGGACGACGTGTGCGTCTCGACGATCGAGGCGATCGCGCACGTGCTCGGCGCGCTCGGCGGCGATCCGGAGCGCTGCCTCGAGATGCTGCGCCCGTTCCGCGCGATGGTGGACGCGCAGCTCGCGTGCGCGAAGAGCGTGCACCACGGCCGCGGCCGCAAGAAGCGCGCGCCGAGGCCCCCGCGGCCCGTCGTGCCGGCGTGGATGGTCGAGCGCGCGAGCGATCTCGTGTGCGTCGTGGGCGAGGCGAACGCGTGGCCGTACCGCTCCGTCGAGCGCGAGACCGAGCACCCCGACGAGCTCGTGCACTGGGTGGCGCAGCGCCTCTCGACCGGGGAGCAGATGGAGCTCGTGATCGCGCCGCGGAACCCGCTGTCGTCGCGCACGCCGGTGCACCTCGGGCTCGACGAGGAGGCGCTGCGGGCGGGCGCGACCGTCGCCGATGCGCTCGCGCGGTGGCGCGCCTTCGTGCGCGACTCGGACGTCGTGTGCGCCTGGGGGCAGTACGGCACGGGCCTCTTCGAGGAGATGGGCGGCCACCTGCCGGCGGCCCGCCTCGACGTGCGCCAGCTCGCGCGCGACGCGTCGGGGGGAAAGGTCGGGATGGCCGAGGACTACCTCGCGCGCCTCGGCCTTGCCGCCGCGCCACCCGTCGGCTCGGGGCGCGCGGGCCTGCGGCTCGGCCAGCTCACCGCGATCGTGCGAGGGCTGCTGGGGCTCGAGGACCGGCGGCGCGGTATCCTGCCCCCGACGCCATGAAGCGCCTCCGCCCAGCCCTGCCGCTCGTGCTCGTCGCCGCGGCCCTGTGCGGCGCGGCCTGCTCGGGCGACGCCGCGACCGGTGCGCCCGACGCGCAGCGGTCGCGGCGCGACGCCGGAGCGAGCGATGCGCGCCGGCCCGACGCGCCCACGCGGGTGGACGCGCCGCGCGCAGCCGACGCGCCGCGGCCATCCGACGCGCAGCCCGCCGATGCTCGCCCCGGCGCGGACGCGCCGGCCGCCACCGACGCGCCGCGCAGCGCCGACGCCCCCGCGAGCACGCTGCCGGCGACGTGCGACGCCACGTGCAGGACGCAGTCGCTCGCCGTCCGCTTCGGCAACACCTCGCTACCCATCGAGCGCGCGGTCTACGGCGTCGAGCGCGCCGGCGGCGGGTTCGCGATCCACCTCGAGGCCTTGCACGGCGGGTTCTCCGGTTGCCCGACGATGTCCTCTCCGACGCCGGCGCGCACGCTCGTCGTGTCGGGCCTACCCGTGCCGCGCGACGACGCCCCGCGCAGCGAGCGCGACGGCGTCTCGGCCACGCTCCTCGACTACGAAGGCACGCTGCTGCCGGGTGCTCCACTGACGCGCGCGACCGCCGTCCGCGTGACGGCGACGGCCGCGCTCGTGTGCACGAGCTGCCTCGGCGCCGCGCCGCCCGCCGACCCGAACGGCTTTCTGGCGCTCGAGCTGCAGGCCACCTTCCCCGAGGGCACGATCGGCGGCCACGTCTTCGCCAGCCACTGCGACAGCCTCGACGGACCGTAGGCGCGCGCGCTCATGATCCTACACATCTGCCAAGGCGCATGGATAGGGCGGGGGCGAGGCCCAAGCGATCGATTTTTCTGGCCCCTAACACCACGCCCGGCCTCACCCCGTCGTGGCGTCCACCGCGGTCAGTCGCCCCTCTCCCGTCGGGGTGTCGCGGCACCGCCGGAGACGGAAGACGGAGGCGAAGGAGA
>CAZQJC010000206.1:0-10415 GCA_964593795.1 uncultured Myxococcales bacterium | reverse complement strand
GGAAGCCGGCCACCGCCGACCCCCTACAGCTCCGTGCCGTGCACACTTGGGTGCCGTCGCAAGCCCCTTGCCTGGAGGTCTGCGCAGCGGGCACGCTGCCCTTCCCCCGCCCGGGCAAAGCCCGGTCGGGCCCCCTAACCTGCGTCTTCGCTCGCTTCGCTCGCTACGCCCTTGCGCCTCGCTGTGCTCGGCTCGAACGCACCGGCGCGAATCACTACGCCCCGCTCACCAGGATCAGTAGTGGGGCGGGCGATCGTTGCCGACGAGGATGCCGCCATCGCCCTCGGCGCGGACCACCTCGAGCTGACGTTCGAGCCTCTCGACGCGCGCGGCGAACTCGCGCACGACCTCGTCGAGGCTGGTGATCATGCTGGCCTGATACGAGAGCCGCACCTCGAGATCGATCAGTCGTTCTTCGACGGACATGGCGGCAGTCTACGCGGCCTTGCGGTACGATGCCGTCGATGCCCGACGGAACGGCATGATCGGCGTCCGATTCTCCAGGCGAGCCCACGATCGGATGGCGCCGTGCGGGATGCTGGTCCTGCTCACGCTCCTCGGCGCGACCGCGAGGGCCCAGACGGCCCCGGTCCCCGCCGAGGCGGTGGCGCCGGCACCGGCCCGAGCGACCGCCGAAGACGCGGCCAAGGCACCGGACGAGCCCCACGCCCGCGCGAGCCCCGAGGCCAGCGAGAAGGCCGAGCCCCTGTTCATCAAGGGCGAGCTGGCCCACCCGGGCACCGTCCGCATGCTGAGCCGCTTCAACCACGGCGGCGTCGCCATCGGCCCGAGCTTCCTCGACAGCTCCATGTACCTCGGCGTGGATCCCGGCTTCGCCTGGTACAAGGACTGGGGGGCCGTCTCCCTGCACGTCCCGCTCAACCTCCGCGCCGTCCAGCTCGACGGTGCCGACCCGCGCTACGGGGGGCTCAGCATCCGGGGAGCAGACTGGGACGAGCGCTCCGAGATCGCGCGGTTCATCCGCTTCGTGACGATCGGTCGCAAGGAGGACCGGCTGTACCTCACGCTCAATGCCCTCCGGCCGAACACGCTGGGCTACGGCATGTTGCTCGATGCGTACCAGCCGCTCATCGATCAGAACCGGTCGCTCACGGGCCTCATCTTCGACTGGTACAACGACTACGCCGGCGTGCAGGTGCAGGCGAACGACATCACGTTCGAGAACACCGTCATGGGCACCCTGGCGTTCGTCAAGCCAATCGCGGTGCTCGACGCCTGGCAGGGCCTGCCCTCCTGGGCGGACCACATCGCCGCCAAGTCACTGTCCGTGGGCGTCGAGTACATGGCGGATTACCAGGCGCCGAGGTGCATCCTGACGAGCGAGCGTTCGAATGACTGCGTGCGTGGCCAGGGGCAGGTCGCCGGCCTCGACCCCGCCACCGAGGTGCCGCTCGACCACACCTTCGTGAACACCCGCGCCGACACCGGGCGCTACGCCGTGAAGACGGCCGTCGTGCAAGCGCTCGGGACCTCGATCGAGACCAAGGTCTTCAAGGACGACGTCCGCGACATCAAGGTGTACGGGACGTTCCACCACTACCTGAACGACGGCGGCGGCGACGGCGCCAGCCTCGGTTCGCTCGGGCGCTTCAGCCTCGGCACCGACTGGATCAACGCCTTCCGGACGCGAGTGGCGTACGTGGCCTACGGAGACGGCTTCCTGCCTTCGTACTTCAACACGAACTACGAGGTCGCAAAGTACGAGACCAACTTCTCTCAGCGGGTCGCGCAGGCGACCCCGACGCGCTACCAGGCCGTCTTCGGCGATCCCGAGAGCGGCTTCGCCAGGCCCAGCATCGGGCTGCGGCACGGCTATCGCGTCGATTCCCAGTGGGGGCTCTTTCGCAACAAGCGGCAGAACAAGCAGATCTCGGCGGCGCTCGGGCTGTCGGATTCGACGGGCCCCTTCGACTCCAGCTTCTACGTGCACCTCGAGTTCCCGATGCTGCGCTGGCTGCAGCTCTTCGGGACGTACATGCGGATGAACGGCGAGTCGGCCGGGGGGATCTTCGACTTCGGTTCGGGCGATTCGGTCGTCCTCTCGGGGATCCGCGCGCAGCTCCTCACCCGCGCGCTGTTCCTCAACGTGCACTACTCGCACACCTACCAGGTCGTTCGCAGCCCGGGCAGCGAGTACCACCTCGGCAATGCGGCGGTCGTGAGCCCGACCGGCGCCCCGACGCCATTCGCGACGGATCGCCTCTTCGAGACGCGCGACGCGCTCTTCGTCCAGCTCGAGGCAGGCTGGGAGTTCTCGAATTGACATCGTCCACCAGGAGGGAACCGATGTCCTGTCCGGGCTCCAGCGCGGCAATCGCCCTCGTGCTCTGCATGGCGAGCGCCGCCTGCAGTGGCGGGGCGCCGATCCGCTACGAGGTCAAGGACCTCGAACCCATCACGTTCAGCATCGACAGCATCAAGGACGAGATCTCGAGCGCCCTGCGCGCGCAGGGCTTTCCGGTGGACACGTCCGGAATCCCCGAGAGCTGGCCCGCCGAGCTCCCTCCCATCGACCTGCAGTACCGCTACGACAGCGAGGTGATCCCGATCGACCTGACCCCGGACGACACCGCGCACGACCCGTACTCGGAGATCAACCGGCAATACGCGCACCTCATCGAGCGCATCGAGCTCAATCAGGTCACCGTCCTCATCGAGAGCAACACCAGCAACATCGCCCTGCCCGCGGTGCGGCTACGAATCGCGGGAAGGCTCGACGCCCAGGCGGCCGCACCCGGGATCTGGCAGACCATGGCGGTCCTGCCGAGCATCGCCGCCGGACAGACCGGCGAGATCCACCTGCAGTTCCAGCCAGGAGGCGAGTCCGCGCTGAGCGCCGCAATGGCCACCGAGAAGCGTGAGGCAGCCCTCGAGCTGCGCAGCGACATCACCTACAGCTCCAAGACCCATCCCGCCATCCCTCGCGGAGCCATCAAGCTACGGGTCATCCCGACCCTCACGTTCTTCGTCAATCCGTCCCTGGGCGATATTCTGTAGATCTAGATTAGCCGTCGGGCAGCACGTGGACCAGCCGCGTGGGCGAGCCATCGCGATCGTGATCGGCGACGAACAGCCGCCGATTCATCCTGTCGTAGGCGAGCCCTCGCGTGCAGAGCAGCGCGGTCGCGAGGGGGTGCACGTCACCCCATCTGCTGATCCGGTACACGACGCCATCGCCGCTGCGGCTCGAGGCGTAGAGCGACTCGTGCGCGCCGATGGCCAGGTACTCGGGTTCGGGAATGCACGCGAAGGTCTCCTGGCAGCCGAGGGACAGCGAGCAGCACACGATCTCTCCGCGCATGCGATCCGCGACGTAGAGCCAGTCGCCGATGGAGACGAGGCCCGCCGGCTGGCCGAGGCCGCTGATCAGCTCCTGCTCGCCGCCCTGGAGCGAGACGCACGCGACTCCGCCGCCGTCCATCTCGTCGGTGAAGTAGGCGCTCACCACTCGACCGTCGCCGAGGACGTGCAGCCCGAGCCGCCGCCGCGTCGGATCGAGCCCCGGTACCTCACCGACCTCGCCGTCGGGCCGCGCGAATGCGATGCCGCCCGCGCGGCCGCCCCCTTCCCGCGCGACCAGGATCGTGCCGGCCTGCGTGCGCACGATCTGCCCGAGGCGCCCTGCGCCAGGCGCCACGTGGATCGGATCTCCGAAGCCGTCGTCGCTCCACACGAGCAGGCGATCGTGCTCGTCGTCTGCGATGAGGAGCTCCTGCCGCTCGGCGTCCCACCACAGTCCGTCGGGGTCCGCGCGAAGCGCGAGCACCGCGGGACCGCGGCTGGGAAGCGCGCGCATGGGGCGCGTGACTCGACTCGCGCGGCGGCTGGGGACCGCATCGCCCCGGCGCATCGGATACCTGAGCTGCATGGCGGAGAAGCGCAGCAAGGTGCATGCCGCCGCGACAGTGCGGCCGTGTCGGATGGAGTGCGCAGCGCCCCGAGGCCCGGGAAATCTCTTGCTGCACACGATCGAGGCGGCCCGCACCTGTGACCTGGCGTGCGCCGCCAACGGCCTCCGATTCCCGTGCTGCTGAGGGCGGCCTCCTCGCGTCCGGGGTCAGCCCCCTCCGGAAACATTTGCGCGTCCTCAGGTCTCCCAGCCGCTCGTCTTCACGCCGCGGCGGACGCGGTCGGCGTACTTCTCCACGGCCGCCTTCAGGGACTCGTGCGGGTTCTTCGCGAGGAACCGGCCGAAGAACGCGAGCACGGCCTTGTCCTTCGGGAATGCGTCGAGCCCATGCAAGACGAAGTTCTGGTCAGTGGGGTGGAGGTCGCTGATCGTCGCCTCGATCTCGCCGAGCAGGCTCTTGCCGGCCGAGCGCACGATGTTGAAGACGAAGTTCTTCGCGACGGTCACCTCGGTGAAGCGCGCAGCAAGGGTCTGGACGCGCTCGAGCTCGGAGCACGCGAGCCGCTCCGCCAGGGTCGGAGAGGCACGGGCGACGAGCTCATCGTGCTTGGCGCGCACGAAGGGCGCGACGTCGAGGACCGAGCCGACCTGCTCGAGCAGAGTGCGCGCGTGGTGGAGGCCGATCGACACGACCTGCGTCGCGTCGACGTCGGCCGGCTGCGCGAGGGCCGCCTCGTCGAGGTAATGCTGCAGGGCATCGAGCGCCTGCTCGAGCGCGCGCTTCGGGTAGCCGGAGTCCTCGGCCTCGGACAGGCGGATGAGGCAGCCCCCCAGGACCGGCATGGCCGCGGTGGCCGCATCGTGGAGGTCCTGGAACGGCGGGTCGTGCGAGAACCACAGGAACGCGCGCAGCAGCCCGCGCCACTCGTCGGCGCCGACCTCCGGGTCATCGACGTTCGCGAGCACCAAGCTCCGCAGCGACAGCGCCTCCATGAAGCGCTCGATGGACAACTCGGCGGCCAGACCGGTGCGAAGCGGCTTCTTCTTCGCGGCTGGCTTCTTCTTCGCGGCTGGCTTTTTCTTCGCGGCTGGCTTCTTCTTCGCGGCTGGCTTCTTCTTCGCGGCTGGCTTCTTCCCCGTCTTCTTCTTCGCCGACGGCGTCTTCGCGACTGACTTCTTGCTGGGCGGCGACTTTCGGGCGGGCTTCTTGGCAGGGGCTCGGGAGGCCATCGGCAGGCATCGTACCCCGTGTGGCCGAACGAGGAGTCCGTCGCGCTCGACCGGCGGCCCTCCCCGCCCTTGACCAGGGCTGAGCCGACCGGTGATATCGTGCCTCGCTCACAGCCGCCGACGGTGATTGGTCATGGGAACCTGGGATCGCGGTCCATTCGACAACGACGACGCCGCGGACTTCCTGGCGGAGCTGGCGGAGTCCCCGGCCAGACACCTCGCGAAGACGCTGCGCTCGGTGGCGACCGGGCCCCCCGATCGCTACCTGGACGTGGACGAGGCAGAGAGAAGTGGGCGATTCGCCGCGCCACGACGGATCCTGGCCCCTTCGGCGACGCTTCAGCCCTTGCCGACCTGCTGAAATGGATGAGCGACTACGGCCTCGACAATGCCGTGCAGCAGTTCTGTCATCTCGCGAGCGGCATGAGTGGCTATGGCCGACCCAGCGAGCTCGCCGAGCGGCGCCCCTACGCCTTCGCTGGGCTCGTCGCTCTCTGGCGAGGCTCGCTCCCGCCGAGCGCCTGGCCGGCGGAGCTGGCCGATCGATCTCCGCCGCGTCCGGACGAGGACATGATGACGCGCGCCCTGGAGGCAGCACGAGCGCTGGCGGCCGACGTGATCACGGCCGACTCTGGCCTGCGGCTCGTCTGGGACGACGGGCCAGACGGCGGCGCGGCCTTGAGAGCCGCCGTGGCCTCGCTGCAAGCCGCCCTGGCGGCGTAGCGCGAGCCGCCTGTGGTGACGATCTCGACGCGTCCTGGGCTACCGTCTGGCGGTGGATCCCGAGCTGCTCGAGACAATCAAGCGGGCGCGCGGCGCGCAGATCAGCGCCGCGTTGCACGCCGCCGCCGCCGTCGTCTCGGCCAGCGACGCGGGAGAGCTCGTCGAGGCCGCTGGCCAGACGCTGGAGCACGGCCATGCCGACGTCTCGAACGCCGAGGCCCTCGCGACGGCCGTGCTGGCGGCCACACGGAGCGTGCGCGAGCCGTTCGGCCTCCAGGTCGAGCTGAGCCGTGCGCTCGTCGTCACGGCGACGCGGGCGCTGCCCGCAGCCTCGCGAATGCTCGAGGCGATGAACGCGGGGATCCTCGCCGACGAGGAGCTGGCCGGCAGGTTCGGCGATCGGTGGGACGCGTGGCTGTTCGAGTACACGATGTGCAAGCAGCCGCCGCCGCTGCGCCGCGCCAAGGGCGTGTCGACGGCCGACGTCGTGTTCGCCGCGCTCGAGCTGGCGCTGAGCTGCGCCAGCCGCGCCAAGGCGTGGAACCAGTGGCGGTTCGTGATGGAGCGCGTGACCGAGGCGCCGTCGAAGCGAGGCCTTCCGCAGCGCACCAAGGAGCTCAGCAGGAAGGCGATCGGCTTTTCCTACCGCCTCGGCATCGAACAGGCGCTCGAGCTGCTCAAGGCGGGCCTCGGGTGCGCTGACGCAGCGATCGCGACCGTCATCGTGCGAGATGCGATCGGCGAGCTCGAGAAGTGCGCGCCCGAGCGTAGCCTGCTCGTGCAAGCGGCGCACGACGTCGAGCTCACCCGGTCAGAGGCGCTGGCGCTCGCGGCCCATCTCGCCGAGCACCGGCCGCAAGGTGCATCGATCGCGACCGCCGCGCTCACCTGGGCCAGCGACGCGCGGGATGCCAAGGTGGCGGCCGCGCTCCAGGCGACGCTCGGCGCGGCGGCGTCGAAGGGCAAGGTCGCGCCCAGCGGCAAGCAGGTGCTCCTGGCGCTCGGCAGAAGGCAGTTCGACGAAGCGCGCGCCTTGCTCGACCGGGGCGCGCGAATGGACGACCCCGGCTGCGATCCGGATGGCGCCATTCACCTGCTCATCCGGAGCGGCCTCGCAGACGCGCAGCGCTTCTCGCTCATCGAAGCGCTGCTCGAGAACGGGCTGTCGATCGACGACGTCGGCAAGTACGGCGACACGCCGCTGCACGCGGCCGCCCTGGAGGGCGACCACAGCCTGGCGCGATTCCTGGTGACGCACGACGCCGACGTCGACGCAGAGGACGTGCAGAGCAGCACCGGCCACACCGAGACCTCGCTCCACGCCGCGGCCGAGCGCGGCGACGCGGAGATGGTCCGCCTGCTGCTCGAGCATGGCGCCGATCCTCGGATCAAGAACTGGAACGACGAGACGCCGCTCGACGTCGCGGACGACCGCGTCAAGGCGCTGCTACGCAATGCGAAGAAGCCGGCGAAGAAGAAGCCGGCGAAGAAGCCGGGATAGGCGGCGCCGTCACCGCATGCGTCGGATGAACGGCATGGCCTGCCTGCGCGACCTCTACTTGCCTTGAGGCGGAGCGCTCGTCTTGGGGGGCGCGAAGGCGTCGGGGGCGATCGGCACGTTGTGCTTGATCTCGGTCCACGTCTGCGTGCGCTTCTCGCCGCCGGTCCTGATGGTCTCGAGGAACGGCAGCTTGACGCCATCGACCACGCGATAGTCACCGTAGTCGACCTGGCTCACGAGGTCTCCGATCGGCGTCGGATGACGCACGATCATGCGCGCCAGCAGGCCCGTGTTCGTGTCGAGCCACAGGCGCACGTGAGCGTCGCCCTGCCGTCCCTCGATCACGTGTGCCCTGCCCTTGTCGAGCGGCGCATCGTGCGACACCTTCAGGCCCGTCAGCAGCTTCGCCAGCGTGAGCGGCGGCGCCAGCTGCGCCTCTCGGCGGGTCGCGTCGATCTCGTCGAGCGGCCGCGTCCGCCCGCCGAACGCGCGCCAGCCCTTGGCGCCGTCCCACGCCTGCTCGAACGTGCCGTTCGGCATCGTGAGCGTGAAGCGCTGCTTCTCGGGCGCGGCCTGCATGATCGCGACGCCGAAAGGCTGCGGCCCGAAGCCGCTGATCGCGCCCTTGGCGGCGCGCGTCCGCACCTTGCCCCACGCCGCGGCGCCGCCCGAGGCCTGCACCCACTTGTCGAGGAGCTGCTGCACCGTCAGCGCCGGCGCCGCCGGCTTCGCCCCGCCGTGGCCCTCGCCCTTGTCGGAGGCGACGCGCTCGAGCGGCGGCACGTTGCGCGGCTCGGCGCGGCCGTTGTGGCAGGTCGCGCAGGTGACGACTCGCTCACCGTCGAAGTAGTCGCGGTTGATCTTCTGCATCATCACGATCATCTTCCGCGCCGTGCGCTTGGCCTGCTTGTCGTCCTTGTCCATCGCCGGCGGCCCGCCGTGCCGCTCGACGTGGCAGTAGTCGCACCCGACGCCGAGCGCTCCGGACATGACGTCCATCGCCGGATCGAGCTGCGCGGCAGGCATGCCCTTGAGCGCCTGGATGTTCTTGAACCGCTGCTCCGCCTTGGGTTCTTCGGCGGCAGCGACGGAGGCGGCGGCGAGCACGAGGAACACGACGATCTTCGACATGCCTCCCCATATCAAGGCGCGCGGCGATCGTGGAGGAAAATCAGCGCGCTCCGCGCCGCGACACCGCGACCGCTGCTCCCACGCTTCGCGCTGTGGGGCCTCCTCCGCGCTGCCAGACCTCGTTGCCGCCGGTCAACGGCCAGACGTTGCCTGGCGTCTACGGGCGAAGGATCGGTCGGGGGTCTTCCGTCCCCGGCGTTCGTTGACCCGCGGCAACGCTGGAGGGTCCTGTCCTGCCACCGTCTCCGCGGAGATGAGCTCGCAGGTGCGGCGATCTTCGCGGACGGCTCTGCGGTGACCTGGCGGCACGAGCGCTGCATCAGGCCCTCCTCGAACAACCACCGAGGTCACCGATGACGTGCAAGCGCCACCTCCACGGTCCCGCCGCCTCCTCGAGGAACCTGGCACTTCTGTCCCTCGCGCTCGGCGGCCTGTTCGCGGGATGCGCGGACTCGAAGGACCACGGCGCCGCGGAGGCGGGCTCCGTCACGCCCGCTCCTGCTGGGCCGGTGGCGCCCTCGGGCGGCACCACGCAGCCCCCGCCCGGCGCCCAGCCACCCGGCGGGACCGCTGGGCTCCCGTGCGCCGTGGCCACCGTGCTCGCGAAGCACTGCTCGACGTGCCACGGCGAGACGCCGAGGTTCGGCGCGCCCATGCCGCTCGTGACGCGGGCGCAGCTGCGGGCGCCTGCGCGCTCCAATCCAGAGCGCGCCGTGTTCGAGCTCGTGTTGGAGCGCATCAAGGACGTGCAGCGCCCGATGCCACCGCCGCCGAACCCCGCGGCCACCGAGGCGGAGATCGCGGTGATCCAGGACTGGGTCGCGGCCGGTGCCCCTGCCGGTGAAGCGTGCGGGGAGATGCCCGCGGCGCCGGACGGTGGCATGGCAGAGCTGCCGCCCCCGCACCCGGACTGCGACCACGTCATCGAGCTGCGCGCTCACGGCCTGCCCTTCGCCGGGGACCAGACGCCGTACGCGGTGGCGCCCCTGACCGATCTGTACGTGAACTTCACGTTCGACCTGCCGTGGACCGGCTCGGCCCATGGCGTCTCGTTCTACCCGATCGTCGACAACGACCGGGTGCTCCACCACTGGCTGCTCTACGCGGCCCCGGTGGGCCTGCTACCCGGTGGCTCGATCGCGCCCGGCATCGGGACCCACCCCGGCGAGTCGCTGGTCGCCGGCTGGGCCCCTGGTGGCGTGCCCGCCGTGATGCCGGACGGCGTCGGCATCGAGCTGCCCGATGGGCCGGTGGGTCGCTTCACGCTGGAGATGCACTACCACAACGACTCCGGGATGCTGGAGGCCCCCGATCGCAGCGGCGTGCGCGTCTGCGCCACGACCCGCAAGCGCCCGCAAACGGCGGCCGTGCACCTGCTCGGCACCGAGGCCATCGCGATGGCCCTGCCCGGCGAGCATCGCTTCACCGGCGTCTGTCATCCCTGGTTGAACCCGCTCGCGGATCGCTCGCCGGTTCACATCCTCACGAGCTCTCCGCACCTGCACAAGCGCGGACGGCACCTGACGACGAAGATTCACCGCGCGGACGGCGTCACCACGGACATCCTTCTCGACACGCCCTTCGACTTCAACAACCAGATCATCCACCAGACCCCAGCGACGATCTACCCGGGGGACTGGCTCGAGACGACCTGCACCTACGAGCACGCCGGCGGCGTCGCCACCTTCGGCATCCGGACGGAGGACGAGATGTGCCAGAACTACGTGACCGCGTGGCCGGTGGGCGCGCTCGACACGGGAGGCACCGTGATCTTCGAGCGCCACGCCTGCATGCTGTGACGCCCGCCGCGACTACCCATCGGAGTCGCGGCGGCGGGGGCTGTCGACGCGCGTCCGCGCGTGGGGCTCGACCCACGGCAGGCGGGCGGTGAGCGCCTCGGCCCGCTGGCGCAGGTCGGGCAGGATGCTCCCGCTGCACGCGTTCGCCAGGGCGTCGACG
>CAZQJC010000205.1:0-28193 GCA_964593795.1 uncultured Myxococcales bacterium | reverse complement strand
GACGCAGGAGCGGCCACTCCTCTGAGCGGACTCGAGGTGCCAAGCTCGCCCCTGCGCTCCGGATCGTGGACGTGGACGTGGACGTGGACGTGGACGATCCGGAGCGGTGCCCGAAAGGCGTTGACGCCCAACACGGTATCTTGCGGCTCGCTGCGCTCGCCTCGAACACGCCGCTCCTCCGAGTCCCTCTCCGTTCCGGTTCCTTGCTCTTTGTTCCTAGTCCCTAGTTTTCGTGGTCCTCGTCCTCGCCGTAGAACTCGGAGTGCTTGTAGGCGAAGACGCCGCGGCGGAAGAGGACCCAGAAGGTCGCGGCGGCGGGGACGGCGAGGAGCACGCCCACGAAGCCCGCGAGCTTCGAGCCGATGAGGACGGCGGTGATGACCGACAGCGGCGACATGCCGAGCCGCTCGCCGATCACGCGAGGCGCGATGACGAGGCCGTCGAGGATCTGCATGCCGGCGAAGACGACCACCACCGCGCCGATCTGCCAGGCGCCCTGCCACTCGAGCAGGCACTGCAGGACGGTGATGCCGAAGGCGAGCGCGATGCCGGCGTACGGGATGAACGCGAGCGCTCCCGCGAGCACGCCGAGGACCACGCCCGAGGGCACGCCGATGAGCGAGAGCGCCACCGCGTAGATGGCCCCCTCGATCGCCATCACCACGAGCTGACCGCGCGCCCACGACGCCAGCACCACGTCGATCTCGCGGAACGTCGCGACGATCGAGGGCCGGCGGTGCGGCGGCACGAGGTCGCGCACGCGCGCGGTGAAACGGTCCCAGTCGCGCAGGCAGTAGTAGCTGAAGAAGGGGACGAGGGCGAGACCGAGGCCGAGCCGCACGAAGCCCGCCGCGCCGCGCGCCGCACCGCCGAGGAGGAACGCGCCCTCCTTCCACAGGCGCTGCGCGAGGTCCGCGGCGTCGCCGTGCTGGGCCAGGGTCTGCCGCAGCGTCTCGAGCGAGCGCGGCAGCTTGAAGGGCAGCTTGTGCAGCCAGGGGCGCGCGATCTCCAGGTACTGCGGCGCCTTCTTCGCGAAGCGCGCTCCTTCGTGCGCGACGAGCGGGATCACGAGCCCCGCGAGGAGCGCGCCCGCGCCGAGCGCGACGAGCACGATGACGAGGATCGCGCGCTCGCGGGACATCCCGCGCGCCTCGAGCCGGTCGGCCACCGGATCGAGCACGTACGCGATGGCCGCGGCGACGAAGAGCGGCCACAGCACGTCGGCGAGGAGCGAGATGACGGTGACGAGGGCGGCGACGGCGGCGACCCAGAAGGCGATCTCGGCGTAGAAGTAGACGCGCTCCTGCCGCGAGACCGGCGCGGCCGTCTTGCGACCGGGCCCCGCGGGGCCGCTCAATCCAGGGCCTCGCGCAGCGCGACGTCGAGCGCCGAGCTGCCACCGTCGCGCACGTCGACCTCGGCGTAGAACGGGTAACGCCCGGTCGCGCGCACCTCGACCGTGTGGAAGCCCGGCTTGAGCGGGAGCGCGCGCTTGCCCCAGAGCGCGCAGCGGCCGAGGTAGACCTCGTCGACGTAGACCTCGGCGTCGGGCAGCGGGCAGCGCAGCGCGAGGTCCGCGCGGCCGCCGCCGTGCGCGCACGCGAGCCCGGCGAGCGACAGCGCGAGGGCCGCGAGGCGGAGCATGGCGGGACGATACTACTTGAACGCTTGCGGATCGAAGTCGCGCACGCCGGGGACCTCGACGTTCTTCGGGCGGCTGGCGAGGACGATGCCGGTGATGGCGCCGGCCGCGACGACGCCGACGGCCGTCCAGAGCCACCACTTCTTGTACACGGGCGTCTCCTCCTCCATCGGGGGCGCGGGCGACGTCGCGGGCTGCGACGGGGCCTGGTGCACCTCGAGGTCGGGCTTCGCGGCGGGCGGCGGGGGCACGGGGGCCACGGGGGGCGGCGGCGCGGGCAGCTTGCGCGCCTCCTCCTCGAGCGTGTGCAGCCACTCGCGCGCCTTGTCCGCCATCTTCCCGTCCGGCGCGGCGTCGACGTAGCGCTGGTACCCGCGGCGCGCTTCGCCGAGCGCCTCGGCCTTCTTCGTGTCCGCGTAGAGCAGGCGGTGGCACTCGGCGATGTTGAACAGCAGATCGGGCTTCTTCGTGATCGCGTACTCGGCCGCGAAGGCCTGTGCCGCCTCCGCGAAGCGCTTCTCCTTGGCGTGTCCGATGGCCTGCTTGTGCAGCGTCGCGGCGTCGTCGCCGCGCGCGGCCAGCGCCACCTGGGGGACACCGAGGGAGAGCGCCAGCGACAGCGCGATCGTGCGCGTGAACCGGGCGCCAGGGCCCGGCAGGTACCGATTCATCACTCCCCTCCGAGGAACGTGGGCTGCTCATCGAGCCGCGGCTTGGGCGGCTGCTTCTTCGGCTTCGGCTCGGCCGCGGGGCGCGGCGCAGGCTCGCGCTCCGGCTCGGTGCCGTGGGCGCGCAGCCGGTCGGTCGCCGACGGCAGGGTCGCGGGCTTGCCGGCGGCGCGCGGTCGCGCGTCGCGCACGAGGCCGACCATCACCTTCGCGTCGGCGTCGGTGGCGAGCACACGCGTCTCCGGGCGATGGCCGGCGAGCTCGACCTGGAACGTGCGCGGGCCGCTGCCGCGCGGGCGCTCGAGCTCGATGGGCGTCTGACCGATCGAGAGGCGCGTGCCATCGGCCTTGAGCTCGATCACCCCGGCGCCAGACGGCTCGGACCTGATCGCGAGGTGCACGGTCGCGGGCGCCGCCGGCTGGAGCTTCTCGACGGTCGGCTTGTCCGGGGCGGCCTTCTCCGGGACGGGCGCGGGCTTCTCGGCCATCGGCTGCACCGCGGGCTCGGGGGTGCCGCGCGTGGCGATGACGCCCACGCCTGCGCCGACCGCGATCGCGGTGCCCGCGAGGAGCAGCACCCACCGCGGGACCGTCGGGGGCACGCGCGGGGCCATGCCCGAGACGAGGAGCGGGCTCGGCGGAGGCGCGGCCGGAGAGGTGGACGGCGACGACACCAGCGGCGCGTCACGCGTCCCCTCGGCGCCGAGCTGCGTGAACGCCTCGACGACCTGATCCATCTGCTGCGGCCGCGCGTCGGGCGACTTCTCGAGCATGCGCAGGATGAGCGCCTCGAGCGCGGGCGGCAGGTCGGGCGCGTGCTTTCGCGGCGGCTCCGGGATGTCCTTCATCTGCTGGATGAGCAGGGCGCCCACGCCCTCGGCGCGGAACGGGCGGACGCCCGTCGTCATCTCGTAGAGCATGATGCCGAGCGAGTAGATGTCGCTGCGGTGGTCGACCGCGCGCGCGCCCTCGCACTGCTCGGGGCTCATGTAGAGCGGCGTGCCCATCGCGGTGCCGGTGCTCGTGCGGTGCGCGAGGCCCTCGGCGCTCGTGAGCTTGGCGATGCCGAAGTCCAGGATCTTCACGAACTCCGGGTCGCTCTCGCGCTGCTGCAGGAACACGTTGTCGGGCTTCAGATCGCGATGGACGATGCCGGCCTTGTGCGCGGCCACGAGCCCGCGGCCGATCTGCCGCATGATGCGCAGCGCGCGCGGCAGCGCGATGCGGCCCTCGGTCTCGATGATCTTGCCGAGCGGGTGCCCCTCGAGCCACTCCATGATGAGGTACGGCTGCCCGAACCCGGGCCGGCCCGCCGCCGTGATGGACGGGAGCTGGCCGAAGTCGATCACCTCGACGACGTGATCCGACTTGATGGCGTTGGCGGCGCGCGCCTCGGTGAAGAAGCGCGACAGGGCGCCCTCGTCACGGATGAGGTCGGCGCGCAGGAGCTTGATCGCGACGCGGCGACCGATGGTCGGGTGCTCGGCCAGGTACACGGTGCCCCAGCCGCCCTGCCCGACCACGGCGCGGATGACGTAATTGCCGACCTCGTCCCCTGCGGCGAGCTCGGCGGCTTGGAGAACTACCTGAGCCATGGGCAGCGACGGCGCGAAGCTTAGCACCTTTCCTGGCAAAAGGGGAAAGGTCCGACCAATCCCGCAACCTCTAGCGGGCGGGGGATTGCGGCGTCGGCGGCGTCTGCGGCGTGGTGGCGCCGTCGCCGTCGAACGAGCGCTCGAGCTTGATGCGCACCTCGCCCGCGTCCACGTGCGCGACCTTGAGCGAGTGGCCGGGGGGATACGAGCCGTGCGAGACCGCCTCGGCGGCCTGCTTCGCGGAGACGCCCGCGGGCATCGACAGGACGAGGCGCCCCTGCTGCATCGAGAGCGGCACCGCGTCGCGGGTCGCGCCCGCGGAGATCGCGGTGCGCAGCGCCACGAGGTCGCCCCACTCCCACGCCCCCTCGAGCACCACCTGGCCCGTGGCGACCGTGCGCGCGGGGAAGCGCAGCGCGAGCTCGCGCACGAGCGTCTCGCCGAGCCGCGCCACGGCCCGCGCCGAGGCCGCGCGGTTGACCTCGCCGGGATCGCGCCCCCAGTGCATCGCGCTCGCGGCGAGCTCGCCGGCGGAGCCCTCGCCCTGGCGCAGCGCGGCGCGCGCCGTCGCGCGCACGACGACACCGCCCGCCCCACGCGCGGGACCGACGCGCTCGGTCTGCAGGGTCACCTGCGCCGCCAGGCCCCCGCGGCCACGGTCGGCGATCGCGAAGCCGTGGTTCGAGAGCAGGCTCCGCAGCGCGGGCGTGGCGTCGCCGGACAGCTCGAGCGACGGCCGCGTCGCGACCGGGGGCGCGTCGGTCGGCGCGAGGTCCGCGAGCTCCTTGGCGAGCGCGCGCGTCGACACCTGCGCCTCGATCATGACCTCGATGTGCGGCTCGCCGTCGGTGACCGTGCGCTCGTCGAGGACGCGGTAGATCGGCACGAAGCGGCCGGGCGAGCGGAGGACGCGCCGGGCGATGACCCTGTCGTGCTTCTTGCGCGTCGCCTCGTCGAGGACGCCGCCGATCGCCTGCTCGACCGCCTGGCGGATGGCGTCGTCCAGGGCCTGCTTGCGCGCGGCGGCGGGCGCCTTGCCGAGCGGCGCCGAGCCCTGCGCCTGCACGGCCACCTGCTGCACAAGCGCGAGCGCGACGATCACTTCTTCGGCTCCAGCGTGACCTCCACGCCTCCGTCCGAGCCGTAGCGCACGCGCACCTCGGCGTCCTCCTCCGCTGCGCCCTTCCCCTTCCTGCGCCCCTCGAGCGCCTTGCGCGCCGCGCGCTCGGCGCCGGCCCGGGCCACCGCAGCCCTCGGCGATCGCGGATCCGGCGCCCGCACGACGCGCGCGGGGGCCAGCAGCAAGAGCGCGAGGAGGAGCGGCATCACTCCCACTCGATCGTCGCCGGGGGCTTCGAGGACACGTCGTAGACCACGCGCGAGACGCCGCGCACCTCGTTGATGATGCGGCTCGAGACGCGCGCGAGCAGGTCGTACGGCAGGTGCACCCAGTCCGCGGTCATGCCGTCCTGCGAGTGCACCGCGCGAAGCGCCACGACCTCGGCGTAGGTGCGCTCGTCGCCCATGACGCCCACCGTGCGCACGGGCAGGAGCACCGCGAACGACTGCCAGATCGAATCGTAGAGGTCGGCCGCGCGGATCTCCTCGTCGAAGATCGCGTCGGCCTGGCGCAGCACCTCGAGCCGCTCGGCCGTGAGGTCGCCGAGGCACCGCACCGCGAGCCCGGGGCCCGGGAACGGGTGGCGCCAGAGCACGTGGCGCGGAAGGCCGAGCTCCGCGCCGAGCGCGCGCACCTCGTCCTTGAACAGCTCGCGCAGCGGCTCGACGAGCTTCAAGTTCATGCGCTCGGGCAGGCCGCCCACGTTGTGGTGCGTCTTGATGGTCGCGCTCGGGCCGCGCACCGAGACGCTCTCGATGACGTCGGGGTAGAGCGTGCCTTGCCCCAGGAAGCGCGCGCCCTCGACCTTCTTCGACTCCTCCTCGAAGACGGCCACGAACTCGGCGCCGATGATCTTGCGCTTGCGCTCGGGCTCGGTGACGCCCGCGAGCGCCGCCAGGAAGCGTGCCCGCGCGTCCACCACGCGGATGTCCATCTTGTGCGTCGCGTGCTCGCCGGCCGAGGCGTGCGCGCCGAGCGCCGTGCGCATCAGCTCGGCGACGGCGTCGCGCTCACCCGCGCGCAGCAGGCCGTTGTCCACGAAGATGCAGGTCAGCCGCGGGCCGATGGCGCGGTGGAGGAGCGCCGCGGTCACCGTCGAGTCCACGCCGCCCGAAAGGCCGAGGATCACGCGCGCGTCGCCGACGCGCTCGCGCAGCGTCTCGACCGCGGAGAGCGCGTAGCTCGACATGGTCCAGGTGGGCGCCGCGGCGCACGTGCCGAACACGAAGCTCGAGAGGATCTCGATGCCGCGCGGCGTGTGCGCGACCTCGGGGTGGAACTGCAGGCCGAAGAGCCGCTTCTTCTCGTCGGCGACGATCGCGAACGGCGAGCTCGGCGTCTTGCCGAGGATCTCGAAGCCGGGCGGGATCGCCTCGACGCGGTCGCCGTGGCTCATCCAGACGGTGACGTCCTCGCCCTTGGCGAAGCCCTCGAGGAGGCCGCCGGGGCGATCGATGGTCACGTGCGCGCGGCCGTACTCGCGGTGCTCGGCCTTCTCGACGCGCCCCCCGAGCAGCTTGCACATGAGCTGCACGCCGTAGCAGATGCCGAGCACGGGGACGCCGAGCGCGAACAGCTCCGGCGACACCGTGGGCGCGCCCGGGTCGTAGCAGGACGACGGCCCGCCCGAGAGCACGATGCCGAGCGGCGCCATCTCGCGGATGCGGTCGAGCGGCAGGTCGAACGGGTGGATCTCGCAGTAGACCTTGAGCTCGCGGATGCGCCGCGCGATGAGCTGCGTGTACTGCGAGCCGAAGTCGAGGACAAGGATCTGGGTCTTCATCTCACGCTCTCAGTCCACATGCCCATCAGTCGACATGCCATGTCAGTCCACGTGCCCATCAGTCGACATGCCCATGTCAGTCCACATGCCCATCAGTCGACATGCCCATGCTAGTCCACATGGTAGTTGGGGGCTTCGTGCGTGATGATCACGTCGTGCACGTGTGATTCGCGCAGGCCCTGGGGCGTCATCTTGATGAACTCGGCCCGCCAGAGCGCCTCGATCGTCGGGGCGCCGCAGTAGCCCATGCCGCTGCGCAGGCCGCCGACGAGCTGGTAGATCTGCGTCGCGATCGGGCCGCGCGACGGCACGCGGCCCTCGATGCCCTCGGGCACCAGCTTCTCGGACCTCACGCCGGCCTGCGAGTAGCGGTCCGCAGAGCCGCTGCGCATCGCGCCGATGGAGCCCATGCCCCGGTACACCTTGTAGGTGCGGCCCTGGTAGAGGATCGTCTCGCCGGGCGCCTCGTCGGTGCCGGCGAAGAGGCTCCCCACCATGACGACGCTCGCGCCGGCCGCGATGGCCTTGGCGATGTCGCCGGAGTACTTGATGCCGCCGTCGGCGATGATCGGGATCTTCCGCTCGGCCGCGGCGCGCGCGCAGTCGCCGATGGCCGTGACCTGCGGGACGCCCACGCCGGCCACCACGCGGGTCGTGCAGATGGAGCCCGGCCCGATGCCGACCTTGACCGCGTCCGCGCCCGCCGCGATGAGCGCCTGCGTACCGGCCGCCGTGGCGACATTCCCGGCCACGATCTGCAGCTTCGGGTAGCGCTGGCGGAGCAGGCGCACGCTGTCGACGACGTTCTTCGAGTGCCCGTGCGCGGTGTCCACCACGATCACGTCGACGCCGGCGTTCACCAGCGCGGCCACGCGCTCGTCTCGGTCGGCGCCGACGCCCACGGCCGCACCGACGCGGAGCCGGCCGCGCTCGTCCTTGACCGAGTGCGGGTTCGACTCGGCCTGCTCGAGGTCGCGGATCGTGATGAGGCCCTTGAGCTTGCCGGCCTTGTCCACCACCACGAGCTTCTCGATGCGGTGCTTGTGCAGGAGCTCCTTCGAGGCCTCGACGCCGATGTTCTCGTCGGCGGTGACGAGCTCGCGCGTCATCATGTCGGCGATCGGCGCCTCGAGGTTCTTCTCGAAGCGCACGTCGCGGTTCGTGAGGATGCCGACCGGGCGGTCCTGGTCGTCCACCACGGGCAGGCCCGAGATGCGGTGCCGGCGCATGAGCTCGAGCGCGTCGGAGAGCTTCTCGGTCGCGCGCACCGTGACGGGATCGACGACGATCCCGCTCTCGGCCTTCTTGACCTTGGTGACCTCGCGCGCCTGATCGGCGGGCGGCAGGTTCTTGTGCAGGACGCCGAGCCCGCCCTCGCGCGCCATCGCGATCGCGGTGGCCGCCTCGGTGACCGTGTCCATCGCGGAGGACACGAGCGGGATGTTGAGCGTGATGCTGGCGGTGAGCCGCGTCCTGACGTCCACCTCGTGCGGTTGCACGGCGCTCTCGGCCGGCAGCAGCATGACGTCGTCGAACGTGAACGCCTCGCGGAGCTTGCCCGGGTCGAACATGCGCGATTTATACACGACGAGTCTGATGTGGGAAGGGCCTCACGGCCACTCGCGCGTGCCGGGAAGGCCGGCGAGGTCGCGCTTGGCGCGCGAGCGAGGCCACGACGGCTCGTGCGCGCGCGCCCGGCGGGCGCCACGACATCTCGATCAGGCGGGGCGCTGGATGCCGAGGCGCTGCATGAGCGAGCGGAGCGTGCTCGGCTTGAGCCCGAGCAGCGCGGCCGCGCCGGCGTTGCCGCCGATGGTCCACTGCGTGCGCTCGAGGATCCGCAGGACGTGGGCACGCTCCACGTCCTCGAGCGTCCCGGCGTCCGGCAGCGCGGGCTCGGACCCCCGCGCCGCCGCCGGCTCGGCCCTCGCAGGCTCGGACACCCGGGTCGGCCGCGTGTCGGGGCCGTCGAGGTCGAGCCGCAGCACACCGTCCCGGTGGAGGATCATGGCCCGCTCGACGACGTGCTCGAGCTCGCGCACGTTGCCCGGCCACTCGTATCGGCGCGCTCGCGCGAACACCGCCTCGTCGATGACGGGCATCGGCCGACCGAGCTGCGCCGCGAAGCGCTTGGCGAACGCCCGGATCAGGTCCGGGATGTCGAGCGGCCGCTCGCGCAGGGGCGGCAGGCGGATGGGGAAGACCGCGAGCCGGTAATAGAGGTCGCTGCGGAACTCTCCGCGGCGCGAGGCCTCCTCGAGATCGCGGTTCGTCGCCGCGATGACGCGCACGTCTACCTTGACGGTCTTCTCCGAGCCGATCGGCTCGAACTCCTGCTCCTGCAGGACCCGCAGCAGCTTGCCCTGCGCGGACAGCGGCAGCTCGCCGATCTCGTCGAGGAACAGCGTGCCGCGGTGGGCGAGCTCGAAGCGGCCGGTCTGGCGCGCGACGGCCGAGGTGAACGCGCCCTTGACGTGCCCGAACAGCTCGCTCTCGATGAGCGTCGGCGGCAGCGCCGCGCAGTTGACCCGCACGAGCGCGCGATCACGCCGCGGGCTCATGTCGTGGATGGCCCGCGCGAAGAGCTCCTTGCCGGTCCCGGTCTCGCCGAAGAGCAGCACGGTGCAGGACACAGGCGCCACGCGCTCGGCCAGCTCCAGGGTGTCCCGGAGCGCCGGGCTCGAGCCGATGATGGCGCCGGCCGAGGACTGCAGCTCCGCCTTGAGGTAAGCGTTCTCGTCCTGCAGCCGGTCCTTCATCCGGCGCAGCTCGAGCTCCGCCTCACGCTTCTCGCGCCGCAAGCGGCGCTCGTCGAGCGCTCGCTGCACCGAGGATCCGAGGCGCGCCAGGCGATCCTTGAGCAGGTAGTCGGTCGCGCCCTCGCGCATGCACTCGACGGCGCGCTCCTCGCCCTGCGATCCCGTGACCACGATGAACGGTACGTCGTCGCGGCGCGACAGCAGCACCTTGAGCGCCTCGAGCGCCGTGTACCTTGGCAGCGAGTAGTCCGCGATCACGAGGTCCGGCCCCTCGTCGAGCGCGGCCACGTACGCCTCGGGCGTGTCGACGCGCTGCGTGCGGAACGAGAGCCCGGCGAGCTCGAGGCCCGCGACGAGCAGCTCGGCGTCCTGCTCGGAGTCCTCGAGCAGGAGGATCGAGATCTCGCTCCTGCCCTCCCCGCCCGGCATCTCTCCGCCCGGCATCTCCCCGCCCCGCATCTCCATGCTCAGCAGCCCCCCACGGGCCGTCATGCTAGCACCGAGGCCGAGCGCCGAGGCCGGCTGCCATGCCTGGTGATAGGCTCTCGCCGTGGATCCGGGGACGGACGGGGACGACACCCGCGCGGAGCTCCTCCGCGCCAACCAGGCGCTCGCGGAGCGCACGCGCGAGCTCGAGGCGTTCGAGTCCTCGGTCTCGCACGATCTGCGGGCGCCGCTGCGCCACATCGCCGGCTTCGTGGAGCTCCTGCAGAGCCGCCTCACGAGCAGGGTCGACGCGAAGGAGCAGCACTACCTCGCGGTCATCGCCGGCGCCGCGGCGCGCATGAGCCGGATGATCGACGCCCTGCTCGAGCTCTCCCGCACGGGACGCGCGACCCTGCACCGCACGGCGGTGCCGCTCGCGGAGCTCGTCGACAAGGCGCGCGAGGAGCTCGAGCGCGCGAACCCCGGCCGGGAGATCGCGTGGACGGTCGGCCCGCTGCCGACGCTCTCGGTGGACCGGGCGCTGTTCGGCCAGGCGATCGCGCACCTCCTCGACAACGCCGTGAAGTTCACGCGCGGGCGCGCCCCGGCGCGCATCGAGGTGCAGGCCGAAGAGGACGCCTCCGAGCAGCGGATCGTGGTGCGCGACAACGGCGCCGGCTTCGACGCGCGCTTCGCGGGCAAGCTCTTCGGCGTGTTCGCGCGCCTGCACCGCGACGACGAGTTCGAGGGCGCGGGCGTCGGCCTCGCCAGCGTACGGCGCATCGTCGAGCGCCACGGCGGCGCCGTGCGTGCCGAGGGCGTGCTCGGGGAAGGGGCGACGTTCGTCGTGAGCCTGCCGAGACACCCCGCCGACCTCGCCTGAGCAGCTCCGGTCAACCACGGCCACGGGGCCAGCCGACGATGCGACGGAGCGCCGCGGCGAGCTCGCTCGGGCCGCAAGGCTTGCACGGGAAGCCGGTGGCGCCGGACTCGAGGGCAAGCGCGGCGACCTCACCGTCGCCGCTGACGACGACGACGGGCACGGACGCCCAGCGAGACCGCAGGATCGCCACGAGCTCGAGGCCGCTGCCTGCGGGCATGTGGAAGTCCGTCAGGACACAGGTCACGCGGGCGCCGGACTCGAGCACCGCGACCGCGCGCGCCACACCGTCGGCCTCCTCCACCCGGAACCCCATGGTCTCGAGGAAGGAGCGGAGCATCTCCCGGGTGTCCGCGCAGTCGTCGACGAGGAGCACGGTCAGTTTCTCGAGGGGGTCGATGTGCGGGCCTCCGGGAGGCCGCATTTGCACGGCCGGGACCAGCGCTTCGGGCCCGTCATCTCGCGCACCTGCACGCACGGATGCGCGGGTCGCGTCTCGGTCCCTCGACATCTCGTGGCGCGGACAGCCCGGACAGTCGGGCGCGAGGGGGCACGGCCGCGGGTTTCGGGGGTATGATCCCCACGGTGTCCACCGTCGCGGCCACCCCGCGTCGCCTCAACCTGGAGTCGCTCCTGGCCATCCTGGAGCGTCACCGGCACGTGCTGCCCGAGCAGCTCCGGCCGATCCTCTTGGTCGCGGCCAAGGAGCGCGCTCGCCTCCTGCGCGAGCGCTTCGGGCCGCGGGTGACCCCGCAGCGGGAGAGCGAGCTGCATCCGGCCGAGGTGCTCGCGGCCTGCAAGCTCGACTCGGCGGCGCCCGGACCGCCGACGCCGCTCGGCGAGGACCTCATCATGCAGGTCGTCGCCACCTTCACCGGGCTGCCCTTCCTCAAGATCGACCCGCTCAAGATCGAGGCCGACATGGTCGTCGGGTCGATGCCGCGCCCGTTCGCGCAGCGGAACGCCGTCGTCCCCGTCGCCCGCGAAGGAGAGACCCTCGTGGTCGCCGTCGCGGATCCCTTCGACAAGGAGCTGCAGGACTCGCTCGGCCTGATGACGCGCAACCACTGGCGGCCGGTGGTCGCGACGCCCACGGACATCCGCAAGCTCATCACGGATGTCTACGGCTTCCGCACCGCGGTGTCGGCGGCGGCGCGCGAGGCCGGCACGACCGGGCTGCCGGACCTCGGCAACCTCGAGCAGTACGTCAAGCTCAAGAAGGTCGACGAGATCGACGCGACGGACAAGCACGTCGTCAACGCCGTCGAGTTCCTGCTCCACTACGCGTTCGACCAGCGCGCGAGCGACATCCACATCGAGCCGCGCCGCGAGACGTCGCGCATCCGCCTGCGCATCGACGGCGTGCTGCACGAGGTCAACACGATCCCCCGGCAGGTGCACCCGGCGTTCATCTCGCGCATCAAGATGCTCTCGCGCATGGACGTGGCCGAGCGGCGCAAGCCGCAGGACGGACGCATCAAGACGGGCCGCGGCGAGCGCGAGGTCGAGCTGCGCGTCTCGACGCTGCCGGTGGCGTTCGGCGAGAAGTGCGTCATCCGCATCTTCGACCCCGACGTGCTCACGGTGGACCTCGCGGACCTCGGCTTCTTCCCGCGCGATCTGGCCGTGGTGCAGAGCTTCCTCGACCGGCCGCACGGCCTCGTGCTCGTGTCGGGCCCGACCGGCAGCGGCAAGACGACGACGCTCTACTCGGCGCTGCGTCGCCTCGCGAGCGACTCGCTGAACATCACCACGATCGAGGACCCGATCGAGATGGTGATGGAGGAGTTCAACCAGGTCTCGGTGCAGCCGGTGGCGGGCGTGACGTTCGCGTCGGCGCTGCGCCACATCCTGCGCCAGGACCCGGACGTCATCATGGTGGGCGAGATCCGCGACCGCGAGACGGCGGAGCACGCGGTGCAGGCGGCGCTGACCGGGCACCTCGTCCTGTCGACCGTGCACACGAACGACGCGCCGTCGTCGGTGACCCGCCTCATCGAGCTCGGGGTCGAGCCGTTCCTCGTGGCGTCGACGCTGCTCGGCGTGGTGGCGCAGCGCCTCGTGCGCAAGGTGTGCAAGGCGTGCGCGGACACGCGCCTCCTGACGTTCGAGGAGCTCGCGGCGATCGGCATGGAGGAGGACGTCACCGGCCCCGAGCGGCCGCGCTGCACGTTCGGCAAGGGCTGCGTGCAGTGCCGCGGCACGGGCATGGTGGGCCGCACGGGCATCCACGAGGTCCTCGAGGTGAGCGAGCGCGTGCGCTCCCTCATCACCGAGCGGCGGGACGCGGGCGAGATTGCCAAGATCGCCATCGCCGACGGCATGCAGACGCTCCGTCAGTGCGCGATCCAGAAGCTGCGCCTCGGGGTCACGACGTTCGAGGAGATCGTCCGGATGACGACGGACTGACGTACGAGTGGCCGCCTCGGAAGGCGGCCACCAGGAGGGGCGCGCCGCCCCTCCCCCAGTCGGGCAAAGCCCGACTGGGCCCCCCGCCCCGCGTCTTCGCTCGCTGCGCTCGCTACGGCCTTGCGGCTCGCTGCGCTCGCCTCACCGAACTCGCATGGGCCGGGGGCGCTTCGCCCCACGGTGGCGGGGCGGGTCGCCACGCTGCCTTACGAAAACGGCAGGCAGAGTGGCCAGCCTGCTGACGTAAGTGGTGGCATTTGCACGCCGCACCGCGGACCGAGCCATGGCACAGCGGTGGCATGCCACGGGTGCAGGCTCGACGGTCCTCACCCGCGCGTCACGCATCCGCATGACGTCGCGTCACACCCCTCGGGCAGAGTGGCTCACCCATGAATCGAACTGCCTGCGTGCTCCTCGGCTGCCTCCTCGCGCTGCCCGCGTGCGCGAGCGTGACGAAGGACGCCTTCGACGACGACGGGGCCGGTGGCGGCGGCAGCAACGGCCATCGCGGCGGCAGCGGGGCGCCGCAGGAACCGCCGGACGCGCCCGCGGCGCCGGACGCGGGCGTGACGCGTGATGGCGGAGCGACCGACGCAGCCGCCGGTGACGGCGCGCGCGCCGATGGTTCCGCAGGGGCCGCTGGTCGAGCGCCCGACGCGGCCCGCCCGGCGGATGCGGCTCGCGCCGTCGATGCGCCACGGCCCCCGGACGCGGCCCGCCCGGCGGACGCCCCGCGCGGTCCGGATGGCCCGGTGGAGCTCGTTCCGCGCCTCGCGATCTCGGAGGCGTTCGTCGACCCCGCGGGCGCGGACGACGCGATGGAGTGGATCGAGATCTACAACGGCTCGGGGGCCGCCATCGACCTCACCGGCTGGCGCATCCGTGCCGCCGGCACGACCTACGGCAACATCAAGACGCTCGCCGGGACGATCCCCGCGCGCGGCTGCCAGCTCGTCATGGGGCTGACGGGCCTGCAGAACGGCAGCACCGCGACCGACGCGGTCGCCCTCACGAACCCGAGCGGCACCATCATCGACGCACTGCTCTACGACACGCCGAACACGAACAACCTGGCCGACGAGGCCGGGAGCCCGGGCAGCATCGACTTCAACTCCACGCCGACGAGCGGCCACTCCATCGAGCGCACGGGCCGCACCACCTGGCGCGATCAGGCCACCCCGACCCCCGGCGACTGCTCCGCGATCATGCGCTGAGCCGGGCCGCGCACGATTCGACCGCCGCGCCACGGCCGGTGGTAGCTTGCGCGCGCGTGGAGCCCACGGTCCTGTCCGTCGCACCGCTGGCCGGCCTCGGCCTCGGCCTCGCCGTGGCGCTCACGACCTACGTCGCGACCCACTCGTATCGCGAGATGAGCCGGCGCCCCGAGCGCCGGCCCTACCTGTCCGGCTGGCTCGCGTTCATGTTGCGCCCGCTCGAGTGGGCGGCGATGCGACTCGGCGTGACGGCGAACCAGGTCACGGCGGTCGCGGGCGTGCTCGGCCTCGGCGCCGGCGCGGCCTTCGGGCTCGGGTGGATCGCGCTCGGCGGGTGGCTCGTCGGCGCGAGCGCGGTGCTCGACTTCGTCGACGGGCGCCTGGCGCGGGCGCGCGCCCAGGAGAGCAAGGCCGGCGCCTACCTCGACTCGGTCCTCGACCGCTACGTCGAGACGGCGGCGTTCGCGGGCCTCGCCCTGCACTACCGTGACGACCCGTGGGCCGAGGGCGTGATCTGGCTCGGGCTCTGCGGCTCGAGCCTGGTCAGCTACGCCCGCGCGCGCGGCGAGGGGCTCGGCTACTCGTGCCGCGTGGGCTTCTCGCAGCGCTTCGAGCGCGTCCTCATCCTCGGCGCGGGCAGCATGCTCTCGCCGCTGTGGGTGCTGGCGGTCGAGCGCGGGGGCCTTCCGCTGCGCCCCGACGGCCTGCTGTGGGCGGCCCTGGTCGCGCTGGCGGTGCTCACGAACGTGACCGCGCTGCGCCGCCACGTGGACATCCTGCGCCACGTGCGGTGACTGGGGGCTGTCCGGCTGTCCCTGGTTCACTTGGCCTGAGAGCGTCCGCCGAAGCGAGCGAAGCGAGCGTGGTGTCGCCGCAGGCTGTGCCGCTTGTTGACGTTGCGCGCCTTCGGCGCGACCGACACGGGGCCCCACGAAGGCCGGAGGCCGGAGTGGGGGGACACACAGCTCAGCTACGAGTTGCTCGAGGTGTGCATCGAAGCACCGGAGCTCTCGCGTATCGATGTGGGTTCGGACTAGCCCCGCGAGGCCTCTGCGAGGGCGGAGAGGTGGCGCGCCTCGACCTCCACGGTGATCGTGTCGCCCGCGGCGATCGCGCGGTCTCCGGGGGGGCGCGCCTCGGCCGCGCCGCTCGCGTCGAGGAGCGCGAGCACCCGGGCGCCGAGGCTGCGCTCGAGATCGCCGAGGCGCTGGCCGCACAGGACGCTCTTCGGCTGGGCGTGCACCTCGGCCACCACGTGCCGCACGCCCGCCAGCGGGAACGAGGCCAGCACGCGGGCGCCGTGCGCCATCGACGCGACGATGGGCGCCGCGAGCGCGGCGGACGAGAACGCGGCGTCGATGCCGATCGCGCCCTTGATCTTGTCGGCCAGGTGCTGGTCGAACATCCGCATGAGCACGCGGATGCGGGGGTTCATGCGCCGCGCGTCGAGCGCGACCTCGAGGTTGGCCATGTCGTCGTTGGTCGCGATGATGATCGCCCGGGCGTGCTCGACCCCCGCGTCGAGGAGCGCCTGATCCTCCTTCATGTCGCGGATGAGCACCGGGATGCCGGTCTCCTTCGCCTGCGCGAGGAAGCGCGCGTCGTTCGTCTGCTCGATCGCGACCACGTCCACCTTGTCCTCGAGCAGCCGGCCGAGGATCCGGAAGCCCAGGTGGCCGAGCCCGCAGAGGACCACGTGGTCGCGATACGTCTTCGCCATCACCCGCATCCACTCCTTCTCGCCCTGCCGGCGAGAGATCATCAGCATCCCGAACCGCACCACGCCCTCGCCCACCAGCGCGAAGCCGAGCACCGGGTACAGCCCCTCGACGAGCGCCAGGTACCAGGTGGGCGGTGGATTGAACATGGGCTCGCCGAACATCGACAACCACGCCGCCAGGAGCGACAGCAGCGCCGACGGACGCGCCCCACCGAGCGACGGCATGGGCGTCACCCAGTGCAGGATGCCGCCCGCCAGGACGAAGACCCCGAGCGCGATCAGCGAGGTCCGGAACTCGTGCGCCATCGCGCCCGCGTAGCGGACGAGCTGCACCGCCGAGCGGCGCCGCCGGACCCGCACGAGCTCCGCGTGCTCGCTCACATCCACCCCCGGCCGGTGTACCAGACGATCCCGAGCCACTCACGGACGGCTCGCTGCACCGTGAGCGCGCGCGAGAAGGTCGGGAAGCCCATCTGGATCTCCTGGTTCGGCCAGGCCGGCGCGGGCACCACCAGGAATCCAGCCTTGCGGAAGGTGGCGCTCGCGCGCCGCATGTGCGTCGGGCCGGACACGAGCGCGATCCGGCGGAGGCCGCGCGGCAAGAGCAGCTTGCCCGTCTCGACCGCGTTCTCGTGCGTGTCGCGCGACCGCCCCTCCGTCAGTGCGGCCGCCTCGGGGACGCCCATCGTCACCGCGAGCCGCGACATCCCCTCGCCGAGCGTGAGCGCGTGACCGATCGAGCCAGTCGAGGACACGAGAACGGGGGCGGCGCCCGCCTTGAACAGCTTGACGCCATAGGCCAGACGCGCCAGCGACTCGGGCCCTGGCGCGCCGTCGTCGAGCTGATCCGCCCCGAGCACGACGATGGCGTCCACCTTCGATCCAGGCTGCCAGAGCGCTCCGCGCAGGGACCACAGGAGCAGCTCGCCCGGGCCGGGAATCACCGCGACCACCACGAGGCCAAGGCCGACCCGGAAGAGGACGCGTGCGAGCCTGGGACGCTGCGCGCGGAGGAGCCGCCCGGCGGCCAGGCACAGGAGCATCACGCTCGGGAGCGAGATCAGCCCGTGCAGGAAGATCCAGACGTGGATCGTGGCATCACCTCTTGCAGCGAGCGAGCTGGGCGTCGACGTCCTTGCGGTCCAGCTTGGGCGAGAGCGCGAGGAGCTTCTCGAACGCAGCCTTCGCCTCGGCGCACCGCCCGCGGCGCAGCTCGAGCTTGCCGAGGCTGAGCCACGCCTTCTTGTAGTCCGGCTTGAGCGACGTCGCGCGCCGGTACGCCGCGGCCGCGTCGTCGAGGTCCCCGAGCTCGGCGTGCACGAGCCCGAGGTTGAGCTGCACGAGCGGATCCTTGGGCGCGAGCCGGGCCACGTCGGCGAGTTCGGCGGCCGCGCCCTTCTTGTCGCCGGCGCGCGCCAGCGCAGCGCCGAGGTTGAGGCGCGTGTCCGTGTCCTTCGGCGCCAGATCGCGCGCCTTCCGGTACGCCGCGGCCGCCTCACGCGGGCGCTTGTCGCCGTCGAACGCGAGCCCGAGGTTGAACCACGCCTCGGCGTACCGCGGGTCGAGCTGCGTGGCGACCGTCAGCGCGGCGCGCGCCTCCGCGAAGGCCCCGCGCTCCGCGAGCAGCGCGCCGAGGTTGTTGTGGGGCTGGGGCAGCTTCGCGTCCACCGTCACAGCCTTGCGGTAGTCGGCTTCCGCCCCGGGCTTGTCGCCGAGCCGCTCCTTGGCGAGGCCACGGAGGTAGACCGCGCCGGCGTTCTTGGGCTCGGCCTTGACCGCGTCCTCGAACGCCGCCAGCGCCGCCTTGTAGTCGCCGCGCTCGAACGCCGCCTGACCGCGATCGATCGGCCCCGGAACCCCCAGCATCAGCAGAAGCAGGATCGCGTGCATGGCGCGCGATGATACCGGTTACCGGTGGCGGTTGGGGGTCAGAGAACGGCGAGCACGCGCTGGAGCGCGCCGCGGATCGACGCCAGGCGGGCGGCGTCCCAGATCTTTCCGCCGTCGCGGTCGCGCACGTAGAACACGTCGGCCACGCGGTTGGCCTCGGTCGCGATCTTCGAGAGCTGGATGTCGAGGCCCAGCTCGGCCAGCGTCCGGGTGACCGCGTACAGCACGCCGGCGCGGTCCTGCGTGTAGACGTCGATGACCGTGAAGTCGGCGGAGACCTGGTTGTCCATCTCGATCTCCGTCAAGACCTCGGGCTCGTGCTTGACCGGCATCGCGGCGGAGGGCTTGGCCTTCTCGACGAGCAGGCCCGGATCCGTCGCGCCGGCCAGGACCGCCTCGATCTGCGTCCCGACCTTCTCCCAGCGCGCGTCGTCGGTGATCGCGCGCCCCACGCGGTCGCGCACGTGGAAGACGTCGAGCGCGATGCCGGGATCGCCCGGCGCGGCGTCCGGGGGCGCGAAGCTCGTCACCTGCGCGGCGAGACGTCGACGCGGTTGCCGAGCAGCACGCCGGCCACCTGCGACAGGAGGCCCGGGTGATCCTCGGCGCAGATCACGAGCTCGGTGAAGCCGCGCTTGGGGCGGTGCTCGACGGCGATCGCGCTCCGCGTGCCGTCCTTGCGGCGCCTCGCGTACACCTCGAGGTGCCGGCGCACCGCCTGCGGCGAGCTGACGGAGAAGTACCGATCCGGCAGCGCGTCCAGGATGGCGCGCGCCGAGGCGTCGAGCGTCTCGCAGGCCTCGGCCGCCTTCTTTCGCCGCGCCTTCGCGTGCGCGGAGCCGTCGCGGGACGCGAGGTCCGGGCCGCGCCGCAGGAACGCCAGCGTGCGCTCGTACAGCTCCCCGAGCAGCGACGCCCGCCACTCCGTCATCGCCCCCGGGTTGGTCATCGTCATGTCCGCGAGCGTCAGCACGAAGAGCTCGCGCAGGGTCTCCTCGTCGCCGACGTCGGCCGCGAAGCGCGCGATCATCGCGCCGTCGTGGACGTCGCGCCGCTGCGACAGGTGCGACATCACGAGGTGCCGCCGAACGAGCAGCTCCACGCGCTCCGAGTCCTCCGCGTCGAGGCCGAGGCGCCGGCACACGTCCGCGGCGAGCCGCGCCCCCTTCTCGCTGTGCCCGCGGCCGAGGGGCTTGCCGACGTCGTGCAGCAGCATGCCGAGGTAGAGCGCGCGTGGCCGCGTGATCTCCCGGATCGCCTGCGTCGCCATCGGGCGCTCGGCCGACAGCTCGCCCCGCTGCAGCCGCTTGCAGTACTGCACCGCGTACAGCGAGTGCTGGTCCACCGTGTAGACGTGATAGAGGTCGTGCTGCACGCGCCCCGTGCAGGGCCCCCACTCCGGCACGAGCGCCGCGAGGAGCCCGAGGTCGTGGAGCTGCTCGAGCAGCGACGGGTTGCGCGCGTCGCGCGGATCGCAGAGCACGGACAGGAACGCCTCCGCGGCCTCGCGCGTCTGCAGCGCGGGGCCGACGCGCGTCGAGAAGTCCGCGAGGAGGTCCTTGGTGTGGCCGTGCAGCTCCGCGCCGAGGTCGAGCGCGACCTCGAAGATCCGCACCGCCTCCCACGGCCGCTCGGCCAGGATGTCGGCGCCGTTCGTGGTGACGCGCCCGTTGAACGTCGAGAAGCTGCCGTCGAGGCGGCGCACGACGGGCTTTCGGCGCGCCGGCACGAGGCTCCGCTCGAGCAGCCGCTCGGTCTCGCGCTGCACGTTCTTCGCGTGCACCTGCAGCGTGTGCATGAGCTCCTCGACCGCCGGCGCCACCGCGGGTCGCGCCTCACCGGGCTGCACGCGGGCGTGCGGGTAGAGGCGCCGCGCGAGCGCCTCCTGGAGCTCGAACGTGAGCTGGTCCTGCCGGCGCTTGGCCTGCAGGTGGCAGAGGAAGCGCACCGACAGGAAGTAGGCGCGCGCCGACTCGAGCGCGTCCGCCGCTCGCTCGCCGAGCGCCCCGAGCCGCGCCAGCGCATGGAAGGCCCCCGGCCCGAAGCCCGGGTCCTGCCAGATCCAGCGCGCCCGCGCGGCCCACAGCCCGAGCAGGAGATCGCGGTGCCCACCCGGGCCGTTCTTGAGGTTCGGCTCGAGCAGGAACATCGTGTCGCCGAAGCGCTCGTGGCGGGTCTTGCGCTCCTCGTCGAGCCGCTTGATGAAGCCGTTGGCGTCACGATCCAGGCCGCGGCGCGCGAGCTCCACGAGCTCGTCGTGGAGCGCAGGCGGCCCGCACACGAGGCGCGTGTCGAGGAGCTCGGTCGCCACCGTGAGGTCGTCCTTCGCGAGCGCGATCATCTCGTCCGGCGTGCGCACCGCGTGGCCGACGTCGAGCCGCGCGTCCCACAGCGGGTAGAGCACCGCCTCGGCGAGCTTGCCGACCGCGGGATCCGACGACCGCTTCGGGACCAGGAACACGAGGTCGAGGTCCGACCGCGGCAGGAGCTCGCGCCGGCCGTAGCCGCCGGTCGCGATGACCGCGAGCTGCGGCGGCAGGGCCGGCAACTCGCGCCGCGCGTCCTCGAACAGCGCCTGCAGCACCTGGTCGGCCGCATCGGCGAGCTCGCGGCAGAGGACGTCGCCGCCCCGCCCTTCGTCCGCGCCGGCCTCGACCGCCGCCCGCGACGTCGCGAGGCGCTCACGCGCCCAGCTCGACCGATCGCTCCGCCCCTGCGTGGCTGGTTGTGCGCGCTCCATCGGGCGGTCGTAGTGTATCCTCTGTCTCCGGATCCGCCGAGGGACAGGACGCATGGCAGAGATCGAGATCGGCCCTCTGAGCGAGCGGCTGAGCGACGAAGAGATCGCAGACCTCCGGAAGCGCCTCGACCGGCTGGGTGCGCCGAAGCTCCCCGCCGCCGACGACCACGCGGGCGGCAAGGGCGATCAGCACGTGGACTCCGAGGCGCTCGAGGAGCTGCTCGACCGGCTCGACGAGCACGAGGCTGCCTGCGAGATCTACCTACCCGTCGAGTTCGACGGGCGCGCGGAGGTGGCCGGCTGGCGCGTGGGCAGCGCGCCGCTGCTCCTCGAGGTCCTCGACGAGGTCAAGGACGAGCTCGACCTCGAGGAAGAGGACGACGAGGACGAGGAGCTCGACGACGACGACGACGCGGTCGCCCTCGCGACGCGCAAGACCGAGCTCGTGCGCGCGTGGAAGCTGCTCTACGCGGGCGCCCAGTCCGCGATCGAGCAGCGCTTGCCCCTCCTCTTGTCGGTCTGACGGGCAGGCCCGTGACGCAAGAGGGGTGCGCATGACGAGGGGGCCCGCCCCGCCGCTGCCCGACTGGCTCGCGCGCATGATGCCGGCCGAGCGCTACGCCGTCCGCGTGGGACGGATCGAGGTGCACGTCGTGGAGGCGGGCGACCCGCGCGGCAAGCCCGTGCTGCTGCTGCACGGCAACCCCACGTGGAGCTTCCTCTGGCGCAAGGTCGCGGCGAGCCTGGCGGGCGCGCCGCTGCGGCTCGTGATGCCCGACCTGCCGGGCCTGGGCCTGTCGACCAAGGTGCCCTCGCGCTGGCACTCGCTCGACGCGCACATCGACACGATGGCCGGCCTCCTCGACGAGCTGCGCCTCGATCACCTCGTGTTCGCGGGCCAGGACTGGGGCGGCCCCATCGGCCTCGGTGCGCTCGCCCGCCGGCCTGGCCGCGCGACCGGGCTCGTCCTCGCGAACACCGTCGCCGGCCCGCCGCGCCCGGGCTTCCGCCCGACGGCCTTCCACCGCTTCGCGCGGCTGCCCGTCGTGTCCGAGCTGGTCTTCCGCGGCCTCGGCTTCCCGCAGGTCAAGCTCGGGCTCGTGCAGGGCGATCGCCGCAGCATCTCCGGCGACGTCTCGCGCGCGTATCGCTGGCCGCTCCGGGGCCTCGGCCGGAACGGCGCACCGCTCGCGCTCGCGCGCCTCGTGCCCGACGGGCCGGACCACCCGAGCATCGCCGCGCTCGAGCGCTGCCACGCCTTCGTGCAGGCCTTCCCGGGGCCGGTCGAGCTCGTGTGGGGGCTGCGCGATCCCATCCTCGGGCGCGTGCTCTCGCACCTCGAGCGGCTGCTGCCGCAGGCCAGGGTGACGCGCACGCAGGCCGGGCACTTCCTCCAGGAGGAGGTCCCGGACGAGCTCGCGGCGGCGATCCGGCGCGTCGCCGGCGTGTGAGCTTCCCGGCTCGGTCCCCGCTTCATGCGCTCATGCGCATGGGCGCATCGATCATGACGCGCCCGCTCGTCGAGCGCCACGCCGCGGGCGAGGCCGACGCCGCGATCGTGCTCGGCGCGCCCCCGTGGGCGGACGGCTCGCCGACGCCGATGCTGCTCGAGCGCCTCGTGGCGGGCGCGGGCCTGTACCACGCGGGCCTCGTGCCCCGTGTCCTCGTGACCGGGGGGCGCGGCCCGGACGCTCGCCACGCCGAGCCCGAGGCCCTCGTGATGGCGCGGCAGCTCGAGGCGCTCGGCGTACCTGCGAGCGCGATCC
Source organism: uncultured Myxococcales bacterium (assembly GCA_964593795.1). GTDB lineage: Bacteria > Myxococcota_A > Polyangia > JAHFDS01 > JAHFDS01 > JAHFDS01. The sequence goes on along the minus strand of CAZQJC010000205.1, from coordinate 5,581 downwards.
TCGTCGAGGCCCGCGCCACGAGCACGGCCGAGAACGCGCGCCTGTCCGCCGAGCTGCTCCTGCCGGCCGGCCACCGCGACGTCTGGATCGTCACGCAGCCCTTCCACCTGCGCCGCGCCCTCCTCTGGTTCCGCCGCGCCGGCCTCACGCCGCGGGGCCACCACCTCGAGAGCGCGGTCCTCGACGCGCGGCCCCTGCGCGCCCTGCGCTTCGCCCTCGGCGAGTACGCCGCGCTGGCGCGCGCCTACACCCGGCGCTCGACGAGGGACTCATCTGCGTAGACGAATACAGGGAGCGCGAAGGTGACGTGGAAGTCGATGCCGCTCGTGGCGGCGCGCACGTCGAGCTCCCAGTAGACGCTGCGGTCGGTCACCTCGGCCGTGCCGGGGTGCTCGGCCGGGATCGGGAGGTCGACCGGGATCGCCGTGCCCTCCACGTCGAACGCGCGCAGCAGGTCGCGGCCGACGACGTGCTCCGCCTCGAAGAGGTCCTGTCGCTTGTACGTCACGGTGCTCCGGCCGCCCGATCGCGTCCGGTCCACGCGATCCTCCGAGCACAGCAGCGTCAGCTTGAAGCCGCCCTCGGGCTCGACGCGGCGGCCGCAGAAGATCATCCCCTCGAGCCGCTCGCCCGGCGCCACGGGGACCCGGCGGAACGTCAGGCGCGCGCGCCCCCACTTCCAGTGCTGCAGCGTGTGGTAGATGGCGCTCCCGATCGCCCACACTCCGACCAGCGAGAACAGGCCGACGACCACGCGAATGAACGTCGGAGTGGTGCTCGACAGCGCGATCACCACGAACAGCGACACGAACGCGACCACGTACACCGCGAGGATCCAGCGGCGGAGCAGCGACATCCCGGACGCCGAGCGCGTCTCGAGCCGGTGCCAGCGCTCCTCCGCGCGCCAGGGCCTGCGCGGCTCCTCGGCGAGGAGGCGAGCGCGCCGCGCCCGCTGCCGCCGCCACGCGAGGCCCCCGAAGAGGATCGTGGCCCCCGCGACGGTGAACACGAAGCCGAACAGGCCCGTCGCCACCGGCGCCACCGGCGGCAACGCGCCCGCCGGCGCCTGCGTGATGGCCACCGTCGCGACGTCCGCGAGCAGGCCCACCAGGAAGAACGGCAGCCCCAGCCACGGGCTGACCGTGGGCGCCATCGGCGTCCGCGTCTCGCGCGTGCTCATGGCGCGGGCGCCGCGCAGCCGAGACGCTGCCCCTCGGCGAAGGCCGCCGGCAGGAGCGGCTCGAGCTCGAAGATGGCCTGCCGCATACCGCGCGGCACGCTGCCGCCCGCGCACGAGCAGGTGCCGGCCGCGCTCGACCACGCGCAGCCGAGCGCGAGGCACTCGTTCGTGCAGCCCGTCGCGGTCTGGGTGGGCACGTCGAGCGTGCCGGGCGCGCACGCCGCCGCGAACGAGACGTTGCCGCAGCTCGAGTCCCCGTAGACCGCGCGCACGAGCGCCTCCTGCGTGACCAGCGAGAACGTCAGCGAGGTGCCCGCGTCGCAGGGCTTGCGGATCACGTACTCCATCTTGCCGGCGAGGCGCTCGGTCCCGCCGAGGGGACACGCGCAGGTCGGCCCCGCGTCCGTGGTCTCGAAGCGGAGCGCGCCGGGGCTCCACGCCGGAGGGTCCTTCTCGCAGGCGAGCGCCTCGGTCGAGCTCGACCCGGCCGCGGTGGTCCGCTCGGCGATGTTGTCGACGGCCTGGCCCCCGATGAGCCCCGTGACGGCGCCCGTGCCGTCGAGCGACAGCACGCCCTTCGGCGGCTCCTCGCTCACCGTCGCGAGGCCCGTCCAGCCCACGCGGATGCACGTGCCGGCGGGATCGCAGATGCGGAGGCACCGCGTACCGCTCTCGCCCTCGCAGGTGTCCTGGAAGGGCACCGGCGGATCCAGCACCGGGTCGCCCGTGGCCACGCGGAAGCGCTGCGGGTCGTCGGTCCTGGTCACGCGGAACGCGCCGTCGATGCGGCGCCCGTGCACGTAGGGCATCGCCGCGAGCGTGATCTGCGCCGGCTGGCCCGCCGCCATCGGGGCCTGCACGAGGAACACGCCCTGCGTCACGAGGCAGCTCTGCGTGGCCCGCATGAAGTCGAGCGCGACCGCGGGCCGGCCGTCGATGACGTCGTTGCGCGTGATGAGGTAGCAGGGGCGCTGGATCGGCCGCTGGAGGCCGCTCGGCTCGCTGCCCGAGATCACCTCGCGCACGGTGGATTCGCCGAGGGCCTGCACGAGCAGCGTCCCGACGACGCCGCGCCCGAGCGCCGCCCACGAGAGGTCCGGCGAGGGCCGCGCCTCGAGGCCGGACGCGAACCCCGGCCCGTCGCTCTGGACGAACGCGTCGGGAGGGCCGTCTGGCGGCATCATCGTGACCGGCGCGTCGGGCTGGGCCCCTATGCGGACACCTCCGTCCGAACAAGCGGCGAGGAGCGACGACAGGGCGAGCAGGCACGTGCACCGCATGGCGGCGCGGACCATACAACCGCGCCCGCGCTACTGCGGGATGAAGTTCACGCGGACGGGCCGCGGGGTCTCGCCGGGGGCGGCCGGCGGCGGGGGGGGCGGCCGACGGCTCATCTCGGCGACGGCCCAGCGGCGGTACACGAAGGAAAAATAGAGGAGGCCGCTGACGACGAAGCCCGTCACGACGAGGCCGATGGCCCCGCCGAAGAACCGCTTGCCCCACACGGCGCGGCCACGGCGCAGGGGGCCGAGCTCGTCGAGCGGCACCTGGCGCGGCGGATTCTTCACGCTCGGACCATAGCGCGGATACGATCACGGCGCATGTCCGCCATCCCGCCGCCGCTAGACGACTTCCTCGAGGCGGCCTACGCCCTCGCCCGCAAGAAGGCCTTCGCCCACCTGCTCTACATCGGCGACCTGCCGCTGCCGTCCGTCACGCCCGCGATCAAGAAGAAGCTCACCCAGGCGGTCACGAGCGAGCCCCAGCGCGCCGTCGCCAACGCGCAGGGCGTCTTCGCCGTGGCCATCCCCGCGTACGAGGGGCTCTCGCGGCAGGAGAAGCTCAAGCTCGCGCTCCTCGCCGGCGTGTCGGCGGGCCGCTTCGCCGAGGGCGAGACGGTGCTCGTCGCGGTCGGCAAGCGCGCCACGAGCTGGCCCGACACGTTCATGGTGGTCTCCATCGGCCGGCGCCAGTCCGAGAACGCGACGGACGATCTCCACTTCGAGCTGCCCACCGACCAGCGCATCCCCGCGCAGGTGCTCGAGGGCCTCATCGAGCAGGCCGTCACGATCGGCATCGAGGGCTGGGAGGGCCACCCGATCGGCACGCTGTTCGTCGTCGGCGACACCTCGCGCGTGCTCGAGCGCTCGAAGCAGCTCTCCATGAACCCGTTCCAGGGCTACCCCGAGAGCGAGAAGAACCTCCTCAACCCGATGGTGCGGGACGCGCTGCGCAGCTTCGCGGTCCTCGACGGCGCCTTCGTCATCCGCGAGGACGGCGTCGTGCTGGCGGCCGGGCGCTACCTCCAGTTCGGCGACAGCGACGTCAAGGTCTCGCTCGGCCTCGGCGCGAGGCACATGGCCGCGGCCGGCATCACCCGCGAGTCCGAGGCCATGGCCATCTGCGTCTCGCAGACCTCGGGCGCGGTGCGCGTCTTCAGGAAGGGCGAGGTCGTGCTGCAAATCTCTCCACGTTCGCGGCGCATCTGACGCCGCGGGAATGCCCCGGACGTCGGAGCGGTTTCCCGTCGTGTTCTCGTCTACACTGGCCCTCGTGACCGACCGCGATCCGCGCATCGGCCGCATCTTGAAGGGCACCTACCGGGTCCGGCGGCTGCTCGGTCAGGGCGGGATGGGCACGGTCTACGAGGCCGGCCACGTCTTCCTGCCCACCCGGTACGCGATCAAGTTCCTCACCGGGGGCCTCAATGACGAGGACCTCTACCGGCGCTTCGTGCGGGAGGCCGAGATCGCCGCGCGCCTCGGCTCGCGCCACGCCGTCCGCATCTACGACTTCGCGATCGACGACGACCGCAGCCCGTACATGGTCATGGAGCTCCTCATCGGCACGGACGTGTCGCGCTGGCTCGACGCGCGCGGCCGCGCCACGCCGGAGGAGCTGCTGACGATCCTCGCGCACCTCCGGGCCGCGCTCGACCCGGCGCACAAGGCGGGCGTCGTCCATCGCGACCTCAAGCCCGAGAACCTCTACTTCCACCGCACCGAGGAGGGCGAGATCGTCCTCAAGGTGATGGACTTCGGCGTCTCGAAGATCCGTCACTCCGCGTCGCTCGTGACGCGCGACTCGGCCGTCCTCGGCACGCCCGCCTTCATGGCGCCCGAGCAGGCGACGGGCCGCGGCGGCGAGGTCGACGCGCGCGCCGACCTCTTCGCGATCGGCTCGATCCTGTATCGCGCGCTCACCGGCGAGATGCCCTTCCGCGCGCCGAGCGCGATCGGCGTCATGTTCAAGATCACCGCCGAGGAGCCGCAGCCGATCCGCGAGCTCGCCCCGCACGTGCCGCAGGCGGTCGCCGACGTGGTCGTGCGCGCGATGCGCAAGGACCCCGAGGAGCGCTACGGCAGCGTCGGCGAGCTCTGCGACGCCTGGCAGGCGGCCCTCGGCGCGCCCGCGCCGGACACGCGCTCCATCGAGGCGGTGCGCGGCTTCGTCGAGGAGGCCATCGCACGACAGCCGAAGACCGGCGAGGAGGAGCCGGTCGCGCTCGCCGCCACGCTCGCGACGCCGTCGGAGCGGGCCGCGCCGCGCGCGATCCCGCAGCCCCCCTCCCCGTCGCAGAACGTCACCCAGGAGCAACAGCCCTGGCATGGCAACACCAAGCTGCTCGTGGCGATCTCGGTGATCGTCGTGTCGATGGTGCTCGGCGCCGTGGCCATCGTGCGCGAGGTCAAGGGCCCGCCCGAGCCGCCCCGCTCGGCCGAGTCGATCCCGTTCGCGATCGGAAAGGCGATCGAGGGCCTGCAGGGCCTGCAGGGCCGGGCGGAGGTGGCGGTCGCCGAGGAGGAGGCCGACGACGAGGACCTGCCCGACAAGTCCATCAGCGTGTCGCTCGTGGAGGCCGACCTCGACGCCGTGATGCGCTTCTTCGCCGAGTGCGCGGAGCCGACCGTGAACATCATGCCGGACGCCGACGTGCGCACCGAGCCGATCACGGTGCGTCTCAAGGACGTGCCCTGGTCGGAGGCGTTCAAGTCCGTGCTGCGCTCGCACGGGCTCTGGTTCGAGCAGCACGGCAACATCGTGCGCGTCGCCCGCAAGACCACTCTCGATCACGAGCACCAGGAGCCGCGCCGCCGCCAGCTCGAGAACGCCTTCGAGCTGGCGCAGGCGAACCAGGCCGTCGTGACCCGGACCTGGACGCTCGAGCGCACGAGGGTCGAGGACCTCATGCGCTCCATCCCGAAGGACCTGCTCTCGCCCCGCGGGACGATCTCCCCGCAGGGCAAGAACAGGGTCGTCGTCACGGACGTCCCCGCGCGCATCAAGGCGGTGGAGCGCTACCTGCACGTCTTCGACGGGGACGTCGAGGCGGACAGGGCCGGGGCCCCCATCCCTCCGCCACCCCCGCCCCCGCGGGGGCCGCACGCGCCGCCCGCCCCG